>NZ_JALLPO010000002.1 GCF_023276435.1 Sphaerisporangium perillae
GAGTCCTGGCTGCCGCGCAGGCAACTCACCCCGAACGCTTCGCCAGTGGCGGCACCCCTACCCCGCCCGACCTTCCCGGCCCGGCATGGATCAACAAGCCCAACCAAGACCACACGAACGAGCAGAAACACATCAGAGAACCAGACACAGAATTAGCCCAGCTCAACTGCCTTGATCAAATTGACAGGTTCCGATTCCGCCCTCACCGCCTGATCGCCACCGTCACCCAGCCGAAGCTTCTTAGAGGGCCGGCGAACGGGAGCTCGCGGCGGTGAGACGGGCTTGCAGTACCGGTTTGACGGTAGCCCATTCGGTGGCGACCACTGCGAACATGGCCGAGTCACGGACCTTGCCCTCCTCGCCGTGCGCCCACGACATGGACCAAGCGCGCAGCACGCCCTCAAAGGGGATGCCGAGTCGCTCCAAGGCCCGGCGGCAGCGGTGGTTGCGGGCGTCGGTCTTCAAGTCGACGCGGGCAACGCCGAGCGCGTCGAACGCATACGACAGCAGCAAGAGCTTCGTCTCGGCATTGATCCCGGTGCCCTGCGCCGAGGCGGCCAGCCAGGTGAAGCCGATCTCGATCGCCCGCAGGTCCGGCCGATCCGGCCACCTGCGCGGATCCCACAGGCCGGTGCATCCCACCGCCTTGCCGTCGGTGAGCCGAACCTGTGCGAAAGGGGTCAGCCCGTCGCGGGCGAGTTGGGCCGCCAGGTAGTCCGGTATCTCGTGAGCGCGAGGCACCAGCGTGAAATCGTAGGACGACCGATCCTCCTCGGCCGCCTCCGCGAGATCCGGCGCGTGTCGCATCGCCAGCGGCTCCAACCGCACCAAATCACCGGCAAGGACAGGAACATCAAGCCGCACGCTCATCAGCTCTCCCTCATCGTTCCTGGCATTGGCACCTTTCCCGCGGATTCCCCGCCGGGGAGGTTGCCGGACCGTCACAGGGCCAGGCCCCTCAGATCCTCTGGATGAATCACCGAGTCAAGATCATGCCTGCACAGGCGGACACCGTCAATCCGCCACAAGGGTGCCCCTTCCATATAAGACGCTTGAACTGGGCAGATGAGCTCCCTCCGGAAGAGCTGCACCCAAGCCGGGTGGCCGGCGGTCTGCGAAGGGTCTGCCCTGCGCCGGATGTGGAGCGTCAGGGCCGGGTGCGGGGAACAGGTAGCCGTTCTTGTCGTTGTAAGCGACCCCGGTGACCAGGCCGTTGCGACGCCAGATCTTCACGGTCTGGGGCGTGGTCCCCACAGCCTGCGCGTACTCCTCCACGGTGAGCAGGCCCTGGTCGCGTAGCCGCTGGTAGCGGTGGACCAACTGGTAGGCGTCGCGGATGTCGCGGACCATCAGCGCGTTGTAGGCACGGCCTTTGCCGCTGCGGATCCCGCGCTGGTTGAGGATCGCGGCGATCTGCCGGTGGGTGTACTCGCCGAGTAGTTTGTCGATCAATGTGACGGTGTCGGGGTGGGTTTGCCAGGATTTGCCGCCACCGACGGGCTTGTCCAGAGTGAGCGTGTGGTTCTGCCCGCCGCTTAGCCGGATCCGGGCGGTCAGCTTGTCGGCCTTGTCCAGGGTGTCGGTGATGAGCAGGCGCGCGATGCGTTTGCGTTCCCGCATCGGGGTGGCCGGGTCGTGCCAGAGCGTGTGGACGTCGGCGGCCAGCGCGGTCAAGCGCGTCCGGGTGGCCTGCTGAAGGGGGACGGCGGCGCTGGTGGCCGTGTCGTATTCCTGTCTGGCTGCGCGCACCTCGCGCAGGGCGGCGTTCCAGTCGGCCTCCAGGGTGTCGGCGACCAGCCGGTTGCCGGGGTCGACGGCCAGGTAGCGGCGGCGGGCCAGATCCGCGCGCTGCTCGGCGCGTTGGAGGTGGGCAGCGCGCAACTGGTCGGCTTGTTGCTCGCGTGCGGCGATTTGCTCGGTGACGGCCAGGGCGGTCTCCACGGCCAGTGGGGTGAGCTGGGCAAGCAGCAGGTCCGCGACCGCCTGGTCGAGTTTGGCGCCGGGGATGCGCTGGCAGATACGGGTGCCGTTCTGGATCGCCTCGGTCATGCACCGGTAGTCGGGCCAGAGCTGATCGCGGTACTGGCGGTAGCCCACCGTCATCCGGTGGCCGCATCGGCCACAGAGCACCAGGCCCTGCAGCAGGGCCGGGCCCTCGCGGGGCGGCCCGGCTTTGCGTTCCTGGCCCCGGGACTGGGCGTTGCCGACCAGTTGGACCAGGTTGGCTTCCCACTGGCCGATGCTGATATATCCCGGGTGGTGGTCGGCGATCAGCGTGTCCCACTGGTCGCGCGGCAGCAACTCGGACCCGATACGGCCGTCCGGGGTGCGGATGGTGCGGCGCCGCCCGTAACAGAACGCCCCCGCGTAGCAGGGATTGTGCAGCACCGACAGCACCCGCCAGTGCTTGAGCGGCTCCCACACCACCTGGCCCTTGCGTGGCCCGGACCGGATCCGCGCCGGGAACAGCAGCCCGTCCCGGCCGAAGGCCATGACCACGGCGCGGGCCGAGCCGGTCTGGGCGAACAGGGCGAACAGCCGCTCCACAGCGCCGCGGATCTGAGCGTCGGGGTCCAGGACCGGGTGGTCGGCGCCGTCATAGCAGTAGCCGATGGGCAGGGCCTGCTTGAGCTCCCCGCGCCGGGCCTTGGACAACTGGCCACCGCGTAGCCGGGCGCCGAGCAGGTGCAGCTCGGCCTCCGACATGGTGCCCTTCATGCCCAGCACGAGCCGGTCGTTGAACGTCCTGGGGTCATAGAGGCCGTCCTCGTCCAGGATCAGGGTCGAAGTCAACGCGCAGATCTCCAGCAGCCGATGCCAGTCGGTGTTGTTGCGCGCCAGCCGGGAGACCTCCAGCCCGAGCACGATCCCGGCCCTGCCCAGGCCGACCTCGGCGACCAGGCGTTGGAACCCGTCGCGATCGGCCGAACTGGCACCCGAGCGCCCCTGATCGGTGTCGATCACGGTGATCTGCGCGTCGGTCCAGCCCAGCGCGATTGCCCGGCCTCGCAGGTCGTACTGCCGCCAGGTCGACTCGGTGTTGTTGGCCACCTGTTTCAGCGACGACTGACGGACATACAGGTAGGCATCGCGCCGCAGATGCTCGGCGGTCACCTTCGCCGATCCGGTCATGTCTCGATGCATAATCGCCTCCCACCGTCTGAGTTCAGGGCCATCGGTGCCGGCGCGCCTGGCGCGGCGGCCATGACGAGCGCGGCCAGCACATCCACCAGATGCGCGCACCGCCCGCCGTCCGGCAGGACCGCTGTCGTCGGCCGGTCCGGCTCCGGTGCCAGACCACGACGCGGGGTCGAGATGAGGGCCACGGCCGCCGCCCACGCCGCCATGCCGGAGCGGGCCAGCACGCTCCAGGCGTGCCGCCGGCCGTTTCCCCTGCCGCCGAGCACCGCCGCGCGCAGGCTCTCGTAGTGTTCGCTGATCTTGGCTGGGCTGGGCGTGTCGCAGGGGGTCAGCGCCCAGTCGCCGTCTCCGGGTCGTGGGGTTCGCGTCGTCGCGTGAGCGCCCGCTCCACCGAGCGTGGATGCACCGGGAAGCCGAACTCGGCTTCGATGAGTTTGGCCAGAGCCCGGCCCTTGAGACTCGGATCGGCTGCCCGCCATTGCTCGACCCGGTCCATGACCGGCTCGGTCAGCTTGCGCGGCCCTTTTGGGCCGGGCTTGCCCGGCACCAGCCCTGCCGGGCCCGCCGCGTCCAGTGCGGCAGCGGCGGTATAGAACGAGGCACGGGAGAAGCCGAACGCGGCGGCCGCCACCGTGACCGGCACCCGATCGACCAGGACCCTGCGGACCATCTCGTACTTGACCTGCACGAGATCACGCGGGTCGAAGAACGCCGAGGAGGAGAACAGCGGATCGACCACCGCGCTGGCCCGCTGGTAGAACACCCCGGCCGCTGTCAGCACCGCCGCCTTGCCATCCATGCTCTCTCCCGGAACTCTGTCACGATCTATGCTCAGATGATTACGCCGCGCGTTCCGGAAGGCAAGCTCAGCCACCCCGATCCCGAGGCACAACTACCAGCCCAGGCGGATAGCCGGACGGGACTGCGGGACAGGGATGGATCGACGCGGCGTAATCCTCTGACGTTCGCGGCGCAGACTCCTGGTCATGATCAGAGCCCGCGCCCGGGAGCGTTACGAGGTCCGACGATCGATCAGATCCGCCAGCGCCACCAGGTCCGCGGTCCGGAACGGACACCGTCCCGCGGCCATGACCCGAAACGGGTCATCGGCCACCACGTCCGTCCACGCTGCGGGGATAAGCCGCCGTCGGCCCTGCTCGTCGAGATAGAACACCACATCGCCGCTCCAGCACCGCGACCTGGCCACGAACTGCAGCACCTGCCCGGCTAGCGGATGGAACGGATGAGTGACTCTCACCAGACCATCTTCAGGGTCGTGAACCTGAGGAGTTGACGGCTCGGGATAACCCGCACATCGAAGCGAGCTTCAAGACCCTGAAGTACTGCCCGACCTTCCCTGGCCGGTTCGGCTCCATCGAGGACGCTCGCCTCTTCTGCCAGCAGTTCTACACCTGGTACAACCACGATCACTACCACTCCGGGATCGGCTACCACCATCCCGCCGACGTGCACTACGGCCAGGCCGGCATCATCCGCGATCGGCGCGCCCGCGTCCTGGCCACCCATCCCGAGCGGTTCGCCTCCGGCGGCATGCCCACACCGCCCGACCTGCCCGGACCAGCATGGATCAACAAGCCTAAGAACCTCGACCACAAGGACGAACAAGAAAAGCCGACACAGAATTAGACCAGCTCAGCTGCCTTGATCAAATTGACAGGTACCGACACCCATGTCTCAGACCAGTGGTCAACCTACGGCACGAAGATCATCGTGCCGACGGCGCGGGAAGGGCACTTCGCCCTCGATGAGTTTCTCGGCAACGCCACCGATCTGCCGATCGTCGAACACGCGACCGATACGCACGGTGCCACGCTCATCAACTTTGCCCTGTTCGATTTGGTGGGCAAGGCGTTGACGCCGCGGATGCGGGATCTGACCCGGGTCACCTTGGCGCGGGACGGCACCCCGACCGAGATCGGCAAGCGCTACCCGCACGCCGGGCCGCTGCTGGGCGCCCGGTGGAACGAGGACCTGGTGGCCGAGTGCTGGCCGGATCTACTGCGGATGGCCGGGTCGCTGAAGTTCGGGCAGGCCACCGCTTCGTTGATCGTCGGCAAGTGGTCGGCGGCCTCCCGGCAAAACACCCTGGCCACTGCGCTCAAGGAGTGGGGGATGCTGCGCCGTACCGTGCACACCGCGAAGTATTTGTCGGATCCGGCGTACCGGCGGAAGATCACCCGTCAGCTCAACAAGGGCGAGTCCCTGCACGCGCTGCGCCGTGACCTGCACTACGCCCAGCAGGGCATGGTCACCAAGCCGCACCTGTCGCAGCAGACCGAGCAGGCGTGGTGTTTGACCGTGTTGACCAACTGTGTGGTGACCTGGACCACAGAATATTATTCTAAGGCGGTCCTCGACCTGCGCGCCCAAAGCCGTGACGTCCCGGACGAGGTGCTCGCCCATATTTCACCCGGGCACAGCGACAACATTAATTGAGAACCCCCTCGGTGGGAGTCACGCCCGCCCTCGGTTGCCCCGCCGGAGTGGGTCGCGCGCGGCGACATGGGCGGCGACGGCGTCGACGCCGGGCTTGGCGTAGCGCTCCAGGGAACGTACGGAGGCGTGCCGGGAGCGGGCCAGCAGGGTGGGGGTGTTGGTGCCGTCTTCCGCCTCATGCGTCAGGGAGGAATGACGTAGCTGGTGCAAGGTCCACCCGCCGCGGGTCGCGAGGTCGGCCGGGTCGGTGATGCCGGGGTGGGCCAATGGCCGGGTGAGTGCCTCGAACATTTCGGCGGCGCGCCGATACGACAGCCGGGCCCTCCCGGTGATGGGGCACACGTCGCCGCTGGGGGTGCGGGCGGGCGCGCGGCGGTCGGTGAGGAAGACCGGGCCGCAGGTGCGGCCCTTGAGCAGGCGGGGCAGCAGCTGGGCGGTGCCGGACTGCCAGTGCACCCAGTCGATGGTGCCGCCCTTGGAGGTGACGCGGCCCCGCTTGTCGGCCAGCAGCAGGTCCTCCACATCGAGGCAGAGGATTTCCTCGGCCCGGGCGCACGTCTCATACAGGGCCTTGCACAGCGTCCGTTCCCGCAGCGGCGCCTTCGCCGCGAACAGGGCGGCGATCTGCTCGCGCGACAGCGCCCGGGTCCGGTCCGGCGGCGCGGGACGCCGCTCGATGCCGATGATCGGGTTGCCGGCCAGCCAGCCGCGCTGGCGCCACCAGGCGATGGCCGCCTTCAGCACCGACAGCTCCCGGTTGACGGTGTCGGCGTCGACCAGTGCCGCCCGCCGCGCGAAGGCCTCGGCGAGCACCTCGGCCGCCGCCTGGTCGTCGAGCGCGGCGAACGCCGCAGCGGGCGGAGCGGCACCGCGGCGCTCTCGGCCGGGTGGCGGCTGCTGCCCGGCGGCCAGCCACGCCCAGGACAGCAGCGAGATCCGGTAGACGCGCCGGGAGGAGGCACCAATCCCGGCCGAGCGGAGATACGCCTCCACGGCGTCGGCGTAGGTGGCCGGCCGGTCGGCGCGCGATGGCACAGCGCGGGCGGCTTCCGCAGTAAATCCGGTATTT
Organism: Sphaerisporangium perillae; assembly: GCF_023276435.1. Classification (GTDB taxonomy): domain Bacteria; phylum Actinomycetota; class Actinomycetes; order Streptosporangiales; family Streptosporangiaceae; genus Sphaerisporangium; species Sphaerisporangium perillae. The sequence goes on from NZ_JALLPO010000002.1 coordinate 6,668, forward strand.
ACTGCGGCGGTGACGGGCAAGGGTCACGATCGTCATCGACACGACCCGCCTGATTCCCCTGGATTGACGCATGCCGATATCGGCATATGATGGCGCCTATGGCACGAGCAGCGACGACGTCGGACGTCTTCAACGCGATCGCCGAGCCGCAGCGCCGGGAGATCCTGGTGCTGCTGCGGGCGGGTGAGCGGCCGGTGACCGAATTGGCCCAGGAGCTGGGGATGACCCAGCCGGGGGCGTCCAAACACCTGCGGGTGCTCCGGGAGGTGGGGCTGGTGCGGGACCGCAAGGCAGGCAAGCAACGCTTATACGGCCTTGACGCCCGCGGGCTGCGACCGGTCCACGAGTGGACCGGCGGATTCGAGCGGTTCTGGAACGAGAGCTTCGACCGGCTGGACGCGTACGTGCAGGACCTCAAGCAGGCAAGACAGGACGGAAGTAACTGATGAGCGAGACGGGACAAGGAGCGCCGGCGCAGTCCGCGACGGCCGACCGCGAGGTTGTGATCTCACGGGTCATCGACGCCCCACGGGAGCTGGTGTTCGAGGCGTTCACCGAGGTGCGGCACCTGTCGCGGTGGTGGGGGCCGGAGGGGTTCACCACCACCACGCGGTCCTTCGAGTTCCGCGTCGGCGGGGTGTGGGACTTCGTGATGCACGGGCCGGACGGGACGGACTACCAGGAGTGGATCACCTGGACCGAGATCGTCCCGCCGGAGGGGATCGCGCTGTTGCACGGCGAATACCTCGGCGACCCGAACGCCTTCGAGTCGGTCCTCGCGTTCGCGCCCCACGGGGCGGCGACCCGGATCGAGATGCGCACGGTGTTCCCCACCAAGGAGCTGCGCGACGAAGCGGTCGAGAAGCACCACGCGATCGAGGGCGGCCGGCAGACCCTGAGCAACCTGGCCGCCTACGTCACCGAGATCGTTCGGAAGGGAGTTGAGGGCTGATGGCCGGGAAGGTGTTCTTCAGCGTGTCGATGTCGCTGGACGGTTTCATCGCACCCGAGTCCTCTGAGGATTTGATGGGGCAGCAGTGGATGGAACTGCAGCGGTGGATATTCCCGCTGCGGTTCTTCCGGGAGAACCTGAAGCTCGGCGGGGGCGGCGAGGAAGGGCGCGACAACGACATCGCGCGGGAGACGTTCGAGCGCACCGGCGCGAGCGTGATGGGCAAGCGCATGTTCGAGGCCGGCGAGCAGATGTGGCCGGAGGAGGCGCCGTTCCACACGCCGGTCTTCGTCGTGACGCACGAGAAGCGTGACCCCTGGGAGCGGCCGGGTGGGACCACCTTCCACTTCGTCAACGACGGCATCGAGTCCGCGCTCGACCAGGCCCGCGAGGCCGCCGGCGACCGAGACGTCCGCATCGCGGGCGGCGGCGCGACGATCCTGGAGTACCTGAACGCCGGCCTGATCGACGAGTTCTCGATCGCGCTCTCACCCGTGCTGTTCGGCTCCGGAATCCGCCTGTTCGAGGGCGTGGACGCGGGCCGCGTGGCCCTGGAGCCGATCCGCGCGGAGCCGACGCAGCGGGTGACCCACCTGACCTACGCAGTCCGGGAGCGGTAACCGTCCCGACCTCAGCGCCCCCCGCCGAGGTCAGCAGCGCGGTGAGATCCTCGACGCTCTGAGCGTCGAAAAGGGCGAGCGTTCGCATCGTGCTCCTCGGCCAGCCGGTCGAAGATGCGCCTGGCGGTGTGCCACTGCTTGGGCGGCGCGTCCAGGTCGGCCCGCAGCATCTGATCGATCAGCGGCGACAGGCCACCTGCCCCGTAGGACACACCAGCGTGTCCTGGTCTGACACCCACGCCGGCCGCAGCACCCGCACCCTGCTGGTCCAGATTCGTTTCGCCGCCCAGACCTGCCGATCCTGCCCGCTTCGGCCACGCTGCACCACAGGCCCAGTCGACGCGCTCGAGCGGGATGGCGGCGTACGTGATCCGGCCACCGAATCGCTCGCGAACGAGGGCGACGGCGCCGGCGAGGAAGTCGTTGACCCGTGCGCTGAGCTCGCCGACCCGCTCGGCCAGGCGATCCCGCCGAGTCAGCAGCCCGAACACACCGCTCACCGCCCACGAGCGGAACCGGTCATAGACCGTGGACCGGGGCCCGTACTCGGCGGCTGGCAGGTCCCGCCACGGGTTGCCAGTCCGAAACTGCCACATCACCGCGTTGAACTGCCGCCGCAGATCCGGAATCGGGCCTCGCTCACCCAGCGGCAAGTGAGGCTCGATCAAGGACCACTCCTCATCGGTGAGATCTCCACGCGCCATGGCGAAGGCCTACCAAGGCCGCAGACCAGAGCGCAGGCAAATCCCTGTGATCTCAACTCCGTAGAGGCTCTAGCTGTACGGACGGCTCACGAAACCGTCAGGGCGGACCAGCACCGTCCCGTATGGCCAGCCGTCCACGACGTGCACCGGAACGTCGGCCTCCACGCCGGGATCGGCCGTGAGTACGCACCACTGCGATCCGACGAGATCTAGCGTGGACACCTCGTCGGACACCCACATGTGCGGCAGGCGGGATCCCGGCGACCCGTCGAGGTCGAGGGCGACGTCCTCGGTGGAGGGGAGCTCCGCGCCGCCGTACCGGTAGCCCATGTGCACCACCGGCGCGTTGATCGCCCCCGCTGCCTTGCGCGCCTCCGCCATGTCCTTCCCCCAGTGCAGGGACGGATCGTTGAACCGCAGGCGCGCCTGCTCCATTGTCATGAGGGCCACCGGATGGCGTTCCGCGTGGTAAGTCTCCAGCAGCTCGGGTCCGGCCTCACCGCGCAGCACGTGCGCGAGTTTCCACGCCAGATTGTGTGTGTCGGCGATGCCGGCGTTCAGCCCGAACGCGCCCAGTGGGGGGATGGCGTGCGCCGCGTCGCCCACCAGGAAGACCCGCCCGACGGAGAGGCGATCGGCCACCTGGCCCCGCCCCCGGAACGTCAGCACGCTGCGGATCTCCACCTCGATCGACGGGTCGCCGAGCGCGGTGCGGATGAGTTCCGGAGTCGGCTCCGTGCCGAGGCGGGTGAGGAAGACCCACTCGCGTTCGCCGTCGACGGTCACCAGCAGGCCGGTCGCGTCCGGATGCTCGATGTTGCACATGGCGAACGGCTTGCGCGGACGCAGATCAGCGTCGAACAGGACGCTCGTCGTCTCCTGGCCGAGCACACCGGGGCCGGTGAGGCCGATGTCGAGGATCCGCCGGAGCCGGCTGCGCACACCGTCGGCCGCCACCAGATAGCGCGCCCGTACGACACGTCCGTCGGACAGGGTCGCCGTGACGCCGTCGGAGTCCTGCTCGAACGAGTCAAGCGCCACGCCGAACTCCACGTCGCCCGCCTTGGTGATAAGCACGCGGTCGAACCGGTTCTGCGCGCAGGTGCCGCGGATCCGGGCCGGCGTGTAGATGGTCTCGGCCGCGCCTCTCGTCTTCCACGCCACGCCTTCGGTGAAGTCGGCCTCGGCGAGCGTGCGCCCCCTGATCTTCCCCGCCCGCAAATCGACCGCGGCCTCGTTGACCGCCTGCTCCAGGCCGACCTCGCGCAGGATCTCCACCGACCGCAGCCCGATGCCGGTGGCCCTGGGGTGGTGCGACAGCTCCGGCTTCTCCTCGACGACGAGGGGCTTGACACCGTGGTGGCGCAACAGCACCGCGAGCATCAGCCCGACGGATCCGCCGCCGGCGATCAAAACATCCGTGGGTACAGTGTGCCCATTCATGGGAACACTGTACCCACTTCGGTAGACTCCTGTCCATGCCACTTGTCTGGGAGCGGGAGCCGTACCGGCCGAAAAGGCAGGCCCTGAGCGTGGAGCGCATCGTGGACGCGTCCGTCGCCATCGCCGACGCCGAGGGGCTCGACGCGCTGTCGATGCGCCGCGTCGCCGCCGAGCTGTCGACCGGTACGACCTCGCTCTACCGTTACGTGGACAGCCGCGACGACCTGCTCGACCTCATGGCCGACGCGGTGCAGGACGACCACGTGCCGCTGACGGGAGACTGGCGCGCCGACCTCGAAGCGTACGCCCACCACGAGCGCGAGCTGTGGCTGAGGCACACCTGGCTCGCCCCGCTGCTGGCGACCCGGCCATCGCTCGGCCCCAACTGGCTGCGCGGCCTGGAGCACGCCCTCACCGCGGCCGCCCCGCTGACCTCCGACATCGCCGACGCGGGCTCGGCCGTCGGACTGATCAGGGACTACGTGCGCGGCGCGGTCATGCGCGAGCTCGCAGAGAAGGAGACCCAGCGGCGCACAGGTCAGACCGAGGACGAGTGGCGCGCCGACGTCGCCCCCTACATGCGCAAGGTCATCGAGAGCGGCGCATTTCCCCGGGTCTCGCGCTTTACCGGGTCCGCCGACCTGAGCCCGGCCGAACAGTTCTCGTCCGGCTTGCGCCGCATCCTCACCGGGATCGCGGCCTCTCAGCAGTGATCACAGATGAACCGAGGCCGGTCTCGCCCGAACGGGGACCGACGACGCGCAGATCGCCCATACCCTGAGATTCACCGGGCAGCCTCGGCTTCCAGCGCTTCTCACGCTCTCAGCCGGTGGCCGGGAAGGTGGCTGACCAGCGGGTAAGGCATGTGGAGCGCCCGGTACGTGGAGACACGCACGCCGCGGCGGCGGGCCGGGGAAACCCATCGTGAGCAATCACGACAGGGCGCCCCGGTCCGACCCGAACACGACAGGCCACATCACCCCCGACTGCGGCCTGACCATGTTCCTGCCCGGCAGCCACCTCCTGCCCAAGCAGCCCGCCATCGCCCCGCGCGCGAACCCGCCCACGGCCACCACCCCCGGCCTAGGCCCATGCGACGTTGTCCTGTTCTGTTCTGTCCTGTTCGAGAACCGCACCTGGCACGCCGGCGGCATCAACACCTCCGGCCGGCCACGCATCGCCGTCATGCTGCAGTACGGCTACCGCTGGCTCCAGCCCGTCGACGACCCCGCACCGCACCTCCTGCAGCGCACCGGCCTCGACCTCGATCACCCGCCAACTCCTCGGCAGCCCCGACCGTAACCCCGACGGCTCCCTCGCCGCTGGCGGCGCCGGCGCCGCCAGCGCCGCCCCCTGCGCCAGTGGCAGGCCGCCGCCTCCTCATGACCCACCAGCAAGCGATCTCATCCCCAGCTACAGAGTCCCGTCATATCCGCAGATCAAGGGCATATCCGACGAAAGTTTCGTCAGGACTACCGGGACCCCTCTTCACCGCCGGCCCCGGCCCGGAAGGTCTTCAGCCGGTTGATCGCCCGCTCGAGAACGTCGCGCACATCACGAGGTCAGCGGGGTGGCAGCAGGCCGAGCGTGCCGGCGGCCGCAGTCAGCGTTTTGCGCAGCTCGCCTTCCCTCCCCGGCTCAAGTGCGCCAAGGAGCTCGGCGTCCACCTGCGCGGCGGCCAGCGCGGCGGACCGGCCGAGTTCGCGTCCCTTGTCGGTGATCTCGACGACTTGCCTGCGGCGGTCGGCCGTGTCGCGCACCCGCCGTACCGCGCCCAGGGCCTCCAACTCGTCCAGCATGTCGACCACGACGCTGGGGGCCACGCTGATGGTCTTGGCGAGCGCGAGCTGGCCGAGCGGCGCGCCGGCCAGCAGCTGGAGCACCGCGCAGTGTCGGGGGCGCAGGCCTAGAGGCGCGAGATGGACCGCGAACCGCTCGGACGCCACCTGCCCCAGCTTGCTCAGCAGGAAAGCGAGGCTGTCGGTCACTTGCGGCGCCATGGCCACGATGCTAGCGTGCCCCATATGATTAGGTTACCGAATGATTCTGTTAGCGATCGATTTTCGCGTGCGTTCGCCCTGACCGTGGCGGCCGTGACCGTCCTGACGTCGGGGTACTTCACCGTCGCCGGGCTCGTCGCGCCCGGAGTCCTCGTCCCCGGCGGGGAGTCCTCGGCGCCGCGCGTGTTCGCCGCATATATGGCCGCGCGGAGCATCGTGCTGCTCGGTGGCCTGACCTTGTTCGCGGCACTGCGGGCCTGGCGACCACTGGCGCTGCTGCTCGGCCTGAACGCGGGAGTCCAGTTGATCGACGCCGTGATCGGCGCCGCACACCACCAGTTCGCCCAGACCGCCGGGCCGGCCTGCTTCACCCTCCTGCTGGCCGCCGCCGCACTGGGCCTGGCCCGCACCCCGCGCGGCGTGGTCACCTCCCACGCGCATTGAGCGGCGGCTTCTTGCCGAAGGCGCCGATCTGCGCGACCAGGTTGATCAGGGGGCTGTATCCGAAGGGCGTGGGGCAGTCCTCCTTGGCGATCCCCTTCACGACGGGTGGTCAGCGGGGTGCACGGGGCGGGTCAGCGGACCGGCCGGAAGAACGCGCGGATATCAGTGACCAGCAGGTCCGGTGCTTCCATCGCGGCGAAGTGGCCGCCCCGGTCGAACTCCGACCAGTGGACCACGTTGTGCTCGCGTTCGGCGACGCGGCGGATCCCGGCGTCGCCCGGGAAGACCGCCACCCCGGTGGGAACATCGGACTTCTCGACGGGCCGGCCCCAGTCGGTCGAGCCCTCCTTGTAGAGGCGGGCTGACGACCCCGCGGTGCCCGTGAGCCAATAGATAGTGACGTCGGTGAGCATCTGGTCGCGGTCCACGGCCTCTTCAGGGAGGTCGTGAGCGGGGTCGGTCCACTCCTTGAACTTCTCCACGATCCAGGTCAGCTGACCGGCGGGGGAGTCGTGCAGGCCGAAGGCCAGCGTCTGCGGGCGGGTGGACTGGATCATGGCGTAGCCCGAGCGGTCATGGTCCGAGTAGAGGGCCAGCCGGGCCTGCTCTGCCTGTGTGAGACCTTCCAGCTCGTCGGGTTCGAAGGTCGGGAAGCCCAGAGCGCCGTTGACGTGGACGCCGATGACGTTGTCCGGGGCGACACGGCCGAGCTCGGGAGAGACCACCGAGCCGGTGTCGCCTCCCTGGGCGCCGTACCGGTCGTAGCCGAGGCGGCTCATCAGCTCGGCCCAGGCTCGGGCCACCCGGCGCAGGTTCCAGCCGGTCTCGCGGGTGGGGCCGGAGAACCCGAAGCCGGGGAGGGAGGGCGCCACCACATGGAAGGCGTCGGCCGGGTCGCCGCCGTGGGTGCGGGGGTCGGTGAGCGGGCCGATGATCTTCATGAACTCGGCGATCGAACCGGGCCAGCCGTGCGTGAGGATCAGCGGGAGCGCGTCCGGCTCGGGAGAGCGGACGTGCAGGAAATGGATGTTCTGGCCGTCGATTTCAGTGGTGAACTGCGGGTACTCGTTGAGCGCCGTCTCCTGCCTCCGCCAGTCGTACGCCGTCCGCCAGTACTCGGCCAGCTCCTTCGCGTACGAGGACGGGACGCCGTACGACCAGCCGGTGCCGGGCAGCTCGTCCGGCCAGCGGGTGCGGGCCAGGCGGTCGCGGAGGTCGTCCAGGTCGGCCTGCGGGATATCGATGCGGAACGGGTTGATTTTCGCCATGCCCAAGACTTTAGGAGCCGCTTAGGACGGGTTCGGTCCTAGGTTGCGGGCAAGATTGAAAGCATGTTGGAGACCTCGGCTCGACTCCTCAGATTGCTGTCCCTCCTGCAGACCCACCGGGACTGGTCCGGCGCGGAGCCGGCGGAGCGGCTCGGCGTCACGATGCGGACCGTACGGCGGGATGTGGACCGGCCGCGGGAACTGGGCTATCCCGTGCACGCCTCGGCCTGAGTATTCAACGACGCCACTGCGCGACATTCTCATGCACCACGTGCTGCTTTGATCGAATGCTGAACCATTGATCAGGCGAAATGCCCCGTCGCTCATGCATGGTTTCCTTCCGTGGCCATGCCGTTTCCTGTGGTGGACGTGACCCGGCCTCAGGGTTCGCGGGCGCGGAGGTACGCGTCCAGGTCGGCGGCGCCCTTGAGCATGGCGCGGCCCCGGGCGGACAGGCGGGCCTGCCAGTCGCGCAGGGTCGACTCCAGCGGGGCGACGCCTCCGGCGGAGCGGACCTGAGCGATCAGCGGGGCGATCTGCTCCAGCAGGTAGCCGCCCCGCCTGAGCTGGTGGGCCAGCCGGACGTCCCGTACGTCGGCCGCGCTGTAGATCCGGTAGCCCGTCTGCGGATCGCGGCGCGGCCGGACCAGCCCGGCGTTCTCCCATTTGCGCAGGGTGGCAGGGCGGAGGCCGAGCCTCCTGGCCAGGGGGCCGATGAACGTGTCGCCGCGCTCCTGCGGCACGGGCGCCAGATCGCGGAGCGCGGCTTCGACGGCCTGGAGCGTACGGCGGTCGTCGAGGAGTTGGCCGTGGCTCTCGTCGATGAGCCGCAGCGCGTCCTCGGTGGCACCCCGGTTGACCGCCTGCATGATCGACGTGGCCGACTGGTGACCGTGCCCGGGCACGAGGGCGAGGAACGCGCGCAGGGCTTGCGCGTGCAGCGGCGTATAGGTGCGATAGCCGTGGACGGTGCGTTCGGCGGCGGGCAGGATGCCGGCGTCCTCGTAGTTCCTGATCGCCTGGGTGGACAGGCCGTGCTCGCGCGCCAGGTCCACTGGCCTCATGGATGCATCACCGATTGAAGGTCCATCGCGAAGAGAGCGGGGATTTCATGGAAAAGTTTACACCGAGAGTTCAGCGATACCGTTGAAGGTATGGATATCAAGGACACGGCCCGGCCGCTCGATGGCGCGGGCGTCTCGGCGTTCCTCCGGTCGCTTCCCGCCAAGCCCCTGCTGCTCGGCCTGGGCGAGGCCAGGCACTTCGTGGGGGAGCTGGGCGAACTGCGCAACGAGATCTTCCGGCATCTGGTCGAGCACGAGGGCTACCGGTCCTTCGCCATCGAGAGCGACTGCCTCAGGGGCCTCGTGGTGGACGACTACATCACGACGGGCGCGGACACGCTCGATGACGTCATGGAACGCGGCTTCAGCCACGGCTTCGGCGCGTCACCGGCCAACCGCGAGCTCGTGCGCTGGATGCGCGCGTACAACGAGGAGCATGACGAAAAGCTCCGGTTCTTCGGCTTCGACGGCCCTCTGGAGTATTGGGCCGAGAGCCCGCGCCAGGCGCTCACCGCCCTCTACGCCCTCCTCGACGGCCCCCTCCCCTGCACCATGGAAACCCTCGACGCGCTGCTCGGCCCGGACGACCGGTGGACGAACGAGGCCACGGTCATGGACCCGTCCCAGTCGATCGGCCAGTCCGCCGACGCCCAGCGGGTGCGGCTGCTTGCCGACGACCTGGTGGCACTGCTCGACACTCAGGTGCCGCGGCTGAGCGCGGAGGACAGGGAGCGGGCGGCGCTGTACGGGCGCACCGCCGTCGGCCTGCTCCGCTACCACCACTGGATGGCCGACACGTCCCCGGCCCGGATAGGCAGGCTGTCGGCCCTACGGGACGCGATGATGGCCGCCAACCTGCGCGCCGTCGCCGGGCAAGGCCCCGCCCTGGTCTTCTGCCACAACCTCCACCTGCAGCGGAACAAGAGCCTCATGCCGTTCGGCGGCCAGACGCTGGAGTGGTGGAGCGCGGGGGCGATCACCGAAGCGCACCTGGGCGACCGGTACGCCTTCCTGGCCTCCGCCCTCGGCATGGTCGGCGACAACACCCCGCCCCCGGACACCGTCGAGGGCATCCTGTCCACGCTCCCGTGGGACCACTCTCTCATCGACGCCCGCCGCCTGGCCGACGCCATCACGAAGCCCGCCCCGCGTACCTCCCCCGATTTCGCCTATTTCCCGCTGGACCCGGCCCAGCTCAACATGATCGACGGCATCGTCTTCCTCAAGCAGGCTGTCAGGCTGAAAAAGCTGGGTTGACAGGCGCGTGCGTGTCAGGCTCTGCTGACAGGCACGCGCATCAATCACACCATCCATGCCCGCCCCCTCATCGAAGGGGGTCCCTAGATGCTCCCGATCCGGAGTACGACCGGCTGGACCCCGGTGCCCTGGAGGCTGTGCGTGGTGAGTGGCTCGACCGCCTTCTTGAAGGCGATGATCAGGTGCGGCAGGTCCGCGGTGGGCAGCGCGAGCTCCTCGTGCCAGCGGGTCTCGGTCCGGCCGATGTAGACGCCGAGGCTGCTGGCGACGGCGAACCTGCGGACGCCCCAGGTGCGGGCGGCGTCCAGCGCGTTGAGCAGGCCGGTTGTGTCCGTGCGGAAGAAGTCGACCGGGTCTTCGCCGGGGATGCTGCCGGCGAGGTGGACGATGTCGCTGATGTCGTGGCGACCGGCGAGGGCGAGGAAGGCGTCCCGGTCGGTGACGTCGAGGGGTTCCACGGTGACCCGGCCGGCGAGGAACGACGGAACCTCGGTCCGGCGGTGCGTGGTGACGACGACCTCGTGTCCGAGGTCCCCGCACCCCGCGCGGCCACGCGCTGCGCCCGGCCTTCCCCCGAGGGCCGCGTGCAAGGCCGGTCCGGTGACCGCGACCGCCGGGCGGAAGGTCGCGGCACGGCCGGGCGAAGGCCTCACGCTCACCACCGCGACGAGGGTCAGACGCACAGCACGCGCTGCAACCTCCGGGCGGCGAACAGCAGGCCGGCGACGACCATAGCCAGCAGGTAGGCGGCGTGCACGAGCAGTCCCCAGCGGGGGTCGCCGATGGCCAGCCCCCGCACCAGCTCGACGGCGTGGTAGAGCGGCGTCGCCTGGATGAGCACCTGCATCGCGACGGGGTAGTCCCCGACCGGGGAGAAGGTGCCCGAGAACAGGAACAGGGCGAACTGGCCGGTCGACATGAGGTCGAAATCCTGCCAGCCGCGCATCAGCGTGCTGACCGCCATGCCGAGCGACCCGAAGGCGAGCCCGACCAGGATGGTGGCGGGAAAGGCCGCGAGCGCCCACAGCGGGGCCGCGAGGCCGAGGGCCACCATGACCAGCAGGAAGACCCCGGTGTACAGGGAGCCGCGCATCATGGCCCAGCCGAGCTCTCCCAGCGCGATCTCGAACGGCCGCACCGGCGTGGCCAGGATGGCGTCGAAGGTCTTCTGGTACTTCATCTTGAAGAAGAAGTTGAACGTGGTCTCGGCCAGCGCGCCCGACATCGCCGAGACCGCGAGCATCGCCGGCGCGACGAAGGTGGCGTAGGGCAGTGTCCGGCCGCCGACCTGCAGCTCGCCCACCAGTGCCCCGACTCCGACGCCGATGGACAGCAGGTACAGCAGCGGCTCGAAGAAGCCCGACACCAGCACCAGCCAGTAGGACGGGCCCGAGCGCAGCGCCCCCAGGTTGCGGTTGATCACCGCGCCGACCCGGCCGGGGGAGACCCGGGCGGCGATCATCGTGGTCACCATGTGTCAGTCCTGAAGTCGCTTGCGGAAGGCGTGGAAGGCCCACAGCGTGCCGGCCGCGGCGAACGCCAGCAGGTAGGCCAGGTGGACGGCGACCGGCCAGGGGGGAGAGACGCCCAGCGTGGCCGCCCGGTCGAGCTCCACCCCGTGCCACAGCGGGGACAGGTAGGCCAGCGGCCGGGCGAACGCGGGGAGCTGCTCCACCGGGAAGAACACCCCGGAGAACAGCGTCGAGGGGATCAGCACGAAGCGGAACAGCAGCGCGAAGTAGCTGTCGTGCTCGATGGTCGCCGCGAAGGCCATCGTCGGCGCGGCCGTCGCCAGCGCCACCAGCGCGCACACCAGCGGGGTGAGCAGCGCCCACGGGGAGTGCAGGGCGCCGAACAGCGCGGTGATCGCCAGGAACACCACCACCGCGATCTCCACGCGGAACAGGATGTACAGCAGCCAGCCGCACACCATGTCACCGACCTCGACCGGGGTGGCGCGCATGGCGTGGTAGGCGCGCACCCACTTGAAGTCACCGAACACCGGGTAGGTGCACTCACCGACCGCCATCTGGAACGCCGTCGAGGCGAGGACGCCGGGCACGATCCACGACAGGTAGTCCACGCCGCCGATGCCGCCGACGTATCCGCCGACCCCGATGCCGATGCTGACCAGGAACAGCACGGGAATGATGAAGGAGGAGAAGGCCGAGGCGCGCCACAGCCGGCGGTAGAGCGTGAGAGCGCGCTCCAGCACCGCGAGCGTCGAGCGGGCCGAGACCTGGCTGACGAGCTGGGCCATCAGTCGACCAGCGTCCGGCCGGTGAGGTGCAGGAAGACGTCCTCGAGGGTGGAGCGGCGCACGAGCACGCTGGAGGGGGTGAGCCCGCGCCGGTGGACCTCGGCGGTGGCGGCGTCTCCGTCGGCGGCGTACACCAGCACCCGGTCGGGCAGCGGGTCGATGCGCTCTCCGACGCCCGCGAGCTTGCCGGCCACGTCGGCGGGGCGATCGTCTCCGAAGCGGAGCTCTACCACCTCGGGGGTGGAGTAGGTCTCGATGAGCGAGCGCGGCGACCCCTCGGCGACGATGCGCCCGCCGTCCATGACGACGAGGCGGTCGCACAGCTGCTCGGCCTCGTCCATGTAGTGGGTGGTGAGCACCAGGGTGGTGCCGCGCCGCTTGAGCTGGAACAGCCGCTCCCACAGCAGGTGGCGGGCCTGGGGGTCCAGGCCGGTGGTGGGCTCGTCGAGCAGGACGATGTCGGGCTCGTTCACCATCGCCCTGGCGATGGTGAGCCGGCGCTTCATGCCGCCCGACAGCGGGTCGACCTTGCTGCCGGCCCGGTCGGCCAGCTGCACGAACTCGAGCAGCTCGTCGGCCCGGCGGCGCGCCTCGGCCCGGGGGATGCCGAAGTAGCGGGCGTAGGTGGTGAGGTTCTCGCGCACGCTGAGGTCGGGGTCGAGGTTGTCCAGCTGCGGGCAGACGCCGAGGCGGGCGCGGATGCGGGTGCCGTCGCGGGCGGGATCCATGCCGAGGATGCGCAGTTCGCCGGCAGTGGGCAGCGACACGCAGCTGATCATGCGCATCGTCGAGGACTTCCCGGCGCCGTTGGGGCCGAGGAAGCCGAAGGCCTCACCGGGGGCCACCTGCAGGTCGATGCCGTCCACCGCGGTGAAGGAGCCGAAGCGTTTGACGAGGCCACGTGCGTGGATCAGAGGTTGTGGCGACACGAGGCAGAACCCTAACGAAGGGCACCGACATTTCCGCAACAGGTTTTCGGTCCCCCGCCGCGCGGCGCGTCCCCGCGCGTGTCCTGCGGCGATCGGCCCGCGGTGTCCCTGGTGGCCCTCCACTCGGGTCCGTGTCACCGGCCCCAGAAGTAACTGAGCGTTACAAAGGAAGACCCCGGTCCGACGCAGCTCGACACGCTGCCGGCCGAGATCGTCAAGCTGGAGCGGGTGAAGGCGATCGGCCTGCCCGACGGGCTGTTCGAGCCCGCGATGCGGGCCCGGCGGTCCGGCCGGGTGCTGTCTGTCTCAAGCATCCTCGGCCGGCTCACCATCCCGCTCGCCGGCGCCTACGCCGTCAGCAAGTGGGTGCTGGAGGCCATGGCGGAGACTATGGCGTTCGAGGTCGCCCATTTCGGGATCGCCGTCACCACTGACTCAGGTGGCGGGCGCGCGGTGCCCTCCGGGGTGGGCGCCGGCTACTCCACGACGAGCTCGACCGGGATGTTGCCCCGGGTGGCGTTGGAGTAGGGGCAGACCTGGTGGGCGGCCTCGACCAGCGCGCGGCCCGGCTCGCCCTGCAGCTCGTCGGGCAGCTCCACCCGCAGGGTGACGGTGAGCCCGAATCCGCCGCCCTCAGCCTGGACCAGCCCGACTTCGGCGGTGACCGACGCCTGCGTGACGTCGTGCTTCATGCGCCGCGCGACCAGGGAGAGGGCGCTGGCGAAGCAGGCGGCGTACCCGGCGGCGAACAACTGCTCGGGGTTGGTGCCCTCGCCGCTGCCGCCGAGGGCCTTCGGCGGGGCGAGGGTGACGTCGAGCAGGCCGTCGGAGGAGACCGCGCGGCCCTCCCTGCCCGAGGCGGTGGCGATCGCGGTGTACATGGCGTTGCTCATGATCAATCCTTTCCGGACGAAGACGATTAGATTGTGCGCAATTCAATTGCCTCCCGTCAAGTTGTAGACTGCGGGCATGGAGGACCAGCTGCTGCGCTTGGACAACCAGGTCTGCTTCGCCGTGCACGCCGCGTCCCGGGCGCTGGACGGCGTCTACCGGCGCGAGCTTCGCGATCTCGGGCTCACCTACCCGCAATATCTGGTGATGCTGGTGCTGTGGGAGCACCGCCCGGGCGGCGCCGACGGCCGGGCGCTGAGCGTCAAGGAGCTCGGGGAGGCTCTTCGGCTCGACTCCGGCACGCTGTCCCCGCTGCTCAAGCGGCTGGAGGCCGCGGGGCTGGTGCGCCGCGACCGCGACCGGCGCGACGAGCGATCGGTGCTGGTCGGTCTCACCCCGCAGGGGGCGGCCCTGCGCGAGCGGGCCGGGCGGGTGCCCGCGCGGATCTTCGCCGCCACCGGCTTGGACGAGAGCGAGGTGCGCCACCTGCGGCAGGTCCTCACCCGGGTCACCGGCGCCCTGGACGGCGCGCTGCTGGAGCCCGCCGCGGCGACCGGCGTCCCGGCCAGGTAGGGACCAAGGTCTCTGGCATACTCCCCGCCCAGCGGGAACGCTCATATCCATGACTGAGCTTGAGCACGTCGATGCGTACTGGCGCGCCGCCAACTACCTGTCGGTCGGGCAGATCTATCTGCTGGACAACCCGTTGCTCGGCGAGCCTCTGCAGCCCGGGCACATCAAGCCGCGTCTGCTCGGCCACTGGGGCACCACGCCGGGGCTGAACTTCTGCTTCGCCCATCTGAACCGGGTGATCAAGCAGCGCGACCAGGACATGATCTACATCGCCGGTCCCGGGCACGGCGGGCCCGCCGCGGTCGCGCACGCCTGGCTGGAGGGGACCTATTCGGAGATCTACCCCTACGTCTCGCAGGACGAGAGCGGGATGCGCCACCTGTTCCGCCAGTTCTCCTTCCCCGGCGGCATCCCCAGCCACGTCGCCCCCGAGACGCCCGGGTCGATCCACGAGGGCGGCGAGCTCGGCTACTCCCTGGCCCACGCCTACGGCGCCGCGTTCGACAACCCCGACCTGGTGGTGGCCTGCGTCGTCGGCGACGGCGAGGCCGAGACCGGCCCGCTGGCCGCCAGCTGGCACTCCAACAAGTTCGTGAACCCGGCCAGGGACGGCGCCGTCCTGCCCATCCTGCACCTCAACGGCTACAAGATCGCCAATCCGACGGTGCTGGCGCGCATCCCCGAAGAGGAGCTGCTCAAGCTCATGGAGGGGTACGGGTACCGCCCGCACGTGGTCTCGGGTGACGATCCGCAGGTGATGCACCGGCTGATGGCCGAGACCCTGGACACGGTGTTCGACCAGATCGCCGAGGTCAAGGCGGGCCGCGGCAAGCGGTGGCCGATGATCATCCTGCGCACGCCCAAGGGCTGGACCGGCCCCAAGGAGGTCGACGGCCTGCCGGTGGAGGGCACCTGGCGCTCCCACCAGGTGCCGCTGGCCGGCGTCCGCGACGACCCCCAGAAGATGGCCGAGCTGGAGCGGTGGATGCGCTCCTACCGGCCCGGGGAGCTGTTCGACGCCCACGGCCGCCCGGTGGCCGAGGTGGAGGCCATGGTGCCCGAGGGGCCGCTGCGGATGAGCGCCAACCCGCACGCCAACGGCGGCGAACTGCTCGACCCCTTGGTCCTGCCCGACTTCCGCGACTACGCGGCCGAGGTGAAGTCGCCGGCCACCTCCACCACCGAGCCGACGCGGGCGCTCGGCGCCTTCCTGCGCGACATCATCGTCGCCAACCCCGCCAACTTCCGCCTGCTCGGCCCGGACGAGGTCGCCTCCAACCGGCTGGGCGCGGTGTTCGAGGTGACCGACCGGGTGTGGGAGGCCGAACGGCTTCCCACCGACGAGAACATCGGCGCCGAGGGCCGGGTGATGGAGGTGCTGAGCGAGCACCTGTGCCAGGGCTGGCTGGAGGGCTACCTGCTCACCGGGCGCCACGGGCTGTTCACCTCCTACGAGGCGTTCATCCACATCATCGACGCCATGTTCAATCAGCACGCCAAGTGGCTGGAGGCCGCACGGAGGATCCCCTGGCGGCGCCCGATCGCCTCGCTGAACTACCTGCTCAGCTCGCACGTGTGGCGTCAGGACCACAACGGGTTCAGCCACCAGGACCCCGGCTTCCTGGACGTGGTGGTCAACAAGAAGGCCACCGTGGTGCGGGTCTACCTGCCGCCGGACGCCAACACCCTGCTGTCGGTGGCCGACCATTGCCTGCGCTCGCGCGATTACGTCAACGTGGTGGTCGCGGGCAAGCAGCCGGTGCTGGACCTGATGTCGATGGACGACGCCATCCTGCACTGCACCAGGGGCCTTGGCATCTTGCAGTGGGCCTCCAACGACCAGGGCGTCGAACCGGACGTGGTGCTGGCCTGCGCCGGGGACGTGCCGACCCTGGAGACCCTGGCCGCCGCCGACCTGCTGCGACGGCACCTGCCGGAGCTGAAGGTGCGCGTGGTCAACATCGTGGACCTGATGCGGCTCCAGCCGCCCTCGGAGCATCCCCACGGCCTGACCGACAGGGCCTACGACGCCCTGTTCACCACCGACAAACCGGTCATCTTCAACTTCCACGGCTACCCGTGGCTGATCCACCGCCTGACCTACCGCCGCCATGGCCACGAGAACCTGCACGTGCGGGGATACAAGGAGGAGGGCACCACCACCACGCCGTTCGACATGGCGATGATGAACGACATCGACCGCTTCCACCTGGTGACCGACGTGATCGACCGCGTGCCCGGCCTCGGGGAGCGGTGCGCCCACCTGCGCCAGGAGATGGTCGACGCCCGCACGCGGGCCCGTGCGCACACCCGCGAGTACGGCGAGGACGCGCCGGAGATCCGCGAATGGAGCTGGCCCCACTAGCGGGCCGCCGGAGAGTCAGCTTGCCGGGGTTCCGGCGGGCCGGACGCCCTGGACGGCCAGGGTGAGCAGGCGGTCGGCCTCGGCGGTGGCGTCGGGACGTCCCTCGGTGGCCAGGCAGATGGCGTTCACGAGCTTGAGCAGGTCGGCGACGGCGATCTCGGGCCGCACGGCGCCCGCCTGGCGGGCGCGGGTCATCAGGTGCTCGCCGGCCCGCAGGATCATCGCGTGGCAGGTCACGCCGCAGGAGGGGTCGCCGTCGCCGGATCCGCGCATCAGTGCGACGGCCAGGCCGCGGTTGGCGGCGGCGTGGGCGGCCACGGCGCGAAGCCAGGCCACCAGCGCCGCCCCCGGGTCCAGGCCGGCGGCCGGGCGCAGCGCCGTCGCGCACAGCGCCTCCACCTTGCCGCGGAAGACGGCCTCCAGCAGTGCCTGCCGCGAGGGGAAGTGGCGGTGCAAGGTGGCCGAGCCGACCCCGGCGCGCCGGGCGATCTCCTCCAGGGACGCCTCGGCTCCGTCCCGGGCGATGGCCGCGGCGGCCGCGGCGAGGATCCGCTCACGGCTGCGGCGGGCGTCGGCGCGCATCGGCCGCGCCCGCGATGCCGGGGACGGCGGCATGGCCGATGAGGTGCTGCCCTCGGGCACGGAACCTCCAGCGGGGCGGCGAAACGGGGTGGTCCCCCGCATCCTATCTGAGACCTGACCGAGGCGCCCGGTGGGGGGCGGGGCGGGGGAGCGGAGTTCAGGCCCGCCGGGCGATGGCGGTGATGAGCGGCTGGATCAGCCGGGCGGCCAGCGGGCCGAACGCCGCGAGGATGAGCACGTACCCCGCGGCCAGCGGTCCGAGGTCGGGATGGGCCCCGGCCGCCACCGCCAGCCCGGCGATGACGATGTTGAACTCGCCGCGCGGGATGAGGGCGATGCCGGCGCGGGCCTGCCCGGCCCTGGCGATCCCCGCCCGCCGGGCGGCGTAGACGCCGGTGGCGAGCTTGGTGACCATGCTGACCAGGGCGAGCAGCGCGGCGAGCCCGGCCATGGGCCAGATCGCCGCCGGATCGGTCTGCAGGCCGAAGAACACGAAGAACACCGCGGCGAACAGGTCGCGCAGCGGGATCAGCAGCGCGCGCGCCTCGTGCGCCAGCTCTCCCGACAGGGCGATGCCGACCAGGAACGCCCCGACCGCCGCCGACACCTGCAGCTGCTGGGCGACGCCCGCCACCAGCAGCGCCAGCCCCACGACCTTCAGCAGCAGCACCTCCTGGTTGGGGCTGGCCACGAAGCCGTCGATGAGGCGGCCGTAGCGCAACGCCACCAGCAGCACCACACCGGCGGTCGCCAGGGCGATGGCCACGGTGACCGCGCCGGCGGCCAGGCTCACCCCGGCCAGGATCGCGGTGAGGATCGGCAGGTACAGCGCCATCGTCAGGTCCTCGAAGACCAGCAGCGACAGCACCACCGGGGTCTCCCGGTTGCCGATCCAGCCGAGGTCGGACAGTACCTTGGCGGTGATGCCCGAGGAGGTGGCGTAGGTCACTCCGGCCATCGCCACCGCGGCGACCGGGCCCCAGCCGAGCAGCAGCGCCACCGCCGCGCCGGGCGCCGCGTTGAGCACCAGGTCGACCAGGCCTCCGCGGGCGTTGCCGCGCAGGCTGGTCATCAGCTCGTCGGCGTTGTACTCAAGGCCCAAGGTCAAAAGCAGCAGCACGACGCCGAGCTCGGCGCCGATCGAGACGAACTCCTCGCTGGTCGCCAGCGGCAGGATGCCGCCCTGGCCGAACGCCAGGCCGGCCACCAGGTACAGGGGAATGGGGGAGATGCCGGCGCGCAACGCCAGGGCGCCGAGGACGCCGAGGAACAGGATGATGCCGCCGAGCTCGATGAAGAGTGTCGCTGTGTGCACGCGCGGCCTATCCGCCGGACAGGATGTCGGCGACGGCGGAGGTGCTCTCGAGGCTTCCCACGACGACGACCACGTCGCCTGCGTCGAGCCGGAAGTCGGGGGCGGGGCTGGCGTGCACCTGCCCGCCGCGCACGATCGCCACGATGGAGGCGCCGGTGCGGGTGCGCACCCGGGCGTCGCCCATGGGGCGGCCGACGTAGGGCGAGCCGTCCTCGATCGGCAGCTGGAGGCTGACCAGCCCTTCGACCTCGCGGTGCAGGTCGTTGAGCCGCTGCACGATGCGCGGGGCGCCGAGCAGCTCGACCAGGGCGTCGGCCTCCTCGTCGTTGAGCTGGATCGCCTCACATGCCCGGTCGGGGTCGTGCCGGTCGTAGATCACCAGGTCCCGGCGGCCGCCGCGGTGGGACACCACCGCGAGTCTCCGGCCGTGGTGGGTGGTGAACTCGTGTTTGAGTCCTATGCCCGGCAGTGCGGTCTGTTCGATCTCCACCGACCCCTCGCCCCATTCAGCCGTAAGACAACCGGTTCCGATTCACCCGAACAAACAGGATGAAATCCTCATATGGGGCGAATGGCTTGTGAGATTAGCAGGTGGTGCGCGGGGGCCCGGCGCCGTGATCATCGTGGCCGCCGGGCCCGGCGCCGGCCGGGCGGCCGGGGGAGGCGGCGGCGAGGTAGTCCTCCACCAGCTGGTCGACGCTTCTGCCGAGGTCCAGCACGATGCCGCGCTCGTCGGGCTCCAGGGGCTGCAGGGTGGCGAACTGCGAGGCGACCAGCGAGGCGGGCATGAAGTGCCCAGGCCGGCCCGCCACGCGCCGGCGCACCAGCTCCTGGTCGCCCGCCAGGTGGACGAAGCACACCTGGGGCGCCGAGGCGCGCAGGATGTCGCGGTAGGAGCGCTTGAGCGCCGAGCAGCTCACCACGCCGCCGCCGGCGGCGTGCTCGGCGAGCCAGGCGCCGATCGCGTGCAACCAGGGCAGCCGGTCGTCGTCGTCCAGGGGGATGCCGGCGGACATCTTGGCGATGTTGGCGGGGCCGTGGAAGTCGTCGGCGTCGGCGAACGGGACGCCCAGCCGCTGGCCGAGCGCCGCGCCGACGGTCGTCTTGCCCGAGCCGGTGACGCCCATGACGACCAGCAGGGGCGCCGCCGGGGTTTGGCCCGAGGGGGCGGGGGCAGCCGGGGGCGGAAGATCTGTGGGGTTCATTGACGGCCTCTCGGACGAACTGTCCCACAGCCTGTCATGAATCATCATCTATAATCAAGAGATGACGCCTGATTAATCATACCTTTGAGGCTTAAGTGGGATCGGGAGCGCTCCTCGTGGGAGGATGGGCGACCGTGGGAGCGAAAGACCAGACCAATGCCGGGCTGCACGGCGGCGTCCTGGACGGCCTCGGCCTCCAGATCACCTCCGGCGCGCTCCCGCCCGGCCACGTGCTGCGCATCGAGCAGCTCGAAGACCGCTTCGGGGTGTCCAGGTCGGTGATCCGCGAGGCGATCCGCGTCCTTGAGTCGATGGGCCTGGTGTCCAGCCGGCGCCGCGTCGGCGTCACCGTCGCCCCGCCCGCCGCCTGGAACCTGTTCGACCCGCGCATCATCCGCTGGAGACTTGAGGGCGCCGACCGCGAGCGCCAGCTGTGGTCCCTGGGCGATCTGCGGCGCGGCGTCGAGCCGCTGGCGGCCGGGCTCGCCGCCCGCAACGCCACTCCCGAGCAGTGCGGGGTGCTCACCGGCGCGGTCATGCAGATGGCCGTGCACGGCAGGTCCGGCGACCTCGAGGCCTACCTGCAGGCCGACATCGCCTTCCACCGTACGCTGCTGCAGGCCTCCGGCAACGAGATGCTCGCCGCGCTCACCGGCGTGGTCGCCGAGGTGCTCGCCGGCCGCACCCACCACCACCTCATGCCCGCCCGCCCCGAGCCGGCGGCGATCCGCTGGCACGCCGAGGTCGCCCAGGCGGTCCAGGCAGGCGACGCCGAGGCCGCCGAGCGGGCCATGCGCGACATCGTCGAGGAGGCCACCCGCGTCACCGCCGAGCACGACCCCGCCGCCCGCCGCCGACGCTGAGGAGGACCGCGGGCCGGGGGCCGAGCCTCGACCGATGCCGGGTTCCGGTTTGAGGGCGGCTCCAACTCAGCCTGCGGAGCCGTACGCCCGCAGGAACGCGCGTACTCCCGCGGAGGTCAGCCGGTCGGCCTCCTCCGGCGGGAGCGGGCTGACCCCCCAATAGGACAGTTGCGTGATCTCGGTGCAGATCAACGCCATGAAATGGACGGCGGCCTGGGCCGGGCTGTCGTGGACGTCGATCAGGCCACGATCGCCCAACGCGGCCATGGCGGACGCCACCTCGCGGCCCACCACGCGCGGTCCGGCCTCCTGCCAGGCATCCAAGACCTCGGCCGGGATGTGCCCGGCTTCCGCGTAAATGTGCCGCACCAGCGAGAAGTGGTCGCGGAAGTCCGTCATCAGGCCGACCCAGGCGCGGGCCAGAGCGAGCAGGTCACGTTCAAGGTCGTCAGGATGCGGCGGACGCTCCGGATCCAGGTACCTCCACAGCTGCGCGAGCTGCTCGTCCCTGACCCGCTCTGAGCTCCACTGCATGATGGAGCGGAACAACTCCTCCTTCCCGCCCGGGAAGTGGTTGTAGATGGTGCGAGTCGAGGCGCCGGCCGGGGCCTCGGTCGACTTGGGGCAGGTCGAGCAAGACGCCAGGCCCTAGGCAGTGCCGGGCCCGGTGAACGCGCGCCGGCCGTACTTGAGCAACTCGCGCAGCGCGGGGCCGGCGGTGGCCTTCCAGACCAGGGCGAGCAGGGCGGGGGCCGGCACGTCGTCGATGGTGCGGGCGGTGAGCCGGTCGCGGTGGCGCGAGGCCATCGACTCGCTGAGGATGGCGACCCCGAGCCCGCGGGCGGCGAGGTCGGCGATGGCGTCGGCGGCGCTGGCCTGCAGCGCGATCACCGGCTGGAGGCTCCGCGCGGCGCAGGCCTGGTCGAACACCGTGCGCAGGCCGGTGCCGGGCGGCATGCACACGATCGGGTGGGCCTCGAGGTCGCGCAGGGTGACCCGCCGCCGCCTCGCCAAGGGGTGCCCGTGCGGGACCGCCGCGACGAGCCGCTCGCTGATGATGGTCAGCGCGTCCAGCCCGTCGGGGGCGGCGGTCGCGGTCCCGATGAGAGCAAGGTCGACGGTGCCGGCGCGCACCCCCTGGACGAGCTGGTCGGAGTTGTCCTCCAGCAGCGAGATCTCCACACCGGGATGGGCCCGGTGGAAGGCCGCGAGGGCGCCGAACAGCGGCGTGACGGTGCAGCCGATGACCATCCCGACCGTGAGCCGTCCCCGGATCAGGTCGGTCACCTCGCCCACCGCCTGACCGATCGCCCCGGCGGCGGCCAGCGCGGCGCGGGCGTGCTCGAGCGCCGCCTTTCCCGCGACGGTGAGGGTGGCGGCGCGCGCCGACCGGTCGAACAGCTCGGCACCGAGCTCGCGTTCCAGCCGGCGGATCTGGGCGCTGACGCCGGACTGGCTGATGTGC
Organism: Sphaerisporangium perillae; assembly: GCF_023276435.1. Classification (GTDB taxonomy): domain Bacteria; phylum Actinomycetota; class Actinomycetes; order Streptosporangiales; family Streptosporangiaceae; genus Sphaerisporangium; species Sphaerisporangium perillae. The sequence continues at coordinate 28,868 of NZ_JALLPO010000002.1, forward strand.
ACCCGCTCGGCCGCCCGGGTGAAGTTGCGCTCCTCGGCGACCGCGACGAAGTACTCCAGCTGCCGCAATTCCATAACTCAGGATTCTAGCTATTAGCAGTTCAATCTGTTGGACTTCTGGCTGCGTGGGCGGCCAAGGTGGGAGGTGTTCAACCCCCCACACACTCCTAGGAGGAGTCCATGCCGGAGTACGAGAAGGCCATGCGGCCCGAGGACCTCACCCGCCTGTTCGTCGAGCGGTCCAACGCCGGCGACGCGGCCGGAGTCGCTGAACTCTACGAACCGGACGCGGTGATGGCCTACCCGCCCGGCGGGCGGACGGTCGGCCGGGAGGCGATCCGCGCGCTGTGGAAGAAGGTGCTGGCCGGCCGCCCCCGCTTCGAGCCGGAACAACCGCTGCCGACGCTGATCAGCGGCGACATCGCCCTCACCTCGACCCCGCCCAAGGACGGGGCCGGCGCCCGCGCGCAGGTCGTCCGGCGCCAGCCCGACGGGAGCTGGCTACGCCTGCTCGACCAGCCCGAGTTCGTCCACCCCACCCGCTGAACCGCCCGGCTTCGCCGGCGCCTGTCGGCATGGCCGGTCACTGCCGCCCGAAGCGACCGCAGAGACGTTCGACGCCGAGGCCGCTGATGAGCAGCCGTTCCTTGGCGTTGCTGAGAAGATCGGCACTCCAGGTGGTGAACCCGCCGTCGCCGAGATCGAGGTCCTCTCCGGCGGCGGTGGTGGCGCGGATCTCGAAGCCGGCGCCGCTGTAGTAGCCGCGGCCGCTCGCGCGCTCGTCGTCGAAGGAGAACGTGATGCCGGGATGCGCCTGGGCGAGCCGGTCCAGGACGTGCTCGCCCAGGGCCCGGCGATGCCGGCCCGAGGTCAGGTCGAGGTGGCGTCCGCGACGACCTCGGTGTTGCGGACGGTCGTGACCACCTTGTTCTGGTCGACCGTCGCCACCGCCGAGTTGGTGCCCAGCGAGCACAGCGGCGACAGCGCCAGACCGGTGAACCCCTGCGCGGCCACCCGCCCGTAGATGAACGCCTCCAGCCGCGCGAGCTCACCGGCCTCCACCGCCGACGGGGCGGTGAACTCATCCACACACTGTCCGGACCGTTCGCTCATCGCCTCATCGTCGTGGACGACTATGGCCGGCCGCACCCGTTTACCGCCCGCCCCGCGCGCCGCCTTCCGAGGCGGGCTGCTGTCGGGCGGGCCGGGACAGGATCGCGGTGGTGGCCATGTCCATGGGCAGGAAGGCCTCGAGCTTCAGCTCCGCCAGCGTCATGTCGGTCGCGGTGGCGAAGGTGGTGATGGTGGTCATCAGGCTCAGCTCGCCGTGCGGCGAGCGCAGCCGCATGGGGACCGCGAAGCCGAGCGGGGCGGCGCCCGGCGGGTGGTCGCGCACATGTTCCCGCAGTTCGGCGAGCAGACCGGCCAGCCGCTCGTCAGGGTTGCGCACCACCTCGGCGTGCAGGGCCATGACGATGTGCTGGGCCCACTCGCCGAAGTTGGCGATGCGGCCGGCCATGCCCTCGGGGTGCAGCGCCAGCCGGTAGACGTTGACCGGCGGCTCCAGCAGCTCGGGGGCGGCGCCGTCGGTGAGCCACCCCATCGCCGCGTTGGCCGCCACCAGGTCGCCGTAGCGGTCCACGACCACCGCGGGATAGGGCAGGTGCCCGTCCAGGATGTGGCGCAAGGCAGTGTCCACCGAGGCCAGCGCCGGGTCTCCCAGCGAGGTCCGCTGGTAGGCGGGAGCGTAACCGGCCGCGAGCAGCAGCTCGTTGCGTTCGCGCAGCGGCAGCTCCAGTGATTCGGCCAGGCGCAGGACCATCTCCCGGCCGGGCTCGGAGCGGCCGCTTTCCAGGAAGCTGACATGCCGCTGGGTCGTGCCCGCGCGCAGGGCGAGTTCGAGCTGGCTGAGGCGGCGGCGGGTGCGGCGCTGGCGCAGGGCATGGGGAAAGTCCACCGGTCAGTTGTACCGGCCCCCACCCAAGCGAGCCATTCCCCCCAGGGAATCACCACACCGCACCGGCCCGGTCCATATCCGGCCAAATAGGCGCCTTCGGCTGACCGGCTCCTGTCGGCCGGCAACGGTCACTGTGGAAACCCGCGGCACGGTCAGCCGTGGGCGCGTAGGGCGGCGATCACCCAGTCGAAGGCGGGAATGACCGAAACGGCCGGATCCCGGCCGTTGAGGACGGCAAGCAGCTGCCAGTAGCGCTCCACCTGGGCGTCGGCGAGCATCTGGAGACGCTCGCGCAGCGCGACGCGCTCCTCCGGCGACAGGCCGGGCTCGATGATGCGGCTCAGGATGAGCCTGCCCTCGGCCGATTCCGGCGCGATCTCGTCGGCCAGCGCCCTTCCGGCCTTCTCCAGCACCAGCCGCCGCAGGTCCAAGCCGTCTTCAAAGCGTGGCTCGGCGGAGCCGCTGAGCACGATCCGCCGCAGTCGCCGCCGGAAGTCGTGGCCGGTGACCAGTTCGGCCAGCTCCACCCAGGCGTCGACCTGGCCCGGCGCCGGATCATCCGGTAGCTCGCCGGGCAGCTCTCGCATCCACCCGGCGACGACCATGGCATCGTCGTCAAGGTCGAGGTCGGCGAAGACGCCGCCGATGAAGTCATCGATGATCTGTTGCCGCTCCGCGGCCGACAGCTGAGCGAGTTTGTGCATGATGAGGGTCTCCTCCGTTGTGCTGCCGCGCTTGGCGATCGTGCGGAGCACGGCGCGGCGAAGTTTCAAGGTCCGGATCTCGGCGTCCAGCGCTCGGGCGTGCATCTCCGCCACCTCTGCCACCGTGACCTGCCTAGCCAGGATCTCCTGGACGGCCTCCAGGCCGATGCCGAGCTCACGCAACGTCCGGACCAGGTCGAACCGGGCCACAGCGGTGGCGTCATACAGGCGGTACCCGCCGGCCGAGCGGCCGGTGGGCGGCACAAGACCGCTGTCGGACCAGAAGCGGATCGTGTGCACCGACAGACCGGTACGACGAGCGAGCTGACCGATCGTGTGAAGCTCCATACCGTCACTCACAGGACGAGCCTGCACCTTCGAGCCACTCGAGACTCAAGCCGTGGGCGTGACCGAAGGCCCCGCGAGGCATGAAAAGCGACCGCAATGAGGACGACCTGGCCGGTGATCAGCGGTCTTTCTGAGGCGAGGAGACCGGTGATCCGCTCGCGCGCCTGAGTTGCTCAACCCCGGTGTCCTCAACCCGGGTGTCCGTGCCGCCGGGGAATCGCCTGGGCGCCCCGGACTGGGTCCGTGCCCGTGGACAGGCCGCCGTACCTTGCGCAGGCCTGCGGGTCCATTCGTTGGGGCACGATCAGACCGGCCGTGCCGCATCTGCTATATCCGTCTTGCCAGCTGTATCCAGTCGCCGAGGAGCAAGAGCACCGTGCCCGAGGAACCCGCCGTGATTCGGGCGGCGACGCCTGAAGACCTGCAGGCCGTCGCCGCCATCTACACCCACTATGTCCTCGGGAGCGTCGCCACCTTCGAGGAGACACCGCCCACAGTGGAGGATTGGCACCGCCGCCTGGCCGACCTGGCCGGACGGGGCCTGCCCTTTCTGGTCGCCGACCTCGGCGGGACGGTGGCCGGATACGCCTACGCCGGCCCCTGGCGGCCCAAGCCCGCCTACCGGCACACCGTCGAGGACACCATCTACCTGGCTCCCGGCCACACAGGCAAGGGCCTGGGCCGCGCCCTGCTCGCCCCGGTCCTCACCGGCTGCGCCGCGGCGGGCACCCGCCAGGTCGTGGCCGTCATCGCCGACACCGGCGAGAAGGGCTCGGTGGCCCTGCACCAGGCCTTCGGGTTCGCCCACGTGGGCGTCCTCAAAGCCGTCGGCCGCAAGCACGGCCGCTGGATCGACACCGTGCTGATGCAGCGCACCCTCACCCCGGCGACGCCCTGACCCACCGTGACCCTCCACCGCCGGTGAGGGGACTGGCCACCGAGGACGCCCGCACCAGGTGAGACCTGCACTCCCGGACCACCGCGATGCTCCCGCGCGTCGACCTGCCCGAGGCCGTCCTGGAGGTGATGTCGGGCGGCATGGTCGTGGCCGGCACCCCGCGCGACTCGCTGTATGCACTGGACGTGCCGTACGACCGCCACGGCGGCAAACGCCCCGAAACGATCGTCACCGACCCCGCCGGCTACAGCGACATCATCTACGGCCTGCTCACCCTGGCGGGCTTCTCCTACGCCCCACAGTTGGCCGACCTGCCCGACCAGAAACCATGGCGCATCGACTCCCGCGCCGACTACGGGCCTTACAGCAGATCGCACGCGGCCGCATCGCCCTGGACAAGATCGAAGGCCACTGGGACGACATCTGCCGCGTCATCGCCTCCATCCACACCGGTGCCGTGCGCGCCCACGACGTCATCCGGATGCTGTCGCGCGACGGCCGCTCCACCCCACTGGGCGATGCGATCGCCCGTGCACGATGAGGACGTCGCTCGCCTATCGCCCTTCATCCACGCCCATGTGAACATGCTGGGCCGCTACTCCTTCGCCCTGCCGGAACTGCTTGGAGGAAATGCGGCCGTTGGGTGAGCCAGACGACACCCATCCCGGCGAGGGCATCGGTAACTGAGATGGTCGCCGCCTGTGGCCTGACGTTCAGTGGCACCCGGCCCGGTGCTCACCCACTGACAACATCCGGGCCGGTTTCTCATCAGCGATCTGTTCTTGGGGCGGCGTAGTGCCATAGCTGAGGTGCCATCCACACGATCATGGCGACGGTCATCACGGTGAGCCGGCAACGCGACGGCGTCGAACAGGTAGAGCGTGCCGGGTCCGACCACCGGAATCAGCACGCCTGCCAGTAACGGACCCATGATCGACCCGGTGTAGCGGACGAGCGAACTGAGACCGTTCGCCGCCGGCAGCAGGTCGACGGGGACGAGGCGGGGCACCGCTGCGCCCATCGTCACCATGATCGCCCCGAAGGTCAGTCCCTGGCATGCCACCAACACCAGCAGAACGGCGACAGAGCGGCCCCCCAGGGCCGCCTGAGCCCACAGTGCCACGTAGGTCAGCGCAAGGCCACAGTGAGCGGCCAACAGCAGCCGCCGCCGATCCACGATCTCAGCGAGAGCTCCGACCCACAGCGACGCGATCACCAAAGCACCGAATGACACCGCGGCCGCAGCGCCGACGGCCGCGGACGAGCCGGTCAACGTGAACAGCTGCGTCGGCACCGTAACCACGCTGAACGAGCCACCGACCGCACAGACGGCTGAGGCGCCCCACAACCGCCGGTAGGCGGGGATCGCCAGGGGCCGCCGGTCAAGCGTGTACGCGCCCAAAGAACGCACAACCGACGCGCTCACCTTCCGACACCGCCGCCGCGGCGGCGGGCCCGGCCGGTCGGACAGGATCCGGTCACAGCGTCACCACATCAGCCACCACGCAAGCGATGTTGTCCGGGGCGCCCGCGGCGTACGCCAGTCCGACGAGCTCATCGAGGACCTGCTCAGGGGCCCCGGTGCCGCTCAGTACGCTGTGCAGGGACTCTGCCGGGACGACGGTGGACAGCCCGTCGGAGCACAACAGGTAACGGTCACCGGCTACGGCCGTATGCAGCGACAGGTCCGGCTGGGACCCGCCCGTGCCGGTGAGCGCGCGGACCAGCAATGAGCGTTGCGGATGCGAGACGGCCTCCTCCGGGCTGAGGCGGCCCTCGTCGACCAGCGACTGCACGTAAGTGTGGTCGTGAGTGATCTGGAAGATCTCGCCGTCGCGCAGCAGATACGCCCGCGTGTCACCGATGTGCACCAGCGCCAGCTGGGAACCCGACCACAGCATCGCGGTCAGCGTCGTGACCGCCTCACCGGACGGTGCCGACTCGGCAATGCCCCGAATCGCCCGATCGGCTTGAGTGACCGCATCGGCAAGCGCACCGAGAAGGTCACCGGCAGGTACGGCCTCCGTCTCCAGCGGCTTGAGCGCGTCAACGGCCGCCGCACTCGCGAGATTCCCCTCCGGCCCGCGCACTCCGTCGGCCACCGCCAGCAACCGAGCGCCGGCGTAGGCGACGTCCTCGTTACTCGTGCGAACCAGCCCCGACTCCGACCGGACCGCATAGCGAATCCCGATCAGGGTCTCTGCGTCTTCCACAGCGCTACCCCTTCCTGACAGGTAATCGACGAGGAAAGTGGCCAGCTGCTCGCGTACGGCGGTGTCGGCCACAACCTGGGCCCAGTAGCCGGCGACCAGCTCGGCCGCCGCCTGCGGCTCCAGGTCGCACACCTGGCGGATGCGGGCCAGCGGCATGGGGGCCCGGGACTCTACTGACGGGTAGCTATGCTAAGGACGGACCCCGGTAAGAAATAACCCCTGAGTTCCCAGCCGTCTCTACCGCCCCGGATGCCGCAGGGGGGGCAGACCAAGTACGAGAGAAAGGGGCAGTGTCCCCCCGGAGAGGTTGCTGATCAGTGGGTACGGCGGCGGGGCGCGAGGACCTCGGTGACCTTGGCGATGGCTCCGGCTCCGGGTTTGACGTAGCGCATGGCGGTGCGGGGGTTCTTGTGCCGGGTCTTTCCCATGATGAGCTGCAGCGGGATCTCGGCCTCGCCGAGGTGGGTGGCGGCGCTGTGGCGCAGCTGGTGCAGATCGAGCCCGGCGTACTTGTCGAGCAGGACGCGGGCGCGGTCGTAGCCGAGGCGGGTGCGGCTGGTGTGCGGGCAGATGTCGGCGGCCGCGGAGCGGCGGGCCGGCACGGGGCGGCGTTCGGACAGGAACAGCGGCCCGTGGGTACGCACGCTGCCGTCGGGGAGCCGGAGCAGGCGGGGCAGCAGGTGGGCGGTGCCGCTGTCCCAGTACACCCACTCGGTGGCGCCGCCCTTGGAGCGGACGGGAGCGCGCCGGTGCTCCAGGTCGAGGTCCTCGACGTTCAGCGCGAGGATTTCCGCGGCCCTGGCCGCCGTTTCGTAGAGCATTCTCCAGAGCGCCCGCTCGCGAAGGGGGATGTCGCGGCGTGACAGCAGCCGATGGATCGTCGTCTTGGCCACCGCGCGGGTCTCGTCGGCGTTCTCCTTGCGGCGTTCGGCCTCAGCCGGGACCGACGGGGCGGCCCAGTGCTTCTTGGTCTGGCACCAGGTCAGCCAGGAGGTGACGGCGGCACGGTTGCGGTTCCAGGTCGCCGGCGCGCTCGCCCCCCACAGCTCGGCAAGCGCATGGCCGACCTCCGCGTCAGTGACCTCGGCCAGCGGCCGGTCGCGGCCGAGTCGCTCGATGGTGCGGTCGATGGCCGAGGCGTAGGCGCGGTGGGTGTTGGGGTTGGCGGTGCGTGGGGTGGCGAGGAAGGCGTCGGCGGCCGCGACGAGGGTGACGCCGCCACCGCGCAGGGCGGTGATCTTCGGCGCGGCGCTCATGCCGGCCGCCGCGCAACGTCCATCGCGATGTACCGGATAACGTGCCGAAGTCGCGCACCGTCCCGGGGAGGAGTTCTCCTGGTCGCCGCGCCGCCATACTCATGTACGTGATAATAAGCCATTATCACGTACATGAGTATGGCCGGGTAGACGCGGCGTCGATGACGAAGGTGTCCCAGTCCTGCCCGATCAGCACGATGCGCCCGCCGGGGGCGAGCATGCGCTGTGCCTCGCCGGCCACGCGAGTGGGTCGTCCAGGACGTGGTTCACTTCTCCGCCTACCTGAGCCCACCGAGACGGAGGGCGTCCCTGATCTCGCTGAGTTTCGCGGTCGTTGCTGGGTTCCACTCCTTCGCCTGCTCCCCGAGGCGGAGGGCATCCTCGATCTCGCTTAGTTTCGCGGAGGACAGGACGCCCGCTTGCTCGATCAGGTCGTCCCGGGACACCGTGGTCAGCCACGTGCAAGGAGTCATGCCTGGACGAGGGAACGCTATCCGCAGCACGCCTTCAAAGGGCAGTCCTTCCCCGGCTCCTACTGCCACTTCGACGCCCAGACCGCTGAGGTCGACGCCCGCCGGAGCGACGACCTGCATCGCCCGGATCCCGGACGCGTCGTCTCCCGACAGCAGGACGACCGGCCGCCGCTCGTCGAACGCGACCCACCAGACTTCGCCACGTTGCACATGTCCTCCTGACACTGGGTGGCAGACCCGGACGGCGGTCAGGGCATGCCTCTCCGGTAGACACCGCCGCGCGTCGGCGATGCGGACGCCTGGGCCATCAACCGCGAAGTAAGGCAGACACTCCAACGCACACAATAGCCGCTACGACTGCACTTCCCCTCAGCGTATGAACGGCCTCCCTGCCCCGTTCAGGTCAGTCGCGGCCCAGGGGAGACCCCTGAGCGGCGTGCACCGCGACGCCGAACACATCGCCGCCCCGCTGGCCGCCTACGGTTTGTAGCGCGGGATCCGCAGGCGGCCACGCCACCGCCCGACCCGCTCCCACTGCCGGGCACGGGCCTGTCCCATCAGCTCTCCGGCGCGGGCGGCGTCCCCGTCAGGTCCAGCCTTCGGTCAGGGCGAAGCTGCACGGTCCCGCACGGGGGCCAGGAATGCCGCATACTCACCATGGTTCGTCGCGGGCGGCCAGCCCGTGCTTGGTGACGAGCGCGGCCAACGCGGTGCGCAGCACGGTGATCCGGGCGGCGGCGTCCGTGCCGTAGATCCCGACCGTCACGCTGGTCTCGGTGGCGTGGAAGGTGGTGCGGCGCTGTTCGGCGGCGCTGCGCACGGCCGCGAGGATCCGGCCGCGCAGCCGCATCGCCTTACGCGGGTCGCCTTCGCGGTCCAGGCCGTCGATGGTCAGGTAGGCCAGGAACAGAGGATCCGGGGCGGTGTCGGTGCTGCCGGGCTCGGGTTCGGCGTCCAGTGCACGCCGCAGTTCGGCACGCTCGGCAGGGGTCAGGGGCCGCCGTCCGAGCAGGTCGGGCCATCCGTCGGAGCGGGACGGCACGGTGAAGCCGGGCCCGGCCCGTGCCGCGTGAAGGCCTGGAGTGGAGTCGTCGCTCACCGGGTGCCCTATTCCTCCGGCTCGTCCTCGACGGCGTTGGGGTCGCGCAGGTCCCGCAGGCGTCCTTCCTCCAGTTGGGGGGCGGTGGAAGGGGTAGGAGCCGTGGAAGTTGATGTGCTCGAACAGCAGAGGTGACAGGCGGGCCTTGATCTCGCGGCTGATGCCCAGACCGCCGGCCCCCAGCCGGGCGACGGCGGCGTCGATATAGAGGCTGTTCCACCAAGTGATCGCATTCAGGCCGAGGCCGAGGGCGCCGAGCTGGTTCTCCATACCGCGTTCATAGGCTTGGCGGAGCTGCCCGAGGTTGCCGAAGAACACGCGGCGGGCGAGCTGGTGGCGGGACTCTCCGGTGTTGAGCTGGGCGCCGATCATCCGCCGGTAGGACTCGACGTGGATGATCTGGAGCAGGTGCAGCGTCTTGAAAATCCGGCCGTAGGCGGCGAACGCGTTGCCCAGACCGGTGAGCCGCCCGCCCGCAGTCATCATCTTGATCAGGTCATAGGCGCGGACCTTGTTCGTCGACAACGATCCGGCGACCCGGACCATGTCATCCCAGTACTGGACGATCGCAGGGACCGACACCCGCCGCAGTTGAAGCTCGTTGAACGCGCCCCACCCGTTGGAGCCGCGGTGGTCGCGGGTGATCTCGCCCTTCAGCATGGCGGCGTCGACCCACCACAGCTGGGTGTCGGTGATGTCGGCATGACGGGGCGCGAACTGGTAGCCGCAGATCGCGAACAGGCCGTAGACGACGTCACTGTAAGAGCCGGTGTCGGTCGTGACGATGTCGGGCGGCTCGGTGGCGTCCAGACGGTGGATGGCGTCCAGGATGAACATCGAGTCCCGCATCGTCCCCGGCACCACCAGACCACCGAGCCCCAGGGAACGGACGGGGACGACGAACCGCAACCCATCGGTGGAGGCGACCAGGCCGCCGCCCCAGTCCGCGGTGATCTCGATGCCGGCCTGCTTGTCCACCAGGATCGCTGAGGCCTTCCCGATGCCCTCACCGTGGAAGTAGCCCTTCTCCACCCCGACCAGGCGGCTCTCGCCCAACGCGGCGGTGCCGGGCTTGGCGACCGGCGTCAGCCCGATGTTGCACGACCGCGCCACCAGCAACGCCGCCAGGCTCAGATCGAGGTCGTCGCGGCGCGCCTGCGACCCGGAGATGTGCGGCATCGCGTCCAAGAACCCCGTCCGGACGTTGACCTCCAAGATCAGCTCCGGGTAGTCGATCCGGGGCAGCATCCCCGCGACCGCGTCGTGGATCGCGGCGAACCCCTCGGGGTGCGGGGCCGCCTCCAACCGGGCCAGCGACAGCTTCCCGCCCGAGATCCTGGCCGCGTCGTTGCCCGCCAGACCCTCCCCGACCTGCCGGAACGCGCCGTCCAGAAGGTCGGCGAGGTCGGCCAGGTGCTCGGCGGGATCCGCCGGGAGGCCGAGCGCGGTCAGCACCGTGTCCCGCTCCCGCACCCACAACCGGGGTTCGATCAGCTGGACGCGCGGATCGGCCCACTTGTCGGAGCCGACCGCGTACACGTCCCGGCGGCGCAGCGCGTCATGCAGCAGCTCCAGCACGCAGAACACGTAGGCAGGCCGGTCGATCGCCGGGGCCTCCAGCTTCGGATCGGCGAACACCAGCCGACGCCACGACCCCGTCACCAGGCCCTCGAACCCCCGGATGTGCTCGGTGCCCGGCTTGCGGGCCGCGATCACCTTCGTCAGGCCGCGCAGCGCGGAAAGGACCTCGGTGCCGGCCTCGGTCGCGCCCCAGGGGATCACCGCCGACAGCATGTCGATGAACGGCCTCACCGTCGCGTACCGGTCCACCAGCGACGCCCGCCATTCGGCGTCGCCGTCGTCGTCGCTGCCCGGCGGCGGCAACAGCTCGCGCACCGACTCCACCGCGGCGGCCAGATCCTCCCTGGACACCACGGTCTCGACTGCGGCCATCATCTCTGCGACCGACGCCGGCCCCTCACCCTCGGGCCGCTCCGCGAGGACGATCGCCCACGCCGCCGCCATGCGGGACGCCGCCGTCTTCAGCTTCGGGAAGGTTTTCAGCTTCTCCTTGTTGCTCGCCCGGGTCGCCCCCGACAGAAGCTTCGTCGACATCAGCAGGTCGAACAGCAGCAGCGCGTCATCCACCGACGACCGCTCCAGCTGCCGGGCCGTCGCCACCAGCGTCGCGACCCGCCGCTCACCCTTCAAATTCTTGATCTTGGGGGCCTTGGCATGCAGCCCGTAGGAGGCCAGCTCCGCCAGCTTCACCGGCGCGACCGCCGACAGATCCACCGCACCCGTCCCCAGCCCCAGCACGCAGGAGGTGCGGTCCAGCGCGGCGACCATCCCCTTGCCGGTCAGCTTCACCACCGGGGTACGCATCCACTCCAGGGTCGAGACCCGCTTGCCCCCCGGCACCTCCAGCGTGCCAATCAGCTCCCGCCGCGTGTGCAACGGCGTCGGCGCCACTACCGCCGCGTTGATCTCCTCCAAGGTCGACAACTGCACATCCCGCACCAGCCGCGCCAACGTCGTGATCCCCGGCAGCTGCACCCGCTTCTCGATCAGATGAAGCACCGCCCGGTCGAACAACTCCCGCCGCGAGTCCCGCGTCGTGGCCACCCGCGAGGCGACGAACCGCACGATCTCCTCTTGGCCTCGGCGAACTCCCGGAACTGGGGCGCGCGCTGCGCAGTGCGGTCTCGACGCGGCGATTGCTGGTCATGGTCGCGGTGACGGCGGTCATGGTGAGGAGGAGGCCGGCGGCGGCGTAGAGCGGGGTGCGCAGGTCGTAGGTGGTGGCCAGCCAGCCGCCGAAGAAGGCGCCGAACGGGGCGGCGCACATGGCGAGCATGCGGGAGGTGGAGGCGACGCGGCCCATCAGGTGGGCCGGGACGATGGCCTGCCGGAGGGAGGGGCCGAGCACCATCGTGGCGCCCATGCCCGCCCCGCAGACGGCGAGCGCGAGCCCGGCCACGTACGGGTTCGGGGCGGAGGCGAGCCCCAGAATGGCGAGGCCCTCGATTGTGGCGGTGCAGGTCAGCGCGGTGCCGGCGCCCAGGCGCCGGCCGAGGAAGGAGGCGATGCCCGCGCCGAGCAGGCCGCCGGTGGCCTCGGCGGTGAGGAGCAGGCCGAAGCCGAAGGCGCCGACGCCGAGACGTTCGCGGGCGAAGAGGGCCAGGACGGTCTCCACGGCGAGAAAGCGACGTTCCCGACCGCCGGACGGAGCGCGAGCCCGAGCAGCAGCCGGTCCTGGAAGACGTAGGAGGCCCCGGCCCGCGCCTGCCGGAGCAGCGACTCGCGGGCGCTTGCGGCCGGCCGCGGCACGGCGGGCAGCGACCGGACGAGCAGTGCGGACAGCGCGAACGACACCGCGTCGGCGAGCAGCGGAACCGAACGTCCGAGCGCGAGCAGCGCACTGCCCGCAGGTGGCCCGGCGAAGCCGGACGCTGCGGTCTGGGTGCCGCGCAGGCGAGCGTTGGCGCGTTCCAGCTGGGCGGGGTCGCGGCCGAGCAGATCCGGCAGGTACGCCGTGGCGGCCGTGTCGAAGAACAGCCCGCCGAGGGCGAGCAGGAACGCGAGGGCCGCCAGCAGCGGGATGCTCAGCACGTCGAGCGCCGCCGCCGCAGCGGGTATGGCGAGCAGCACCGCACGCGCGGCGTCCGTGACCCACATCGTGCGGCGGCGGTCCCAGCGGTCCACCAGCGCACCGCCGAGCACTCCGAACAGCAGCCAGGGCAGTGTCCCGGCGGCGGTGACGACGGCCAGCGCCATCGGATCCCGGGTCAACGTCAATGCCAGCAGCGGCAGCGCGGCATGCGTCACGCCGTCACCGAGCGAGGACACCGTCTGCGCGGTCCACAGTCGCCCGAAGCCAGCTGGCAGCTTCGCTACATCATTCATCGGATTTGGGGTCATTTGGCGTCCTCCTCGACCTGCTGGCGCGGAGTCGGCCGGAACAGCGCGAAGATCAGCGACACGTCTGGAAGCGATGGATCAGACAGTGTCCGGTACTCATCCGCCAGTGCCTGCAGGCGCGCCCCCAGCTCCGTGAACTGCTCCTCGGTGAGTCGCAGATGTGCCATTCGTACGTGCCGCTCACCATCCACCGGCGACGCCTCCAGGTCCGCCACCGCATTCCGCAGCAGCACGTCCGGCTGCCCCGGCCCTGGATCCGGCAGCTCGATCGACCGCGCGGCCATCGCGTAGTACCGCTCGGTGACCCCTCTCACTTTCCGCGTCCGCACCACCTTCACCAGGCCGGCCCGCTCCAGTAGCCGCACGTGATAGCTGGAACTCCCCTTCGCAAGGCCCACCCGCTGGGCGATCTGCGTGATCGTCGCCGGCTCGAAGCGGAGCACGGCCATGATCCGGTGACGCGTGAGATTAGAGACGGCGCGTAGTTGCTCGTCAGTGGTGACGTGAAACGTCTCGGGGAGATCATCGGTAGGCATGCGGGCAATGGTCAACGATTCTTGACCATTGCGCAAGGGGTTTTAGGCCTAGAAATAGGGCGCTGATCTAACGGATCTACCCCCGAGCTGTGCTGACGCCCGGCTGTTCGAGGGCTTGCGCGGTGTTCCGTAGAGGGATCCCCCAACGGAACACCACCCAGGCCGAATCAAGCCCCAGGTCAGGGTGTTCCGTAAGACTGTTCCGGACTTTGTTCCGGTGAAGGGGGGTCATACGGAACACTGGACGGCGTGACCGAGACCGGCCGCGCCGGATACGCCCGCTGTTCCACCGACGAACAAGATGATCATCCAAACCGAGCAGCTCCTCGCGCTCGGCGTCCCGCAGGACCGGATCTACATCGACTGCGGCTTCTCCGGCACCACCCGCCGCAACCGCAACGGGCTCGACCAGGCCCTCGCCGCGGTCTGGCCCGGCAGCGTGTTCACCGTGACGAAGTTCGACCGGTTCGCCCGCAACATGGCCGAGGCCAACGAGATCCTCACCGACCTGTCCAACCGGGGCGTCCTGTTCGGCGTCGGCGCGACCGTCCACGACTGGAACGACCCGTTCGGCCGGCTGTTCCTGCAGACCCTCGCGATGGTCGCGGAGTTCGAGGCCAACATCGGGCACCAGCGGACCCGTGAGGGCATGGCCCTGGCGAAATCGTGACGACATCGTAGGCGCGGACGGTGCCGGTGTAGATCGAGGAGACGACCCGGAGGATGTCCTCCCAGTTCTTCCGGATCTTCCGCAGGTCGATCTTGCCTCGGGCGAAGGTGTTCAAGGGCCCGTAGTCGGCGTCCGCCTTGATCCTCCAGCCCTTCTGATCGGGCAGGTCCGCCAGGGCGGGCCGGTAGGAGATCCCGAGCAGCTCCAGGAGCCCGAAGACGACATCGCTGTAGGAGCCGGTGTCCGACACGACAATCTCCGGGAGGTCGCCGCCGTCCAGGCCGAAGATGACGTCGACCATGTGCAGGGAGTCCCGGATCGTCCCGGACACGACCTTCGCGCCGCGACCCATGCCGCGGTCGTTCATCGCGTTCAGCCACGTCATTCCGCGCTTGGAGCCGAAGTACTTGCGGTTGGGGCGGGCGAACGCGGCCGGGACCAAGACGACGAACCGCATCCCGTCGACCGCGGCGACCAGGCCGCCACCCCACGCCTGCGCCAGCGCCAGATTCGCCTGCATCGCGACCAGCGGCACGTTCGCCAAGCTCAACGTCTCGGGCCGGAAGTAGTTCTGGTAGACGTGCGACAACCGCGACCGCTCCAGCGACTTGCCCTCCAGGAACCGGACCGTGGCCAGCAACGTCGCCAACCGGCGGCCAACTGGATGCCGTTTCAGCGCCGAGGCGTCCGCACGCATCCCGTACTTGGCCAGCTCGCCCAGCCGGCGCGGCGGGATCACGGCCTCCGCGCCCAGATCGGCGAGCTCCAGGCCGAGGATCTCCGACACCTGGTCCAGGGCCTTGATGATGGTCGGGCCGGACGCCCGCGGCGCCACACCCTTGCGCCATCGCTCCAGGTCCGACACCCGCGACCCCGGCGGCACCTCCAGCAGCTGGTCCAGGACGTACCGCTGGCCGATCGTCAGCAGCCCCTCCAGCACGCCCCACAACCGCTTCGTCGTGTCGTCGCGGACCCTGGCGACCAGTCGGGCCAGCGTCGTCACGCCCGGCAGGAGCACCTTCCGCTCCCGCAGCCACCCCACCCCGTCGGTGAAGATCGCCTTCGGCCCGTCGCCCGACGTCCACGACCGGGCCGCCACCCACGCCTCGAACTCCGGCTCGACCGAGCCGAAGTCCTTCCACTGATAGACCCGCCGGATCTCCCACTGGTGATCGAACTGCGTCTTCTGCCGCTCGGTGTACCGCTTCACCTGCGACGGATCCTCAACCCCCAGCTGTTCAGCCACGAACCCCAGCGCCGCCCCCGGCACATCCAGGGGATCCTCCAGGAACGTCCCGAGCCACCGCACGGTCACCAACTGGAGGGCGAACCCGAGTTTCATGTGCTGGCCGCGGCGCTGGACGACCAGCGCCCGATCCTCGTCATCGAGGAAGAACACCCGCTCCAGGTCGGCCTGCGACGGCGGCCCCGCGAACCGCCCGTACGCAGCCGCCTCATCATCAGTCAGAAACTCCACCGGCATACGCCGCAAAGTAGGACCGACTCACCAGCAGACAACCCAGAGCGATCAAAGCGTTACAGATCATCACCGGTCGCCGTCCTCGCCCGCATCGGAACGGCCAGTGGCGTTAGTGCGAGCCCCGACGGCTCCTTAACGCCACTGGCCGTTCGGTTGCTGCTCAAGCCCCGACTCATAAGGCAGCCGCCACAAGGCCCGTTCGCGCAGCGCCGTGGCGTAGGCCCTGGCGGTGTTGGGATTGGACACCCCGGCCAGGAAGCCCCCGATCGCGTCCTTGAGCGCCGGCGCCTGCCGCACGCCCCCGATCCCGTGAATCACTCCCATGACCGCCTCCGCGTTCTATCGCAGATGACCATGGAGGCTGGCCCCCGTTAAGGGAAGGTGTTTCCCCAGGACGGCACCGACACTATCGCCGGGTGGGGGAGGGCGGCCTTGGGGAAGGTGGTTGGTCAGTGCTTTAGGCGACGCCTACTCCCTTGGTGGCCGTTTCGTCCCCGCCGGTTGCCTGATCTTCGTTGACCGGCTGATCCACGCCGGTCGCCTCGGGCTCGCCGGCGGCCGGTGCTCGCTCCGGGGTGCGTAGGAGGCGGGCTGCGGTGACCATGTTGGCCAGGGCCGCTTCGACCTGCTCGTAGGTGCGGGTCTTCAGGCCGCAGTCGGGGTTCACCCACACCTGGGCGGCCGCCAGCGCGCGCAGCGCGGACTCGATGCCGCGCGTCACCTCTTGCACCGGGGGCACCCGCGGGGAGTGGATGTCGTACACCCCCGGGCCGAGGCCACGGCCGAACCCCGCCACGGCCGGCTCGCCGAGGATCCGCGCGTGGGAGCGTGCCGACTCCACGCTGGTCACGTCGGCGTCCAGGGCGTCGACGGCGGCGAGGATCTGCTCGGCGTCGGAGTAGCACAGGTGGGTGTGGATCTGTGTGCGGTCACCGGCCGCGGAGGTCGCCCGCCGGTAGGCGCGCACGGCCCACTCCAGGTAGGCCTGCTGGGAGGCCCGGCGCAGCGGCATCAGCTCGCGCAGGGCGGGCTCGTCGACCTGGATGATGGACACGCCTGCGGCCTGCAGGTCGGCCACCTCCTCGCGGATCGCGTCGGCCACCTGCCCGACCACCTGCGGCAGCGGCAGGTCGTCGCGGACGAAAGACCAGGCGACGATGGTGACCGGCCCGGTCAGCATGCCCTTGACCGGCTTGCCGGTCAGCGACTGGGCGTACCGGGTCCAGCGCACGGTGATGGGCCCGGCCCTGCGGACCTCGCCGTGCAGGATCGGCGGCCGGGTGCAGCGCGACCCGTAGGACTGCACCCAGCCGTGCCGGGTGACGGCGAAGCCCTCCAGGTGCTCGGCGAAGTACTGCACCATGTCGTTGCGTTCGGGTTCGCCGTGTACCAGCACGTCCAGCCCGAGCCGTTCCTGCAGCTCGATCGCCCGCCGGATCTCCTGGCGGACCCGCTCCTCGTACTCCGGCTCGCTCAGCTCGCCGGCGGCCAGTGCCGCGCGGGCGGCCCGCAGCTCGCCGGTCTGGGGGAAGGAGCCGATGGTGGTGGTAGGCAGCGCGGGCAGCCGCAGGTGGGCGGCCTGCGCGGCCGCCCGCACCTCGTAGGGGCTGCGGCCCTCGTCCTGGAGGGCGGCGGCCCCGCCGAGCCCGGGGGACAGGCGGGCGGGCGCCGCGAGGGGCGAGGGGCCGCCGGCGGGGGTGCGGTCGAGTTCCCCGGCCAGTTCCACCACCTCGGCCACCTTCTGCTCGGCGAACGCCAGGCGCCGGCGCAGCAGCGGATCGAGGCCGGTCTCCACCTCCACGTCGTAGGGCAGGTGCAGCAGCGAGCAGGAGGTGCCCACCACCACCCGGCCGGCCCGGGCGCGCAGCGCCAGCAGGGCGGCCATCGCCCGCGGCCGGTCGGCGCGCCAGACCTCACGCCCCGAGACCACGCCGGCGACGACCGTCTTGCCCGCCAGGGCCGCAAGCCCCGGGCCGTCGTCCAGGACCGCGGCGCCGCGCACCAGGTCCAGGCCGATCGCCTCGACCGGGGTGGCGGCGAGGACGGGCAGCGCCTCGCCGAGATCGCCGAAGTAGGAGGCCACCATCAGCGCGGGCCGCTCCGCCAGCGCGCCGAGCCGCTGGTAGGCCGCACCCGCGGCCTCCAGCTCGGCGGGCGTGCGGTCGGCCACCAACGCCGGCTCGTCCAGCTGCACCCACTCCACGCCCTCGGCGGCCAGGGTGGCCAGGATCTGCTGGTAGGCCTCCAGCACGTCGGGCAGCCGGTCCAGCGGCCGGAACCCCTCCGGGGCGCCCGGCTCGGCCTGCGACAGCAGCAGGAACGTCACCGGGCCGAGCAGCACCGGCCGGGTCTCCAGCCCCAGGTCGCGGGCCTGGCGCACCTCCGACACCGGCTTGTCGCACACGGCGCGGAACACGGTGCCGGGGCCGATCTCCGGGACGATGTAGTGGTAGTTGGTGTCGAACCATTTGGTCATCCGCAGCGGCGCGAGGCCTTCGGCGCCGCGGGCCATGGCGAAGCAGGTGTCCTCGGGCGTGGAGCGCCGGTAGCGGCCGGGCACCGCGTCCAGCAGCATCGCGGCGTCCAGCACCTGGTCGTAGTAGGAGAAGGTGTTGGAGGGCAGGGCGGCCAGGCCGAGCTCGCGCAGCCGCCGCCAGGTCTGCTCGCGCAGCCCGGCGCCGGTGCGGCGCAGCTCCTCCAGGGTGGCGCGCCCCTGCCAGTACGCCTCCAGCGCCCGCTTCAGCTCCCGGCGCGGCCCGATCCTCGGGTACCCGAAGACGGTGGAGGCGGGGAAGGACGGTGGCGGTGCGGTGGTCATGCGGGCTCCCTGTGTGCGGCGGTCGGACGCAGCGCATCCTGCCCGGCCATGGCCACCAAAGCCCGATCTATCACTGCTCCTTATCGATACCGGGTTGGCGTGGCCGGGCGGTCGGCGGCCATACTTGCCCGGTGGAACCCGCACCGACGCTGCGTGAGATCGGCTGCTTCGCCCGCGTGGCCCAGACCCTCAGCTTCTCGCGCGCCGCGGCCGACCTTGGACTGTCCCAGCCGGCGATGAGCCAGGCCATCGGCCGGGTCGAACGGTCGCTCGGCCTGCGGCTGTTCGAGCGCACCAGCCGCGAGGTGCGGTTGTCCAGCGCCGGGCAGGCGCTGCTGCCCTACGCCGAGGCGCTGCTGGAGACCGCCGCCGCGCTGCGCGCCGAGGCCGCGCGGCTGGCCGAACCACCACGCACGATCATTCGCCTGGCTTATGCACCGGCGGCGGGGAGCCTCGTCGCCCAAGCCGCCCGCCGTCTGGCCGGCCGCCGCCCGGCCATCGAGGTCGACCTGCGCGCCGCGGGCCGGCGCGCCGCCGTGGAGGCCCTGACGCGCGGGGAGGTGTCGGCGGTCGTCGTCAGCGCGCCCTTCCCGACGGGGTTCACCACCGGAGCCCGCTTCGGGGTGAAGGTCGCCCACCTGGCCGTCGCGGCCGGCGACCCGCTGGCCGGCGCCACGCGCATCAGGCCCGCCCAGCTGGCCTCCTACAAGATCCTCCTGCCGCGTCACCGGCCGCGCGGCGGCATGTGGGCGCGGGTGGCCGCCACGCTGCACGGCCCCCACCAGCACCATGTCGTGGCCGAGGACATCGACGACTTCGCCGCCACGCTCGACCTGGTGGCCGCCGGCGTCGGCCTGCTGCCGGTGCCCCACCTGCTCGCCACCTCGATCCGCCGGCCCGACGTGCGTTTCGTGCCGTTCGAGGCGGGGGAGCTGAGCATCACCTACGGCCTGGCATGGTCCCCCGACCGCGTCACCCCCGAACTGATGACCCTGGTCCACGCCGTCCAGGAGGCTCTCTGGACCCGCTGAACCCGGCCCCGGCCGGGCGGGCGCGGCCCGGCCGCGCTTGACCGGGCCCGCGTTCGCGTTGACGTGGTGGTGCCCGCGTACATCAGCGGCGCGGCCCGCGTAACCGGCACCCCGGGGGGGCGGTCTGCTCCGTGCCGTGGTCCACACTGAAAGAGCAGGCTCCCCCAGCCGGAGGGAGGCCATCATGAAGGTCGTCGTGGATCTCACGCGCTGTCAGGGGTACGCGCAGTGCGCTTTCGCCGCGCCGGATGTGTTCACCATCCAGGGCGACGAGGCGTTGCTCTACGACCCCGCTCCGGACGACGCGCAGCGGGAGAAGATCGTGCGGGCTGCGGCGGCCTGCCCGGTCCAGGCCATCGCCCTCGAGCGGTACGACCGGTTCGGCCGGGAGGAGGTCCGGCGGCCGCACCAGCCGCCGGAGGCCGTGGCGCACGCGGCCGCCGTGAGCCCTGAGGAGGCGTTCAAGCGCAACGGGCGCATCGTCATCGTCGGGGCGTCCCTGGCCGGGCTGCAGGCCGGTCGGACACTGCGCCGGGACGGCTTCACCGGCTCGCTGACCGTGATCGGGGACGAGCCGTACCCCCCTTACGACCGGCCGCCGCTGTCCAAGCAAGTCCTCATCGGCCAGGCTTCGGCGCGCGCGACCGCCCTGCCCCGCCGCGACGAGATCGACGCGCACTGGCGGCTCGGGGTCCCGGCCACCGGGCTTGACCTGCGCGGCAAGCACGTGCTCCTGGCCGACGGCCAGACCGTGGGATTCGATCGGTTGCTCATCGCCACTGGACTGCGGGCCCGGCCGTGGCCGAACGAGGCAGAGGCCCGGCTCGACGGGATGTTCACGGTCCGTACCCCCGACGATGTGGAGGGGCTACGGCAGGCGCTGACCGCCGGACCAGGTCGGGTGCTGGTCATCGGTGCCGGATTCACCGGCTGCGAGGTCGCCTCCGCCTGCCGCGAATTGGACCTCGCGGTGACCGTCGTCGACCGGGGCCCGGCCCCTCTGACCGGGGCGCTCGGCGCGGTGATCGGGGGCGTCGCGGCGGAGATGATGCGCGGGCACGGGGTCGACCTGCGTTGCGGCGTTCAAGTGGCGGCGCTGGAAGGCGACGGGGACGGGCGGCTGCGGCGAGCCCGGCTGTCGGACGGCAGCACCCTGGATGTCGATGTGGCGGTGGCCGCGCTCGGCAGCATCCGCAACGTCGAATGGCTGGAGGGCTCAGGGCTGGCGGCAGGCGTCTGGGGGGTGGGGTGCGATGCGGGGTGCCGCGCTTTCGACTTGAACGGCGTGGTCACCGACGATGTGTTCGTGGCAGGTGACGTGGCCCGCTCCCCACACCCCGTCTACGGCTACCAGTTCCTCGCCCTTGAGCACTGGGGCAACGCGGTCGCCCAGGCAGAGATCGCCGCCCACAACATGATCAGCGCCCAGAGCGAGCGCTGGCCGCACCTGGCGCTTCCGGAGTTCTGGTCCACGCAGTTCGGCACCGAGATCAAGTCCGTCGGTGTCCCGACCTATGCCGACCATGTGGTCATCGCCCAGGGGTCGGTGGTCGAGCGCCGGTTCGTCGCCGTCTACGGCTACCGCGGCCGTATCACCGCGGCGGTCGCCTTCAACCAGGCCAAGTGGCTGGAGTTCTACGAGAGGTTGATCGACCGGGCGGCGCCGTTCCCGCCCTCCTTCCGTACCGTCGACGAGCCCGCCGACAGGCGCCCGGTTGCGGCCGAGGTCCCGGACGGGCCCACGCCTCAGGCCACCGTCGTGGTGACCGGCCATCGTCCGAGCGAACGGCGGGCCACTCTGGTGCGCAAGACCTACCTGTGACCCCTCGCCGGGCCGCCGCCACACGTCCAGACTCCCGGTCGATTCTCAGGAGGTCACGCATCATGTCCCAGGACAGCGTCTGGGAGCAGATCCTCGATTACTCCTCGCGCGCCGACCCGTTCCCGCTTTATGCCGAGCTGCGCCGCACACCCGTGGTGCGGGCGCAGGACGGCAGCTATGTCGTGAGCACCTTCCAGGAGATCGTCGCCCTTCTCGGCGACCCACGGCTCAGCTCGGATCCGCACAACCTCCCCGGGTATGACGCCGAGGCGCCGGCGCAGGCGTCCGGAGAGGGCCCTCCCGGGCTGCCGCCCAGCGTCATCTTCATCGACCCGCCCGAGCACGACCGGATCCGGCGCCTGTTGACGCGGAACTTCGGGCCGCCCCACCGCCCTGGTCGCATCGACGGCATGATTCCCGACCTGTTGGAGATCGTGACGAGCCTGATCGACGACTTCGCAGGCAAGGACCGGTCGGGCACGAGGCGGGTCGACATCGTCGACGACTTCGCCTATCCGTTCCCGGTCACGGTGATCTGCCGGCTGCTGGGAGTGCCCCGCGAGGACGAACCGCGATTCCATGCATGGTCCGAGGCGCTCATCGAGGCCGGCGACCCGACCACCGGAGAGTTCGCGGAGCGGCAGCGGCGACGTTCCACGGCCAATGCCGACATCGGTCAGTACTTCGCCCGGCTTCTGGATGCCCGCGGCGAACCGGGCGACGACTTGCTGTCCGGTCTCGTCAGCGGCGACGGCCCGGAGGCGCCGATGCCACTGAAGGAGGTGCTGGCGAACGCGGCGCTGCTCCTGGTCGCCGGCCATGAGACAACCGTCAACCTCATCGCCAACGGCATGCTCACGCTGCTGCGGCACCCCGAGGTGCTCGACCGGCTGCGCCGCGGCGACGAACCCGATCTGGCCGTCCGGGTGGTCGAGGAACTCCTGCGCTACGAACCACCGGTGCAGTTCCTGGAAAACCGGTTCACGCTCGACGACATCGAGGTCGCCGGCACCATCATCCCCAGGGGCTCGCGGGTCAACCTCGTGCTCGCCGCCGGCAGCCGCGACCCGGCCGACGTCCCCGATCCCGACCGCTTCGACCCCGACCGCGAGCACAACGAGCACCTGGGCTTCGGCGGCGGCATCCACTACTGCTTCGGTGCCCCGCTGGCCCGGCCGGAGGCGCAGATCGCGCTCACCGAGCTGGCACGCCGGCTGGAGAACCCGCGACTCGTCGCCGATCCGCCGCGCTACCGCCCGAATCCCGTCCTGCGCGGGCCCCGCCACCTCCTTGTTGAGTTCGACGGCATCAGCCCCACGCGACCGGCATCGAAACGCCCGACCACCCTCGGCTGAGGGAAAGGCGGTGCGACTGCCCGGTCAGTACCGCGGGAGCGGACCGACAGCGTGCCCCGCCGGCCGAGAGGGCCTGTACTGTGCCGCGAGTTGCCGCGGGCACAGGCGTCCGCGAGGATGCGTTCCCCTGCCTCTACCTGCTGGAGGACTGCGGAGTGCCGGGGCGCCGGTCGTAGGTGAGGAAGGCCGCTCCGCTCTTGAGGACGGCGTGTTCGATGAGCTCCCAGGCGTTGGGCGCGAAGACTGTGGTCCGTCCGAAGAGGGGTATGCCGGAGCCGATGGTGAGCGGGCTGAGTTTGACGATCACGCGGTCGATCTCGCCGTAGAGTACGCCGGCCAGTTCCCCGCCGCCGACGAGCCAGATGTCTTTGCCGCCATCGCGCTTCAGCTCCCGTACCGTCGCCACCGGGTCGTCGGCGAGAAGTTCGATGCCGGGGTCCGGGCTTTCGGTCAGTGTCCGGGAGAAGACCAGGTGCTTGAGGTGGGCTTAGGCGTCGGTCACGCCAGCCGCGAGGCCGATCTCATAGCTCTTGCGGCCTTCGACGACGGTGTCGAAGCGGATGCCTTCGGCGGTGACACCGAGCGCGGCCCGGGCCGGCCCCGGCAGGGTCTCGGGGTACTCCTCGATGAGGTGCCGGATGTAGTCCTCGGACGGGGACCAGTTCCCTGGATCAGGGCGGCGTCCTGACGGCGGCAGTGACCAGCCAGGAGAACCCGTGAACACCATGCGGCACCCCACACCGGCCGCCACCCTTGCCGACGGCGACCCGCCCGGCACGCTCACGGCCCGCGCCGCGCACGCCCGCAGCGCGACGCTGGAGAAACAGATCCGCCAGGACCCGGGACGGTTCCGCGTACTGACCGGGGACCGCCCGACCGGCCGCCTGCACCTCGGCCACTACTTCGGCACCCTCCACAACCGGGTCCGGCTCCAGGACCTCGGGGTGCGGACCTTCCTCATCATCGCCGACTACCAGGTCCTGACCGACCGCGACGTGGCCGACGACCTGAGCGGCCACGTCGAGGAGCTGGTGCTGGACTACCTCGCCGCCGGCATCGACCCCACCCGGACCACGATCTTCACCCACAGCGCGGTTCCCGCGCTCAACCAGCTGCTGCTGCCGTTCCTCAGCCTGGTCTCGGTCGCCGAGCTGAGCCGCAACCCCACCGTAAAGGACGAGATCACCCACTCGAGGCGGTCCTCGGTCAGCGGCCTGATGTTCACCTACCCCGCCCACCAGGCCGCCGACATCCTGTTCTGCAAGGCCAACCTTGTCCCCGTCGGCCAGGACCAGCTGCCGCACCTCGAACTCACCCGCACCATCGCCCGCCGTTTCAACGACCGCTACGGCGGCGGGACCACGGTGTTCCACCAGCCCGACGCCCTGCTGTCGGCCGCGCCGCTCCTGCTCGGCACCGACGGCACCAAGATGAGCAAGAGCCGGGGCAACGCCATCACCCTGGCCGCCGGCGCCGACGAGACCGCCTGGCTGATCCGGGGCGCCAAGACCGACTCGCAGCGGCACATCACCTACGACCCGGCCACCCGCCCGGAGGTGGTCCTCCCTCATCCTGCTGGCCGCCCTCTGCCAGGGCCGCGACCCCCGGCAGGTCGCCGACGACATCGGCTCCGGCGGGTCGGCCGCGCTGAAGAGACACCTCACCGAGGCGGTCAACGAGCACCTGGCGCCCATCCGGGCCCGCCGCGCCCTGTACGCGCGAGACCGCGGCCACCTGCGCCAGGTGCTGCGCGCGGGCAACGAACGCGCCAACGCCGTCGCCGAGGCCACCCTCGATGAGGCCCTCCGCTCCCGAAGATGACCCCAGCCCCAAAGTAGGTTTGATCGCGCTGTCGCGGTTCCGGCGTCCTGCGGGGTGCGCCTGTCAGCCGAGTCCGGTGAGTCGGCAGAGCGCGGTGAAGCCGTCGTCGCTGCCGGGCCAGTTTCGTCGGATGGTATCCAGACCGGCGCGGCGGACCACGCTGCGTAGGACGAAGGTGACGATGATGGCGTCGTCGGCGTAGCCGAGGATCGGGATGAAGTCGGGGATCAGGTCGATGGGCAGGGCTAGGTGTACTGACCACAGAGGTTGAGTACGGGGGCGACACGAGCCCGATGATGTTGAAATAGGGAAGGGCCTGCGGGTTCGGTGTGGATTGCGACGTCTACACCGAGTTCCCGGAGGCCCTCGTGTCCCACCGTAACGCGCCCTTGACCGAGACGGGCAGGCTTCGCCTGGCCAGGTGTGTCGTAGAGGGCGGCTGGCCGCTGCGACGCGCCGCCGAACGCTTCCAGGTCGCGGCTACCACCGCCCAGCGCTGGGCAAGCCGCTACCGCCGCTACGGCCAGGCGGGCATGAGCGACCGCTCCTCACGCCCCCACCACAGCCCGCGCCGTACCCCCACCCGCACCGAACGACGCATCATCAAGGTCCGCCTGGCACGCCGCTGGGGACCGGCCCGCATCGCCTACCTGCTCGGCCTGAATCCCTCAACCGTGCACCGCGTGCTGGTCCGCTACCGACTGGCCCGCCTGTCGCACCTGGATCGCGCCACCGGCCGCCCCATCCGCCGCTATGAACACCCCACGCCCGGCGATCTGATCCACGTCGACATCAAAAAGCTCGGCAACATCCCCGACGGCGGCGGCCACAAGATCCACGGCCGCGCCACCGGAGGCCGCCATAGCTCCGCCCATCGCGACCCCGCCCGCCCGCGCACCACCCACGGCCGCCCCAACCTCGGCTACAGCTACCTGCACAACGCCGTCGACGACCACTCCCGCCTGGCCTACAGCGAAATCCTGGCCGATGAGACCAAGGAAACCGCCGCCGCCTTCTGGCACCGAGCCCAGACCTACTTCACCAGCTGCGGCATCACCATCACCCGAGTGCTCACCGACAACGGCTCCTGCTACCGCTCCCATCTATGGCGCGACACCCTGGCCGCAGCCGGCATCACCCACAAACGCACCCGCCCCTACCGGCCCCAGACCAACGGCAAAGTCGAACGCTTCAACCGCACCCTGCTGGAGGAATGGGCCTACGCCCAGCCCTACACCTCAGAAACCGAACGCCGACAAGCACTGCCGCACTGGCTCCACACCTACAATCACCACCGCGGCCACACCGCACTCAACGGCCAACCACCCGCCAGCCGCGTACCTAACCTCTCAGGTCAGTACAGGTGTACCGTCTCGATGTGATGTGACGGCCAGCAGAACGAGATCTCGTCGATCAGTGCGTGGCGGACGCAGCCGGCGTCCTGCCGCGCCTGCTAGGCAGGGTCGTTCTGCTGAGCTCTTCGGCCGCGTTAGCGTTTCGCGGCGGCGCAGTGGTGGCTGCCATCAGTGCCCGGCCGATCCCGTCGGTGCCGCCGGTGATCGCTGCCGTCTTCACACCTTCTTCTTTCCGGCCAGCTCTCCGAGCAGCCGCCAGGTGCGCTCGCGGGCGTGTGGCCCGGCCAGGCTGGTCTGGGTGAACACCACCTCGGTCGCGCCCGCGTCAAAATAGCGGCGCACCGCCACGGCGATCGCCTCCTCGTCGCCGATCTCGACCAGGTCGGCGGCACGTGAGGCCCCTGACAGTTCGATCACTTTCTGGTAGGAGGGGATCTGGTCGTAGAAGGCGGTCTGGCGGGCCGCCTGTTCCCGCGCGGCCTCCACGTCGTCGGTGACGACCCCGGCGACGAGTGCGACGACGCGCGGAGCGGGCCGACCTGCCGCTTCGGCTGCTGACAGCAGCCGGGGTACCACGTGCTCCGCGAGCGCCTTCGGCCCGGCCAAAAATGGCAGTGTCCCGTCGGCCAGCTCGCCCGTGACGCGCAGCGCCTGCGGCCCCATGGCCGCCACCAGGACCGGCACGGCCGGGGCCGCGCCGGCAAGCCCGGCGGGCATCGGGCTCACCGCCGTGAGGGTCTCGCCGTGGAAGTCGACCGTCCCCTCGGCCAGCAGGGTCCGCAGCGCGGTGAGAAAGTCCCGCAGCCGGGCGATCGGCCGCTCGTGCGCGATACCGAACACCGGCTCGACGAACGCCTTGGCGCCGAGTCCCAGTCCGAGCGTGTATCGGCCGCGCGTGGCTGCCTGCGTCGTCTGCGCCTGCGCGCCGACCAGCAGCGGATGGCGTCCGAAGATAGGCACCGCGGAGGTTCCCACGTCCAGGCCCGGGACCTCCCGGCCGACGATCCCGGCCAGAGCGACGGAGTCGTAGTCGAACCGCTGTCCGAACCAGACCGAGTCGATTCCCGCCGACTTCACCGCCCGCGCCTGGTCCACAACGGCGTCGACGGCGTTCTCCGCGTCCGCCGGCGCTGATAGAGCCACACCTATGGTCATAATCCGACTAACCCGATCGGATAGCCATGAATTCCCGCACCGACGCCGCCAGTTGAGGTCTGAAGAACGGCCATCGCCCAGAGCGTGGCGAACCCCTTTTGAGTGAGAATGAGTTCTGACAGTGAATCGGCAGTCCGGGCGGGCTGTGCGGGCGGACCGTTTCCGATCTTGCTCCGGGAAAGGTCGTTTCTGACAGCAACCGGACAGCGGGGAGTGTCGCTCGCACCCAGGGCAAGCACAGATCAATTCCGGCTCTCTGGTCGAATCTGGCGGTCTCGACAACCGGTTCCGGGCCAAATGACGACAAATGGCATGATGACCGGATGGATGCTCCCACCTTGATCGACCTCGACACGTGGCCGCGCCGACAGCACTTCGAGCACTACCGTCGGCTCGTTCCGTGTACGTACTCGATGACGGTGGAGTTGGACCTCACCGCGTTCACTGCGGCACTGCGTCAGTCCCAGCGCAAGTCCTACATCGCGCAGGTCTGGGCACTCTCCACGGTCGTCAACCGTCACGATGAGTTCAAGATGTGCCTCACCGCGTCGGGCGAGCCTGCTGTCTGGCCTGTCGTGCACCCGGCCTTCACGGTATTCAACCCGGAACGCGAGACGTTCGCGTGCGTGTGGGCTCCCTACGATTCCGACTTCGGCGCGTTCCACGACGTCGCCGCCCCCCTGCTTGCGGAGCACAGTCGCGCCACCGACTTCTTCCCATAGGGGGAGCTGCCGACCAACGCGTTCGACGTGTCAAGCCTGCCATGGGCGTCCTTCACCGGGTTCAACCTCAACATCGGCAACGACTGGGACCACCTCGCGCCGATCTTCACGCTCGGCCGCTACACCGAGCGAGACGGCCGGGTCCTGCTCCCCCTGGCAGTACAGGTGCACCACGCCACCGCAGACGGGTTTCACTCGACACGGCTCGTCAACGAGGTGCAGGCTCTCTTTGCAGATCCGACCTGGCTGGAGGAGAGCCCGAAGGCCTGAGCAGAAGGCCTCGTCAGGCCTTCGCGCCGTCCTCGTCATTGAGCCCGGTCGTGACAGGGTCGCGTACAGGCGCAGGCCGCCATCGTCCAGGACCGAGGAGCGGATGCTGTAGCGGCCCAGCACGTTGAGGTTGGCGTGCTTCAGCGGGGAGAGCCGGGCGACATCCTCGTCCAGGATGTCCTGCTCGCGCTGGTCGGCGGACAGTGGCGGCGCCACCGGTCTGGGCGAGGCGTTCATGCAGGGGTCACCGTAGTCTTGGCCGAGAATTCAACGAACCCGTCCCCGACCTGCGATAACACGGCCTTTCAAGCTCGTTGAGAGTCGCGCTGGACGGCGAGCAGAGCGGGTTCTCACCGCCGAATCCGCCTGCCAGCGAAGCGTTCGGGCCGCCGAACACCCGGGATCGGGCCCGACGGCGAGGCCCGATGGAAGATCAGCTCGGCGCGCTCGGCCTGGCATTGAACGCGGTCATCTGGTGAAACAGCCTCTACACCGATGCCGCCGTCAGGCAACTGCGCGAGCAGGGCTTCCCGGTCACCCAGGAGATGTGCACGCGGCCATCACCGATCCGCTACGACCACATCAACTTCCTGGGCTGCTACGCCTTCAGCCGTGCCGATGTCACCTCGGGCTTGCGTCCCTACCACGGCGATGTCATCAAACACGCCTGATCGCACCTACCTACGGTTTCGGCGGGCTTCAAACGGCCCCGTTCGCGGCGGGGCTCGTGTTGGTTCTGGTGGAGAAGGTGCGCCGGTATGTCGCGGGTGAGGCGCCGACGATGCGGGCGAAGTGGGCCCTGAGGCTTGCGGGTGTGCCGAAGCCGCACGCGGTCGCGATCCCGGCGATCGGCTGGTCGGTCGTCTCGAGAAGGTGCTGGGCCCGGCGCACGCGTTGCCGCAGCAGCCACTGCAGTGGTGACAGGCCGAGCGTCTCGGTGAAACGCCGTTCGACGGTGCGAACGCTGACGTTGCTGCGGGCGGCGAGGTCGGCGGTGGTCAGGGGCCGGTGCAGATGTTGGACGGTCCACTCGAGCAGGAGCGGGAGCCAGCCGTCGCCGGAGGTCGGTGTGGCCGGTCGGATGTATTGGGCCTGTCCGCCGTCGCGGTGTGGTGGTGTGACGATGCGGCGGGCGACTTCAGCGGCGACGGCCGCTCCGTGGTCGAGACGGACCAGGTGCAGGCATGCGTCAATGCCGGCCACGGTGCCGGCGGAGGTGATGACGTTGCCGTCCTCGATGTAGAGCACCGTCGGGTCGACCGTCACGGCTGGGTAGCGGTGGGCGAGTTCGTCGGCGTGCAGCCAGTGCGTGGTGGCCCGGCGGCCGTCGAGGATGCCGGCGGCGGCGAGCACGAACGCTCCGGAACAGATCGACAGGATGCGGGTGCCGCGCCGGTACGCGGAGCGGACCACGTCGACCAGTTCTGGCGGCGGGGCCTCGTCCACGTCCAGGCAGGCGGGGATGACGAGGGTGTCAGCGCGCGGCAGATCACTGTTGGATGCCGTCTGGTGGAAGTGGAATCCGGGCAGCAGCGGTACGGGTCCGTCGCCGACGCCGACGATCGAGAACTCATACCAAGGGCTCACGACGTGGGAACGGTCGACGCCGAAGATCATGCACGGCACCGCCGCTTCAAAGATCGGCATGCCGGGCGTGAGTGCCATCACGACTCGATGTGCCCGCATGTCGCAAATCTAGCGCAGGCTGACGCTTGCGACACTGCCCTCCTCGTCCCTGGACCGTCATGATCAGCAGATGCCATCCCCCTCCGCGCCTACGGTTGCCGTGTACGGCGCCTACGGCCACACCGCGCAGTTCGTGGTCGCCGCACTGCGCCGGCGTGACGTCGCGCTCGTGTTGAGCGGCCGGGACGCCGGGCGCCTGCACGCACTGGCGGCCCACCATCCCGGTACGCGGGTGAGACCCGCCGCCCTGGACTCACCCGCCGATCTGGATCGGGCGTTGGACGGGGTGGTGGCCGTGGTGAATTGTGCCGGCCCGTTCGGCGATACCCCACCCGCCCTGGTCGACGCGGCACTGCGCGCGGGAGCGCACTACCTGGACGTCGCCGGCGAGACACTGGTGGCGTGGCGTATGTTCGACGGACCCGAGCCGCCGGCCGGTGTACTGGTCGCGCCCGCGCTCGGATTCTTCGGCGCGCTCGGCGATCTGCTGGCCACCGCCGCCTACGGATCGGGCCCGCCCGCCGGTGCTGTCACCGTGGCCGTCGCGCTGGACGGCTGGGTGCCGACCAGAGGATCGCGGCTGGCGGGCAAGCTACGCGCCGGTCGGCGGGTCGTGTTCACCGGCGGCCGGCTGCACCTCAGGTCCGGTGACACACCGCCGCCGACCGCGACCTGGACCTTCCCGCCTCCGTTCGGCGCCCAGGAGGCGGAGACCGAGTTCCCGACCGCCGACGTCGTGACCATCGCGCGCCACCTGCCCACTCAGGAGATTCCCACCTACCTGTACACGGCGCCGACCGCCACCGAGGACGACACGAACGCGCATCGCCGCTCCGAGCAACGGTTCGTGGTCGAGGTTGCCATCCACCGCGGTGGCCATGAACACCGGGTATCGGCGAGCGGCCGCGACATCTACGCGTTCAGCGCGGCGATGGCAGCCGAGGCGACCACCCGCGTGCTCCAAGGCAACGTAAAAGCAACAGGCCTGGTCACCGCCGGGCAGGCGTTCGCCGCGGCAGACTTCCTACGCACCCTCCCGCTGGACCACCTCAACCTGTCATAGCACCGGCCACGGCCGGCCCACATCAGTGGTGCGGGCGCCCCAGACGCCGACGACGGCCCCGAGCCATACGGTCAGAGCTGGTTCAGAGAAATCGCTTCGGTGCCCGGGGCTTGAGGAACATTGGAACCGAATCGTGCGCTAAGCCCTCTCAGAGCAGGTCAGCGCTGTACAGCTCCTCGCCGGACCCCTTGGAGAGCGACTAGTTGGGGCTTGAGCAGCAACCGCCCGGTGAGTGGCGTTAGTGAGCCGATGGGGCGCGTGTTACCGCCACTGGCCGGGTTGATGCGGGTCGCTGCCGATGGGGTGGTGTGTCGTTATTAGGTGATTTGCCGACACCCTGTCGCCCCGGCCCCGAACAGCCCGTAAAACCAGACACCGGGCGATGAAACACCGCTCCGGGCGCCTGATTGCGGCCTCGGATTGACGACAGGATTTCCCGACAGGTAGAAGAGGTTCCGACCCCTTCCTCGAGGAGCGTTCGGTGCAGATCGTCTACTCGCGCGTGTCCACCGCGACCCAGTCGCTGCTGCGCCAGCGGCACATCCTCACCGAAGCCGGCCTCCTCGTCCGGACCGAAGGCGTCGCCGAGGGGTTCCGCCCGGCCGAAGGAGTGCTGCTGTTCGAGGACCCGGCGACCACCTCCAAGATCCCCGCGCTGGAGCGGCCCGCCTTCGCCAAGGTCGCCATCGCCGCACACCCCGGCGACACCCTGACGGTCTCGGAGCTGTTCCGGCTGTGCCGCGACCTGATCGACATCCACGCCGTACGCGACTGGTGCCAAGCCCGTGGCGTCGCCTTGCGCGTGCTGTCGGGCCCGCTATCGAACTTCCACGATCTCGCGGCCAACGACGCCACGACAGCCCTGATCATCAACGTGATCACCTCCGTCGGGCAGTTCCAGCGCGACCTGCAAACCGAGCTGACCGCCGAAGGGATCGCCGCCGCCGAAGCCGAAGGCCGTTACCGCGGCCGGCCGCCCGCGCTGACCGATACCCAGATTGAGGAAGCGCGGTCGGCGTTCACCGACCAAGGCGCCTCGATCGCGGCGCTCGCGCGGGCGCACGGGGTGAGCCGGGCCGCGGTCCGGACCGCGTTGGCCGGTCTGCTGCCCAGCCAGTCGAGCCTGCCCTCCCGGTCAGGGTGACCCCCAAGGGGGGCGATATCGATCAGGCCGCCAGATCGAGGCCGAGGCGGCGGCCCATGTCGATGTCGATGATGCCGTAGAGGTTGGCGTTGGACCAGAACAACGGCGACAGGCCGCGCTTGTCGGCGTCGGTCATCTTCTTCTGCCAGACGGGATCCTTCAGGACGGACTGCACCAGCAGGGTGTTGATGAATACCAGCGCGGACTGCAGCAGGTGCAAGCTGAGCATGGAGACCTCCTGGTGCTCCTTGTCGCTGCCCGGCAGGGTGCCGGCGCTGCCGTAGAACAGGTCGGTGTTGGCCGAATTCCAGTTCTCTACGACCTGCAGGCCCTCGTGGATCTCCCGGCGCAGCCCCTCGGAGGCCACGTATTCGGCGACGAACACGCTCTTGATCGCCTTGCCGAGTTCCTCGATGGCCTTGTAGGTGGGGTGCTTAGGGCCGCCGCGAGTGAAGCGGCGCAGCACCTGCTCGGCCTCGGCCGCGCCCAACCGCAGCGCGGTGGCGTACTTGACCATCTGGTCGTACTGCTGGGCGATCCTCTTCATCCGCGGCAGCAGCTTGAACCCCAGCAGGTAGGAGAACGCGAACCCGACCAGGGACTGGCCGTGACTATCGGTGTACTGGCGGTCGATGGTCGCGTCGGTGCAGTGCCGCAACACGCCTTCCATCATCGCGGCGACCTCGGAGGCGTTGCAGGAGCGCAGCTGGGAGTAGACGCACACCGACTTGCGGTCGACCTGCCAGTAGATCATGACGCCGGGGCCGCCGTACCGGGCGTGGTACTCCGTCATCAAGTTCGACGACCACGACCCGAACTTCTTCGAATCCGACGCGCACGCCGTACCATTGCCCCACCACAGCGGGTCCCGCATCTTTAAGGTGGCGTTGACCAGGGTCGCGATCGCCGCTCGCAGGTTGTCGCGGTTGACGAACAAGTGCCTCGTGGCGCGCAGCGCGGCCTCGCTCTCGCCATGGCGGCCGCCGTCGGCGACCCGTTTGATCCCCACGTTCGTGCCCAGCGCGTACAGCACCAGCAGCAGGCGTTTACGGACCACCTCGCGCGGGGTCGCCTCCCTGGTCGCGACCGTGCTGAAGGCGTCGGTGAAGTCGGTGACGAAGTCCGACTCCTTCAAGAAGTCCAGCAGGTCGATGATCCCCCAGCGGGCGGCGACCTCAGTGTGCAGCGCCCGCAGGTTCTCCGGGACCTTCAGCTTGCCCAGGTCGGGGATGTGCCAGCGCGGCTCGCCGCGGTGGGTCTTCACCTTCGTGCCGCCGGACTTGTTCCTGGCCACCGCCTGGCCGCAGTCCGCCATCGAGGCGCGCATCGCCTCCTTCAGCGTGGCGATGAACACCGCGCTGTCCAGAGGCTGGCGCAGGTTCTCGTAGTGGACGTCCCGGTTGTCCTCGAAGTCGGTGGGCAGGTCCTCCTCGGGGTTGCGCCAGCGGCGGGCGCCGGCGACGTAGATCTCGCGGCGGCGCAAGCGCGTCCTTCAGTGACACGATCACGCACAGCTCGTAGGAGGCCCGCTCGATAACCCCGTTCTCGTCGACCACCGCTTCCAGCCACCCGTCCGGCACCACCCCCGCGATCGGGACGTTCTCCGAGGCGGCGTAGTGGCGGGTGGTGTTGGGGATGTCGGCGTAGCGCTGCAGCAGGTCCAGGGCATCCATCACCGGCCGGTAGGCGGTGTTGTTGCACTTGAACTCGATCGCGGCCAGCAGCTTGGGCAGCATCCGCCGGTAGTAGCTCGAATACGAGCTGGTCAGCACGGTCCGCACCCGGGCCTTGTAGGCCCTGGCGTCCGCCTTCGCCTCGGCCACCAGCGCCTTCAGCGTCGCCTCCCCGCCCGGCACCGCCGGGAAGACCACCTGCCGGACCGTGCCCTCCGGGGCCCGCAGCGAGGCCTCAGCGATCGAGAACAGCTTCTCGGTCTTGCGGTGCACCTTCTTGGCCTCGGCCTCGATCGCCTGCTCGACCTTCCGCTCCGCCCGCGTGTTGATCTTCGACACCAGGCCGATGAACAGATCGACCAGCGCGTCGGTGATCTCCGTCGTCCGCGACCACGCCAGCGCGGCCATCAAGGTCAGGCGGACCGGCGGCTGATTCGCCGCGAAGTCCGACGGATGCGAGGCCATCGCCCGCGCCCGCCAGGAGGCCACCAGCCGATCCGAGTACCCCCGAATAGGTCCGCCGACAGCCCGAGTGTCTTCGCCCGCCGGAGCTTGACGATCTCCTCCAGCAGCGTCTCCAGCCCCAGCCGCCCTGGATCGGACTTCAGCTCCAGCAGGAACCCGTCCTCACCCGTTGCCAGCTCCCACAACGACCGCGCCGAGTCTGCCGACAACCCGTTCAGCACATGCAGGCAGAACTCCCGCTCGAACCGTGCCCGGCCCGCGCCTACGATCCGCTCTACCCGGCCGGGCGGCTCGATCTTTAACGTCCGGCAGCGGGCCAGCAGCGCTGACCGTAACCCCTCATCCGTGAACACCATCGGACAGATTTTGTCGGCCAGCCACTCAGCCAGCACATCCTCATCCGCCCGAGTCGACTCCCGAAACCCCAAGGCTTCTCGCACCTGCGCCCGGTGGTACTCGATCGTCGACCCTGACCACCGGTACTCCCCGAACAACTCCGGTTCGACCTTCACCTGCCTGGCCACATAGTCGACAGCGGCCTTGGGTACCTCGCCCGCATGCCGCGGGAACCGGCCCTCCTGCTCGAAGAACTTCAGCAACAAGCTGAAGCCCCAGACGAGTCGCCCCCGTCTTGTTCCCCACCAGCTCCCAGTCGTCGTCCAGCAGCGTCCACGCCGCGATCAGCTCTTCCGGCTCCCACTCCCGACGCATTCGACCCCGCCTTCCACCCGACCGTCTCCGACACGAACACGATCAAGCAGAAGCCCGGACTTACCGGCCGCATTCACCCCTCCGTGACGATCACGAACCGCAATCGTGATCACTCACACAGCTACTTTGGGGCTGAGGTCATCTTCGGGAGCGGAGGGCCGATGAGGTGCGCGCCGCGATGAACAGCCGCTACTGACAGAGACCCGGCGCCCCGGCTCGAAGGGCCGGGCGCTCCTGGCGGGATCGCTACACCGACGACGACGCCGGGCCGGGGCTCTCCGCGCCGCCCGGAATGCCCGCCGCCCGAGCGGGGGAGTGGTCACCGCAGGGCCGCGGGACCTCGGCCAGATGGCGCGATCCAACATGCTCGACCGGCCGCGGGCTCAACCGGCCCGGCCGAGGCGTACGGTGACCGTCTGGGAGCCGCCGCCCTGGTCCGACAGCCGGCCGAAGGCAAGAGTGAGCCTCGCGCCGGTCGCGGCGCCCGCCAGGAGCCGATGCCCGCCCAGCAACCCGGCCACCGGCCGGTCCCAGGTGACGGTCAGCGCGTCCAGCTCGCGCCGGGGATCCGACACCGACACCGTGGCCGTGCCGTCGCCGATCTCCCGGACCAGCACCGCGCACGGGGCGGAGGCGGCCAGCCCGCCGGCGGCCCCCTCGTCCCAGAAATTGACGGCGGTGATGCCGAGCGAGGGGACCTGGACCCCCTGCAGCCGTCCGGTGTTGGCGACCACACGCGCCCAGCCGCGGTCGGCGGCACGGGCCCGGGTCTGCTCCAGGCTCGCACCCGGCAGCAGCAGGTACACATATCCGGCCGAACCGGGATCGACACCGTGGTCGAGCCAGAGCGTGACATAGCCGCGGGTCACCGGCTCGACCCCGCCGGATCGTTCCTCACGCGAGGTGCGCAGCCGCGGACGTCCGGGCAGCACGTACCCGCCGTGCCCGCGAAGGTACGCCCAGCCCGCCGTCTCGTCCACTGTGAGCGGCGCCCTGGTCCTGCGGTTGTCCACGATCGTCTCGACCGGCACGCCGTCCCGGCAGGTGATCCCGGCGCCCAGGCAGACGATCGCGTCATCCAGGAAGAACCACGACTTGAAGGCCTCCAGCGTGCTCTCCAGGCCGTACAGGTGCTGGCCGACCGTCGCGTACATCCCGTCGCCGGCGCCGCCCACCCACCGGCCCGGGGGACAGGTGTCGCCCCACGCCTCACCGGCGCCGTCGGCCAGCCGCACAGTGGAGACGGTCGTGCCCGGCAGCCGGTAAGGATCCACGGTGTGCCAGAAGGAGTCGGAGTACTGGTCGCCGTGGCCCTGACCCCACCAGTACAGCATCCCCGAGCCGGTGTGCCAGCCACGGAGGTTCTCGCCGTTGCCGTGCTCGTAATGGCCGATCCGGTGGGACGCCATGCTGAGCCCCGCGCACCAGGCGGCCCTGCGATGGACCGCGCGGGCGCTCATCGCCTGCAACCGGTGCCCGACCGGCTCACCCGCGGCGGGGATCGCCTCATCGCCCAGGACCCGCGCCAGGCGCGCGTGAAACGCCAGATCATCGCGCTCGGCGGCCTCCAGCATGGGCACGCAGGTGTCCCGCACCGCCCACCCCTTGACCATGGCCTGCCAGCGGGCCCGCTCGCCGGGCGAGGCGACCTCCCCCAGCAGCAGCACCGAGGAGGCGATCTCCCGCCCCCGCCGGTGGTCACCGTAAGGCTTCCTGCTCACCGCCCGGCCGCGCACCAGGTCCATGCAGAACCCGTCGTGAACGAACGGGGCGAACGACGTCTCCACCATGTCGAACAGGTGCTGCCCGGAGATCTCCCACGGCGAGCCGCGCAACACCGCCAACAGCGTCGCGACCCCCGACAGCAGCGACGCCCCGTACCCGCCCTGATAGGGGACGAAGGTGTGCTGGACGAACGAGCCGTCCCGGTAGAACCCGTCCCCCTCCAGCACGTAGGGGAAGACGGGGGAGAGCGCCGAGACCGCCAGCGCCGCCTTCGCCGGATCCGACCGCAGCATCGCGCGCAGCAGCATCACCATGCACAGATCCACGCGGTTGGCCCCGGTGCTGGTGCCGCTGTAGTCCGCAAGAAGGCTCTCGGGCACGAAATGGTCCACCGCGTCCCGCAGCGCCCTGCTCCGCCGCTCGCCCAGGCGCCGGCCGATCAGCACCGCCGCGTCCAAAAGCGCCTTGGGCACGCCGATCTGCCAGGGCCACCAGTTGCCCACCTGCTCGGCGCCCGCGGCGTACACCTGCCGCCGGTAGTGGTCGATGCCGGCTGCCACGGCCTCGCCCAGCCCCGCGTCCCCGGTCAGCCCGGTCCCCGGCAGGACGTACGCCCGCGCCATCGCCCGCAACCGCGCCGGGGTGGCGGCGAACGAGGGGAACGCCAGATCCGGCCACAGCGACGCGACACCCGGCGCCATGGCGTCCCGGTGTCCGGCCGCCGCCCTGCCCAGCTCCGCCAGCCGCGTCCGGTACGGCTCGGCCGCCGCGTCGAACCCCGACCCCGCCGACACCTGCCGCCACCGGCGGCGCAGCAGGGCGAGCGAACTGCCGGGCGTGTGCGCGGCCTGCGCCGGCACCAGCGCTCCAAGGACCCCCGCCGCGGCGACCGCGCCGAGCCGCAGGAACGACCGCCTGGGGTGCCGGCTCACAGGGGAGTCATCGCCGCCGGCATCGCCTCCACCCCGGCCCTCATGACCGGTCCTGCCGATCGGGCTCTCCCGCCAGCGCCCGGGCCGCGGCCACCTGCTCCTGGTCCAGGCCCTGGTATCCGCTGCGGCGGTACTGCTCGGCCTGGTCGTCGATCCACCGGCCGTGGGTCTCCCAGGCGGCCTGCTTGCTGATGCCGAGCGCCGCGCCGATCTGC
This sequence comes from Sphaerisporangium perillae, assembly GCF_023276435.1. Taxonomy (GTDB): domain Bacteria; phylum Actinomycetota; class Actinomycetes; order Streptosporangiales; family Streptosporangiaceae; genus Sphaerisporangium; species Sphaerisporangium perillae. The sequence goes on from NZ_JALLPO010000002.1 coordinate 66,385, forward strand.
GACCAGGAGGCGCCCGCCGAGCGGGCCGAACGCACCGCGAGCTGGCGCCCGTACCCGGCCTTGCGGGCGAGCACCTCACCGAGCGCCAGCATCTCCAGCGCCTCCTCCGGGGTCAGCGGCGGCGCGGGCGGACCGGCGTCGTCCTCCGGATAGCCGGGGGAGCCGAAGGCGGGGGAGGCCAGCGCGTCGCGGGTGCGCAGAGCGTCGTAGCGGGCGGCGGCGGTCAGCAGCGTGAAGCGGGCTTCCAGCCCATCAGGAGTCACCATGCCCGCAGCATCCCGTCAGATCCGCTTGACGTCAAGGCATCCTGACGCAATCCGCCTTGGGCGCAGAACACGCACCCGCGCCGGCCCCGCGTCACACCGGGAACACGAACCGCGGCGAGGACCGGCCCAGAACCACATCGACCGGCTTCACCGGCCAGGCCAAGGCCAGCTCGCCCGCGACCGCGGCCATCAGTGACCCGACGTCCTCCCGCTTCCCGCCTCTCCCGCATCGCCCACGCCCACTCTGCTGCCACAATGGTCCGATGAGTAGGGACAAAGCCGGGCCGGCCGACAAGTCCATAACCGCGGGCTCCGACTTCCTCCAGCTCGACACCGGCGACGCCCCACCCCGCGGACGCTCCGAATGGCTCGCCACGCAACTCCGCCTCGCCATCTCCGACGGCCGCCTGCCCCTCGGCAGCCGCCTGCCCGCCACACGCACCCTCGCCACCGACCTGCAGGTCTCCCGCGGCGTCGTCACCGCCGCATACCAGCGCCTCATCGACGACGGGCACATCGCCGGACGCGGCAGAGCCGGAACCATCGTCGTCGCCACCCCCCTCACCCCGCCCACACCCCAACCCCGGCCGGCCACCCCCACAGGCAAGAACACCACCGCCGACACCACCCTGTTCACCGCCCGGCCCGGCACCGACATCTTCGACTCCCTGCGCGCCGCCCCCGCCCGCATCGACCTGTCACCCGGCGTCCCCGACCTCGCCGCCTTCCCCCGCACCGCATGGCTGCGCGCCGAACGCTCCATACTCAGCGACCTGTCAGCGGCCCACCTCGGATACGGAGACCCACGCGGCACACCCGCCCTGCGCCTGGCCGTCGCCAACTGGCTCGCCCGCAACCGCGGCATCAGAGCCGACCCCCAGCAGATCCTCATCGTCGCCGGCGTCGCCCAGGCACTCGCACTCCTCGCCCAGATCCTGCGGCACGACGGCATCCACCAGGTCGCCGTCGAAGACCCCGGATCCCTCGGAGCCCGCCAGCAACTACGCAACTGGCACCTGGACACCCCGCCCATCCCCGTCGACCCCCAAGGACTACGCGTCGACGAACTACGCGCCTCAGGCGCCCCCGCCGTCCTGCTCACCCCCGCCCACCAGTTCCCCACCGGCGTCGTCCTCGGCGGCCGGCGACGACGCGAACTCATGCGATGGGCCGCCGACGGGGGACTGGTCATCGAAGACGACTACGACGCCGAACACCGCTACGACCGCCCCCCGGTCCCCGCCCTGCGCTCGATGCTCCCCGACCGCGTCTTCTACGCCGGCAGCGTCTCCAAACTCCTCGCCCCCGCCATCAGAGTCGGATGGCTCCTGCCACCCCCCGAACACCACGACGCCCTCGTCGCCGCCAAACGCAACGCCGACCTCGGCAACGCCGTACTACCGCAACTCGTCCTCGCCCACGTCATGGCATCGGGGGAGCTGGAACGCCAGCTGCGCTTCCTGCGCAGACGCCACCGCCGCCGCCGCGACGCCATGATCGACGCCATCACCACCCACCTCCCCGGCGCCATCGTCCACGGCGCCGCCGCAGGCCTGCACCTCATGATCACCTACCAGGCCCCGGTCGCCGACACCGACCTGGCCGCCGCCGCCCTCGCGCGCGGCGTCAAAGTCCAGCCGCTGTCCTGGCACACCCAGCACCCCGACCGGCCCGGACTCGTCCTCGGCTACGCCGCCAGCACCCCCACCGACATCACCGAAGGCATCGCCACCATCGCCGCCCTCCTGCGCCCCCACACCGGCACCCCCGCCCGCCACCGCACCACCTGACCGACTCCAGGCTTCAACGCCCCGCCGGCTCCGCCGCAGGAGGCACACCTGTGCTCTTGACGCATCAAATGAACAATCATTTAATTCACCCATGGGACGCATCGCGGGCGTCACCGCCGCCGAAACACGCGAACGGCTGCTGCGAGCGGCCGCCAAGGTCTTCGCCGAACGCGGATACGACGGCACCCGCGTAGCCGACATCGCCGCGGCCGCAGGAGTGAGCAACGGCGCGCTATATGCGCACTTCGACTCAAAGGCCGAACTGCTCGTGGCCGCGCTACGAGCACACGGACGCCAGCTGCTGGCCAACCTCTTCGCCGCCGACCCCGACCGGTCGATCACCGACCTGCTCCTGGTCATCGGCCGCTGGCTGCCGCGCCGCCGCGACGCCCCCGGCCACCTCATCGTCGAAGCGCTCGTCGCCGCCCGCCGCGACGAACACGTCGCCCGCCCGATGCGCGACTACGTCGGCGAGCGGGCCGACTGGATCGCCGAACTCGTACGCCTGGCCCAAGGCGGCGGCGAGCTGGACCCCGCACTGTCGCCGGACGCGCTGGCCCACCTCTGCCTGCTGCTGGCGATGGGCAGCGCCCTCATCACCCCCGACCTGCACACCGTCGACAACGAGGAATGGTCGGCGCTGCTCACCCGCCTCGTGCGCGCCCTCGCCCCCACCGACGACGACACCGCACACAGAGCGGAGCCCCCGCAGTGAACGTACGAATCGAATCCCAGCGCTGCCACGGACACGGCCGCTGCTACGACCTGGCCCCCGGCCTGTTCGCAGAGGACGACGAAGGATACGGGCAGGTCATCGCCGACGGCGTCGTACCACCGGGAAAGGAGCAGACGGCGCGCCTGACCATGGCCAACTGCCCCGAACGAGCGATCGACATCAGCGAGGAGGCGCGAGATGACCGTTGACGACCGCTTCAGCCAGGACATCCGGGAGACACGGACGGACCTGCCTCTCGGCACACGCAATGAGATCATCACCGGCCCGGTCTCAGACTGGGCGACCAACTTCTCCCACCTCGAACCCGAATGGGCGGCCGACCCGTACCCCATCCAGGACGACCTGCGACAGCGCTGCCCCATCGCGCACACCGACCGCTTCGGCGGCGGCTGGCTCCCGACGCGCTACGAGGACGTCGCGGCCATCGCCTACGACACCGAGCGCTTCTCCTCACGGTCGATCATCATGAGCAACTTCCGGCCGCCCCTCGAGGTGGCGCCGGTGGGCGGCACACCGCCGATCTCCTCCGACCCGCCGTTCCACCACGACGCGCGCAAGCTGCTGCTGCCGGCGTTCACCAAGGCCGCGGTCGCCAAGCGAGAGGCGGCGACCAGAGCGCTGTGCCACACGCTCATCGACGCGTTCGAGGACCAGCCCGTCGTCGACGCCGCCCGCGACTACGCCCAGTACATCCCGATGCGGGTCATCGCCGACATGCTCGGGTTCCCCCCGCAGGACGGCCCGCGGTTCCGTGAATTCATCGAAAACGCGCTCGAAGGCGTCAACCTGCCGCCGGAGGAGCGCATCGCACGGATGGGAAAGCTGTTCGACTACCTTCTCGCGCAGATCCGCGACCACCTCGACCACCCGCGTGAGGACCTCACCACCTACCTCATCAACGCCGAGCTGTACGGTCACAAGCTCGACCCCTCCCACGTGGCCGGCACGATGGCGCTGCTGCTCATCGCCGGCATCGACACCACCTGGAGCGCGATCGGCGCGTCCCTGTGGCATCTGGCCAAGACCCCGCACGACCGCGAGCGCCTGGTCGCCGAGCCCGAGCTGCTGCCGACCGCGATGGAGGAGTTCCTGCGGGCCTACGCACCCGTCACGATGGCCCGGCTGGTCAAGGAGGACATGCACTGGAACGGCGTCGAGATGAAGGCCGACGACTGGATCCTGCTGTCGTTCCCGGCGGCCAACCGCGACCCGCAGCAGTTCGACCGCGCGGACGAGGTCGTCATCGACCGCCAGGTCAACCGGCACGCCGCGTTCGGCCTGGGCATTCACCGCTGCGTCGGCTCGCACCTGGCACGCATGGAACTACGGGTCGCGCTCGACGTCTGGCTGGAGCGGATCCCGGACTTCAGCCTGGCCGACCCGGCGGCGGTGACCTGGGCCGCAGGCCAGGTCCGCGGCCCCCGCACACTCCCGCTGCGCATCGGCATCGGCTGACCTCGGTGGCCTGGGCGACGGCCCCGGAGCAGGCCTGGCGCTTCTCACACTCCGTCAGCACCCGGTAGGTAGACGCTCGCCCGGGGCCGGTCAACGGCAGGGTGTCCTCGGCGGGCGCGTTACGGATCGGATACGGCATTGCCACCCACCACACTCTATACGTAGCCTTATACGTATACGGGATGAGGGTGGGATCATGCCCAATAAAACGATCTACGTTTCCGATGAGGATCTGCCGTTGTTCCAGCGGGCGCAGGAGCTCGCCGGGGGCAAGCTGTCGACGGCGATCAGCGTGGCGCTACGCCGCTACGTCGAGACGGAGGAAGGCCGCCAGGAGGGCTACGACGAGATCATCGTCAAAGTGGGCCAGGGCACCGGCCGCAAGCAGCGCTTCTCCGGAGTTCTGCTCGCCGAGTGGGGACGCACCCAGGGCAGCCGAATGGAGATGTTCAAGGTGTACCGCTCACGCCAGGGCAAGTACGTCCTGCACGTGGACCGCTCACCTGACTGGACGGACGACTCCGGGGCCGACAACTGGCTCGAGGGACTCTTCTCCCGGGGCGCGTGGCGGAGCTATCTCGGCCTGGCCGACTCAAGCTGGGGCTTCGTCCAAGGCGAAGCCACCCTCGAAGTCGTGGACACCATCGAGGAACTGCGCGGCAAGGTCCCCGACGAGTTCTACGACCTGATCGCCGATCTGGGCCGGCATCCCGCCGTAGAGGACCTCGACATCTAACTTCAGCTTCAGCCATATCCGCCCCGATTTTCGGCCAGTACTACGACGACCCCCGTCGTCATCGCCCGGTGAACGTCCAGCAGCGGGGGAGGGGACCATGGCCGGCGCCGGCGCGTCGCCCGTCACCGGCTTCGGCCATGTGCCGGCCCTGCCTCCTGCGCGCCCTGTATCGCCACAGGAACCTGCTGGGGGAGCCACGAGGCGACATTCGACCGGGCGTGCCGCCCGTTATATGCCGATATATCCCATACCGTACAGAATTGAGCTTCTGTACGGTATGACATTGTTCGGGGCGAAGAGGGGCGCCATGGGGCACCGGTGGCCGCTCCGCCCGGGCACCGAGATGCCCGGACCCACGCACGCGCGTCACCGGCGCCGAACGGCCGCGATCCGCGTGTCCGCAGGCGGGTACGGCCGTGCGGCACGGTCGAGGTGGTACCCCACAAGATCGTTTTAGCCGTGTCGACACCAAGATCGCTCTGCGCCGGCACATCTCACGGTGTTGCGGTTGAGCCGCTTGGTCATCCGCTTGCCGCTGAGCGCCGCGTCATGCCGATCAGCATCGTCGCCGCGAGCCGCCGACGCACCTCGGCGTCCCGCGGCGCCGTCCCGCGGCGCCGTCCCGCGCGACCACCGGCCCACCTTGCCCGTCATGCGGCGGCCGGCGCGCTGTGCGGCCCGGTGGTCGCGCCGCGGTGAATGCGCACGCACGGCGGACGGCCATGACGGGCCTCTCGCCGGCCCCTCCACACCTGTTTCATGCATAATCGCACTTATGCATCAAACGTGAACGCGTCCCCCAGGGGCGCACATCTCCTACGGGTGCCCGCGATGTCCACCGCGTCACCGCGCGTCCCTTGTTCGGCGGATCCCGGACGCGCGCGGCGACCGGGACGGCCCGCCGGCCCTCGCGTCCGGCTCGGGTGTGCCGTCCGGCGTGTCTCCGGGCCCGGTCTCCCCGGTTTCATGCATAATCGCAAGGCACGTGCGCCGCTTTTGGGAGGTTGCTCCTTGCCGGAGAGGTGGAGGCCGTCTTGGGCGATCGTGAACCGCTGATCCTGATGCGCCTGCCGGAGGCCGCCGCCGAGTACGTCTCCTCCCTGCGCACCAAAAAGCTCTCCCCCCACACCATCGCCGGGTACGAGCGTGACCTGCACCTGGTGTCGCAGATCGCGGCCGGGCTGGCCGGTGTGCCGCAGGGCGACCTGGAGGTACGCGATCTGAGCGGCCGCCTGGTGCGCAACGCGTTCGCCGAGTTCGCCGAGCCGCGTTCGGCCGCCAGTGTCAACCGGGCGTGGAGCGCCTGGAACCAGTTCCTGACGTTCTGCGTGGCCGAGGGGATGCTGGAGGGCAACCCGATGGCGGCGGTCCCCCGGCCCAAGCAGCCGGCCAAGGCGCCCAAGCCGCTGCTCGGCGACGGGACGGCGTCGGTGACGCTTCTGGAGCAGGTCGCGGCCGGTGCTCGTAAGGCCCGTGACCCCTGGGTGGAGCGTGATCTGGTGGTGCTGGCACTCGCTCTGGTCACCGGGATGCGTTCGGCCGAGCTGCTCGGGCTGACGCTCGGCTCGATCGGGGGCGGGCCCGGCGACCGCAGGATCCAGGTCGTCGGCAAGGGCGGCAAGACGCGCTCTTTGCCGATCGAGCCGCCGATCGAGCACCTGATCGACGACTACCTGCGCAGCCGCCTGCGCAGGTTCGGGACGGCCACGCTCCCCCGGTCGGCCGCGTTGCTGGTCGACACCAGGAACGAGCCGCTGCGGCGCGGCGGGCTGCAGTACCTGGTGCGGCAGTGTTACCGGTACGCGGGGGTTCACGACCGGGTGCAGAAGGGCACGCTGGTGCACGCCTTGCGGCACGAGTTCGCCACCCGGCTGGCCGAGCGGGGTGCTTCGGCGCACGAGCTGATGGAGTTGCTCGGCCACTCCTCGATCGTGACGGGGCAGGCCTATGTGGCCTCGACCGCCCGGGAGGTACGCGCGGCGGCCCGCGGCAACCCGGCCTACGGCGTGCTGGACCGGCTGCGTTCCGACGGGTCGGAGGATCAGGTCCGCAGCCCTGCGGGGAGTTCCTCTGGGGGCGGGGATCCTGACGCCGGGGGCGCGGGCGGGGGCGGGATCAGGGGATGACGGCGGTGGCGGTTATCTCGACGAGCTGGCCGGAGTAGCCGAGGTGGGAGACGCCGAGCAGGGTGGAGGTGTGCGGGCCGTCGGAGAGCTCGCTGGCCTGTACCACCTCCCATACGCGGATGAGGTCGTGGTGTTCGGTGGCGGCGACGTAGACGGTGCTGGCGATGACGTGCCGCAGGTCGCTGCCGATGGCGCGCAGGGCCGTCTCGAGGTTGCCGAGCACCTGGCGGGTCTGGGCGGCGGGGTCTCCCGGGCCGACCAGGGTGCCGTCGGCGTCCATGGGTACCGCGCCGGCCATGAAGGCGAGCCTCTCCCCCGTCTCGACGACCGCGGCGTGGGCGTAGCCGGGGGGCGGGAGCAGGCCGGGCACGGTGCTGCGGTGGGCCATGGTGGGTCTCCTCAGGGCGGGTGAGCGCGGGCGGGGACATCATGGCGGGGCCGCCGGGCGGCTGTCATGTGGTTTTGCGGCCGTGGCCGCGGTGGGGGCGCGGAATTGTCGGTGGGAGCCGGTACGGTCGGCTGGTTCCCGGCCGGAAGGACTGAGCTGATCGATGCGGCCCGCCAAGCTGAAGCGACTCACCGTCGAGGAGTCCGTCGACCGTTATGTGGAGTTGGTGCGCGCCAAGACCGTGACCGGGGCGCTGTCCCCCGCGACGGCGGAGGTGTACGCGCGCGATGTCGCGACGTTCGCCGAGCTGGCGGGGGCCGGGCGGGTGCTGGACGACCTGACGGGTGAGGACGTCGACGCGGTGCTGCTGGCGTTCGCCCGTAAGCCCGACGGGCGGCGCTCCTCCCCCGGTGGCCGGTCGCAGAGTCCTTCGTCGCAGTCGCGGTTCCGGCGGTCGGTGTCGGCGTTCTTCAAGCACGCCACCTTGTCGGGGTGGGTGCAGATCGATCCGATGTCGGCGGCGACGGTGACGGCCAAAGAGAGGGGCGGGTTGCGTGCCGAGCGGCGGGCGCTGACCCGCGAGCAGGCGCAGGGGCTGGTCGGGGCGGCGCGGGCGCTGACGGTGTCCAAATCCGAGGGCGGGCGGCGTGATCAGCGTACCGAGGTGCGTGACGCGCTGATCGTGCTGCTGCTGTCGACGCTCGGGCCTAGGGTGTCGGAGCTGGTGCGGGCCAATGTCGAGGATTTCTACACCAATGACGGGGTGCGTTACTGGCGGATCTTCGGCAAGGGCGGCAAGACGCGTGATGTGCCGCTGCCGGGCGATGTCGCCGGGGTGCTGGACGCCTATCTGTCGGGTGGGCGTCCGGTCACGGCGGAGAAGGCGTTGCTGTTGTCGTGGCGGGGCAGGCGGCTGGCCCGGGGCGATGTGCAGGCGGTGATCGATCGTGTGCAGCGTCGGGTCGATCCGGCGCAGCGGCGGTCGGTGACTCCGCATGGGTTGCGGCATACGACGGCCACTCATCTGCTGGCCGACGCGGTGGACATGGACGCGGTGCGGCGGGTGCTGGGTCACAGTGATCTGGCGACGCTGGGCCGTTATCGCGACGAGCTGCCGGGTGAGCTCGAGGTGGCGATGCGCGCCCATCCGCTGCTGCGGGGGCAGGCGGCCGGCGAGTAGCCCTGGACGGCTCTGCGCGTGGTGGCGGCCCGGCGTGTGGTCGCGGGGTGGTTCTTCGTGTGAGCGGGCCGGTGGCCGGCGAGTCACCACCGCCCTGGTGGCTCGTTGTGCGGTGGTGGCCGGCGAATGGTGGCGGGTGGCTCTTCGTGCGGGGGCGGGTCGTGTCGGTGGCGGGTGGGGGTGGACGATAGGCGGGTGCTCTCGTCGATTGCGTCGTTCGCGATGGTTGCTGGGTTGATGACGATTGTGCCGGGGTTGGACACGGCGCTCGTGCTGCGTGCGGCGGTGTCGGGTGGCCGGCGGCATGCGGTGGCGACGGCGCTGGGGGTGAACACCGGGGTGCTGGTCTGGGGGGCCGGGGCGGCGGTGGGGGTCTCCGCGTTGCTGACGGCCTCACATGCGGCGTACACCCTGCTGCGCTACGCGGGTGCGGCGTACATGGTGGGGACGGGGGTCTTGATGGTGTGGCGGGCCCGGCGGGGCCGGGGCGGCTACGAGGACGGGGACGGACGGCAGGCGGGTGGTCCGGCGCGGGCGCAGGGCGGCGTGGGCCGGGCGTGGCTGCGAGGGGTGGTCACCAATCTGCTCAACCCGAAGATCGGGGTGTTCTATGTGGCGCTGCTGCCGCAGTTCATCCCGCAGGACGTCCCGCATCTCCCGGCGGGCCTGCTGCTGGCGCTGGTGCACAACCTCGAGGGCATGGTGTGGTTCGGGATGCTGATCGCCGGGACGGAGCTGGCGCGGGGCGTGCTCGGCAGGGCGGGGGTACGCCGGGCGATGGACCGGCTCACCGGGGCGGTACTGGTCGCCTTCGGCCTGCGCTTGGCGCTGGCCGCCGACTAGAGCCTGTTTTCCCGGACCGGGCTCCGAGCCGGACGGCCAAGACCTGGTGCGCTGTCATCGATTTTCACCGGAGTCGCCCTCCCGCTTTCCGGCCGCTGTGGCCCTGGGGTGATCGGCGTGTGCTCGGCGTGTGCTCGGCGCCGGTCGGCGACTCGTGTCCGTCGGCGACTTGTGTGCTGCTCCCTCGCTTTCGCCGGGTCGCTCCCCCGAGCGGGCGGGACGGCTTCAGCAGGCTCGGGCGGCACCGGGCGAGTGAGGAGCTCGCCTGACGCCCCCTCCCTGGGGTCGCCGTAGAACTGGCCGAAAATCGGGCGAATATGCGCTTTGAGCCATCACCGCCTACGCCCAGGCCGCCCCAGATCTACCGGGAGATCGGTGAGTGACCCGGCACGGCGAAGGCGGGGCGTTCTGCACCCGGCCTAGCTAGCACACGCGCCGATACGCCGTATCGGGCAGGTGCGTGGCCCACTCGGCCGCTGTCAGATCGCGGCCTGCCATGGCGCAGACCTCCCGGGCGAGGTCACCGGACAGATCGGGCAGCCTCCAGACGCTGGCGCTGAAGTCGGTCGCGCCCGTGACGAACGTCCGGCCGTCGCGACTGACCGCCAGATCGGTCAGCGCGGAGTTGTGCGCGGTCAGCGGGTCACCCAGGGGGCGCTGGGTAGCCACGTCCCACAACCTGGTGGCATTGCCGCCGATCGAGATCAGGGTGCCGCCATCGGGGGTGAAGGACAGGCCTGCGATCGAGTTCCGGGAGGACATCGGTACGCCATAGGGGGCACCGGTAGCCGAGTCCCAGAGCTGGATGCCGTCGTCCTCCGCGCTCGCCAGGAGCCGACCGTCAGGGCTGAAGGTCACGTGGTGGCCGACGGCGGGCAGGCCCTCCAGGAAGAAGGAAAGCGGCAAGGCCGTGCGGGTCGCCGTGTCCCATAGGCGCAGTCGGTCTCCACCGGTGGCCAGCAGACGGCTGTCGGGGCTGAAGGACAGGCCGCCGATGCGGTCCTTGGCCGGGAGCGGTCCGCCCAGACGCCGGCCGGTGCCCATGTCCCACAGCTGGGCCAGGCCGTTTTCGTCGGACGTCGCGAGCAGGTGGCCGTTGGGGCTGACGATCAGCGGGTCGGATGCGGAGAAGTCGCCCTCGAACCGCCGTACGGCCGCGTGGGTGACGATGTCCCACTGGACGGGGGCGTCTCCGGCGTCAGTCAGGAGCGCCTGGTCGGACAGGAAGGTGACCGCGGCGCGGCCTGCGAAGGCCGCGCCGCGCTGTTCGCCCGTGGTGGCGTCCCAGAGCAGGACTTGAGGGAAGTCCAGCGAATCCTCACTGGTGGCGATCGTGCTGCCGTCGGGGCTCAAGGCCACGGACGGGACGACGTCGGAGAGACCGACGGACAGGTCCGGCATGAGCCGGGCCATCGACCAGACTCGGACGTCTCCACTCGTGTCGGCGGTGGCCAGGGTCTGGCCGTCCGGGGCGAAGGCCAGCGTCGTGATGTCTCCCCCGCCGGGAGTCAGCAGCGTGAACGCGGAGGTCGCGAAGCGCGAGACGCGCAGGTCCAGCAGGCGCACCTGGTCCTCACCGCCGACGGCGAGGATGGTTCCGTCGGGCGAGAAAGCCATGGGCTTGGCGGCGTCCGGGTTGTTGATGTCCGGGTTCAGATCGACGGGGAAAGCGCCCATCTGGCCGACCGGGGAAACTGGGGTGCCGATGGACAGGACCTCGACGCGGTCGGCTTCGGCGGCCGCCAGCAGCCGTCCGTCTCTGCTGAACTCGACGGCCTCGATCGGGAGATCGCGGGTGATGCTGACCGGCTCGCCGCCGTTGGTCCACAGCCACGCCTCCGGTCCCTTTCGGTTGAACGCGGCGAAGTGGATTCCGGTGGGGTCGAGCTCACCGTACAGGTTGGTGGCTTTCAGACCGCCGGGGCCTCCGGGCAACCGGGTTCCGGCCGGGACGCGCCAGCTGTACCGCCTGGCGAGATGGTCCGACGCGGTCAGAACCGAGCCGCCGGAGTCGAAGGCCAGCCAGGTGGGGACGTCGATACCGGTCAGCCGGGGGGTGACGGGCCGGCCGGTGGCCAGGTCCCAGACCCGCAGGTCGGCCGGTTGGTCGTCGTCGGTGCGGACCGACAGCGCGAGTCTGGTGCCGTCCGGGGAGAAGGCCAGCAAGGTGCCCTCACCCAGCGGACCAGCCAGCGGCGGTCCCAGGATCTCCCCCGTGGGGAACCTACGGCGCTGGACGCGGCCCTTGTCGTCCCCGATGGCCAGGGTGCGGCCGTCGCGGGTGAAGGCCAGCGGGCTGCCCTGGCCAGGCAGTACGGTGAGCAGGGGGTTCATCAGCATGCTCTTGAGCGTGGCCGTCGCCTCGGGCGAGTCCGGCGCCTGGCGGTGGGCCGCCACCGCCAGCAGACGGGCCAGCGCGGGATTCCCAGGGAAGACGCCTTCCACCCGCTGGGCCAGATCCGCGACCTGGCGGTAGGAGTCGGTGGAGAAGAGCACGACGGACGCGGTCAGCACGGCCGCCGCCGCGACCGCTGCGGCGGCGAGCCACGGACGCCTGCGCGGCGGGACGGGAGCCAGGCGGACGATTCGCGGAGTGCGCCACTCACGCAGGCGTGGCCAGGTCTCGGGCAGGCTGTCGTGCGCCAGCTCCGGGTTGGCGCCGCCGCCCAGGACGACGACCGCGGCCTCGGCGTATGCCTCCAGCACCGCCTGCTCCCGCGGCGTGGCCGGGGTCAGGTCCTCGCGGGAGAACAGGGCCGCCGCGGCCTCCTGGGACTCTGGGTCGAGAGAGGTGTAGAGGGCTTCGGCCGCCGCGGCGATGAGGGCGGGGACTCCCCCGCTGCCGCCGTACGCTCGGATGTTCAGCCCTGCCTGCCAGGTGCTCAGCATCGCCCTGGACAGCCAGGCCGGTGCGAGGGGACCGTACCCGCCGCCCGAACGCAGGTCGCGCAGCACCAGGTCGGTCAGCCCGGGCTGAACCGTCGAGCCGTACGCCGCCGCGGGAGCGTGGATGGCGCGGGCCAGTTCCGACTCGGTCATCGGCGGAACTGCGAACTGTTCGGCCGTGTCCAGCCCGAGCCTGTCGAGGGCGTCCTGCCGGACGCAGACGATCACCATGGCCCGCTCGGACAGCGCGGTCAGCGCGGAGCAGTAGGCGTCGCGGAGCGGAGCCTCGGCGTCCAGGACTTGTTCGACCTGGTCGGCGACGAGCACCGGGGCGGTTCCCGGGGGGATCAGCAGTGGGGCGCCCTCCGGGTGGGCGGCCAGTTCGGCCCGTATCGTCACCGCGTCACGTTCCCCGTTCAGGCGGGCGATCGCGAGGGCCAGCTCGTCCAGCGGGGCGGCCGAGGCGGTGTGCCAGGAAGCGGATAGTGAGGGCAGAAGCCCGGCTCGCAGCAGCGAGGTCTTGCCCGACTTGGACGGACCGGTGACCACCAGGATCCCCTGGTCGCCGAGCCGTTCGGCAAGGGCGGCCACGACAGGTTCCCGGCCGTGGAAAAGCACTTCGTCGGCTTCGGTGAAAGTGCGTGGCCCCAGGTAAGGGGCCTGGCCGGCGCCGGTGACGGCACGCGGCTCTGGCTGCTCGGCCGCCATGCCGGCAACCAGGTCATGTACCTGTCCGAGAAGGCGTGCCTGCGTCCAGCGTTCGCTCTCGTCCCGCTCCAGCTCCCGCCGCTGATCGTCTTGGGCCTGGCGGAGGTGGGTGAGCTCCGCAGTGGCGCGCGCGCTTGCCTGGGTGAGCTCGGTCAGCAGGAAGCCGAACTCCGCGTGTTCGGTGCGGATCGTGTCGAAGGCCGCCAGGGTCTCCTCGGTGACGCGCGCCGACCCGGCCGCCACCAGCCCGGTGAGCGTCTCCTGAGCCAGGTCGAGTTGCCTCAGGACTGCGGCCAGTTCGGTGCTGACGTTCTCGCCCATCGCGGGACTACGCAGATCGCGCTCGATCGCCTGGGCCAGGGCGGCGGTCAGGGCCGGGCCGTCGAGACGGCGTTGCCGGCGCAGCCGGGCGGCGGTGCGCTCGGTGATCGCCGCCAGGTAGTTCCCGCCCATGCCCGCGAGCAGGCCGGTCGTGGCCTGGCCGACGGCCTCGGGCGTGTCGGAGAACACCAGCTCAGTGCATGCGGAGGCGGCCAGCAGAGCCAAGATGGTGTTCGGCGCCATCTGGGTGAGCCGCGTCCCGGCCGAGGTGATGTGGTGTGCGGCGGCCCTGCCCATGCGGCGGCGAAGCCGGTCCTCGTGCGCTGGCGCATTCCCGTCCTCGAACCGGTCCGAGCTCATGCGGTGATTGTGGCGAATATTCCCCGAGGAATAAATGACAATGTCGGCAATGAACATCAGCGGATCCGGCGACGACGGGCGCGAGCGCATGGGCCGCGCCGCAGCGCGCTGGGTCGTCTCGGCTGCTCGCGGGGGCGGGGAGAAGCTGCGGGCGATGACCCCCAACACCCTGCTCGCCCTGCTCGCCGCCGCCGCGTTCACCGACATCCTCACGCCGGGCGGCGCCTTGCTCCCGGCCGTCACCGGGCTGCTGAGCGGAATGGGCGGCAACTACCTGTCGGGGCTGCTGGAGCGTACGGCGGAACGCTTGCGCGCCCGGCCCGCGGAATCGCCGGACGCCGTCACCGCTGAACTGGCCGCCGAGTTGCTGGCGGCGCTCCAGGGCCAGGACGCCATCGCGCGCGAGGTCCGAGCCGAACTGGCCGAGATCATCGGGCGCGTCGACATGGTCGCGGCAGCGGTGGACGAGGCACTGCGCACACACTCCAAGGACGTCGTCGGCGCAGTCGTCGGCGCCTTCGCCGGGCTGGAACGGGAATTCCAGGAATTCGCCTTCCTGCTGGGTAGCATCCACCAGGAGTCACGGCGCATCGCCGCGGACATGGCGGCGATCAGGACCGAGCAGCATCAGAGCACCATCATGCTCCGCCACGAGCAGGACCAGCGCCGCCACCACTACGCCCTGCTCTCCGGCCTGTACGAGCTGGCCGCCGACCTGGAGCAGCGCACCAGAAAGGGCGGGCGGCTGGCCCTGCCCGCTCCCGAGACATCCCCGTACCGCGGGCTCTACCCCTTCGACGAGACGCACGCGGCCTACTTCCACGGCCGCGAGGCGTTGACCGGCGACCTGTGCGCGGCGGTCGCCGACCGGCTCGCGATCCCTTCACCGCTCATCGTCTCGGGGGCCTCGGGGGCGGGAAAGTCCTCCCTGCTGCGCGCGGGCCTGCTGCCGGCCCTGTCCCGGGGCACGCTGCCGGTGCCCGGCGCCGTGCACTGGCCGACCATGGTGCTCACGCCCACGGCGGAGCCGCTGCGCGAGCTGGCACTACGCCTGGCCGTGCTGCACTCTCCCGGTACGGCGCCGGCCGCGCACCGAGCCCTCATCGCCGACCCCGCCCAGGCTCCCCTCCTGGTACGGCAGGCCGTGGCGGGCCATGCAGAACGCCTTGGCATGGACGGGAACAAGCACCGGCTCGTCCTGGTCGCCGACCAGTTCGAGGAGGTGTTCACACTGGCCTCGGCGGATCAGCGAGCCGCGTACGTGACCGCCCTCGACGCCCTCGCCAACAGCGGTGAGGCCATAGTGGTCATCGGCGTACGCGGCGACATGTGGGCGAGATGCGCCGAACATCCGGAACTGGCGGCCGCTATCCAAGACGGCCAGTTCGTCGTTACCCCCATGACCGAGGCGGACCTGGCCGCCGCCATCACGGGCCCGGCCGCCGTGGCCGGCCTCAGCGTGGCGGATGGACTGGTGGAGGCGGTGCTGCGCGACCTCGGCGCCGGCCGGGTCACCATAGGCACGCCCGAGGAAGGCGTGTTGCCGCTGCTGTCCCAGGCCATGTTGCGCACCTGGGAAGCGCGGGAGGGCTCGGTCCTGACGGTGCGGGCGTACGAGAGCGCCGGCGGCGTGCGCGACGCCGTGCGGAGAAGCGCGGAGGAGGCCTACGACACGCTGAACGGGCAGCAGGCGCAGATGGTCCGGCCGCTCATGCGAGCGCTCACCCTGGTCACCATCGACGGCGAACTGGTGCGCAGGCCCACCGACCTCCTGACCATACGGAACGCGCTCGGCCCCGACACCGACGCGATCGTCTCGCCCTTCGTGGCCAGCCGCCTGATCGTACTGGAACACGACAGTGTCACGATCGCGCACGACACGCTGCTGCGGGCCTGGCCCCGCCTGCGCACCTGGAGCCAGGAGGATCAAGCCGACCGCGTGGCCCGCCTCCGGCTCACTGAGCACGCCCGCGAATGGGCCGCCGCCGGGCGTGACGCCGCCTTGTTGTATCGGAGCGGGCGACTGCAGGCGGCAAAGGAAATGGCGGTGAGCGATCCGCTGGAGCAGGAGTTCCTGCAAGCGGCGTACCGGCAGGAGCGCCGGGGTGTCCGGGTCCGCCGCACCGTCACCGCGGCGCTGGCGATCCTGCTCACCCTAACCACCGGGGCCGCCGTCGCGTTGGTCCAAGCCAACCAACGCACCGTGCGCCAGCGCGATCTGGCCGTCGCCCGGCAGCTCATCGCCGACAGCCAGGTCATGGGCGAACGCGACCCCGTGCTCGCCCGACTGCTCGCGCTGGCCGCCACCGAAATCTCCCCCGGCCTGCCGGAGGCCCGGGTCAACCTGCGCCAGGCCCAGGCGCGACCCGCCATCCGAGCGGCCCCTACGGCGGCGGGCAGCACGGTGGCGCTGGGCTTCGACGGAGGCACACCGATCGTGGCCGAGTCGGCGGGGCCGGGCGTGGTCGGTGTCCGGGAACTGCTCACCGGCCGGACGGTGCGCACGCTCCGGACCCCGCACGGCAGCGCACTGGACGCCATGGCGTTCAGCACGGACGGCAGGTACCTCGCCACCGGCGCCGAAGGGCAGGTGCTCGTCTGGGACCTCGGCACCGGCCGCCAGGTGTCCGAACTGGAGGCACTGCATTTCGTGATCAAGGCGCTGGCCTTCAGCCCCGAGGGGACCAAGGTCGCGATCAACGACGGCAGTGTCGGCATCTGGAACCGGACCGGCGGACGGCGCCTGATGCAGTTCTCCGACTTCGACGAGAAATCCCCGCAGTTCGTCCACCGCGACCCTGACCTGGCCACGCTCGACCTGCTCGCCTACCATCCGAGCGGACGCATGCTGGCCACCACCGCACAACACGCCTCCTTCATACAGGTGTGGAACGTCGGCGAGGACACCCCCACCGCCCGAAAGCTGCCCGTCGCCGGCGCCGGGGCGCTCGCGTTCAGCCCGGACGGCGATCTGCTGGCCATCGGGCTCTCCGATGGCGCAGTCCAGCTGCGGCGGGTCGCCACGGGCAAGGCCGAGGGCACGCCCCTGCGGGGACACACCGCAGCGGTCACGGCGCTGGCTTTCAGCTCCGACGGCCGTACGTTGGCCAGCACCTCACAGGACGGGACCGTACGCCTCTGGGAGACGAGCACGGGCACCCCGCTGATCAGCCAGCTCGCCGACCTGGCCGACCATGTGGCCTTCGACCCGCGAGGGAACATGCTGGCCGCAGCCGGTGACCGGACCCGCGCCTGGGACCTCCGGCTGCTGCGGGAGTCCGCCGCCGTGAAGCTGCCCCAGCAGGTCGACCGACTGGCCCCGGCCGCGGACGACACGTTGCTCGCGGGCCAGCGAGAGCGCGTAGGCATGTGGACGCCGGGCACCCCGTCCAGCGCGGTGACCTGGATCGACGGGACCACCTTCGCCGCCAGCGGGCACCTGGCCGCCGTCGGCGGCGACGAGCACAGCGAACTGTGGGACCTCGCCTCCCGCCCACCCCGCCGGGTCGGCACCTTCGCCCAGGCGGCGGACGCGATCGCCATCGGGCCGCCGGGGACATTCGTCGCCATCGCCGACCAGAACCACATCAGGCTGTGGGACCCCGCGACCGGCCGGCAACTGGGCGGCCCGTTGGAAGGACACCGGGACGCCGTCCGGGCCATGGCCTTCACCCGGGACGGGGCGTCGCTGGTGAGCTTGGCCTCCGACCAGACCCTGCGCGTCTGGGACACCGCCGCCCGCAGTGAGGCCGTACCCCCGGTCGCCGTCGGCGACTACCTCACCGGCGCCATGGCACTCGCCCCCGGCGGAGACGCCGTGATTGCGGTGAAAAACCTGGCCCGAACCTGGGATACGACCACCGGCCGGGCACGCGACGGCGCATTCACCGGACACACCGCCGCCATCTCAGCGCTCGCCGTCAGCCCCGACGGCGGCACCCTCGCCACGGCGAGCGGCGACGGCACCACCCGGCTGTGGGACATGGCCTCGCGGACCCAACTGGGAGCTTCCCTTGCCGGAACCGAGATCACCGCCCTCACCTTCACCGGGGACGGCGCCCGGCTGGCGGCGGGCAGCGCCGACGGCACCATCAAGACGTGGGACGTCTCGGGACTCACGGGCGACCCGGCGGCAGGCGTGTGCGCGGCGGCGGGGCGATCCTTGACCACCACCGAGTGGGACCGATACCTGCCGGACCTGCCCTATCGCGACCTCTGCGGCATCGGCGGATGACCCAAGCGTGATCCTTGCTCGAGGGTCAAGGGATCCCCGCCCGGTACCTGCCCAACATCGCCCCGCCTCGGGCGAGTCCCCTGCTAGGGGTCCCCGTAGTACTCGCCGAAAATCGGGCGGATATGGCGCTGACCAGCGATGATCCGACCGGGCAGGCGGCACGATCACCGGGTGGTCATGCGGTCTGCGAGTTCGTCGGCGCTGGGTGTCCAGGTACCGTGCTGGGCCTCGATGCCGTCGAGTCGGCGCTGGGTGCCTTCTTTGCTGGGCTTGAGGTAGCGCTGGAGGGTGCGGCGGTCTTCGTGGCCGGAGAGGTTCATCAGGTCGGCTTCGGTGGCGCCGTCCTCGCCGGCGTGGGTGAGTCGGGAGTGGCGCAGGTCGTGCAGATTCCAGCCGTCGGTGGCGGCGCCGAGGTGGCGTTCGGCGGTGCGGTAGGTCATGCGCCGGCGGCGGCCGGCCGGGTCGACGTCACGTACGGGCGCGGTGCCGTCGTCAGGGGCGATGCGCGCGGACAGGAAGATCGGCCCGCGGGTGCGGCGGCCGAGGAGCTGGCCGAGCATCCGGGCGGTGCGGATGTCGTAGAGCAGCTCGTCGGTTTTGCCGCCTTTGCGGATGGTGCGTGCGCGGCGGTTGGCGCGGTCGAGGTCTTCGACGTTCAGGCGCAGGACTTCCTCGGCGCGGGCGGCGGTGGAGTAGAGCATCGCCCACAGCGTCCGGTCTTCCAGCGGGCGGCGTTTGTCGGCGATGAGCCGGTCGATCCGCTCGCGACTGCGGACGCGGGTGTCGTCCGGCCTGGGCTGGTGCTCTCGGTCCAGGCCGTGCAGTACCGCGGCCGGGTCGCCGATCCAGCCTTGGTCGTGGAAGTAGGCCAGGGCGGAGGCGACGGCAGCCCGCTTGGCGTTGAACGTCGACGGCGCCGCGCCGCCCCACGCGCCGCGGATGTTGGTGTGCAGCTGGTCTCGGCCGACGCTGGCGAGCTCGCCGAGGTGCACGATCCCGGTGAACGCGGTCCGAAGACGAGGACGACCGGGGCACGGACCTGCGGCTCCGTCGCCATCGCGATCGGCATGCTCACCGGCGCAGTTGTCGTCGGCGTCAACGGACAGCTGTGGCTGGCAGCGCTCCTCACCGGCCCCAGCCTCATCGCGCTGGCGAAGATCTTTGTTCTCCGCCGGTCGGATGCCACCGACATGAAGCAACTCCAAGCTCAGCGCGACGCTGTGACCGCGCCACCGCTGGTCTGAACCGTCGGTTAGGCGTCCTGTCCGACCTCAGCGAGGCCGCGCGGGTGCCTGACCTCGCCGAGGCGGCGTCTGGTTTGTCATCGCGGTCGGAGGCGCGCCGATGCGGCCCCTAAGTAGCAGGCGCCGAGAAACAACGCTTAGCCGTGCTGGCCCCACCTCGACATCGAGGGTGTGCCCGACCCGGAACACGTTCCCTGGATCGACCCCGACCCATCCGGCCTGGCGAACGGCCCGGTGTCAGCGGCTTCACCGATCAGAAATCCTCCGCCACGTCGTCAGTTCTGTTAGCCCTCGCACCGGTGGAAGGATTGATGACCATGACCGACACCAGACCGCTGGGCGCCGACGAGGCCACGTTCCTCGCGGCGGTCCGCTCAGGCGACACGGCGCGGTTCGCACTCATCACGGAGCGCCACCGGCGTGAGCTGCAGGTGCACTGCTACCGGATGCTCGCGAACTACGAGGATGCCCAGGACCTGACGCAGGAGACGTTCCTGCGAGCGTGGAACAAGCGGGAGTCGTTCAAGGGCCACGCGGCCCTGCGGACCTGGCTGTACCGAATCGCGACGAACGCCTGCCTCGACTTCCTGGAGAAGCGCAACGACCGCACACCCGTACCGTCCGAGCTGCCGGACCCCGGCTCCGAGGTGCTGTACCTGCAGCCCTACCCCGACCGGATGCTCCCCGAGGACCCGCAGGAATCGGTGGTGGCGCGGGAGACGATCGAGCTGGCGTTCATCGTCGCCGTCCAGCACCTGCCGCCGCGGCAGCGGGCGGTGTTCATCCTGCGCGACGTCCTCGGCTGGCCGGCGTCGAAGGCCGCCGACGCCCTCGAGCTGACCGTCGCATCGGTGACCAGCGCACTGCAGCGGGCGCGTGTGACGATGCGCGAGCAGCTGCCCGACCGCCGCCTCGACTGGCGGAGCCCCGCCACCCACGAGCTGTCGAATGACGAGCGGGGCGTGGTGAAGTCGTATATCGACGCCCATGAGCGCAACGACCTGGACGGGCTGATGTCCCTGCTGCGCGACGACCTGCGCTTCGCGATGCTGCCCGAGCCGGGAACCTCGGTCATCACGGCCAAGGACGCGGTGGACGGCTGGGTCTCCGGTGGGCTCTTCCAGCGCGGCCACGACGACTGGCGCTGTATCACCACGACGGTCAACCGCATGCCTGCCGCCGCGCTGTACCTCCGCACCCCCGACGACCCGGAGTACCGGCTATTTACCATCGCGGTCCTGCACATCGTCGACGGGAAGGTCGCCGAGCTCACCGGATTCGACGCCACCGACAAACCATGGCTGGGCCTGCCCCCGACACTGTAATCAGAGGAGTCCCCATCGTCGACGAGTCCGGCGCACGGGCCGCCGTCACCGAAGTCACCGCGGAATGAGCACCCCGACCAGCTGAACACCAACGCGACAACGCGAACACCACCGCCCCGCCGGCGTTGCCGGCGGGGCATCTTCATGCCCGAAGAACATCGTCACAATCAACGATGCCGTTGCCCTCATCTCCAGCAAGTCGGTCAACAGCTCACTCGGAACGCAAGGAAGGGCCCGGGGAAGGTTCCCTCATAGCCGAGGGTCACGGTGAGCACGCCAGGAAGGATTTCGACCTGGCCTCACGAGCCCAGGATCTGGCCTCACGAGCCGAGCATCTGGCCCGTGCTCATCGCCTCGTCTCGTATCGGGTCAGCACCACGCCGCCGGGAAACGTCCGCGTCTCCACCAGGTTCAGGTTCACCCAGCTGTCCAGGGCCGTGAAGAACGGCGTGCCGCCGCCCACCAGGACCGGGTGGGTGACCAGCACGTACTCGTCGATCAGCCCGGCCCGCATGGCCGCCCCGGCGAGCGTGGCGCCGCCGATGTCCATCGGGCCGCCGTCCTCGGCCTTGAGCCGGGTGATCTCGGCGACCGCGTCGCCGGTGACCAGGCGGGTGTTCCAGTCGACCGTGCTGGTCGTCGAAGAGAACACCACCTTCGGCATGTCCCGCCAGCGGCGGGCGTACTCGATCTCCGCCGGGGTAGCGCCGGGCTGCTGGTCGGCGGTCGGCCAGTGGGAGCTCATCGTCTCCCACAGTTTGCGCCCGTACAGCGCCAGGCCGGTCGCCCCCACCCGGTCGGACCACCACTGGAACAGCTCGTCGCTCGGTACGCTCCAGCCGAGGTCGTCGCCGGGCGCGGCGATGTAGCCGTCCAGGCTCAGGCTCATGCCGAAGATCAGTTTCCGCATCGTGCCAGCCTCTCGTGAGTCGATCTCACACGTACAGACGGGCACGGCGCGGAAACCTAATCGGTGCGCGATCTGCGTCCGCAGGTAGTCCTCGCGTTCCGGACTCGGCACGGCGTACTCGGCTGGGCTCGAGCACTACCCACCCGGATCTCGACTTCACCCTCGTACGGGCAGCGGCGCACCCATGGCCAGCTCTCCCCGACCGCTGCTGCCGTCTGCCCGGACGGGAAGGCCTTCCACGGCCACCTGCAACAGAGGCTGTCCACTTTCGCAGAGGCGTTGCGGTAGCGCTCGACGCGCTCGCTGCGCGAGCAGGAGTGTGAGCGATCTGGGTCCCCGAACGCCTGATCACACAGCTATAGCGCCAGCCAGGCCCCCTCACCGCGCTGGAGATCGCCAACCAGTTCCCGACGCTGGGCATCTCGCTCGGCAACCAGCGGCCGCACGTGCCCGGCAAGATCCGCGAGTACCTACCTCTAGGCCGGGTCGGCGAGGTATCGGGCGGCGTAGATGGTGCGCCGCAATGCCCCGTACTCCTTGAGCGCTGCGGCGAGCGCGTTCTGCGCTCGTCGGCGGCCGCAGCCAGCGCGCGGTCGGGGTCGGCGGGTTTGCCGACCAGCTGGCAGAACTCCGCGCGCTGGTCGACCCACTTGTCCGGTGTGAGCAGGTAGGCGGCCGGGTCGGAGTAACGACGCGAGCCCGGCACGAACACGTCCCCGCTGCGCAGCCCATCGCGCAGCGCCAGCAGGGTGCACAGCTCCCAGTAGTGCCGGTAGGCGCTGGTGTTGCCAGACTTCGCCGCGGTCTCGAGGTAGCCGCGCCACCGCGCGGGCACGAACCCGTCCGGGGCATCGGCTGGGACCCGGCGAGCGCCGGTGGCGTTGAGCTCGCGCAGGTTCTCCAACGCCTCCAGCAACCCGGCCGAGGCGGTGCCACCGGCGAACCGCACCGCCGCAAGTACCTGCGGCATCTGCGTCGCCAAGAACGACCTCCCGCCAGACCCACAGATTCCCAGCTCAGAAGCCTACCCAGCCATATCCGCCCGATTTTCGGCGAGTACTACGGGGACCCCTCCCTGCAGGGAGGGACGGTGTCACTCTTGCAGAGCACTTTCGCGGTGGACGCCGGCCCGGCATGCGCAGGCCTCGAGTACGACATCGATGGAGGACGGATATGTCGGTTCTTGGCACCCCCTGTCGCCGTCGCCGTGGCGCGGGTGATGCAGGGCCTCACCACGGTCGCCTTGGGCGCGGTCACCGGCGCAAGGGGGTCGTGTTCCCGGAGTTTCCCGGGGACACGCAGGGCATCACGATCCCGACGTCGATCGCGCCGGCACGGGCGGTCGTCTACCGTCCCGCCGGCCAGGACCCGAGCCCGCCGGTGCACGTCAACTTCCACGGCGGCGGATTCGTCATGCGGGGGGTGCAGCTCGACGACCCGCTGTGCCAGTATCTCGGCGCCGTGCCGGCCAAGGACAAGCGCTCGGTCCAGTCATCGGAGCCGGTCGCTGACTGACGCAAGCGCCGTCCGTCGCGCGGCGAACGTGGTGTTGGCGCTCACCTAGCGACCTCACGGCACGGCGGGGGTCAGCCGGCGAGTCTGCCGGGGGGCCGGGCTGGGGTGGCGTGCTCGGCGCAGGTGGCCGCCAGGGCGTCCAGGGAGATGCCGAGGGCCTTGGCCAGGGCGGAGACGGTGAAGAAGGCGGGCGTCGGGATCCTGCCGGTCTCGATCTTCCGCAGCGTTTCGGCGGAGATCCCGGCCGCGATGGCGACCTCGGCCATGGGCCGCTCGCCGCGTGCCTGGCGGAGCAGGGAGCCGAGCTGCTCGCCGCGCCGGCGTTCGGGTCCGGTCAAGGGGATGCGCACCATGCCGTCCATAGTACCGTGATAATAATACCGGTATAGTTATTGGAGGTCATGGGCGATGGTGGAGATCAAGACCGATGGAGAGCTGCAGGCGATGCGCGAGGCCGGGCGGGTGGTGGCCCGCGCGCTGGCCGCGGTCCGCGAGCAGGCCGTCGCTGGGGCGCGCCTGACCGATCTGGACGAGACGGCCCGCACGGTCATCCACGAGGCCGGCGCCACTCCGCCGTTCCTCAACTACAAGCCCCCCTTCGCGCCCACGCCCTTCCCCGCCTCCATCTGCGTGTCGGTGAACCACGTGGTCGTGCACGGCATCCCCGGCACCTACCGGCTACGCGACGGCGACCTGGTCAGCGTCGACTGCGGCGCCCATCTGGACGGCTGGACCGGCGACGCCGCGGACAGCTTCACCGTCGGCCGTGCCCGGCCGCAGGACACCACGCTGATCGAGGCCGCGCGGCGGGCCCTGCGGGCGGCGATCGCCGCGGCCGTCCCCGGCGGGCACATCGGCGACATCGGGCACGCGATCGGCGCGATCGGCCGGGCCGGGGCGTGCGGCATCCCCACCGACTTCGGCGGGCACGGCATCGGGCGGCGGATGCACGAGGACCCGCACGTCCCCAACCGGGGCAGGCCCGGGCGCGGCATGCGGCTGCGGCACGGCCTGGTGCTGGCGATCGAGCCGATGTTCATGGCCGGCGGCGACGACCGCTATCGCGTCGCGGCCGACGGGTGGGCGCTGCACACCTTCGACGGCAGCCGCGCGGCCCATGTCGAGCACACCGTGGCGGTCACCGAGGACGGCCCTCGCGTCCTGACCGTGCCCTGACCCCCAACCGGCACCAGCCGTCCGATGGGCAGCGACTCCCCCGGCGTCTCGTCCCGCATGCGCTCCAGCATGGACTCTCCCCCGGCGGGAGGGTCCACCCGGGGTTCACCTGCGTGCGGGGCGACGCCCGGCGGGCCGTACGATCGGGCATGTGGAAAAGCGTGAGTTGGGCAGAACGGGCAGGCAGGTCGGGGTGGTCGGCCTCGGGGCGTGGCAGCTGGGCGCCGACTGGGGCGAGGTCGGCGAGGACGAGGCGCTGGCGACGCTGCACGCCGCCGTCGACGCCGGGGTGAGCTTCATCGACACCGCCGACGTGTACGGGGACGGCCGCAGCGAGCAGATCGTCGGCCGGCTGCTGAAGGAGCGGCCCGGGCTGACGGTGGCCACCAAGATGGGCCGCCGGGTGCCGCAGGAGCCCACCGCCTACACCCTGGACAACTTCCGGGCCTGGAACGACCGGTCACGGCGCAACCTCGGCGTCGACACCCTGGACCTGGTGCAGCTGCACTGCCCGCCGACCGCCGTCTACAGCGACGCGGCCGTCTACGACGCCCTGGACACCCTGGTGGAGGAGGGCAGGATCGCCGCCTACGGGGTCAGCGTCGAGACCTGCGAGGAGGCGCTCACCGCGATCGCGCGGCCGGGCGTCGCCACGGTGCAGATCATCCTGAACGCCTTCCGGCTCAAGCCGCTGGAGCGGGTCCTTCCCGCGGCGGCCGAGGCCGGGGTCGGGATCATCGCGCGGGTGCCGCTGGCCAGCGGGCTGCTGTCGGGCCGCTACGACGAGCACACCAGCTTCGCCTCCGACGACCACCGCGCCTTCAACCGGCACGGCGAGGCGTTCGACGTGGGTGAGACCTTCTCGGGCGTGGACTACACCACCGGTCTGGCGGCGGTGGAACGGCTCAAGCCGCTGGTCCCCGAAGGCATGACGACCGCCCAGTTCGCGCTGCGCTGGATCATCGACCAGCCCGGGGTCAGCGTGGTCATCCCCGGCGCCCGTAACAAGCGGCAGGCCGCAGACAACGCAGCCGCCGCGCAGCTGCCGCCGCTGCCGGAGGCGACCCACGCGGCGGTCACCGGCGTGTACGACGAGCTGATCCGCCCGCTGGTCCATCACCGCTGGTAACCCTCCCCGCCCGCTCGCCTTTGCCCGCCCTTGCGCGCCCGCTCGGCCTGCAGGCCGTCATGCCGGGGCGCGCAAGGCGCGGGTGACGGCCAGCGAGCGGTCGTGGTCGCCGAGCACCGTGACGCTGTCACAGAACTGGTCCACCGAACCCGCCGGTGACAGGCCCCGCACGCCCGGGCCGACCGTGCCCAGCAACGCGTCGGCGAAACGGCCGCCGCCGATGACCCGGAACGGCCGGTCGAAGTACCCGCGCACCGAGGGCTCCAGCGGCTCGGTGAGCCCCAGCCGGTTGTGCAACCCGGCGACCCGCTCGTAGGCCCGGCACAGGTGCTCCTCGCGTTCACGCCACCCGCGCGCCGCCAGTGCCGCGGCGAACGTCTCCCCCAGCTCCGCCGACCCGCCGAGCCGGGCGAAGGCGCTGCCCAGCCATTTGGCGTACGGCGGATAGCGGCGCCGCATGAGCAGGCACAGACGCATCAACTCCTCGACCAGGCGTGCCGTGACCAGCAGGGATCCCAGATCGTCACCCACCTCGCCGCAACGCCCCGGGAAGCTCTCCAGCTCGGCGACGCGCCGCCACTGGCAGGCCAGGATGTGGCGCCACACCTGGTCGGGATACCAGCGCAGGTTGGCCCTGGCCGCGGCGAGATCCCCCAGCCCGTCGTGGAACACCTCGCCGCTGGTCATCTCCGCAAGGCGCTGCCAGGACACTCCGAGCCAGTCGGCCGTGGTGATCTCGCCTCGCGGGTCGAACCCGAGCCGTGACCTGGCCCACTCCCCGAACCCGGTGACGACCACGCCATGGCGGACCCGGTTGCGGTCGGACCCGAAAGCGGTCGGATATCCCCCGAACCGTTCGGGCAGGGCGTCCTGCAGCCGGGCCGACAGCGGCTCGGCCTGCCCGGGTTCGACGAAGACCAGGACCCGCGGCCCCCAGTCGTGGTCGGCCGAGCGTTCGGTGTCGAAGGCCAGCACCTCCGACCCGGGGCCGATCAGGGCGGCGCCGTGCGGCACCTCGCCGATGAGCGGGCGCACCACCTCCGCGTAGAACGCGCGCGATAACTGAAGGCCCGGAACGAAACCGGGTGCGAAATCGGACATCACTTGACCACTGTGCCTCGCGGACCGGCCCGCTTCACCTGGTTTTCCCCGAGGGCCGTCCCAGGCGGTGCGGCCCCCGTCCCTGGCAGGCCACCGCTCAGCCGCGAACACCCGCCACGGCGCGCGCATGCGGCGAGGAGACACCGCATGGCACCGTATCGGCCGGTCAGCGGGACAGCAGGTCCCGAAGGGCCTTGGTGATGTCGGCGGGGGCCTCTTCGGCCATGAAGTGACCACAACTGACGGGGATGTGCCGCAGGTCAGGCGCCCAGGCGCTCCACAGCGCCGCCGCGTCGAAGCCCAGCGCGGCGCCCCAGTCCTGCTGCAGCACGGTGACCGGCATCCGCAGCCGGTTACCGGCGTCCCGGTCGGCCTGGTCGTGCTCCACGTCGATGCCGGCCGACGCGCGGTAGTCGGCCACGATCGAGGGCACCGCATCGCGGCAGGCGTCCAGGTAGGCGGCGCGGACCTCGGCGGGGATCGCCTGCGGATCGCTGGCCCAGATGTCGAGGAAGTGACCGAAGAACGCGTCCGCGCCGGCGGCGATCATCTGCTCGGGCAGGCCCGGAGGCTGGGCCATCAGATACAGGTGGAAACCGACGGCGGCGCTGGTGCCGTGCATCACCTCCCACATGTCCAGGGTCGGCAGCACGTCCAGCGAGGCCAGGTGCGTGATCTTCTCAGGGTGGTCCAGCGCGGCGCGGACGGCGACCAGGGCGCCACGGTCGTGCCCGGCCAGCGCGAAGCGCTCATGCCCCAACCGCCGGGCCAAGGCCACGATGTCGGCGGCCATGGTGCGCTTGGCGTAGGTGGCGGCGCCGGTTTCCGCGGGTTTGTCGCTGGCGCCGTAGCCGCGCAGGTCAGGGCAGATCACGGTGTGGTCGGCCGCCAGATCGGCGGCCACGTGCCGCCACATCAGATGGGTCTGCGGGAAGCCGTGCAGCAGCACGATCGGGGTGCCCGCCCCCGCGACGGCCGCGTTCAATGACACGCCGTCGGCGACAGGGACCCGCTGGTAGTCGAATCCGGCGATGACAGGCGCCATGATTCCGCCCTTTCGGTAGATGACTGGATGCCTCCAGCCTGCCGGGCGCGAATGAGCATCCGGTCAGCGCGCTACCGTGACCAGGGGCGATGCGCCGGAAAGGACGGTCAAGGGGTGCAGGTCGTGTTCGGGGTGCTGGGACCGGTGACGGCCTGGGACGCCACCGGGGAGTCGATCGCCCTGAAAGGGCCGCGGCACCGCGCGGTACTGGCCCGGCTGATCATCGCCCGCCGCCGCGTCGTCCCGGTCAACGTCCTGGTCGAAGACCTCTGGGCCGATCCGCCCCCCGGAGCGGTGAGCGCGGTGCGCACCTTCGTGGCCGCGCTGCGCCGCGCGCTGGAACCCCGGCGCCCACCCCGCACCCCCGCCCGGCTGCTGGTCACCGAAGGACCGGGGTACGCGCTGCGCGCGGAGATTGGCGCGGTGGACGCCTGGCGGTTCGAACAGGCGGTGGCCGCCGCCGCGACACTGCCCCCCGAGGACGGCCTCGCACGGCTCGGCGAGGCGCTGGGGTGGTGGCGCGGGCCCGCCTACGCCGAGTTCGCCGACCAGCCCTGGGCCCGCACCGAGCGCTCCCGCCTGGCCGAACTGCGGCTGCACGCCGTCGAACGCCACGCCGAGACCCGGCTGGCCCTCGGCCTGGCCGCCGAGGCCGTGCCGGACCTGGACGCGCACGCCGCCGGACACCCCTGGCGCGAGGACGCCTGGCGGCTGCTGGCGCTCGCCCTGTACCGCACCGGCCGCCAGGGCGACGCCCTCGCCGTCCTGCGCCGGGCGCGCACACTCCTGGTCGAGCAGCTGGGAGTGGATCCGGGCCCGCGGCTTCGCCGCCTGGAGACCGACATCCTCCACCACGCCGACCACCTCGACCTCGCGCCCGGGCCGGGCGGGGCGGCGGCCCGGGTTTGGGCGCAGACCGCCGCCGTCTACGACCGCACCGTGACCTCCGGCGCCCGGGCCCGGCTGGAGTCCACCGTGGGCCTGCTGCGCAACCTCGCGGTCACCGGCGGCACCGGCCTGGAAGCCGCCCGCCGGCACCGCCTGGCGGCCGTCACCGCGGCCGAAGAGCTGGGCGACCCGGAACTGACCGCCCGCGTGATCGGCGCCTACGACGTCCCGGCGATCTGGACCCGCTCCGACGACCCCCAGCAGGCCGCACAGGTGGTCGCGGCGGCCGAACGCACCCTGTCCCGCCTCCCGCCCGGCGGACACGAGGCGGCGCGGGCCCGCCTGCTGGCCACCATCGCCCTGGAGTCGCGCGGCACCCGTTCGGCACGCGGGCCGCAGGCCGCAGCCCAGGCCGAGGAGCTCGCCCGCCGCCTCGACGATCCCGCGCTGCTGGCGTTCGCCCTCAACGGCGTGTTCATGCAGACCTTCCACCGCGCCGGCCTGGCCCCGCACCGGGACCGGATCGGCGCCGAGCTGGTCGCCCTGTCCGCCCGGCACGGCCTGGTGACCTCCGAAGTACTCGGGCACCTCATCCGCCTCCAGGCCCGCAGCGCGCTCGCCGACTTCCCCGGCGCCGACCGGCACGCGGCCGCCGCGGACCGGCTCGCCGAGCGCCACGAGCTGCCACTGGTCGGCGTGTTCACCCAGTGGTACCGAGCCCTGCGGCTCGCCGCCTCCGAGCAGACACCCCCGTCCGGGCAGACAGCCTCGACCAGGCGGACAGCCCCGTCCGGGCGGACGCCCCCGGCCACGCAGGCGTCCCTGGCCCAGGTCGAGGCGGCCTACCGGGACGCCGCCGCGCGGCTGGACGGCGCCGGGATGCCCGGCGTGGAGCACGGCCTGCTGCCGCTCGCGCTGCTGTGCCTGCGCGTGCGGCACGCCCTGCCCGCCCCCACCGGCGAGCACACCGACTGGGGTCCCTACCGGCCATGGGCACTCCCCCTGGTGCTCCTGGCCCGCCACCGCCCCGCCGAGGCCGCCACGGCGCTGCGCGAGGTCCCCGACCCGCCCCGCGACCTGCTGTACGAGGCCCTGTGGTGCCTCACCGCCCGGGCGGCGATCGCCACCGGCGACAGGCAGATGATGGAACGCGCGCACAGCGAGCTCACCCCCGCGGCGGCGGAGCTGGCCGGAGCGGGCAGCGGCCTGCTCACCCTTGGCCCGGTCTCCCGGCACCTGGACGACCTCGCCACCGCCCTCACCCACCACGACCCCACCCTCCGCCGCACCGAGCCCGCCGACCCGAGCCGTTGAGACGCAGCCGCTCCGATCTCGGCCCCCGCCCGCACCGGACACCACCAGCCAGCCTCCATACGACTCAAATCGCACCCCCTGACCTGCGACGACACCAAGCGGCTGATCGGACCGGCAAGAACAAGACTGTTGTCCCAGCGTCTTGTGCCGCACTCTGGGTGGCCCGGCACCGCGAACCAGAAGGCAGAACCAGTGACATCTCCCGGCCACGGTCCCCGCGAGGAGATCAGGCGTGAGCAGGAGCACCTCTCCCTGCTGTACGACCGGCTCGACACCCTCCGGCGGCAGACGACAGACGGCCGAGCGGCTCGCCGCCGTACTGCGCTAAACCGGAGGCACCCCGCAGGGAGTTCGACCGAACTCAGCACCGCGCCGGTCATAACCCACAGGATCGGATCGAACGTCCGACGGGCAGTGCCGGACATGGCCACGCCGCATGTGCCGGCCTATGCGGCAACGGGCTTGAGGTGCTTCCTCTAAGTGTTGTTGTTGTTTTTTGTGGATGCGGTTTTCCGCCCCGACCAGGCGGCTTTACAAAGTAAGTTTCATTCGGATGCCTGGGCACGCTGCCGCTCGCAAGAGATGCATCATGCCGAGACGTTCGGACACGCCGATCGCCGCCGGCTTGCCCAAGTCCACCATCAGGCCGTGCTCGGCGTCGAGCACGGGTTGCGCACCGCCTCTGCGCCTCCTGGATCGGGGCCCCCTGCCGCCGACGGCCGTGGTGGCGATAGAGCGTCCGCGAGATAGCGGTGAACCGCATGATGGGCCTGTGACCTGAAAGATTCACGGCCGTGCGGACATGTGGTGTTACCACTGACAACGTCCCGAGGAGGACGAACCCCCATTGGATGAGGACGAGTTCGCCGCCGTCTACGCGAAGAAGGGGGGCGGCCGGAATACGCCGGAAAGGGGCCGCGGGCTGAGGGCTGATCGTTAGGGTGGGCGGCGTCTTGTTGGCGGCGTCTGCGGGGGTTGGCTGTGACCCCGGTCGATCGGACGGCGTATCCACGGTTTGGCCGTGTGGTGTCGGGGCGGGAGCTGGCTGAGGCGTTCACGCCGACGGATGCCGAGGTGGAGTGGGCGCAGGGCAAGACGCAGGATCAGCAGCATCTGCTGGCCCTGGTGGTGTGGTTGAAGTCCTACCAGCGGCTGGGGTACTTCCCGAAGGTCGAGGATGTGCCACTGGTGGTGGTGCGGCATGTGAGGGGCGTTCTGGGACTCGGCGAGGACGTAGCGCTGGAGCGTGCGGCGGTTCGGTCGGCCAAGCGGCATCGGGAGTTCATCCGCAAGCGGATGAAGGTCGTCTATGACGGGGCCGGGGTCCGGAAGGTCTCCGAGGAGGCGATTCGTAGGGCGGTCCTGACTAAGGACAATCCTGCGGATTTGATCAACGTGGCGTTGGAGGAGTTGGTTCGGGCGCGCTGTGAGCTGCCGGGGTACACCACGCTGGATGCGATGGCCGCGACGATCCGCACCGAGGTCAATAGCGGCTTCTACCAGAGCGTCGCTGGGCGGCTCGATGCTGTGGCCAAGGCCAGGCTGGCGCGGATGCTGGTGGTGGATCCGATCAGTCGGCGCAGCGAGTTCGACCGTTTGAAGGATGTGGCGCAGGCCGCGTCGCTGGGCAAGTTCAAGCAGCGCCTGGAGCTGCTGGAGGGTATCGACGCGATCAGGCCGACCGAGGTGTGGCTGAATGGCGTGCCACCGGGGAAGATCGCTCATTTCGCTGGGGAGGCGCGGGTCACCGACGTTGCCGACATGAAGAAGATCACCACCGAGGACAAGCGGATGACGCTGATTGTCTGCTTTGTGCACGCAGTCCGTACCGGTGTCCGCGATGACGTGGTGACGATGTTCTGCAAGCGGATGGCCGCGATCCACAAGAAGGGGCGCGAGCGCCTAGAGGCCCTGCGGGAGGCGCATCGGGCCGAATCGGAGCGGCTGTTGGGCGTCTTCGGCGACGTGCTGTCTGTGGTTGTCGAGGCTACCGCCCCTGAGGAGGAGGCGTCGGCCGAGAGCAACGGTGATGCCTCGGTCGAGGGCCGAGCGCCGGACACGCGTGAAGTGGCGGAGCGGGCCGGCCGGTTGGTGCTGAAGACACTGGAGAAGGCAGGCGGGGTGGAGGTGCTGGCTGCGGCCCATGAGGCTGTGTCGGCCCATCACGGCAACAATTACCTGCCGCTGCTGGAGCAGTACTACGGATCCCACCGTGCGGCGCTGTTCACACTGGTGAACGCGATCACGCTGGAGTCCACCAGCGCGGACCGCAGCGTTGTTGACGCGGTGGAGTTCCTGCGGGCGCTGCGTGGCGCGAAGGCCGCGTTCGTGCCGGAGCGGCTGACGGTCGAGCGGGTGGGCGCGGACGGGCAACCGGTCACGGTGACGCTGTCGATCGACATCGACGGCTTCGCCTCGGCGATGTGGAAGAAGATCCTCCGGGACAAGCAAAGGCCGGGGATGCTGGTGCGCCGCCACGTGGAGATTTGCGTGTTCTCGTACCTGGCGGCGGAGTTGCGGTCCGGGGACATCGCGGTGGCGGGGTCGGAGTCCTACGCCAACCTGCACGAGCAACTGATGTCCTGGCAGGAGTGCGAGCCGCTGGTGGCCCGGTTCTGTGAGCAGGCCGGGATCCCGTCCGAGCCGTCGCAGCTGACCGCCTTCTTCCAGGACAAGCTCGCCGCCCTCGCTCTGAGCGTCGATGCCGGGTATCCCTCCAACATCGACCTGGTGCTGGAGGGTGGACGTCCGGTGCTCAAGCGTCGCAAGGGCGCCGAGCGTCGGCCGGAGGCGCTCGAGTTGGAGGCCGCGCTCCATGACCGGCTGCCGCAGCGGGCGCTGCTGGACATCCTCACTCGCACCGCCTATCTGCTGGGCTGGCACCATCACTTCGGCCCGGCCTCCGGCTCGGATCCGAAGATCAAAGAGGCCTTGGCCCGCTACGTGCTGACGGTGTTCGCGCATGGCACGCTACTCGGCCCGTCCCAGGTCGCGGCACACATGCGCGGCAAGATCAGCGTGCACGAGCTCTCGCTGGCAGGCAACAAGCACGCCACCGCCAGCAAGATTGAGAAAGCGTCGGCGACGGTCGTCAACGCGTTCAACAAGCTGGACGTGGCCGGCGTGTGGGGCGACGGGAAGACCGTCGCCGCGGACGGCTCCCAGATCGACACGTGGGAGAACAACCTGCTGGCGGAGACGTCGATCCGGTACGGGGGCTATGGAGGCATCGCCTACCGGCATGTCTCCAACACCTACGTCGCCCTGTTCAGCCACTTCATCCCGTGCGGGGTGTGGGAGGCGGTCTACATCATCGAGGGGCTGCTGAAGAACACCTCCGACGTCCAGCCCGATACCATCCACGCGGACACCCAAGGCCAGTCGCTGCCGGTCTTCGGCCTGGCCGCGCTCCTGGGATTCGACTTGCTCCCCCGCATCCGCAACTGGCACGACCTGATCTTCTACCGGCCCGCCCTCGACAGGCACTACCAACACATCGATTCCCTATTCGGGGACGAGGCGGTCGACTGGGGCCTGATCGAGGCCCATTGGACGGACCTGCTGCGCACCGCGATCTCCATCCGGGAGAACAGGATGTCCTCGGTCACGCTGCTGCGCCGGCTGGGCCACCACTCCCGCAAGAACCGCCTGTACCGGGCATTCAGGGAGCTCGGCCGGGCGATCCGCACCATTACGCTGCTGCGCTATCTGTCCGAGCCGCAGCTGCGGGAGCAGATCACCCGGGTCACCAACCGGAACGAGGCCTTCCACGGTTTCGCCGACTGGCTCATGTTCGGCGGCAAGCTCATCGGCCACAACGACCCCGACTACCAGGAGAAGGTCATCAAGTTCAACGAGTTGCTCGCCAACTGCGTCATGTACTCAACAGCCCTGGACATCACCGACTCCGCCAACGAGATCGCCGCCGAGGGCCAGCCTGTCGACCTGGACGACCTGGCGACCGTTTCCCCCTACATCACCCACACCGTCCGCCGGTTCGGGAACTGGACTCTCAACCTCACCCCGCCGGACGGCACGCCCAACACCCGGTTGGATCTGGAGCCACGAGTGTTGTTCGCCGCGGCTCTGGCCTGATCCCCCTCATGAGATGCCGAAAGTGACCGGTGGGGACGAGGACCTCCAGCGGGTGGTGCGCTTCTTGGTCGCTGCACACCACGCCAGGAGGTCCGCACTCCTTTCGAGATCCTCGACGGGCAGGTCGCGAATCCCGTCCTTGCGTCCCCAACGTCCGTGGTCAGTACGCCGATGTGAGCGGCGCAAGGAACGGATCTATGCGGCATCACCAGGCTTGCCGTGGTGGTCGGCTTAGAGAGTCGCCGTCACGGGACGGCGGCCGCCAAGGTGGGCGGGAACGGAGGTGAGCGCCGCCACCACGAGCACGGTTGCCAGCACCAGGGCGATCAGCTGCCAGGGTGCGGGAAGCGTGGCCTTGTCGCTGTCGCCGCCGGTGATCGTGTTGATGGAGGCGAACAGCAGGAAGCCTCCCGGGAAGACACCCATGACGGCGCCGAGGAGCGCGGGCAGCACCTGCGCGGTCGCCAGGGCGACGGTCACTTCCCGCGGGGTGGCGCCGAGGGCGCGTGCCAGCGCCGACGCATGCCGGTTGTCGAGCACCGTCGCCCAGGTGATGACGATGGCGTTGACCGCCGCCAGGGTGAGCAGGATGACCGTCCAGACCAGGAGCACGTGCCGCAGCACCGCCACCTGGGCTTCGGTGTATGCGCCGGTGCCTGGCTGGTCGGTGAGGAAGGCGTTGAGCACCAGCAGGACGTAGATGCCGCTGACCGTGACCGCGATGCTGACCACGCCCAGCACCACCCGTCGCGGCCGGCGGGCGGTGACCCGCAGAGCGAGCAGCAGCGGGACGGGCAGTCGCGCCGAGAGAGTGATCAGCCAACCGGTGCGGCGAGGTGGGCGTGCCGCGTCGGCCAGCGCGCTGACGGTGCTGGACTGGGCCGCGCGCACGGCCGGAACAGTGGTCGCCACCACCGCGACGCCGAGTGCCACGGCAGTCACCAGACCGATCGTGGACCAGGTCAACGACGCCGTCCCCGCGCCGCCGACGAGGCCCGCGCTCGACTCGGTGAGTAACGGAGCGGTCAGCGCTCCGATCATCAGCCCGGCCGCGGCCGCGACGACGGCCACCAGGAGGTACTCCGCGAGTAGCACGGCAGCGACCAGACCCGGTGTGCCGCCGACTGCTTTCAGCAACCCGATACGCTTGGTCTGATCGGCCATCCGCCCGCCGACCAGCACCGAAAGACTGGCCACAGCGAGCAGGCCGAGCAGCCAGGCGCCGATCAGCAGCAGGATCTGGGAGTCCCGGGCCAGGTCGGTGGCGTCAGCGAGAATGCTCTCCCAGGTCTGCATCGGCATAGCGCCGCCATGATCGCCACCGGTCCGGTCGACGAATGCCTGCGCTTTGTCCGGCTCGGCCAGCTTCAGGTTCATCACATAGGACAGGGAGCTTCGGTCCGAGGCGAGGCTCCGCACATCCGCCTGGGTGAGCCAGACCAGCCCGGGATTGTGCAGCAACCCCGCCGGCAGATCCCGGTCGTCGGGGATGGCGCCGTTGATACAGCCGGCGGAGACGATGCAGGACGCCCCGGGATAGGGCGGCATGGCGGCGGTGACCGCGACGCCGACGACCTTGAACGACCTACCGCCCAGGGCGACCGAGTCACCGACGCCCACATCGAGCGAGTCGGCGAAGGCGGCCTCGAGCACCACGCCGCCGTCGCTGACCCAACTGCCCTGCGTCACCTCGGGCTGATCGACCGCCGCGACAGTGGCGTCGCGCCCCATGGCCTGGACATCCGACGTCCGGCCGGACGCCTCGAGCTTTCCTGCGATGACGGGGTACGGTCCGCTGTGCTCGGTGACGCCGGAGGCGGTGGCCAATTTCCCAAGCTCAGTGAGGCCGGCGAGGTTGGCGTTGGCGACCACGTCGGGTCCCTTGGTCGCCGCCCGGGTGCTCTGGTACGGGTCGCCGGCCGCGTCGCGTAGGACGAGCCCGAGCGTCAGCGTCGTGGTGGCGGCCAGGATGGCGATCAGCAGAAGCGCGGCCTCGGTACGGCGACGCCGGAGGTCTCGCAGGGCGAGACGGATCACGAGAAGAATGCGGCCCATTGCGGTCAATCCTCCAGCCCGACGAGCGCGCCGAGCTGCCCGGTGGTGCCGCCGGTCAGCCAGGTCTCGTCCACGAACGCGCCGTCGCGCATCGAGAACTTCCGGTCCGCGGTGGCCGCGATCCGCGCGTCGTGGGTGACGATGACCAGCGTCTGACCGGATTCGTGCAGGTCCTTGAAGAGCTGGAGGACGTCCAAGGTGGCGGCGCTGTCCAGGTTTCCGGTCGGTTCGTCAGCGAGGACCACCAGCGGCTCGTTGCTCAGCGCCCGGGCGACCGCGACCCGCTGCCGCTGACCGCCCGACAGCGCGGAGGGCAGGAAGCGCTCCCGGCCGGCGAGCCCGAGCTGATCCAGCAGCTCCTCCGCGCGCCGCCGTGCGACCCGCGGTGAGCGTCCGGCCAGCAGCGCCGCCAGCTCGACGTTCTCGACGGCGGTGAGCTCCTCCATCAGGTGGAAGGACTGGAAGACGTAGCTGACCTCGGTACGCCGCATCCGGGCTAGCGCCTTCTCGCTGATGTTGTCGATGCGCCGGCCGTTCAGCGACACCTCGCCGGCCGAGGGCCGATCCAGCCCGCCGAGCAGGTGCAGCAGCGTGGACTTACCGCAGCCGCTGGGCCCCATGATCGCCACCGTCTCTCCCGCGCTGACGTCGAGATCGACGCCGTCGACGGCGCGCACCAATCCTTCCCCTTTGCCATGCTCCTTCCGCAGCCCGCGGGCGCTCAGTACGGGCGTGCCGGCGGCATTGCTCACGATCCACTCCTTCCGATAGGTCCGGTTCTGCTTACGGGTCTTGAGCCGGCGCAGGTCCGCCTCAAACGGGAGCACGATGCGCTCCGCCAACAGCGCTGCGGTCGAGCGGGTCCGGCTCGGCCATGGCGGGGCGCTGGGTGTCGGCGACGGTGAGAGGGGCGGCCGGCCCAGCCGCTGCGGCAAGCGCGTCAAAGAAGCGCCAGCGCCTTGGCCACACCCGGGTCGCGCCCGGTGGCCAGGTCGAGGGCGGTCATGGGGGCGTAGTGGTCGACCGGCACGCCGATCGTGTCGATGATTTCGCGGGCGGGCCCGAGGTGCCGGACCTTGGGCAGGAGCACGGCGCTGCCGTCGTCGAGGAGGTATGCCTCGCTGGGGCCAGAGACGGCCCCAGCGGTGCGGGTCCCGATGAGGGTGCCCAGGCCGTTGTCCTTGACCGCCGCGCTGAAGTCCTCGCAGGCCGAGGCGCATCCGCGGTCAGTGAGCACGATCAGGCGCGAGCCAAGCAGCGGGACGCTGTCGTCGGTCCGGTTGGGCACACAGTCGCCCTTGAGCGGGCAGAAGTAGCTGGTGACCTTGCCGTGCGCGAATGCGCCGAGCAGCCGGGTCACCTCGCGAGGTGACCCGCCGCCGTTGCCGCGCAGATCGAGGACCACGACCTCCGGTTTGTCCCGCAGCTTGACGATGACCTGGTCGGCGGCGCCTTGGTAGAATCCGGGCAGTTGGACGTAGGTGACGCCGTCGGCGAGTTTCTTTGACGTCACCGCCGGGGGCTGCCGCGTGATGGGGCCCTCTTTGAGCTCGACGGTGCGGGTCCGTCCTGTTGTGGGGCGCTTGAGCGTGAGCCGTACGGTGCCGGGGGCGGTGATGGCCTGGACGAGGCTCTGGTTCACGGTGTCGCCGATGAACGCCGGCACGCCGTTGGCCTTGACCACAATGTCCCCTGGCCTGATGTCGGCCTTGGCGGCGGGGCTGCCGGGCAGGACCCGGGTGATGAACAGCGGCGGCCGGGCCGCGGGGTCGAGCTGCGGGCCGTACTCGGCCGACACGCCCGCGATGCCCGTCCCGATCGGCTCGCCCTGCGACGGGTCCGGCCGGACCCAGCGGGCGTGGTTGTCGTGGAGCCCAGCCACCATGCCGGTGATCGCGGCGCGCAGCGCGGCGGGGTCGCCGTCACCGAGGACCTTCGCGAAGGCGGACCAGTCGGTGTCGCGGTTCCCGGTCAGGGCGGGCAACCTAAGGTCGGCCCGGTCGGCGCCGCGCCGCATCAGGTTCTGGGTATAGGCGGCGAAGGCGCTCTTCAGCAATTCCTTCGGATCCATGACCGGGCCGCTGTAGTAGTTGTCCAGCACGCAGAAGTACGCCTGCCGGAGCGTGTTCACCGATGTCGGCGGTGCCGATTCCGGCGGTGGCGCCGTGCTGGTGGTGCAGCCCCCGCCTCGGGTGGCCGATGGGGACGCCGGCTGGGACGTCGTGGCCGATGCTGACGCGGATGCGGACATGGAGCAAGCCGCCACCAGGACGGCTGCGCAGAGGGCTCTGATCATGGCCGCCAGCGTGGCCTGAAGCGGGTTACACAGTCGTGAACGGATCCGTTAACGCCATTGCAACCCCGGTTCGAGTATGAATGTCGGGTGCGCATTCTGGTGGCCGAAGACGAACGCGACCTGGCCGATCTCGTGGCGGTGGGATTGCGCCGCCATGCCATGGCCGTCGACGTGGTGTATGACGGGGCCGCCGCGGTGGAACGGTTGGCGGTGCACGACTACGACGTTCTCGTGCTGGATCGGGACTTGCCCGAGATGCACGGCGACCTCGTGTGTCGTGAGCTGGTGGCACGCGGGAGCCGTACGCGGATCTTGATGATGACGGCGGCGGCGTCGGTGCCGGAGCGAGTGGCGGGTCTGGGGATGGGAGCCGACGACTACCTGCCCAAACCGTTCGACTATGCCGAGCTGGTCGCGCGAGTGCAGGCGCTGGGACGGCGTAGCCAGTCGGCGGTACCGCCGGTACTGACGCGGCACGGGATCGTGCTCGACAGGCACCGGCTGCAAGCCTCGCGGGACGGGCGGCACCTGCACCTGTCCCTCAAGGAGTTCGCCGTCCTTGAGGTGCTGATGAGGGCGGACGGCGCGGTCGTGAGCTCCGAACGGCTGCTTGAAGAGGCATGGGACGAGAACGCCGATCCGTTTACGACGGTGGTGCGGGTCCTGATCAGCCGCCTACGGGCCAAGTTGGGCGACCCGCCGTGCATTCAGACCGTTCCCGGTGCGGGATACCTGCTGTGACGAGGATCCGGGTCCGGCTCACCCTGATCTACTCCGGACTGTTCCTGCTGACCTCGGTCGTGTTGCTGGTCACGGTCAACCTCCTGCTGCGCCAGGCGCTGAAGACGCGGGTCGCCCGGCTACCCGAGGGAGCGGTGGCACCGAGTGATCGGCCGCTGCGGCCGCAGCTACCCGAGCTGGTGAACGACGTGATCGGCTACCAGTGGGAGATGACCACCTTCACGGTGGGGATCTTGACGCTGGTCTCGTTGGCCGTCGGATGGCTGGTCGCCGGGCGGATCCTGCGGCCCATCCACCGGATCACCGCCACCGCGCAGCGACTTTCCCTATCGACCCTGCACGAGCGGATCGCGCTCACCGGGCCGAAGGACGAGCTGAAGGAACTGGCCGACACCTTCGACGCGATGCTCGATCGGCTCGAACGCTCCGTCGAGGGGCAACGGCGGTTCATCGCCAACGCCTCCCACGAGTTGCGGACCCCGCTGGCCGTCCAGCGGGCGGCGATCGAAATCGGGCTCCCCGAGGACGGCGGCGAGATCCGCGGCACGCTCCTGCGCCACAACCGCCGGGCGGAGAACCTCATCGACGCCCTGCTGGTCCTGGCCCAGGCGGAAAACGGTCTGGACAACAGGAGCCCGGTGGCCCTGGACCAGGTGGTACGGCTCGTCCTGGCGGAAACAGGTTCGGACGGCGTCACCGTGACAGGGCGGGCAGAGCCGTTCGTCGTCGATGGGGACCCTGTCCTGCTGAACCGGCTCGTCATCAACCTCCTCGACAACGCGGTCCGCTACAACCATCCCGGCGGAACCGTTGATGTAACGCTCTCCCGTGGAGTGTTGACGGTCCGTAACACCGGCCCGCACGTTCCCCAGGAACGTTTCGGCGATCTCTTCGAGCCCTTCCGTCGGCTGCATACGACCCCTGGACAAGGCGCCGGGCTCGGATTGTCGATCGTTGCGGCGATCGCGAAGGCTCACGGGGCCGACGTGCGAGCGAACCCCAATCCGGGTGGCGGGCTGGAGCTCGTCGTGGTTTTCGCGGGATCCGAGGACGCATCCCCCGCAGGAGGAACAGCGGAGTGATGCATGTGACACAAAATGTGAATTATCTGTCACACCGGCGGCCGATGCGCCACCTCCGCCCTGCTCGGCGCCCGCCGCCGCGCAGGCGACTCGGCTACATTATGTGTCACATCGCCTTTCGGGAGGCGGCTTCGTGTCCATCGTGGCGTTCCCCAGCCAGCCCGACCCTGCGACCGCCAGCATGACGGTCACGGCCGCGGTCGAGCGTTTCCTCGACTCCCTCGCTGCGGCCACCACCCGCGCCGGCTACGCCGATACCCTCACCCGGCTGACCGCGGCCACCGGCCCGCACCATCCGGTCGCCGCCCTGCAGCCTGAGCACTACGCCGCGGTGATGGACCACTGGAACGCCGCGGCCGCCGCGACCTGGAACCGGCACCTATCCGCGCTGACCTCGTTCACCGCCTGGGCCCAGCGCCAGGAACTGCTGGCCACCAACCCGGCCCGGCGGCTGGAACGCCGCAAGACAGCACACCGAGGCGACCGCTCCATCCCGCGCACCCGGCTGGAGACACTCTTCACCGACCCCGTGCACGCCCTGCGGGAAAAAGTCCTCTGGAGGCTGCTGTACGACACGGCCGTCCGCGCCGAGGAAATCCTCACCCTCAACGTCGAAGACCTCGACCTGGAGTTCCGCCGTGCCCGCGTCGTCTCCAAGGGCGGCGCCATCGAGTACGTGCACTGGGCCACCCCCACGGCCCGGATCCTGCCCCGCCTGCTGACCGGCCGCACCCGCGGGCCAGTGTTCCTGGCCGACCGGCGCGCCCCCACCTCCGGCCGACGCGCGCCCGCAGCCGCCGACATCTGCCCCGTCACCGGGCGAGGCCGACTGTCATACCCGCGCGCCGAGTGCCTGTTCAAAACCGCCTCCGCAAAGCTCGACCCGCACCGGCAAGGGTGGACCTTGCACCAGCTCCGCCATTCGGCGCTCCAGCATCTCGCCCAAGCCGGCCGAACAGCGCCCGAACTGCAGGCCAAAAGCCGCCACCAGCACCTGGCCAGCCTCGGCCGCTACGTGCGACTCGGCGAAGAGACCTCCGCGCGCATCACCGCTGAAGCCGACCCCGCCCAACGTCGCCGCGCCCGCTGACCCCTCAACCACCCACCTACAGGGGATGGTCGCGTCTAGCGCCGAACCCGCTGAGCTGCGACTACAGCAAGCCCGCGGCCCCTTTCTGGCGTATTCCGGCCGCCCCCCAAGAACTACCAACCCCTGTTCGGCTACGCCCTGCGACGCTGTCACTCCCCCGACGACGCCGCCGATGTGGTGGCCGAAACGTTCACCATCGCCTGGCGCCGGGCCGGCGACCTGCCGCCCGGTGACGAGGCCCGCCTCTGGCTGTACGGGGTGGCGCGCCGGGTGCTGGCCAACCACCTCCGCGGCGAGCGGCGGCACTTGCTCAAGACGGCGATGCTGCGCGACGAACTGGCCACCGCGCCCGCCGCCCTCCCAGCCCCGCTGGAGGGCACGGCCGTCGCCCAGGTGTTCCGGGACCTGCCGGACGTCGATCGGGAACTGCTCGCCCTGGTCGCCTGGGAGGGCCTGGGCAACGCGGAGATCGCCAAGGTCCTCGGCTGCTCGCGCAACGCGGTGAGCATCCGGCTGCACCGCGCCCGCAAACGCTTCGCCCGCGCGCTGCGGGCCGCCGGTATCGACCAGGCGCAGGCCGTCCGCACCGCGCACTACAAACTTGAAGGGAGCCGACTGTGACCACGTCCAGAATCGATGAGCTGGTGGCGGGCCTGACCGGCGTGCACGACGACCAGCTCGCCGGGCCGTCCACGCCGGGCGCCCGCCGGCTGCTGACCGCCATCACGGCGGAGGAACCGGCCACGGCCGTAACTGTCCGGCGGCGCCGCCGGTACGGGCGGTTCGCGGTCGGCGTGGTCGTGGCGACCGGCGTGGCCGCCACCGCTGTAGTCGCGCTGAGCGCCGGCGGGCCTGGCCCCATCCGCGGCTACGCCAACGCCGCCGTGGACATCCAGCGCACCGACGGCACCTACAAGGTCCATGTCAAGAACGCCTACGCCGACCAGCGCCAGTTCCACGAGGCGTTCGCCAAGTTCGGC
The DNA here is from genome assembly GCF_023276435.1 of Sphaerisporangium perillae. Taxonomy (GTDB): domain Bacteria; phylum Actinomycetota; class Actinomycetes; order Streptosporangiales; family Streptosporangiaceae; genus Sphaerisporangium; species Sphaerisporangium perillae. Next base: position 108,400 of record NZ_JALLPO010000002.1, read on the forward strand.
CTGGATATGACGCTGTCGATCGTTCCGGTCTCCCCGGGCTACGAACGTAAGATCATCGGCGGTATCTCCGACGGCACCGGCACGATCGGCACTGTGCTGGACTGCCCGCCCGGCCAGGGGACCGCATGCCCGCTGACTGTCACGCTCAGCGGTATAACGGGGCGGCAGGGTGCGACAAAGATCATGATCGGCCGGCTCGCCCGTCCCGGCGAGCCCTACTGGAACGCGCGCCCCGGCGCGGGTGACAGCCCGGCGAGCCTGCGGCTGAGCGGCGGCACCGTCGCCGAGGCCCTGGCCAAGCTGCACGAGCGGAACATGTCCGCCGTCTACGTGATCGGGGAGTTCCACCAGGACGGCTCGGGCAGCGCCTACAACCCACCGCCCACCTGACGGCCCCAAGACGGCCGGCGCGTCACGGGGGCGTGGATGCACAGTTCCAACTCGGTCACCCTGCTGGTCGCCCCGGCCAAGGACGACCCCGACCCCGACGACTTCCCCCGCTGACCAGGGCTGGCCGGGCCGGGAGGCGCCCTTCGAGGAACTCGGCCGTGTGATCCGCACCGTCTTCATCTGCGACTACCTGGCCAAGGGGCGGCGACGCGGCGTTGATCCTGCGCGCCATCCAGCTGGGCCAGGCTATTTCGCGTGCGGGTCGGATCCATTGAGCGTCTCCACGACCTGGTCGTAGTCGCCGCGAGCCTCGCCGTAGCGGAGGAATTTCACGCGCTCGACCTGGATCTCCTTCGCGTCGGGCTGCGACTCGAGCAGCGCGACGACCTCCGTCACGAACTCATCGAGCGGCATCGCGAACTCGCTGTCCTCCTGGCCGGGCAGCAGCGAGGTGCGGACGGCCGGCGGCTCGAGCTCGACGATCTTCACGTTCGTGTCGGCGAGTTGCAGCCTGATCGACTCGCTGAGCATATGGATCGCGGCCTTCGACGCGTTGTAGCTCGGCGTGACCTTCAGGGGCGTGAACGCGAGGCCCGAGGAGACGGTGACGATCGTGGCGTCCGGCTGCGCCTGCAGGTGCTGGATGAACGCGGCGATGAGGCGGATCGGGCCGAGCACGTTGGTCGTCACGACCGACTCGGCCGAGGCGAGGAACGATTCGGGCTTGCGCCAGTCCTCGATGCGCATGATGCCGGCCATCGTGACCAGGACGTTGAGGTGCGGGTGCTTGGCCAGGACCTCCTTGGCGGCGGAGTCGATGCTCGCGGCATCGGAGGTGTCGATCAGCACAGTGTCGATACCCGGGTGGTCTGCGGCGATCCGCTCGAGCAGTTCGGCGCGCCGGCCGCCGACGATGACGGTGTTCCCCTTGGCCTGCAGCGCAACCGCGAGGGCGAGGCCGATACCGCTCGTGGATCCTGGGATGAAGACGGTGTTTCCGGAGATGTTCATGCTCGAAGTCTTCTCTGCCGGCCGCGGCTGGTGCAGAGACCGGTTATCGGGGGATCAGCGATCCCTGGTTCACGGTCGTCGGTCCTCGGGCACGGGGCGGATACTGAACGCATGGACCGCGCAGCACTCGCCGACTTCCTGCGCCGCCGCCGTGAGGCGCTGCGGCCGGAGGACGTCGGGCTTCCCTCGGGCGCGCGCCGCCGCGCCCCGGGCCTCAGGCGCGAGGAGGTCGCAGCCCTCGCCTCGATGTCGGCCGACTACTACACGCGGCTCGAACAGCAGCGCGGCCCGCAGCCCAGCGAGCAGATGCTCGCCTCGCTCGCCCGGGCGCTGCGGCTGACGGGCGACGAGCGCGACTACCTGTTCCAGATGGCGGGGCACAACGCCCCGGCGTCCGTGTCCGCTGCGACGCATGTCGCTCCCGCGCTGCTGCGCGTGCTGGACCGCCTCAGCGACACCCCGGCGCTCATCCTGTCCAACTTGGGCGAGACGCTCGTGCAGAACCGGATGGCTGACGCCCTGTTCGGCGAGAAGTCGGGCTACACGGGCCTCGCTCGAAGCGAGATCTACCGGTGGTTCACCGATCCCTCCGAGCGGCTGCGCTACCCCGCGGACGACCGCGACCGGCAGAGCCGCGCCCTGGTGGCGAACCTGCGCGCCGCGTACGGAACGATGGGCCGGCAGTCGCGGGCCGGCGAGTTCGTGCGGGCACTGGGGAAGGCGAGCGCGGAGTTCGCCGAGCTGTGGGACCGGCACGAGGTCGCCAGGCGCTTCGAGGACCACAAGACGCTCATCCATCCCCAGCTCGGCCCGATCGAGCTCGACTGTCAGGCGCTGTTCACCGAGGATCAGTCCCAGGCGCTGCTCGTGCTCACCGCCGCCCCTCGCAGCGAGGACTACGAGAAGTTGCAGTTGCTCGCGGTGCTGGGGCATGAGCGCTTCCCCGCCGACACCTCCTGACCCGCCCATCACGGCCTAACCGGAGCAGAGCCGGGCGCGCAGGGTCTCGCCGACCCACCGCTCCCAGCGCTCACGCGGCCAGCCCCGCTCGCGCGCGAACAGCAGGTACAGCTCGGGGCTGAGCAGGCCGTACAGCTCGGGGCTGAGCAGGCCGTACAGCTCGGGGCTGAGCAGGCCGTACAGCTCGGGGCTGAGCAGGCCGTACAGCTCGGGGCTGAGCAGGCCGTACAACAGGTCGGCGGCCTTCTCCACCGACACCTCCGCCCGCGCGCCCGGCTTGCCGGCAAGCGCCTTGGCCGCCCTCTGCTGGACGACGTATCGCGGATCGACGCTTTGTGGCCACAGGCCGGCGACCTCGGGGTCGCTCGCGACCACCCCGTCCAAGACCCTGCGATCGGTCTGGGACCGACATAACACGACCCGACGCGAACATCCCGCCACGGCCTGAACCTGCACGTCGCCGACCTGGACGCACTTTCAGGCTCGCCGATCCTGGATGTCAAGCCGTACCTGGTCCGAACTCATGAGCCACTATTACTGAAGCCACATCGGCCACCACCTGCGCCCGCGCCGCATGTGGTGACCGATGTGGCGATTAGCTCGGGCTCTTTCCGCTGGTTGTTGGTGTTTTTGTTGGGCTGGGTTTTACCTCAACCAACCGGCTTTACAAAGTAAGTTTCATTCGCCTATATGGGGACACGCGGCGATCCGCTTACTTGCAGATCTTCGTGTCCGGGGTGCAGGACTTGACCTCGGGGTAGCGCGGCGACGGCTTGTCCAGCAGGGGTTGCGGCCTGGCACGCAGGTGCAGGTCGAAGAAGGCTCGGACGTAGGTTCGGGTGATCTCCATGGAGCGGGTTTCACGGAATCGATCGTCACGCGGCCTCCGGCGGCGGATGACAGCGTCTACGCAGTTCTGCGTAGACGCCTCGTGCCTAGGTACGCTCGTCGTGGTAGGAGGTCGCGCGTCTGGGCGGAGCGTTTCCCCGCGCGAGAAACCGTAAGATCGCGGCATGAGACACCGCGCCGCGTCGTTGCGCCTGCCTGTGCTGGCGCAGGACGTGTTGCTCGCGCTCTTCATCACCGTGATGCAGGTTCAGGGCACGGTATTCCGCAATGCCGGTGAGGTGGCATCGCGGCCCCTCACCGACCTCGGATACCTGGGATATGTCCTGCTGATCGTGAGTGGCGTGGTCGTTGCCGTCCGCCGCCGGTGGCCGGTGCCGGTGTTCCTCATCGCCGCGCTCGCCAGCTTGGTGTACTTCAGCTTCGACTTCCCGGACGGGCCCGGCTGGCTCGCGCTCTTCGTCGCCCTGTACACCCTCGCTGCGTACGGTGACGGGCGCCGGTCGCTGGTGGCAGCCGGCGTGGGTACCACGGTGCTCGCCATCGGCTGGCTGGTCGCCGCGGCCGACATCGAGCCACGCGCCGCCATCGGCTGGGTGTTCTTCCGGATCGGCGCGCTGGTCATGAGCGCGGCCCTTGGCGAGTCCGTCCGGTCTCGACGGGTCATCGCGGCCGAAGCTCAGGAGCGCGCTGAGTTGGCTGAACGGACTCGCGAGGAGGAAGCGCGGGCACGGGTCGACGCCGAACGGCTCCGGATCGCGCGCGAGGTCCACGACACCGTCGCTCACGCCATAGCGATCATCAACGTCCAGTCCGGTGTCACCGCGCATGTGCTCGACAAGAGGCCGGAAGTGGCGCGCGAGGCGCTGCGAGCCATCGAGCAGACCAGTTCGCGGGCGCTGCGGGAGATGCGGGCCATCCTCGGGGTACTCCGTGACGACGACAACGGGCGCGTGCCGTACCCCGGGCTGGGGCAGATCGACGAACTGACCGCCAAGGCGCGCGAGGCCGGACTCGACATCAAGCTTGAGGAGACCTCGCCCGCGGCGCCGTTGCCAAGCGCGGTGGAAAGTGCCGCCTACCGAATCGTTCAGGAATCGATCACCAATGTGATCCGCCACGTCGGCCCGACTCGGGTGACGGTAGCGCTGAACCCCGGGATCGACGTCTTGGAGATCCGCGTGACCGATGAGGGCCGCCGCGCCGCCCCAGGTGATGACCCCGCGGACCCGCACCTACCGGCCCAGCATCCGACCAGCACCGGCAGCTCGGCCATGCCCGGCCGCGGGATCCCCGGAATGCGCGAGCGCTGTCAACTGCTGGGCGGAGAACTCGACGCCGGGCCGCTTCCGGGCGGCGGGTTCGAAGTCAAGGCACGACTGCCCCTCACGCCGACCGGGTCGCGCCTATGAACGCAGCGGCCGCGTCACCGTTGACCAACGCTCCGATCAAGGTGCTGCTCGCCGACGACGAGGGTCTCGTGCGATCCGGGTTCAAGGTCCTGCTCGAACTCGAAGAGGACATCACGGTGGTGGGAGAAGCCACCAACGGCGCCGAAGCCGTCGAGCGGGCCCGCGCCACCCGCCCCAACGTCGTCCTCATGGACATCCGCATGCCAAAGCTGGACGGGATTCAAGCCACCGCCCAGATCGCCGAGACGCACGGGTTGGAGCAGGTCCGAGTCCTCATCCTCACCACCTACGACACCGACGAGTACGTCTTCGACGCATTGCAAGCCGGCGCCAGCGGCTTCCTGCTCAAAGACGCCGGCCCGGCCGAGCTCCTGCAGGCCATCCGGGTGATCGCCGCCGGAGACGCGCTGCTCGCGCCGCGGATCACCCGACGCCTCATCGGCCAGTTCACTGCGCAATATAAAGCCGCCCAGGCCGCGGAGGACCGGCTCGCGGTGCTGACCGAGCGCGAGCGCGAAGTGCTAACCCTGGTGGGACAGGGCCTGAGCAACGACGAGATCGGTGCCGGGTTGTTCGTCAGCCCGGCCACCGTGCGCACCCATGTCAGCCACGCGATGGCGAAACTGGGTGCGCGCGACCGTGCGCAACTGGTCGTCATCGCATACCAAACAGGACTGGTCAGCCCCTGATAAGCGGGAACACCGCCGATCCAAATTACATCAAACCAGTTTGATGTATTGTGATGTAGGTGACGACTACTACCACCTGAATCTGGAGCGCTGTGCGCACGAGCTGGACGCCGTCGGCACCGCCCTGCACCCCGCGCTCCGTCTGGCCTCCGACCAGCCGGCGATCCCAGCCGACGACTCGCCGGGACTCTCCGTGCTGTTCCCGTGCACCGGCAACAGCGCCCGTTCACCCATCGCAGAGGCCCTGCCGCGGTCAGACCCGGCGCAGGCCGCGGATCGGCCGGATGAGCAGGAGGGCGGCGCAGACGGCGGCGGTGACGCCGGTCGAGACGAACAGCAGGTCCCGGGGTTCGACGATCGAGGAGACCGGGCCGACGAGGGCCTGGCCTACGGCCACGCCCGAGACCGAGCCCGCGACCTCGTAGGCGGTCACCCGGTTGAGGACGTCCGGGGCCACCTGCGTCTGGACGCTCGTCGACCACATCACCGACCAGAACGCCCAGGAGGCGCCGCCGATCAGATGGCCCGCCATCAGCGGGGGAAGCGGAAGCTCCAGGGCGGCCGACAGCGGGATGCAGGTGAAGCCGATCATGGCGACCGCGCCCGCGGCCAAGGGGCGGGCGGGGCGGAAGCGGATCGCGACCAGGCCGCCGATCACGGTGCCGCCGCCGAGGGCGGCCATCGCCCAGCCGTAGGCGGCGTCGCCCAGGCGGTCGCCGATCAGCCGGGAGCCGAGCGGGATGTAGGGGCCGAAAACGAGCATGCCGAAGAAGACCCAGACCAGGATCACCGACCACATCCAGCTGCGGGAGCGGAACTCCGCCCAGCCGCGCCGCAGGTCGAGCAGGACCGTCGAGGGCTCCGCGGCCTTGGCGGCGGGGGCGAGCCTGATCAGGGCAAGGCACAGGCCGCTGACCACGAAGGTGCCCGCGTCGAAGGCGTAGACGGCGCCCGCGCCGGTCAGCGCCATCAGCAGCCCGGCCAGGACCGGGCCGCCGAGCTGGGTGGCCGCGTCAGCGATCTTGAGGGTGCCGTTGGCCCGCTGGGGGTCCCTGGCGACCAGCGGGACCATGCCGTTGACGCCGGGCTGGAACATCGCGGCGGCCGTGCCGGACAGCGCGGAGGCGACCAGCAGCAGCCACAGCGGCGGGGCGCCGGCGAAGAACGCGACGGCGAGCACGCCCTGGGTGAAGATCCGCACCAGGTCCGCGCCGACCATCATCGCGCGTGCGCCGATCCGGTCGGCGAAGACCCCGCCGAACAGAACGAACAGCACGAAGGGCGCCGTCCAGACGGCAAGAACGTACCCCACGCCCGAAACCCCGTAGATGGCGCCGACCGCCAGCGCCGCCGCGACCGGCATCATGGCGTCGCCCAGCAGCGACACCACCCGGGCTGCGAAGTAGAACGAGAAATCCCTGGTCCAGAGCGTGGCCGGGACGCTCGGGGCACCTTCACGATCCAGGGTCGCGGTCATGTGACGATCTCCATGACCACCTATTCTGGACATCCGCGCGCAGCGCGACAGACGTCCGCAATGACATCATTGGGTACATTCTTGCCATGAAGCATCGCGTGGTCGCCCTGCTCGGCCCGACGCAGGAGATGTACCCGGTGACCTGCGCCTCCGCCGTGTTCGGCTACCACGGCCCCGACATCCCCCACCGCTACGACTTCCGGCTCTGCGCCGAGCGTCCCGGTCCGATCCCGACCACGATGGGCGCCGACATCGTCGTCAACGACGGCCTGGAGGCCCTGGCGGAGGCCGACACGATCCTCATCGCGGGCTGGTGCCCGGGCCCGGAGGGCTCCACCGAGCTCGGCGAGGCGGTCCTGGCCGCCCACGGCCGCGGCGCGCGGATCGTCGCGATCTGCTCGGGCATATACGTCCCGGCGAGCCTGGGCCTGCTGGACGGCCGCAGCGCCGCGGCCCACTGGGAGCTCACCTGCGAGCTCGGCCGGCGCTACCCGAGGGTCCGCGCCGACGCGACCGTCCTGTACGTCGACCACGGCGACGTCGCGACGGCGGGCGCCTCGGCCACCACCGTCGACCTGTGCCTCAACCAGGTCAGACGCGACCACGGCGCGGCCCTGGCCATGCGGATCGGCCGGCAGCTGTCGGCGGCCCCGCACCGGGAGGGCCGCCAGCGCCAGTACCCCGCGCTGCCGACGACCGGGCCGGTCCCCGACTCCCTGGCCCCGCTGCTCGACTGGATCACCGCCAACCTCGACCGGCCGCTGACCCTGGAGGACATGGCGGCCCGGTCGGGGATGTCGCCGCGCACCCTCAGCCGCCACTTCGCCGAGCAGCTCGGCATCTCCCCCGGCCGCTGGCTGCTCGACCGGCGCATCGCCAGCACCCGCGCCCTGCTGGAGGAGACCGACCTTCCGGTGGAGACGATCGCCCAGCGCGTGGGCCTGTCCTCGGCGGTCAACCTGCGCCGCCGCTTCCACAACGCGCTGAGCACCACCCCGGCCGCCTACCGGCGTTCGTTCCGCTGACCATAGGGTGTGGAACCGGACAGGCCGGAGATCGTCTTGTCCAGGCGGGCCGCGCGCCCGGCCGGGGTCCGGGCCTTGAGCAGCGGCAGGATCATCAGGTAACGCGCGGTCTTGCCGAGCGCTTCGAAGCGCGCGGCGGCCCGCGGGTGGGCCACGAGCGCGGCGGCCAGGTCGGGCGGGACGGCGGCGTTGCGCTGTGCGGCGTAGGCCACCGCCCAGCGGCCGTCCGCCTGGGCGGCGGCGACCTCCGCCAGGCCGGGCGCGCGCATCCGCCCGGCGGCGATCAGGGCCTCCACGCGCTCTACGTTCATCCGCGACCAGGGGCTGCCCGTGCGGCGGCGCGAATACCGCTGCGAGTAGAAGTGCTCGTCATGGGACTTGCGCTGACTGTCGATCCAGCCGTAGCACAGCGCGACCTCCAGCGCCTGCGCGATCGTGATCGACGCGACAGGCGAACCCTTCTTGGCGATCCGCAGCCAGACTCCGCCCTCGGTCTCGTGGTGCCCGGCCAGCCATGCCTCCCACTCCGCGGCGTCCTGGAAGTGCATCATCGGCCCAGGACCTCGAGGTAGTGCCGGTTGTACATGACGCCGAGGACGTTGCCGAAGGGATCGACCACGGACGCGGTGACGAAGCCGGGGCCGCGCTCGATCGGCTTCTGGTGTGCCGTGGCGCCCAGGGACAGCAGCCGCTCGAAGGCGGCCTCGATGTCGTCCACGTGCCAGTAGGTCACCGCGCCGTCGGCCGCCTCCGGACGAGGGCAGGGAGCGAAACGGCTGTCGACGATACCGAGCTCGTGCTGGTAGTCGCCGATGCGGAACTCGACGTAGGCGGGCGGCCCCTCGATCGGGCGCGTGAAGTACGGCTCGACGCCGAGCAGTTCGGTGTACCAGCGGGCGGCGGCGGTGACGTCGTGGGCGAAGAAGCTGACGGTTGTGAGGCCTCGCAGCATCGGTGGTTCCTTCCTCAGTGGGTGACACCATCCATGCTCCGATCCAAAGTGCTCACCTTCTGCGCACTTTGCGGGAGAATCTGGTGCCATGCGCGCTGACCGTCTCGTGGCCGTCCTGCTGCTGATGCAGACCCGTGGCCGAGTGACCGCGGCCGAGCTGGCCGCCGAACTCGAGGTGTCCGTCGCCACGGCCCGCCGGGATCTGGAGGCCCTGTCGGCGGCGGGCGTCCCGGTCTATCCGCAGCCCGGACGCGGAGGCGGCTGGTCCCTCGTCGGCGGTGCCCGCACCGACCTCAGCGGCCTGACGGCGGCCGAGGCGCAAGCGCTGTTCCTGCTCGTCGGCCCCGCCGCGTCCGTCTCGGCCGAGGCCAGAGCGGCGCTCCGCAAGCTCGTGCGCGCCCTGCCCCGCACGTTCCGGGCCGACGCCGAGGCCGCCACCGACGCCACGATGATCGACCCCACCCGGTGGGGCGAACGCGACCGTCCCCGGCCCGCGATGGTCGACCTGCTGCAGACCGCCGTGGTCCGCCGCCGCAAGGTCCGCCTCACCTACGCCGGCCGCGCCCGGGAACGGACGGAACGGCTCGTCGACCCGTGGGGCCTGATCGACAAGGACGACATCTGGTACCTCCTCGCCGGAACCGACCGAGGACGGCGAACCTTCCGCGTCGACCGGATCGTCGAGGCCGAACCGACCGGCCAGCCCGCCGAACGCCCCGACGACTTCACCCTCGCCACCGCCTGGCAGGAGATCGTCGACGAGATCGAGCAGCGCCGCTCCCGCACCTGGGCGACCGTGCTCATCGAGGAGCGGTTCGTGCCGATCCTGCGCGACCAGTTCGGACGGCACTGCCACACCGACGGCGAATCCGGCCCGGGGCGCGTCCGGGTCCGCCTCGCCGCCCCGACCCCCCTGGACATCGCCCGCCACCTCGCCGGCTGGGGCACGATGATCGAAGTCATCGAACCGCGCTCCGTCCGGAACGAACTCGCCCGCATCGGCGCCGAACTCGCCGGCCGCTACATCAGCGGATATTGACGTGGAACGGACTCGTGACGCAGAACCCGAGCGGCTTTACAAAGTAAGTTTCATTCGGCGACGTGGGCCGCGGCCACCGGCCGCAGGCGCATGCCCAGACGTTCGTACAGGCTGATCGCCGCAACACCGTCAGGAAGTCGTCCCCGCACGCGGTGACCACCTCGCCGAACCGGGCCGGCTCACAGATCACAAGATGGCGCCGGGACGGTAACCGGCCGCCTGCGGATGGCGGGCGGTCACCGCGCCGACTCGCGCGACGACCTCGGAGACCTGCGCCGCCGCGGCCCCGGTGAACGGCGCCGGGTCGGCCAGCAGGGCCTCCAGCGCGGCGCGGTCCAGCGGGAACCGCTCGTCGGAGCCCAGGCGCTCCAGCAGCGGGTTGGCCGACCCGCTCTCGCGCATCGCCAGCGCCGACGACACCGCGTGCTGCTTGATCAGCTCATGGGCCGTCTCGCGGCCCACCCCGGCCCGCACCGCCGCCATGAGCATCTTGGTCGTCGCCAGGAACGGCAGGTAGCGGTCCAGCTCCGCCCCGATGACCGCGGGGAACGCCCCGAACTCCGCCAGCACCGTGAGCATGGTCTCCACCAGCCCGTCGAAGGCGAAGAACGCGTCCGGCAGCGCCACCCGGCGCACCACCGAGCACGACACGTCGCCCTCGTTCCACTGGTCGCCCGCCAGCTCGCCGGCCATCGAGGAGTACCCGCGCAGGATGACCGTGAGACCGTTGACCCGCTCGCAGGAGCGGGTGTTCATCTTGTGCGGCATGGCGCTGGAGCCGACCTGGCCCTCCTTGAAGCCCTCGGTGACCAGCTCGTGCCCGGCCATCAGCCGGATCGTCTTGGCCAGGCTCGAGGGCGCCGCCGCCAGCTGCACCAGGGCCGTCAGCACCTCGTAGTCCAGGGACCGCGGGTACACCTGGCCGACGCTGGTGAGGCGCGTCGCGAAGCCCAGATGCCGCGCCACCCGCTCCTCCAGCTCGGCGAGCTTGGCCTGGTCGCCGCCGAGCAGGTCGAGCATGTCCTGCGCGGTGCCCACCGGGCCCTTGATCCCGCGCAGCGGGTAGCGGCCGATGAGCTCCTCCAGCCGGGCGAACGCCACCAGCAGCTCGTCGGCCGCCGTGGCGAACCGCTTGCCCAGGGTGGTGGCCTGCGCGGCCACGTTGTGGGAGCGTCCGGCCATCACCAGGCCGGCGTTCCCGGCCGCCAGCTCGGCGAGGCGTGCCAGCAGCGCCACGCACCGGTCCCTGACCAGCAGCAGGCTGTCGCGGCTCTGCAGCTGCTCGACGTTCTCGGTCAGGTCGCGCGAGGTCATGCCCTTGTGCACGTGCTCGTGCCCGGCCAGGTCGTTGAACTCCTCGATGCGCGCCTTGACGTCGTGGCGGGTGAGGCGCTCGCGCTCGGCGATGGAGCCGAGGTCGACCTTCTCGGCCACCGCCTCGTAGTCGGCGACGACTCCCGGCGGCACGGGCACGCCGAGCTCGGCCTGTGCGCGCAGCACGGCCAGCCACAGCTGCCGCTCGGCCACCACCTTGTGCTCGGGCGACCACAGGCGGGCCAGCTCCGGCGAGGCGTAACGGGCGGCGAGGACGTTGGGGATACGCGGCTTGGCGGTCACGTTGCCTCAGTCTATGGGGGCCGGAGGCGGCGCCCGTACCCGGTCGGCTCCCCGCGCGGCGCCGCCCCCGGCCCTGGCCTACCGGCTGGCCAGGGCCTGCTCGTCGTACACCGTCACCGGCGCGTCGGGGGCCCCGCCGCGGCGACGGCGGAAGCGCTCCTTGGTGGCCTCGACGATGGTGTACAGGGTCGGCACCAGCACGAGTGTCAGCAGGGTGGAGGACACCAGGCCGCCGATCACCACGACCGCCAGGGGCTGGGAGATGAACCCGCCCGACCCGGTGAGCCCGACCGCCATCGGGGTCAGGGCGCAGATGGTCGCGATGGCGGTCATCAGGATGGGCCGCAGGCGGCGCCGGCCGCCCTCCACGACGGCCTCCACCACGCCCATGCCCTGCTCGCGGTACTGGTTGATCAGGTCGATCAGCACGATGGCGTTGGTGACCACGATGCCGATCAGCATCAGCATGCCGATCAGCGCCGGGACGCCGAGCGGCGTGTCGGTAACCCGCAGCAGCCCGATGGCGCCGGTCGCCGCGAAGGGGATGGACACCAGCAGGATCATCGGCTGGGCGAAGCTGCGGAAGGTCGCCACCATGATCATGAAGACGATGGCGATGGCCGCCAGCATGGCCAGGCCCAGCTGCGAGAACGCCTCACTCTGGTCGGCGCTCACCCCGCCGATGCTGTAGCTCACCCCGGCGGGCAGCGTCAGCCCCTTCATCCTCTCGGTGATCTTGGCCGTGACGCTGCCGAGGTCGCTGGCCGTCGCCGCGGCCGACACCGACGCCGTGCGGTCGCCGTCCTTGCGGGTGATCTGCGTGGGGCCGGCGACCTGCCGCACCTCGGCCACGCTGGACAGCTTCACCAGCCCGGAGGCCGCCGGAAGCTGCAGCGCGCGCACCGCCGCCAGGTCATCGGGCGTCTTGGCGCCGGTCCGCAGGATGATGTCGCTGACCTGCCCGTCCAGGGAGACCTGGCCGAGCGGCGCCCCGCGGAAGGCCTGGGCGACGCTCTGGCCGATGCCCGCCTCGGTCAGCCCCTTGGCGGCCGCCTTCTTCCTGTCGACCCTGACCTCGATGCGGGGCGCGCTGGCCTCCAGGTTGGAGGTCACGTCGCGCAGTCCGTCGATCTGGCGCATCGCCGCCAGCACGGTGCCGGCGCCCGACTGCAGCGCCTGCAGGTCCGGTCCCTGGAGGATGACCTCGGCGCGGTCGGAGGCGAATCCGCCGCCGCCCTGCCCGCCGACGGTCACCTCGCCCACCTCGCGCAGCGCGGCCAGGCGGTCGCGCAGCGTCCGTTCCAGTGCCGGGGTGTCGGTGCCCTCCGCGACCGTCACCGAGTAGGAGGCCCGGTCGGCCGAGCCTCCGACGCCGCCGGAGAAGGTGCCGCCGGAGCCGACGTTGACCTGGTAGGAGGCGATGCCGCCGATCGAGGCGAGCACCTGCTCGACCTTCTTGGCCGCCGCGTCGGTGGTCGCCAGGTCGGTGCCGGCCGGCATCTTCTGGGTGACCGAGATGGTGTCGTTGCCCGAGGAGTCGATGAAGTTGGTCTTCAGGCCCGGCGCCAGCGCCAGCGTCCCGGCGAACACCGCGAATCCGATGAGCAGGGTCACCAGCCGGCGCCGCGTCGCGAACCGCAGCACGGGCAGGTAGATCCGCTGGAGGGGGCTGCGCAGCTCCTTGGCCTCGGCCCGGGCGCGCACCGCCCGCGCCTCCTCCGGCGACAGGTGCGGGGCCTTGAGGAACCAGTACGCCAGCACCGGGATCACCGTCAGGGAGACCAGCAGCGACGCCAGCAGCGCCACCGTAACGGTGATCGCGAACGGCGCGAACAGCTGGCCGATCATGCCGCCGACGAAGGCGATGGGCAGGAAGACCGCCACCGTGGTGAGCGTGGAGGCGGTGACCGCGCCGCTCACCTCGCGCACCGCCGCCAGCACCGCCGCGCGTTTGGCCTCGCCGTACCCGAGGTGCCGCTTGATGTTCTCCAGCACCACGATCGAGTCGTCGACCACCCGGCCGATCGCGATCGTCAGCGCGCCGAGCGTCAGCAGGTTCAGCGAGTAGTCCCCCGCCCACAGCGCGATGAGCGCGATGATCACCGACAGCGGGATCGACACCGCGGTCACGATCGTCGAGCGCAGCGACAGCAGGAACAGCAGGATGACGATCACCGCGAAGATCAGGCCGAGCAGGCCCTCGGTGGACAGGTCCTCGATCGAGCGCTCGACGTAGGGCGCCTGGTCGAACACCACGGTGATCTCCGAGGCGTCGCCCAGCGCCCGGGTCAGCCCGGACAGCTTGTCGCGCACGTCGTGGGAGATCTGGACGGCGTTCCCGTCGGGGGTCATCGTGATCGACATGCCGAGGCTCGGGGTGCCGTTGGTCCGGGTGATCGTGGTGGCGTCGGCCGGCTTCTCCTCGATCGTGGCGACGTCGCCGAGCTTCACCGGCTTGGGCGCCGGCGGGACCGCCCGGGCCTGGCCCGCCGTACCCGAGGACGCCGTGCCCTGCCCCTGGCCTCGGGCTTGTCCCTGGCCCTGCGCCGCCTGGCCGCTCTGCCCGGGCGAGGAGCTCTGCGGCCGGGAGGCGTTCTGGGACTGCGCCGCGGGGGCCTGCGGCGTGAGGTAGAGGTTCCGCAGGTCCTCCACCGAGGAGATCCGCCGGCCGATCTGCACGGTCAGCGTCTTGCCGTCCTCGGTGAGGCTGCCGGCCGGGATCGGCGTGCCGTTGGACCGCAGCACCTCGGGGATCGACGCCGGCGACAGCCCGAGCAGGGCCATCCGCACCAGGTCGGGGGTGATCACCACTGTCTGCTCGCGCGCCCCGGTGACCGACACATCCCGCACACCGGTGACGCCGCCGAGCTCGGGGACCGCGATGCGCTCCAGCTTGTCCAGCATGTCGCGCTGGTCGCCGCCGTCGCCCACCGCCAGCACCATCACCGGGATGTCGTCGGTGTTGCCCGCCACCACCGTGGGCTCCACGCCCGCGGGCAGGCGGGCGCCGAGCCGGGTGATCGCCTGCTGCAGCTTGCCGACCGCGGCCTCCACGTCGGTGCCGTACTCGAACGACACCTGGACCTGCGCCACGCCCTCCCGGGAGGTGGAGGTCACCTCGGTGACCCCGGCGATGCCCTGCAGGCCGCTCTCGATAGGCTTGGTGACCTGCTCCTCGACGATGTCGGGAGAAGCGCCGGTGTAGGGCGCCACCACGAAGGCCCCGGGGAACGACAGCGAAGGCAGCAGCTGCTGCTTCAGCGAGGGGATCGCGAAGGCACCGAACGCGCTGATCACAACCGCGATCATGATGACGAGGCTGCGATTGGCGAGGCTGAGCCTGGCCAGAGCGGTCATAGACGTGGACCTTCCGGGAGCGCGTGAAGCCAAGAGTTTCGGGCAATGCTAACACTTCGCGTAATACGAATATTTAGCGTTGTCTTGAACAACTGGTAACCTGACCACGCCCGGGCGGAAGGTGGACGTGGACGAAAGACAAGAGCTCATCGCCCGGATCGGCGAGGCGCAGCACACCCTCGGGCGGTTGTTCTCCCACGACCGCTCGATGCCCCTGCTCGCCCTCAACCTGACGATGCAGCAGCTCAAGGTGGCCCTCATCCTCGCAGGCCGGGGCTCGGTCCCCGGCCAGGAGCTCGCCACCGCCCTCGGCACCGGCCTCGGCACCGTCACCGGCATCGTCGACCGCCTCGTCGCCCAAGGGCTGGTCGCCCGCCGCGAGGACCCCAGCGACCGCCGCATCCGCCGCGTCGAGCTCACCGACGCCGGACGGCGGATGACCGAGGAGCTCATCGACGCCGGCATGACCGGCTACCGCCGGCTGCTGGACCGGCTGGACACCGGCACCCTGCGCGACCTCGACGAGGTCATGGGCAAGCTGTGCGCCGCCGCCGCCGAGCTCTACGGCCCCTGCTGATAATTTCGGTCCCCATGCACCCGCAGGACACCCCCGCCCCCACTAACCCCGCGCAGAACGGCAGCCTCCAGGAGCTGTTCTCCCTGTCCGGCCGCACCGCCCTGGTCACCGGCGGCAGCTCGGGCATCGGACAGGCCATGGCCGAGGCGATCGGCCGCGCCGGCGCCGCCGTCGTCATCGTCGCCCGCAGGCAGTCCGAGCTCGACCGCGCCACCGGCCGCCTGCGCGACCTCGGGGTGCGCGCGGCCTCCATCGCCGGCGACCTCGGCGAGGCGGCCGACGTGCGGCGGGTGTGCGACCAGGCCGCCGCCCTCTTCGGCGAGATCGACATCCTGGTCAACGTGGCCGCCAACAACATCCGCCGGCCCATGGGCGAGCTCACCCCCGAGGACTACGACCTCACCATGCGGGTCAACATCACCGCCCCGTACACACTCGGCCAGCACTTCGGGCCGCGCATGGCCGAGCGCGGGTGGGGCCGCATCATCAACGTCGGATCCCAGCAGTCCATCAGCGCGTTCGGCGACAGCGGCGCCTACGGCGTCAGCAAGGCCGCCATCACCGGCCTCAGCCGCTCCCAGGCCGAGGCGTGGTCGCGCCACGGGGTGTGCAGCAACACCGTCGTGCCGGGCTTCGTGCTCACCCCGCTCACCGCGCCCGCCCAGGCCATCCCCGGCCGCGTGGAGGCGCTCGCCGCCCGCTCGATGGCCGGCCGCAACGGCCTGCCCGCCGACTTCGCCGGCATCGCCGTCATGCTCGCCGGCGACGCCTCGGCCTACATCACCGGCCAGACCATCTGCGTCGACGGCGGCTTCTCGGTCCACTGACCGCCCTCAGCATCGAGCGCGACCGCATCCTGACCGACGTCTCGCTGTACTGGCTGACAGGCACGGCCGGATCGGCGGCGCAGTGCCGGGCTCGTGGGTGCTCGGTTTGGAACGAGCAGGCCCCGAGGTGACAGCGGTCTCGCTGAAATCCCGCACCCGGCCGAGCGGCTTTACAAAGTAAGTTCACTGGGTGCGTTTGACTTGGAGCGCACTCCAAGGGCGAGACTGAAGGCCATGGACGAGGGCATCACCATCGCCGAGGTCGCTCACCGCACCGGCCTCACGGCGCACACGCTCCGCTACTACGAGCGTGCCGGGCTGCTGCCCTCCCCGCCCCCACGGGGAACCGGCGGCCACCGGTCCTGCACCAAGCGCGACCTCGACTGGGTCGTGCTGCCGTCCCGGCTGCGGACCACCGGCATGTCGATCGCCGACATGCGCCGGTACGCCGAGCCGGCCCGGGACAGCATGCCGGCCGCCGCCCAGCGCCTGGAGCTGCCGCTCGTCCACCGCGCGCAGGTCGCCGCCCGCATCGAGCAGTTGCGGGGCGACCTGGCGCTCATCGACCGCAAGATCCAGACCTACCGCGAAAGCATCGAGGAGCACACCCGATGAAGCAGCGAACCCTCGGTCAGGGCCTGACCGTCTCCGCTCTCGGACTCGGCTGCATGGGCATGAGCGAGTTCTACGGCACCGGCGACGAGGCCGAGTCCACCGCGACCCTGCACCGGGCCCTGGACCTCGGCGTCACCTTCCTGGACACCGCCGACATATACGGGCCGTTCACCAACGAGCAGCTGGTCGGCAAGGCGATCGCCGGGCGCAGGGACGAGGTCGTCCTGGCCACCAAGTTCGGCATCGAGCGCAGGCCCGACGGCACCCGCGTCGGCGTCAACGGCCGTCCGGACTACCTGCGCCAGGCCTGCGACGCCTCCCTGCGGCGGCTGGGGGTCGACCACATCGACCTGTACTACCAGCACCGCGTCGACTCCTCGGTACCGATCGAGGACACCTGGGGCGCGCTGGCCGAGCTGGTCGCCGCCGGAAAGGTGCGCCACCTCGGCATCTCCGAGGCCACGCCCGACGCCGTGCGCCGCGCCCACGCGGTCCACCCGATCACCGCGGGCCAGTACGAGTACTCCCTGTTCACCCGGGACCCCGAGGAGCAGATCCTGCCCCTCTTCCGCGAGCTCGGCATCGGCCTGGTCGCCTACAGCCCGCTCGGCCGCGGGTTCCTCACCGGCACGATCACCAGCCCCGACCAGTTCGACGCCGGCGACTTCCGCGCCTCCAACCCCCGATTCCAGGGCGAGAACTTCGCCGCCAACCGGGCACTGGTCGCCGAGCTCGAGCAGGTCGCGCACGGCAAGGGCGTCACCCCGGCCCAGCTCGCCCTGGCCTGGGTGCTCGCCCAGGGGCAGGACGTGGTCCCCATTCCCGGCACCAAGCGCCGCGCCTACCTCGAGCAGAACGTCGCCGCGCTGGACATCGCCCTGACCGCCGAGGAGCTCACAGTGCTGGAGAAGGCCGCCCCCAAGGGCGCGGTCGCCGGAGAACGCTACGCCGCCGGCAACGTTCCGCAGATCAGGTCCTGACCACCCGGGCGCCGCGGTCAGGACAGATGGCGGCCGAACAGGCGGGCCACCCGGGCCAGCGTCTCGCGCACGTTGGCCTCCGTCGTCGCGGCGCGGGCCTCCTGGACGGACAGCCACCTCAGCGGCGCCTCGGGGTTCTCCGGGCGGGCCGCGTCCGGGGTGGCGGTCGCCAGCAGGAACCGCAGGTCGGCGTGCTCGTGCGCGGGCTCGCGCGCGCCGGCCGTCACCGGGACGACGACGATGTGCGCGATCGAGGCCCGCGAGGGGTCGGGCCACGGCGTCAGATCGCCGAGGCCGGTCTCCTCGCGGCTCTCCCGCAGCGCGATGGCGAGCGGATCGGTCTCGCCCGGATCGGCGTGCCCGCCGACCTGGAGCCACGCCCGCTGGCGCGCGTGCCACCGCAGCAGCACCCTGCGGGTCGGCGGATGGACGATCAGCGCCGAGACGGTCGCGTGCAACGCCGTCGAACGGCCCCAGGGGTCACCGGCCGCCGGCAACGCGCGAGCGCGCTCCAGATCGGCCGCCTCCAGCGCCGTCGAGGGCCGGTACGCGGCCAGCGCCTCGACCAGCGGATCGACGACCTCCACACCGTCCGGCGCCGCCATTTCCCACCCCCGGGATCAGATGTCCGGCGCGGCCGTCCACGGCCACCGCCGCGTTCCGCGCACGACCGCCCGAGACTCGCATACGGCGGCGCCCGGCGACAAACCGTTTACGCCGCCGCCGGCCCCGGCTACGGCTTCGGGGGCTCGGCGGCCTCCGCCACCGGGGCGCCGCACGCGGCGGCCCGTCGCAGCAGCAGCTCGCGCTCGCGGTCGTTGCGCGTGAGCGAGGCCGCCCGCTGGAACTCCTCGCGCGCCTCGGCCGCCCGGCCGAGCCTGGCCAGCAGGTCGCCGCGCACGCTCGGCAGCAGGTGGTAACCCTTCAGGGCGGGCTCGTCGGCCAGCTCCTCCACCAGCGCCAGGCCGGCGGCCGCGCCGAAGGCCATCGACAGCGCCACCGCGCGGTTGAGCTCCACGACCGGGGAGGGCACCTGCCGCACCAGCGCCTCGTACAGGGCGGCGATGCGGATCCAGTCGGTCTGCTCGGCGGTGCGCGCCCGGGCGTGGCAGGCGGCGATCGCGGCCTGCAGGCCGTAGGGGCCCAGGGGACCGCCGGGCGCCTCGGCACGCTCCAGCGCCGCCAGGCCCTGCTCGATGAGGGTGCGGTCCCACCGCTCCCGGTCCTGGTCGAGCAGCAGGACCGGCTCCCCCGACGGCCCGACGCGGGCGCCGGAGCGGGAGGCCTGGATCCGCATGAGCGCGACCAGGCCGTGCACCTCGGGCTCGGCGGGCATCAGCCCGGCCAGGAGCCGGCCCAGCCGCAGCGCCTCCTCGCACAGCGCCGGGCGCATCCAGTCGTCGCCCGTGGTCGCGGTGTAACCCTCGTTGAACACCAGGTAGACGACCTCCAGCACCGACGACAGCCGGCCGGCCAGCTCCGCGCCGGCGGGGACCTCGAAGGGGACGCGGGCCTGGGCCAGGGTGCGCTTGGCCCGCACGATGCGCTGGGCCACCGTCGCCTCCCCCACCAGGAACGCGCGCGCGATCTCCTCGGTCTTCAGCCCCCCGAGCATCCGCAGCGTGAGCGCGACCCGGGCCTCGGTGGACAGCACGGGGTGGCAGGCGGTGAAGATCAGCCGCAGCAGGTCGTCCTCGATGGCGCCTTCCAGGGAGTCCTCCAGGGACGCGTCGTCCTCCCCCTCGGTCAGCAGCTCATGGCCGAGCTCCTCCACCTTGCGCTCCAGCCGCTGCCGCCGGCGCAGCAGGTCGACCGCGCGGCGCTTGCCGACGGCCATGAGCCAGGCGCCGGGGTTGCGCGGGACGCCTTCGCGCGGCCACTGCTCCAAGGCCGCCACCAGGGCGTCCTGGGCCAGTTCCTCGGCCACTCCGATGTCGCGCACGATGCCCGCCAGGCCGGCGGTGACCCGCGCCGACTCGGCTCTCCAGACCGCGTCGACCGCCCGATGTGCCTCAGAGACCGCCACGGCGACCTATCAGAGCATCCCGCCGCCGCCCTGGCAACCAGGGCGGGACCGGGTTCACCTCATCGGCGTGGACATCATGTGCTCGACCAGCGAGGTGGTGTGCTTGGCGTACCGGAACAGCGGGTGGGCCAGCACCTCGCGCAGGAACGACAGGTCGGTGCACAGCCCGGGCCCCTGGACGGTGAACTCCTCCAGCGCCCGGTCGGCCCTGGCCAGCGCCTGCGCGCGCGAGGGCGCCCACACCGACACCTTGGCGATCAGCGGGTCGTAGTCGGCCGTGATCCGCAGGCCGGCGGCGGCGTGGGTGTCGACCCGGGTGAACGGGCCGCCCGGCGGGACGAACCGCTCGATGAGGCCGGGCGTGGGCAGGAACCCGCGCGCGGGGTCCTCGGCGTTCACCCGGCACTCGATCGCCACGCCCGAGGAGGCGATGTCGGACTGGCCGAACGACAGCGGCTGCCCGGCCGCGACCAGCAGTTGCTCGCGTACCAGGTCGATGCCGGTCACCATCTCGGTGATGGGGTGTTCCACCTGCAGCCGGCAGTTCACCTCGATGAAGTGGCAGGCGCCCCGCTCGTCCAGCACGTACTCGAAGGTGCCCGCGCCGACGTATCCGGCGGTGCGGGCGGCGTGCACGGTGAGCTCGCCGAGGCGTTCGATGGTGGCCATGGGAAGGTTGGGCGGCGGGGTCTCCTCGATGAGCTTCTGCCGGCGCCGCTGCACCGAGCAGTCGCGTGCGCCCAGGTGGACGACGTTGCCGTGGCCGTCGGCCAGGACCTGCACCTCGACGTGCCGGGCCGCGTCCAGGTACTTCTCCACGTACACCCGGGGGTCGCCGAACAGGACCATCGCCTCGCGGCGGGTGGTGGCGAACGCGCGGGCGAACTCGCCGGGCTCGTGCACCACCGTCATGGCGCGGCCGCCGCCGCCGGCGGAGGCCTTGATCACGACCGGATAGCCGACGGCGTCGGCCGTGCGGGCGGCCTCGGTGGCGCCGGCGGCGGGTCCGGTGCCGCCCGGCAGTACGGGAAGTTTGGCGGCGATGGCGAACTCCCTGGCCGACACCTTGTCCCCCAGCCGCGCGATCACCTGCGGAGGCGGACCGATCAGGGTCAGCCCGTGCGCCTGGCAGATCTCGGCGAACTCGGCGCTCTCCGACAGGAAGCCGTATCCGGGATGGATCGCGTCGGCCCCGGTCTGCAGGGCGGCGGCGACGATCGCGGCCGGGTTGAGGTAGCTGTGCCGCGGCGCGGCCGGTCCGATCTGGACCGACTCGTCGGCAAGGCGCACCGCCGGGGAGTCGCGGTCCACCGTGGAGTGGGCGACCACCGTGCGGACTCCCATCTCGCGGCACGTCCGAAGCACGCGCAGGGCGATCTCGCCCCGGTTGGCGATCAGAACTGTGGTGAACATCGGGCTCCAGGCTCCAAGCTGCGGGTGAAGTGTTCAGTGACCGTCGTGTGGCACCAGGGCCAGCAACGGCTCCTCGTACTGGACCGGTGAGCCATCGGTGGCGACGATCCGGCTGACACGCCCGCCCTGTTCGGCCTGGACGGCGTTCATGAGCTTCATCGCCTCGATGATCCCGACCTGCTGGCCGGGCTCGACGATGTCGCCCACCTCGACGAAGGGCGGCGCGCCCGGCTCGCCGGCGCGGTAGAAGGTGCCGACCATCGGCGAGGTGATCACGATGGTGCCGTCCTGGCCGTCGCCGGCCTCCTCGGCGCCGTCCGGACCGCTCTGGCCGCTCTGCCCGGTCTGTCCGGCGGGCGCCGGGGCGCCGGCGCCGGGCGGCCCGGTGTCGGCCCACTCGACCTGCAGCGCCAGGGTGGCGGTGGAGACGGTGATCCTGCGCAGGGGGGCGGGGCCGGCGTGGCCGAGCCGGGCGGCGTGGCGGACGACCCAGTCCAGCACGCGCTCACGCTCGTCCACGGGTGCGGGTTCGGCTGACATGCATGTCCTCCTTCGACTGCGGCGGATGCGGGGCGGGCGGGGCCCGCGGGCTAGGCGCTGATCCCGAAGCGGCGGAAGCGCCGCCTGCGCGCGGACACCAGCTCGGCCGGCGCCTGCCGCGACAGCTCGTGCAGCGTCGCGGTGAGGGCCTGGCCGACCAGGCGGGCGGTGAGCGCCGGGTCGCGGTGCGCGCCGCCGTCCGGCTCGGGGACGACGGCGTCCAGGACGCCCTGGCCGAGCAGGTCGCGGGCGCCGATCCGCAGGGCGGCCGCGGCGCGCGGCGCGGCGGCGGCGTCGCGCCACAGGATGGCCGCGCAGCCTTCAGGGCTGATCACCGAGTAGACGGCGTTGCCCAGGGCGAGCACCCGGTCGGCGACGGCCAGGGCGAGCGCGCCGCCGCTGCCGCCCTCTCCGGTGACGACGGCGACCACCGGCACCGGGAGCCGCGCCATCAGCCGCAGGTTCTCGGCGATGGCGTGCGCCTGCCCGCCCACCTCCGCCTCGACGCCGGCGCAGGCTCCCGGGGTGTCGACGAGCGTGACGATCGGCAGGCCGAGCTTGGCTGCGAGCCGCATCAGGCGGGCCGCCTTGCGGAACCCGGCCGGGGAGCCCATGCCGAAGCCGCGGGCGACCAGTTCGCGGGTGTCGTGGCCCTTCTGGTGGCCGACGAGCATCACCGGAACGCCGCCCAGCCGCCCGATGCCGCCCACGATCGCCGGGCAGTCGCCCGACATCCGGTCCCCGTGCAGTTCCTGGAAGTCCTCCAGCAGGTAGCAGGCGTAGTCCAGGGTGGTGGGGCGGCCGGGGTCGCGGGCCAGCGCGACGGTCTGCCAGGCGTCCTGTTCGGGGAGCTCGCGCGGGTCGCGCACCAGGTGCGGAGCGGCCTCGCCCCAGGCGGCGGGGACGGTCCGGCCGTCCCTGGCCCACGCGGCGGCCGACAGCAGGTGGGCCAGCGCCGGCCTGAGCTCGGCGCGCCTGCGCACGCCGTCCACCAGGCCGCCGGCCAGCAGCGTCTCGGCGGTCTGGAATCCCTCGGGCAGCGTCTGCCCGAGGGTGCCGGCGATGACGCGGGGGCCGGCGAAGCCCATGTGCGCGCCGGCCTCGGCGACGATGACGTCGGCCAGGGTGGCGTAGGAGGCGGCGACGCCGCCGTAGGTGGGGTCGGTCACCAGCGAGACGGTGAGCAGACCGGCGTCGTCCAGGTCGGCCAGCGCCTGGGCGGTCTTGGCCATCTGCATCAGGGCCAGCGCGCCCTCCTGCATGCGGGCCCCTCCGGAGGCCGCGACGATCAACAGGGGGATGCGGTTCTCCAGGGCGTGCTCGGCCGCGGCGGTGATGCGCTCGCCGACGGCGCAGCCGAGGCTGCCGCCCATGAAGGCGAAGTCCATGACGGCCGCGACGACCGGGTGGCCGTCGACCGACGCCGAGGCGCACACCACCGCCTCCTCCAGGCCGGTGCCGCGCCGGGTCTGCTCCAGGCGGGCGAGGTAGGGGCGGGTGTCGGTGAACTCCAGCGGGTCGACCAGGGTGGGCGCGGCCGCCAGCGTGCTCGGCGAGCCGGGGTCGAACAGCTGCTCCAGCCGCTCCCGCGCGCCCAGCCGGTCGTGGTGCCCGCAGCCGGGGCACACCCGCAGGTTCCTGCGGTGGTGCTCGCCGAACACCGGCCCCTGGCACCCCGGGCAGCGCATCCAGGGCGAGCAGTCGGTGGCGGCGCAGGTCGCGGTCACGCGGCGGGCTCCGCGCTCGGCGCGCCGGCCGTGATGGGGCAGGCGGGCGCGGCGGGCCCCGCGCTAGGTGTGCCGGGCGCGCTCGCCGCCAAGCAGGCGTCTGGTCGCATGTGCATTCCTCCCGTGACCTCCCGCGGGTGCGCCGGTGCCTGCGGCGCGCGGCGGACCTCCCTCGTGCCGCCACCATCGCGCGGGCCGCTGGTCGGGCGATGGAAGGGCGATGGTGGCGGCCTGGTCCGGGCCCGGGAACCACGGTGCGCGCGGAGAAAGGGAGGCGCGCGATCCTGCCTCGCCGCCGGGACCCCCGCCGACCTATTTATGCCGAAATAAGATGTTTTTTCATATTAAACGCGGCAGGGCGCGACCGAGATTTCCCGGTGAGGTCCGGTAGATGATTATTCGGAAATCATGCGCAAGGTAAAGAATATAGTACTAGACCAGGACTTTTTCGGAGATTTTGTGCTCATGAGCCATTTTTCCGGAAGTTCCGATAAGCGGGTTCATCTAAATTCGAGAGGTCCACCAGGCGCCGGGCACGTGCCGGCGCCGCGCGCCGGCCGGCCCGGGCGACGTCGCCGATCAACTGCGGAGATCACATGGAGTTCCGGGTTCTGGGTTCGCTGCAAGTCGTCGACGACACCGCCGATCTGACGCCGAGCGCCGCCAAGGTCCGCGCGGTCCTGGCGATGCTGGTCCTGCGGCACAACCAGATCGTGTCCACGCGCGAGCTCATCGACGAGCTGTGGGGCGAGCGCCCTCCGGCGACCGCCCTGCCCACCTTGCACACCTACGTCTACAAGCTGCGCAAGATGCTCGGCGCCGGCGACCTGGCCGCGGTCGTCACCAAGCCCTACGGGTACTTGCTGGCCACCGCCCCCGAGACCATCGACGTGTACCGCTTCGAACGGCTGGTCGCCGACGGCTGGAGCGCCCTGGAGCGCGACGACGCCGGGCACGCCACCGAGGCCCTGTCGGAGGCCCTCGCCCTGTGGCGGGGGCCCGCCCTGGCCAACCTGGCGGCGGGCGAGCTGCTGTCGGCGCAGATCACCCGCCTGGAGGAGAGCCGGCTGCGCGCCCTGCAGCTGCGCCTGGACGCCGACCTGCGCCTCGGCAGGCACCGGGAGCTGATCAGCGAGCTCAAGGAGCTCATCGCCACCCATCCGCTCAACGAGGACTTCTACGCCAAGCTGATGACCGCGCTCTACCAGGCCGGGCGGCGCGGCGAGGCGCTGGAGGTGTACCAGAACCTGCGCCAGACCCTGGTCGGGCAGCTCGGCCTGGAGCCCTCCCCCGCCCTGTGCCGCCTGCAGCAGCGCCTGCTGTCGGCCAACCCCGGCCTCGACCAGCCCGACCTGGACCCGGCGCCGCAGGCCGCCCCCAGGGCCGCCGCGCCGGCCGCGACCGTCAAACCCGCCCAGCTGCCCCCCGACATCGCCGACTTCGTCGGCCGCGGCCAGGTCGGCGAGCAGATCGCCGCCGTCCTGGCCCGCCCCGCCGAGTCCGGCACCGCCGTGCGCGTCATCTGCATCAGCGGCATGCCCGGGGTCGGGGAGACGACCCTGGCCGTCCACGCCGCCCACCGGGCCCGCGCCGCGTTCCCCTCCGGCCAGTTCTTCGCCGAACTCGGCGGGCCGGGCGCCGCCGCCGACCCTGGCGAGGTGCTGGCCGGCTTCCTGCGGGCCGCGAGCGTGCCGCCAGGCGACATCCCTGGCGACCGCGACGAGCGCAGCAAGCTCTTCCGCACCTGGTGCAGCGACCGGCAGGTCCTCATCGTGCTCGACGACGCCGCGAGCTCCGCCCAGATCCAGCCGCTGCTGCCCGGATCGGCGGGCTGCGCGGTGATCGTCACCAGCCGGTTCGCCCTGCACGGATTCGCCGGCGCCCACATGGTGGAGCTGGACCCCCTCGCCCAGGAGGAGGGCCTGGAACTGCTCGCCAGGATCATCGGCCTGGCACGGGTGGAGGCCGAGCGCGCGGCGGCCGAGCAGGTCGTCCGCCTGTGCGGGCGGCTGCCGCTGGCCCTGCGGTGCGCCGGCTCGCGCCTGGCCGCCGGCCAGGGGCTGACCCTGGGCAAGCTCGCCGAACGGCTGGAGGACCCCCGTACCCGCCTTTCTGACCTGCGCGTCGCCGACCTTGACGTGCGCACCTCCTTCCACGCCACCTACGAGCGGCTCGGCGAGCCGGAACGCAGCCTGTTCCGGCTGCTCGGGCTGCTGCAGACGCCCTACGTCACCATGAGGCAGGCGGGCGCCCTGCTCGGCTGCGACCCCGGCCACGCCGAGCGGCTGCTCGCGCGCCTGGCCGACTGCTCCCTGCTCTCGGCGCGGCCCACACCGCTCGGCGAGGTGCGGTACGCCATCCACGAGCTGGCCCGGCTGTACGCGCGCGAGTGCCTGGAGACCGAACTGGACACCTTCGGCGAGACCGTGGCCGAGGCGCGGGCCACCGAACCCGCCGAGGACGCCCAGCACGCCGAGCCGGAGGAGCCCGCGGTCTCCGGCGGCAACGGGGCTCCGGTTCCCACCCTCGCCGGGCGCGACGAGGGCGTCCCGCCGGGGCAGGGCACGGCGGAGCGGCCGTTCTCGCTGGTCACGGCGCCCGCCGAATGTGTCAACGGCAGCGCGGGCCGCGTTCTCGGCCCCTAGACCCACGGGCGATATCCGGCACTAGCGCTACATCAGCAGCAAACCAGGCGTTCCGGACACCATTGCACTCGACGAAACGAAAGGAGACTTGTGGTGCATCGGACGCTAATCGTGGCGAGGATGGAGCCCTCAGAGACCGAAGCGGTGGCCAAGATCTTCGCGGACTCGGACGCGAGCGACCTGCCGCATCTCATCGGGGTGTCACGCCGGACGCTCTTCCGCTTCCACGACCTCTACTTCCACCTGGTCGAGGCGGACCACGACATCACCCCGAACCTGTACAAGGCGCGCAGCCACCCGCTGTACGGCGAGATCAACCAGCGGCTCAGCGAGCACATCCGCCCCTATGACCCCGGCTGGCGCGAGCCCAAGGACGCCATGGCCGAACCCTTCTACACCTGGGAGGCCGACGGCCATGAGTGAGATCCGCCTGAACAAGTTCAACGCCGCCCAGGTCGAGCCCAACCACCGCCGCGGCGGTGACATCCGCGTCCTGCTCGGCCCGAAGACGGCCGGCGCCACCTCCGGCTTCATGGGCGTCGCCTACCTCAAGCCCGGCGAGCACTTCGTCGAGCACTACCACCCCTACTCCGAGGAGTTCATGTACCTGGTGCGCGGGACCGTGACGGCCCGCATCGACGGCGGCCAGGAGATCACCCTCGAGCCCGGCGACGCGCTCATGGTGCCCAAGACCGTCAGGCACCGGGTCGACAACACCGGCTCGGAGGAGGCGTGCATGGTGTTCCACGCCAGCCCCCTCGCGCCCAGGCCCGACCTCGGCCACGTCGACACCGAACCGGCCGCACGGGACGCCGCGGCAGGGAGCCCTCGGTGAACCTGACCGGCACCCGTCCGACGGCGCGGCGCCGCACCCGGGCACGACCCGGCGCGCGGCCCGCACCGCGCACGCGGCGCGGCCGCCGGGTCGTCATCACCGGAATGGGCGTCACCGCCCCCGGCGGCATCGGGGTCAAGGCCTTCTGGGACCTGCTCACCGCCGGGCGCACCGCGACGCGGGCCATCAGCCTGTTCGACGCCACCGGGTTCCGTTCGCGCATCGCCGCCGAATGCGACTTCGACCCGGCCGCCCAGGGACTCTCCCCGCAGGAGATCCGCCGCATGGACCGCGCCGCCCAGCTCGGCGTGGTCAGCGCCCGCGAGGCGCTCGCCGACAGCGGCCTGGGTGCCGCCGAACCGCCGCCCGAACGGCTCGGCGTCACCATCGGCAGCGCCGTCGGATGCACCATGGGCCTGGAGGAGGAGTACGTCGTCCTCAGCGACGGCGGCAGGAACTGGCTGGTCGACCCGGCCTACGGCGTGCCACAGCTCTACGGGTACATGGTGCCGAGCACCATCGCCACCGAGATCGCCTGGGCCGGCGGGGCCGAGGGCCCCGTCGCGCTCATCTCCACCGGCTGCACCGCCGGCCTGGACTCCATCGGGCACGGCTACCAGCTGGTCAAGGAGGGCAGCGCGGACGCCGTCGTCGCCGGCGCCACCGACGCCCCGATCTCACCGATCACCGTGGCCTGTTTCGACGCCATCAAGGCCACCTCGCCCAGCAACGACGACCCCGAGCACGCCTCACGCCCGTTCGACCTGGACCGCAACGGCTTCGTCCTCGGCGAGGGCTGCGCGATCCTGATCCTGGAAGAGCGCGAGGCCGCCCTGCGCCGCGGGGCGCGGGTGTACGCCGAGATCGTCGGGTTCGCCAGCCGCAGCAACGCCTACCACATGACCGGCCTCAAACCCGACGGCCGCGAGATGGCCGAGGCCATCCGGGCCGCCATGCGCCAGGCGAAACTGCGACCCGACGACGTCGACTACATCAACGCCCACGGCTCGGGCACCCGCCAGAACGACCGCCACGAGACCGCCGCGTTCAAAAGCGCCCTCGGCGACCGCGCCTACGAGGTGCCGGTCAGCTCCATCAAATCCATGATCGGGCACTCGCTCGGGGCGATCGGTTCCATCGAGGTCGCCGCCTGCGCGCTGGCCATCAAGCACAACGTCGTCCCTCCCACCGCCAACCTGCACACCGCCGACCCCGAATGCGACCTGGACTACGTGCCGCTCACCGCCAGGGAGCAGCCCGTGGACGTGGTCCTCAGCGTCGGCAGCGGCTTCGGCGGGTTCCAGACGGCCATGCTGCTGGCCCGCGACCAGGGGGACACCGGCCGGAGAGGCGACCACCATGACTGAAGCGACCCGCAGGGCCGGACCCCGCCCGGTGGTGACCGGCATCGGCGTCGCCGCGCCCAACGGCCTCGGCACCCAGGCCTACTGGGCCGCCACGCTCGACGGCAAGAGCGGCATCGGCCGGATCACCCGGTTCGACGCCGAACGGTATCCGGTCCACGTCGCCGGAGAGGTGTCGGAGTTCGACGACACCGAGCACGTGCCGAGCCGCCTGGCCGTGCAGACCGACCACTGGAGCCACCTCGGCCTCACCGCCGCCGACATGGCCCTGCAGGACGCGGGCGTCCAGCCCGCCGAGTTGCCCGAATACGAGATGGCCGTCGTCACGGCCAGCTCCTCCGGCGGCACCGAGTTCGGCCAGCGCGAGATCGAGAAGCTGTGGAGCCAGGGGCCGGAGTACGTCGGCGTCTACCAGTCCATCGCCTGGTTCTACGCCGCCACCACCGGCCAGATCTCCATCAGGCACGGCATGCGCGGGCCGTGCGGGGTCATCTGCGCCGAGCAGGCCGGCGGGCTGGACGTCCTCGCCCAGGCCAGGCGGCTGCTCCGCCAGGACGCCACCGTCGTGGTGACCGGCGGCACCGACGCCTCGCTGTGCCCTTACGGCCTCGTCGCGCAGATCTCCACCGGCCTGCTCAGCCCGCGTGACGACCCCGAACGGGCCTACCTGCCCTTCGACGCCGACGCCTGCGGGTACGTCCCCGGCGAGGGCGGGGCCATGCTGATCGTCGAGGACCAGGCCACCGCCCGCGCCCGCGGCGCCCGTCCCTACGGGGCGATCACCGGATACGCCGCGACCTTCGACCCCCGGCCCGAGCCGGGCCGCGAGCCGAGGTCCAACCTGGGCCGCGCCATCGCCCTGGCGCTGAAGGAGGCCCGCGTCACACCCGAGCAGGTCGACGTCGTCTTCGCCGACGCCCTGGGCGTGCGGGAGAGCGACCTGGCCGAGGCCCGCGCCATCTCCGCCGTCTTCGGCCCCTACGGGGTGCCCGTCACCGCGCCCAAGACCATGACCGGGCGCCTGTACGCCGGCGGGGCGGCGCTCGACGTGGCCACGGCGCTGCTGGCGATCCGCGACGGCGTCATCCCGCCCACCGTCGGCGTGCGCGCCGCCGACCCCGCCTGCGAGCTGGACCTGGTGCGCAGCGCGGCCAGGGACGGACCGGTGCGCAACGCCCTGGTGCTCGCCCGCGGCCACGGCGGTTTCAACGCGGCCCTGCTCGTCACGGCCCCTTGACAGACCCGACCTCGCGACAACGGAGGACGACATGACGACGACATTCACCCTCGACGACATGAGAAGCATCATGGGCGGCTGCGCGGGCGTGCCGGACACCATCGACCTCGGCGACGACATCGGCGAAGTGTCCTTCGTCGATCTCGGCTACGACTCCCTGGCCGTCCTTGAGATGGCCGCGCGCATACAGCAGCAGCTCGGCGTCCGCATCCCCGACGACGCCGTCGATGAGATGAAGACTCCGCAGGCGGCCGTCGACTACGTCAACCGCCGGCTCGCGGACTGAAACCGGAGGAACGCCATGGCAGGACACACCGACAACGAGATCATCATCGCCGGCCCCATTGACCTGGTGTGGAACATGACCAACGACGTCGAGTCGTGGCCCACGCTGTTCAGCGAGTACTCCGCGGCCGAGATCCTCGAACAGCGCGGGCCCACCATCCGCTTCCGGCTCACCATGCACCCCGACGCCGACGGCAACGAGTGGAGCTGGGTCTCCGAGCGCACCCCCGACCCGGCGACCAGGACCGTCCGCGCCCACCGGGTCGAGCCGGGCTGGTTCAAGTACATGAACCTGTTCTGGGAGTACACCGAGGTCCCCGACGCCGTGCGGATGCGCTGGGTCCAGGACTTCGAGATGCGGCCCGACGCGCCGCTCAGCGACAAGCAGATGACCAAGCGGCTCAACGACAACACCGTGATCCAGATGAACCGGATCCGGCAGCTGGTCGAGGAGGCCGCCGACCAGTCCCCCGCCCGGGCCTGACACCCGAGCGCCGTGAAGGCCGTTCAGGCCCTCCAGATCTCCGGGCCCGACTCGCGCCCGGACCGCGCCCCCGGCACCACCGCCCCCCTTCCTGGCAGACAGCACGACCGAAAGAAGAGAGTGGGCATGAACCACAAGGACAGCGTCTACCGCGTCATGGTCAAAATGCGGATCCACCCCGGCATGGAGCGAGACTTCGAGAAGACCTGGCGGGAGGTCGCCTCCACCATCGCCCGCCAGCCCGCCAACGTGGGCCAGTCGCTGGCCAAGAGCCCCGACGAGGACGGCGTCTACTACATCGTCAGCGACTGGGAGAACGAGGACCGGTTCCACGAGTTCGAGCACAGCGCCGAGCACGCGGCCAACCGCATGCGGCTGGACCCCTACCGCGACCCGGCGGGCACCTCCATGACCCCGATGCTCGTGTCCGCCCGGCTGGGATCCCAGCCCGGCCCGGAGCCGGGCCGCGTGCGCGTCGCGCTGTACCTCAACGAGCCCGAGTCCGACAAGGGTTCGATCGAGAGCGCCTACCACCAGATCAGCACGACGCTCGCCGGCCGGGCCGGGCTGCGCGGCAACGAGCTGCTGCGCTCCCTGCGCGACCCGCGCCGGTACGCGGTGCTGAGCGAGTGGGACGACGTCCCCACCTACCGCGAGTGGGAGCGCAGCCCCGAACACCTCCCGACGACCTCGCCGCTCGCGCGCTACCACGACAAGAACCTCGGGATCTTCGGCTCCTACGAGGTCGTGGCCGCGTACTGACCAGGCGAGAAACCCGGCCGGCCTCGCGGGGTCCCACCCGCCGGCGCGGACCCCGCGAGGCCGCCCACCCGGTGCCGACCGGCACCGGTGACAACGACGGAGGTATTCGATGCCGTACGCAATGATCACCTTCCGGGTGAAGCCCGGGCACGAGCAGGAGCTCGCCGAGCTCTTCGGCGAATCACCGCCCCTTGAGTCGCCCGTCGTCACCGACGAGCAAGGCCAGGAGACCGCCCGGCTGCTCGGCACGGGGGTGTTCGTCAAGGACGACGTACTGGTACGGCTGATCCACTATGAAGGCGACTTCGCCGGCATCGCCCGGCACCTCGCCGGCCAGCGGCACGTCCACGTCATCGAGGACCGCATCACCCCCTATCTGGCCGACGCGCGCGACACCGCCACCTCCGACGGTTTCGCGGCGTTCTTCCGCAACTCGATGATGCGGTGCATCACGCAGACGTCCAGCGAGACGCACCCGACCCGGCTGTGACATCGGCCGCGGAAGGCGGAGCCGGCACCCGCCGCTCCGCCGCCCCGGGGCCCGGGCGGAACGCACCTCGCCCGGGCCCCGCAGCCGCGAATGGAGTGAGCATGACCATGCCGACCATGCGCAACGACGATGGCATCGATGTCCTCGAGGCCGTCGAACGCGAGACCACCGGCCTGTTCGAGCAGGCCGACCGCCTGGTGGAGGCCCTGGCCGCGCGCGCCGGGCTCGACGCCGCGCGCTTCCGGTGCCTCACGCTGCTGTCCCGCCAGGGCCCCCTGCCGGTGCGGCGGCTGGCCTGGCTGGCCGGGCTCGGCGATCGGGAGGTCGCCGAGGCGCTCGACCGGATGGAACGCGACGGGCACGTCATACAGCGCTGCGAGGAGGAGGGTCGGAGGGTGCTCGTCCACGCGGGCGTCACCGCCCACCGCGCCCGCGTCGAGCCGGCCCTGAGAGAGCTGCGGGAGGCGTGGTATCCGCTGGTCAGGCACAGGTGCGACGATCTGGCGCTCATCGCGGGGTTCATGGCCCGCAGCCGCCGCTTGTCGGACCTGGTGGGCACGATGCGCACCCTGCCGGACGCCTTTACATTGTAGATTCGAGACTGCCGGTTAGGATCGGCGCGTGGACGTCCCCGCCGTACCCGGCGACGGCCTCGGCGCCGTCACACCCGCGGGCGACCCCTACGTCGTCTATCTCGGCGCCCTGACCAGCGCCGAGTCCCGCCGCACCATGCGCGGCTGCCTCGACAGGGTCGCCCGCGTCATCTCCGGCGACCCGGCCGCCACCGGCGCCGGGCAGCCGTGGCACCTGCTGCGCTACGAGCACACGGTGCGCATCCGCGCGATCCTGACCGAGCGGGGATGGTCGCCCGCCCACGTCAACAAGCACCTGGTCGCGCTGCGCCGGGTGATGCGCGAGGCCTGGCGCCTCGGCCTGATGAGCGCCGAGGACTACCACCGCGCCGCCGACCTGCCCACCCTGCCGCACACCCGGCTGCCCGCCGGCCAGCACGTCCCGCCGGAGGTGGCCGGCGCGGCGCTCGCCGCGTGCGACCAGGACGACTCCCCCGCCGGGGTGCGCGACGGCGCGCTGCTGGCCGTGCTGTACTCCACCGGCTGCCGCCGCGCCGAGGTCGGTGGGCTCGCCCTCGCCGACTACGACGTCGCCGCGCGATCCCTGCGCGTGCGCGGAAAGCGCGACAAGGAACGCCTGGTCTACCTCACGGCCGAGGCGGTGGCCCGCACCGAGGCATGGCTGGCCGTGCGAGGGCGGGCGCCGGGCGCGCTGTTCTGCCCGATCAACAAGGCCGGGCGGCTGCGCGCCCCCGGCGGGCGGCCGGCCGCTATGACCGGGCAGGCCATCGCCGACATCCTCGCCAGGCGCCTGGCCGCCGCCGGGGCCTCCAGACGCACGCCCCACGACTTCCGGCGCACCTTCATCGGCGAGCTGCTGGACGCCGGGGTCGACCTGGCCACCACCCAGGCGCTGGTGGGGCACGCCTCGCCGGTCACCACCGCCCGCTACGACCGCCGTCCCGAGAGCCGCCGCCGCGAGGCCGTGGACCGCCTGCGCATGCCCGACGCGCGTCCCCTGCGCCCAGGCGCCCCCTGACCCCGAGCACGCCGCCGCCCGGGCCCGGTGACCGCCGGGGCGTCCGGCCGCGCCGCGTTCGGCTCAGGCGCGGCGCCCGCGCCAGGTGGCGGCGTCCAGGCGGTAGAGCACGTGGCGGCGCAGCGGGCTGCCCTCCTCCAGCGCGGGGTGGTCGAAGTCGTCGCCGGGGTCGCGGGTCATGCCCAGGCGCCGCATGACCGCCTGCGAGCGCAGGTTGGTGGTCGTCGTCATGGAGACGACCTGCGCCAGGCCCGCGGCGCCGAAGGCGTGGTCCAGGCTCGCGGTCGCCGCCTCGGTGGCGTAGCCGTACCCCCATGCCTTGCGGCGCAGCCGCCAGCCGACCTCCACCGCGGGGGTGAAGTGCGCCTCGAACCGCTGCACCGCCAGGCCGGTGAACCCGGCGAACTCCCCGGTCTCGCGCACCTCCACCGCCCACAACCCGTACCCGTGCTCCTCGAAGCCGCCCTCGATGCGCTGGACCATCGCGTCGCTCTGGTCCCGGGTCAGGGTGGAGGGGAGGTGCTCCATCACCTCGGGGTCGGCGTTCAGCTCGGCGAAGGGCGCGAGATCCTCCTCGCGCCACCGGCGCAGGAGGAGCCGCTCGGTCTGAAGCATGAGGACATCATGGCGCAAGGCGGCCGCGTGCGCGCGCGGGGCGGGCGGCGGGACACCGGGCGCGCCGGGAGAGGCGGATGTGGAATAACGACCCCCTGAAGTGGGTTACAGTCGACAGTGCCGATGTGGTTTGTGTCCCCCGGGCCGCAATTACCGCCTTCACGGAATACCGTTCGGCTGGAGCCGTGTTGTGCATCTCGCCGAGGAGGCGACCGCCACATCGGCCTAAACGAAGCGCCCCGCAAGCTCGCCTTGCGGGGCGCTTCGTTGTGCGACGATGTAACACTTTGTGGGCTGCCGTAACACAAGGTTGCCTCTCCGGGTCGTATGGTTGGCATTGGCCGTCCGCACACCGGGAGAGTCCGTGCTGTATCGCATCACCAAGATGATCAGTAGTCCCTTCCTTCGGCTGCTGTGGCGCCCCCAGGTGACGGGGGCGGCGAACGTTCCCGCCTCGGGGGCGGCGATCCTCGCCTCCAACCACCTGTCCATCCTGGACTCGGTGTTCCTTCCGCTCATGTTGCCGAGGAAGGTCACCTTCGTCGCCAAGGCCGAGTACTTCACCGGCAACCGCCTGATGGCCATGTACATGCGGAGCACCGGCCAGGTGTCGATCGACAGGCAGAGCGCCGCCGCGGCGCAGGCGATGCTCGACACGGCCGTCCAGGTGCTCAAGAGCGGGGGGCTGTTCGGCATCTACCCCGAGGGCACCCGCTCCCCCGACGGCAGGCTCTACCGCGGCAAGATCGGTGTCGCCTGGCTGGCGCTGACCGCCGGCGTGCCGGTCATCCCGGTCGCCATGGTCAACACCGAGCGCGTGCTCCCGCCCGGGGCGTCGGTGCCGCGGATCGCCCGGATCGGCGTGCGCATCGGCGAGCCGATGACGTTCACCGGCGACCCCGGCAGGGCCAGGGACCGGCGGGCGGTCACCGACGAGGTGATGAAGGCCATCCAGCGGCTGTCGGGCCAGGAGTACGTGCCCACCTACGCCTCCAGCCAGAAGGAGCGGGCCGAGGAGGCCGCCTGAGCCGATCGGGTCCCGGCAAAGGCGCGAGCACCGGCGATCTGCCGCGCTAGGCTCGTCTCCACGTCGAGACACCCGGGGGGAACGCGTGCCGCGCGGCCGTATCATCGTGATCGCTTCCACGGCCACCGTGCTGGCGGTGGGGGCCGCCGCAGGCGGCGCCTACTACGTGCTGCACACCAGGGGCAGCGCCACGGAGACCGCGAGCCACTTCACCGCGGCGTGGGCGCGGGGTGACCTGGCCGCCATGAAGGCCGACCTCGCCTCGCCGGCGCCCGGGTTCGACACCGCCTACGCCGAGCCGGCCGCCCGGCTCGGCGCCCAGAAGACCGCGGTCAGGCTCGGCGAGGTCACTCCGGCCGGCGACGACCGGGCCAAGGCCGCCTACACCGCCACGCTGTCACTGAGGGACATCGGCGAGTGGACCTACACCGGCTCCATCGACCTGGTGGTGAAGGATCACCACTGGAAGGTCGCCTGGACGCCCGCGGCCGTCCATCCGGCCATGACCGGCTCCACCCACCTGGCCCTGAAGACCTCCTGGCCCCAACGGGCGGCACTCGAGGACGCGCGCGGCGGCCGCATCGACACCGGCGACGCCGGCGGCTCGGTGCAGCAGCTCGTCGGCTACCTGGACAAGGCCACCGCCAAGGACGTCGCCAAGCTCGGCTCGCCCTACAAGCCGGGTGACGCGATCGGCAGGGGCGGCCTGCAGGAGACCTTCCAAGAGCGGCTCGCCGGCGTGCCCACCACCGAGATCACGGTGGTCGACGGCTCGAAGAAGGCCCTCAAGACGCTGAAGACCATCGAGGGCTCCCCCGGCGAGGCCGTGCGCACCAGCCTGGACCCGGGCGTGCAGAAGGCCGCGGTCGAGGCCGTGCGCGACCTCCCGAAGCCCGCCTCGCTGGTCGCGGTGCGCCCCTCCACCGGCGAGATCCTCGCGGTCGTCAACAACCGCGGCGGCTTCAACCGCGCCCTGGACGGGCGCTACCCGCCGGGGTCGACCTTCAAGACCGTCACCGCCGCCGGCCTGCTCGCCGAAGGGCTGACCCCCGGCCAGAAGGTCAGCTGCCCGGAGAAGGCGAACGTCGGGGGCCTGCCGATCCGCAACTCCGACCACGAGTCGTTCGGCTCGCTGACGTTCCTGGACTCCTACGCCCACTCCTGCAACACGACGTTCGCCCCGCTGGCCGCGCAGCATCTCGGCGGCGGCAAGCTGTACGAGATCGCCTCCATGATGGGCTTCAACCAGCCGCTCACCATCGGCGTCCCCGCCGCCAAGGGCAGCATGCCGAAGCCGACCAGCGAGGCCGACCTGGCCGCGGAGTCCTTCGGGCAGGGTCGCATCACCGCGAGCCCCCTGGTGATGGCGACGGTGGCCGCGTCCGTGGCCGACGGCACCTGGCGCCCGCCGACGCTCGTGCCCTCGCTCACGCAGAAGGCACAGCCCCGGCAGCTCCCGGCCGCGGTGACCGAGCAGCTTCGCACGATGATGGCGGCGGTGGTCACCAAGGGAACGGCCAAGGGCGCCGGCCTGCCCAAGGGCACGGCGGGCAAG
Source organism: Sphaerisporangium perillae (assembly GCF_023276435.1). Lineage (GTDB taxonomy): Bacteria > Actinomycetota > Actinomycetes > Streptosporangiales > Streptosporangiaceae > Sphaerisporangium > Sphaerisporangium perillae. The sequence goes on from NZ_JALLPO010000002.1 coordinate 144,790, forward strand.
ACGGGCACCGCGGAGTTCGGCACCGGTCCGAAGCTCGACTCCCACGCCTGGTTCATCGGGTTCCGCGGCGATGTGGCGTTCGCCGTGGTCGTCGAGGCGGGAGGGATGGGCGGCAAGGTGGCCGCCCCGGCCGCCGCCGCCTTCCTGCACGGCCTGGGCTAGCGGGCCGGGCGGCCGGCGAGTCCAGCCGGGCGCCCCATCCCGGTCGCGGCGCGTCAGAGCCAAGCCCCACAGTCTCCAGGTCGATCGGTGGTGGTCACACGTCCGTGATCATTATCGTAGAAGGCGTTCCCGGAACTGGGCATCACGTCGCGCGCCGAGTTGCCGGGCATCGATCTCGGTCGTCGCCTCCCCGGAGGACCATCCGATCGCGCGCTCGCGCCGAATGACCGGTGAAGCCGGGCAGGACAGGGGACCTCCGGGCGCGTCGGCCATGACGGTCGATCGGACGGTTCCGGCGCTCAGCCGGCTCACATCGGCAGCGCGGCCGCGTCGTTGTGGAAGACCATGATCAGCAGGGTGGCGATCAAGGTGGCGATCAGCATCCAGCTCACCATGATGATGATCGTCGATCTGCTGGGACGGCGCCGGCTCCGGCCCGCCCGGGCGGCGCGCTTCTGCCGCTCGGTCTCCTTGCGCTCGACGCGCTCGTTGAACGACTCCAGCCGGGCGGCGAGTCGCGGATCCTCATCGGTGAGGTAACTCTCGATCTGGGCAAGCATTCGCTCCTCGTCCTGCGACCAGGCCATGCCGCACCTCCCGGCAACGCAAGCGGTGTGCCGACGTTCTGCCCAACCACGAAGATCTTTAGCCGTTTCCAGGCCTGCTTTTTGCCGCCACTTTCCGCGGTTGCGATCTGTGTCGAACCTCTGTTCTAATCAAGCCATGCGCTGGGACAACCTGCGCCTGACCGACGCCGGCCAGGGCACTCCTGACGTGCCGCTGTTCGCCCGCGGCGCGGTCACACGGACCTTCGACACCCCCGAGTTCCGCGGCATGACCTTCTACGAGATCCATGCCCGCTCGATCGTCAACCGCGTGCCGGGCGCCTCGCACGTCCCGTTCGAGTGGACGATCAACCCCTACCGCGGGTGCTCCCACGCCTGCGTCTACTGCTTCGCGCGCAAGACCCACAACTACCTCGACCTCGACTCCGGCCGCGACTTCGACTCCAAGATCGTGGTGAAGGTGAACGCCCCCGAGCTGCTGCGCAAGGAGCTGGCCTCGCCGCGCTGGGGCGGCCATCCCATCGCCATGGGCACCAACGTCGACTGCTACCAGCGGGCCGAGGGGCGCTACGGCCTGATGCGGGGCATCCTGGCCGCGCTGAGGGACGCCGGGAACCCGTTCTCCATCCTCACCAAGGGCTCGCTCATCCTGCGCGACCTCGACCTGCTGTGCGAGGCGGCCGAGCGCGCCGAGGTCTCCACCTCGCTGTCGATCGGCTTCACCGACGAGCAGATGTGGCGGTCGGTCGAGCCCGGCACGCCGCGCCCCGGCGTGCGGCTGGAGGTCTGCGCCACCCTCACCGGGCACGGGCTGCCGTGCGGGGTGCTGATGGCGCCGATCCTGCCCTATCTCACCGACTCGCCGCGGGCGCTGGAGCAGACGGTCCGGCTGATCGCCGAGGCCGGCGCCACCCACATCGTGCCGATCGTGCTGCACCTGAGACCGGGGGCCCGCGAGTGGTTCCTCGACTGGCTGGGCCGCGAGCATCCCCGGCTGGTCCCCCGTTACCTCGAGCTGTACGGCCGCGGCGCGTACGCGCCCAAGGCCTACCAGGCGCGCGTCGCGCGGCAGGTCAAGGAGCTGGCCGAGCGCCACGGCGTCGGCCGGTCCTCCCGGGCGGGCGCGCGCCACCCGCGCCCCTCGGCGCCGGCGCCGGGGCCGTCCGGGCCGGAGCAGCTCACGCTGCTGTGAGGCCGAAAGGCCTATATGGGTGATTGACTCCGCTGTTGGGTATTTAACGCGCGTGATGCGTCGAATATGGCGCATTGTCGTGCAAGGAGACCCATGAACAGGGGGAATCATGGCCGGAGCGAAGAAGAAGTCCAGCAAGGCCACCGGAAAGGCCAAGAAGGCGGCCATCAAGGCCACGCGCGAGATCAAACAGAATAAACGCGAGGAAGAGGACACACGGGCCACCGCACCCGAAGAAGCCCGGTGATCGTGACGGTGGCGATCCACCGCGCCGCACCGGCGGGCACCGCCCGCAGGTAGGGCGTCCGGGTGACCCGCGTGATCAGGCACCCGCCTCGCATCGCCGAGCCGGCGGGTGACCGCGTCCAACGCCCCGGGCGATCCGCGTGGCACGTCCGCGGCGCCCGGCGCGCGGCCCTCCGCGGCGCGAGACGGGATCTTTCACGGTCTCGACGCGGCGGCCCGGGTGCCTGATCATGGAGACCCCGGCCCCCGAACGCGAGGATCGATGTCCGCTTACCTCCGCTTCCCCACGATCTTCGGCGAGGTGGTCGTCTTCGCCGCCGAAGACGACCTTTGGATGGTGTCCGCCGACGGCGGCAGGGCCTTCCGCCTGACCGCCGGAGTCGCCGAGGCCGGGTATCCCCGCTTCTCCCCCGACGGCACCCAGATCGCCTTCGTCGGGCGGGAGGAAGGCCCCGAAGAGGTGTACGTCATGCCCGCCGACGGCGGAGCCGCCCGGCGGATGACCTACGACGGAGCCCTGTGCACGGTCACCGCATGGGACCCGGACGGCGCGGTGATCTTCGCCAGCGACGAGGGCCAGCCGTTCGACCGGCGCAAGTGGCTGCACCGCGTCGACGCCGACGGCATCACCCGGCGCCTGCCCTACGGGCCGGCCAACTCCATCTCCTACGGGCCCGCCGGGGCCATCGTCCTCGGCCGCAACACCGCCGACCCGGCACGCTGGAAGCGCTACCGCGGCGGCACCGTCGGCGACCTATGGGTCGACCGCGAGGGCAAGGGGCTGTTCACCCGGCTGATCTCCCTGGCGGGCAACCTCGCCTCCCCCTGCTGGGCCGGGCCGCGCGTCTACTTCCTGTCCGACCACGAGGGCATCGGCAACGTCTACTCCTGCACGCCCACCGGCGAGGACCTCCAGCGGCACACCGACCACACCGACTACTACGCCCGGAACCTCGCGAGCGACGGCAGGCGGCTGGTCTACCACGCGGCGGCCGAGTTGTACGTGCTCGACCCGGCCGAGGGCGAGTCGCGCCGCGTCGAGGTGCGGCTCGGCAGCTCGCGCACCCAGCGCAATCGGAGGTTCGTCCCGGCCGGCGGTTACCTCGACAGCGCCCGGCTGACCCCGGACGGCAGCGGCCTGGCGATCATCACCCGCGGCAAGGCGTATTCGTTCGGCAACTGGGAGGGGCCGGTCCGCCAGCACGGCGAGCCCGACGGCGTGCGCTACCGCCTGCTCACCTGGCTGCCGGACGGCGAGCGCCTGGTGGCGGCGGCCAGCGACGACGGCGACCGCGAGGTGCTCGTCGTGCTGACCGCCGACGGCGGCGCCGCCCCGGTGCGCCTGTCCGAGCTGGACACCGGGCGCGCCATCGGCCTTGAGGTGTCGCCGGCCGGCGACCGCGTGGCGGTGACCAACCACCGCAACGAGCTCCTGGTCGTCGACCTCCCCCCGGCCACGGCCGCCGGTGACGGGGCGGGCCCCGGTGCGGCGGCGGGCTCCGGGGAGGCGGCGGGTGCGGGCCGGGGAGGGGACACCACGGCCGGCGCGGCGACGGCTGCGGGCCAGGGCAGGCTGACCGTCGTCGACAGCAGCCGGTTCGGCAGGATCGAGGACGTCGTCTGGTCCCCCGACGGGCACTGGCTCGCCTACACCTGCCCCGACACCGCGCAGACCACGGCCATCAAGCTCTGCAGGGTCGCGACCGGAGAGGTCTCCCGCGCGACCCGGCCGGTGCTGCGCGACAGCCGGCCCGCCTTCGACCCCGAGGGCAGGTACCTCTATTTCATCGGGCAGCGGGTCTTCAACCCCGTCTACGACTCCCTGCAGTTCGACCTGGGCTTCCCGCTCGGCACCCGCCCGTACGCGATCGCGCTGAGGGCCGACGTCGGCTCGCCGTTCGTGCCCGAGCCCCGGCCCCTGTCAGGAGGCGACGGCCCCTCCGGCAAGGAGTCCTCCACCGGCGAGGAGGCCGCCGGCACGCAGGACGGGGAGCGGCACGGCGCCGCCGCCGAGGCGGAGAGCACGGCCGCGGACGGAGCCGGCGGTGAGCCGAGGGGACAGGAGCCGGACGGCGCGGCCGAGCCCGCCCTGGAGATCGACCTGGAAGGCATCGAACAGCGGGTCATCGCCTTCCCGGTGCCCGAGGGCCGCTACGAGCGCGTGGCCGGCATGAAGGACAAGGTGCTGTTCACCTCCTTCCCCGTCCAGGGCAGCCTCGGCGACGAGTTCGTCCCCGAGCCGGCCTCGGGCACGCTGCAGGCGTACGAGTTCGCCAAGCAGAAGTGCGAGACCCTCGCCTCGGGCGTCACCGACTTCCGGCTGGGCCAGGACGGGACGACGCTGCTCTACCGCTCCGGGCAGCGGCTGCGCGTGGTCAAGGCCGGCGAGTCGCCGCCCGACGATGACGCCCCCGGCAGGGCCGCCGGGTGGATCGACCTGGACCGGGTCAAGGTGTCGGTCTGCCCGGAGGCCGAATGGCGGCAGATGTTCCGCGAGGCCTGGCGGCTGCAGCGGGAGAACTTCTGGGTGCAGGACATGGCCGGCATCGACTGGGACGGGGTCTACGAGCGCTACCTGCCGCTGGTCGACCGTGTCGGCACCCGTGGTGAGTTCTCCGACCTGCTGTGGGAGCTCCTCGGCGAGCTCGGCACCTCCCACGCCTACGAGAGCGGCGGCGAGTACCGGCCCCGGCCGCACTACTGGCAGGGCAAGCTCGGCGTCGACTGGTCCTACGCGGACGGCGTGCACACGATCGCGCGCATCGTCGCGGGCGATCCCTGGGATCCTGAGGCCACCTCCCCGCTCAACCGACCCGGCCTGGACATCCGGCCCGGCGACGCGGTCGTGGCGATCAACGGCCAGCCCGTCGGGGCCGCGTCCGGGCCGGCCCGGCTCCTGGTCAACCAGGCCGACCAGGAGGTGGAGCTGACGGTCAGGCGCGGCGACGGGCCGCCGAGGACGGTGACCGTCAAGGCCATCTCCGACGAGCAGCCCGGCCGCTACCGCGACTGGGTGGAGGCCAACCGCGCCCGCACCCATGAGCGCACCGGCGGCAGGGTCGGCTACCTGCACATCCCCGACATGGGCCCCGACGGCTACGCCGAGTTCCACCGCGGCTTCCTCGCCGAGTACGACCGTGAGGGGCTCGTCGTCGACGTCCGCTTCAACGGCGGCGGCCACGTCTCGGGCCTGCTGCTGCAGAAGCTGGCCCGGCGGCGGCTCGGGTACGACTACCCGCGCTGGGGCGTCCCCGAGCCCTATCCCGCCGAGTCGCCGCGCGGCCCGCTGGTGGCCGTCACCAACGAGTGGGCCGGCTCCGACGGCGACATCTTCAGCCACACCTTCAAGCTGCTCGGGCTCGGGCCGCTCATCGGCAAGCGCACCTGGGGCGGGGTGATCGGCATCTGGCCGCGCCACCGGCTCGCCGACGGCACGGTGACCACCCAGCCGGAGTTCTCCTTCGCGTTCGACGACGTGGGCTGGCGGGTGGAGAACTACGGCACCGATCCGGACATCGAGGTGGACATCACCCCGCAGGACTACGCGCGGGGAGTCGACACCCAGCTCGAACGGGCCATCGACGTGGCGCTGGAGCGCCTGGCCCAGTACCCTCCGCACACCCCCGACCCGGCCGACCGCCCCCGGCTGGGCACCCCGATGCTGCCTCCGCGCCGGTGACCGTGCCCGCCGGCGTGCCGGCCCCCGATGGGGTCGCCGTCTACGATCACCCGGACCTGGTCCCGGGCTCCGGGCACTGCTTCGCCGGCGCCGCCATCTCACCGATCATCGAACGCTCGATCGGCTTCCTGGCCGGCGTGCTCCGGTAGGGGATGCCGGCGGTTCAGCGGGCGGCGTAGGAGCGCAGGCGGCCGGCCAGGGCGGTGACCTCCTCGCGCAGGGCGTCCGGGGCGAGCACGGTGAAGGGCAGGCCGAGGCCGGCGAGCATCGTGGCCATGCCGTCCAGCCGTTCGGCGCGGGCCACCATGAGCACGCCGTCCTCGGCCTGGCTCAGTGTCGCGACCGTGGGCGGCAGCCGCCGGCGGGCCTCGGCCAGGGAGATCTCGAGCAGGACGCGGATCTCGTGCCGGTAGGGGACCGACGACAGCGACTCCACCACGCGCGCCACCGGGTCGAAGGCGCCTGGGTCGGGGAAGCGCTCCTCGAGCGGCGCGGCGGAGACGACGCGGTCCAGCCGGAAGGTGCGGATCGCCTCCCGCAGCCGGTCCAGGCCGGTGACGTACCAGCGGCCGGCGTGGAAGACCAGGCCGTAGGGGTCCAGCTCGCGCTCGGTCTCCTCCCCCCGCCAGGAGCGGTAGCGCAGCCGCACCCGCCTGCGGGCCCGCGCCGCGGCGGCGAGGGTCAGCAGGGTGTCGGCGGCCGGGCGCGCCGCCGGGACCGCGCGGGAGGTGTGGCCGACGGTGTCGGTGACCGCTTCCACCCGCTCGCGGAGTCCTTGGGGAAGCACCCGCCGGATCTTGGCCAGGGCGCTCTCGGTGGCGCTCTCCCCGACCGCGAGCCCGGTGCGGTGGCCGGCGACCAGGCCGAGCACGACGGCGGCGGCCTCGTCCTCGGTGAACATCAGCGGCGGGAGCTTGTAGCCGGGCAGCAGGCGGTAGCCGCCGTACCGGCCGCGGCCGGCCTCGACCGGGACGCCGAGCTCGCCCAGGCGCGCGGCGTAGCGCCGCAGGGTGCGCTCGTCGACCTCCAGCCGCCGGGCCAGCTCGACGCCGGTCAGCCCGGGCCGCGCCTGGAGCAGCTCCAGCAGGGCCAGCACCCGCGTCACGGGATGAGACATGAGATCTCCTTCTTTATCCGGACGGATTCTGCCCGGATTCGATCCTATGGTGAGGAACGAAGAACCCACCCGAAGGAGAAGACATGAGCACGTTCGTCCTGGTCCCCGGATACTGGCTGGGCGCGTGGGCCTGGGAGGGCGTCACCGGGCCGCTGCGCGCCGCAGGGCACACGGTGCACCCGATCACGCCGACCGGCCTCGCCGACCGCGTCCACCTGGGCGGCCCGGGGACCGGCCTGGACACCCACATCGACGACATCGCCGGCACGCTGGTCCAGGAGGACCTGCGTGACGTGGTGCTCGTCGCGCACAGCGGCGCCGGGGCGGCGGTCACCGGTGCGGCCGGCCGGGTGCCCGAGCGGATCTCCAAGATCGTCTACCTGGAGAGCGGCCCGATCGGCGAGGGCACCTCCACGCTGGACCTCTACCCGCCGGAGGGCCGGGGGTTCGTGGAGGCGCACCTGACCGGCGGCTGGCGCTACGAGCCGCCGAGCTGGGAGGAGCAGGAGATGCTCGGCGCGAGCACCGAGGGCCTCGACGAGGCGGACAAGGCCCGCGTCGCCGCCCGGATGACCCCGCAGCCCTACGGCACACTCACCGGGCGGCTGCCGGCGGGCACGGAGGCGGGCACCGCGAAGCTCCCGAAGGCCCTCATCAGCTGCTCCTTCCCGCTCGACGAGGTCAGAGGGCTGATCGAGCAGGGGCATCCCATGTTCGCGCCGCTGTCCGGCCCGGAGTGGGAGTTCCACGAACTGCCGACCGGGCACTGGCCGATGTTCTCCCGTCCGGCCGACCTCGCCCGCCTGCTCGGCACGCTGTGACGGCTCCACGTCTTTACTTTGTAGATTAAGAGCGGTCCGCGGTAGTACTTTTGTCGTGCCGAACAGGCCTCGCGCCCGGCGACGAGCGGCAGGCCGCGCTGTACATCATGGTCGGCATGGCCGCCTACGGAGGCATGGGCGCGGCCTTCAACAACGGCACCGGGCTCGGCGAGGACAAGGCCCTCGGCTGGCTGCGCCAGCTGCGGCTCACCCCCTGGCGCCCGCGACCATCGTGGCCGGCAAGACCATGACCGGGATGGTGATCGTGGTGCCGGCGATCGCCGCGGTCCTCGCCGCCGGCGCGCTGGTCAACCACGTCACCCTCGCCCCCGGCCGGTGGATCTCCATCATCATCCTGCTGTGGGCCGGCACGATCCCGTTCACGCTGTTCGGCCTCGGCAACGGCTATTCGGCGCCTACGCGCTGTACGGCTACCGGCGGGCCGGCCGCACGGCATGAGCGGCGGAGCCGGGACGACGCTCCGTCCGGGACCGGTTAGGTTGTCCCGGTGAACAAGCCGCACGCCCCGGGTCCTGGCCCCCTCGACCGCGCCTTCGCGGCGCAGGGCCCGGACGCGCGGGGCATGTCCCCATGGCTGATCCTGCTGGCCGGGCCGCTGTGGGAGGTGGTCCGGGGCGAGGCCCGCCCGATGTGGCTCGCGATCCCCGGCCTGGTCGCCGCGGCCGCGCTCTACCTCTGGACCATCAGGCTCGCCTTCATCGACCCCCGCAAGGCGGAACGGGGGCCGCTGCCCGCGATGGGGCTGCTCACCCTGGTGCTGGTCCTTGCGATGCACAGCTTCTGGTACACGCTGTTCCCCCTGTTCGCGATCGCGTGCGGGGTGGCGATCAAGGGGCTCGGCAGGGCCGCGGCCGTCCTGATGGTGACCATCGCCGTGGCGTGCGCCCTCTCGCTGCGCGACGGCGGCGACTGGGGCGAGGTGCTGTCCCTCGGCTGGGGGACCTTCACCGCCGGCCTGGTCACCGCGATCATGTTGCGGCTGTTCGAGGTGATCGGCCAGCTCAGGCAGACCCGGGAGGAGCTCGCCAGGGCCGCCGTGGCCGAGGAGCGGCTGCGCTTCTCCCGCGACCTGCACGACCTGCTCGGCCACACCCTGTCGGTCATGGTCGTCAAGGCCGAGGCCGTGCGCCGCGTGCTGCCGTCGGACGCCGGCGCCGCCGCCCAGCAGGCCGGCGACATCGAGCGCATCGGGCGCGAGGCCCTGAAGGAAGTGCGCGCCGCCGTCACCGGATACCGGGGGCGCAGCCTGTCCGCCGAACTGGAGTCCGCCCGCACCGTCCTCGGTGACGCGGGTGTGCGCCTCACCACGCGCTTCCCGGTGACCGACCTCGCGCCCGAGACCGACGCGCCGGCGCGCAGACCAGCGAAGGAGAAGTGGACCTTGAGGGTCTCCTGACTCGGGTCTCCTGATAGAAGCGGATCGCAGAACGCCACCTGTGAAAACAGGTGCAAAGACAGCCACTTACTTCGCCCGGATCCACGGCCAGGCCGTCACAGTCCGCGACAACTACAAGATCAACTACTTGGCGGCTGGTGACACGTTCGTTACCGGCACCCCCAGTAGGGCGAAGCGGTGGCGGTCGCCATCGAACCACCGGCGCGCGTGGGGCGGGCGCCCTGGCCTCCGGGGCCGGGGCGCGGACGGGCGTCAGGGGGCGACGGCCTGGGGGTCGGGCGTCGCGGCGTCGGGTGTGAGCGGGGCGGGATCCCACGGGAAGCCGTGCTTGAAGGTCGTCTGGGCGAGCGCCCGCTGCCCGTCGGCGTTGGGGTGGAAGAAGTCCCACTTGCTGATGTGGTCCAGCGTGAAGGGGTAGGCGAACACCGCGCCGCCGTCGGACCGGCACCCGGGGCCGTAGGCCGCGCACGCCTGCTCCAGCTGCTCGTTGTAGTCCTGCACGCGCTCCCTGACGCGGTCCCTGCGGGCCTGGTCCTTCTTGGCGTTGGAGGCGGCGTCGGCCAGCATCGTCGGGCAGATGTGGCCGAGCGCCCAGAACGAGCGCGCCACGACGTTGTCCTTGCCGATGCGCCACAGGCGCTTGACGTCGGGGATGCTGGCGACGAACACCCTCGCGCCGGTGGGGGCCAGCACGGCGAGGGCGCGGTCGACCCGGGCGCGGTAGGCGGCGACCGGCGTCATCCGCGACTCGCTGGACACGCAGGCGTCCTGCGCGCCGATGAGGATCGTGACGTAGGACGCCCTGGCCGCCACGGCCTTCTGGGCCTGAACCACCAGGTCGGCGCTGGTGGACCCCGGCACCGCGAAGTTGAGGTTGTGGCCCTTGATGCCCTGGCCGAGGGCGAGCAGCCGCAGGTAGTGGCTCTCGACCCCCGGATGGTCCCCCGCCGACCACGACCGGGAGGTGCACTTGACGTACCAGCCGCAGGCGTTGAACCCGGCGCTGATCGAGTCGCCGAGCGCCGCCATCACCACGGGCAGCGGCTCGGCCGCCGCCGTGGCCGTGCCGGGCACGCACACCACCGCGGCGGCGAGAACGAGCGCGATCTTCCGGACCATGGTCACCTCCACACCTGGGACGATCGATCCCGGGCGGGAGATCGAGAACCCAAGGTAGAGATCGGCAAGGGTGCGCTCTATTACCTCCAGGGGACGCGTTGCTACCGTTGACCAAGTTCCTATCGCGGCTTGACAGGGCGGGACCTCTGTGGGGACGCCCATGACGCCCGATCACCCGCGGCGGGTGGGACCGCCGAACCGGGGCCCGATGTCGAACGCGTTCAGTTTCCGCATAAGGTGGGCAGAGTGAGTGTCGCGCTCGGGATAACCCGCCCCCCGCTGGTTCGCACCATCTCCATCCATCACCCCGGAGATCTGATCGCGCGACTGCCGCAGGCTCCCCCCTACGCCTGGGTCCACCGCGGTGAAGGCCTGGTCGCCTGGGGTGAGGCGGCACGGGTGAGCGTTCCTCCCGGGCCCGACCGCTTCGACTGGGCCAGGGCGTGGCTGGCGACGGCGTTCGGCGAGGCCCACATCGACGACGACGTGGACGTGCCCGGCTCAGGGCCGGTCGCCTTCGGCTCGTTCACCTTCGACCCCGACGCCCCCGGCTCGGTGCTGGTCGTCCCCCGTGTCGTGCTGGGCCGCCGGAACGGCCGCGCGTGGCTGACCACGGTCGGCGAGGCGCCGATCGACCTGGTGGCGCCCATCGGCTCCCCCGGCCGCATCGTGTACGGCGACGGGTCGCTCACCGCGCCGGAGTGGCAGCACGCCGTGGGCCGCGCGGTGCGCGAGATCAGGTCGGGCCGGCTGGAGAAGGTCGTGCTGGCCCGCGACCTGGTGGCCACGGCCGAGCACGACATCGACGTGCGGGTGCTGCTGGACCGCCTGGCCGCCGCCTATCCCGACTGCTACACCTTCTCCTGCGCGGGCCTGGTCGGCGCCACCCCCGAGCTGCTGGTGCGCCACACCGGCAAGGCCATCGAGTCGCTCGTGCTGGCCGGCACCACCTACCGGGGAGCGGGCCCCGCCGAGGACCGTGCGCAGGCCGCGGCCCTGTTCGCCTCGCGCAAGGACCGCCACGAGCACGCCTGCGCGGTCGCCTCGGTCCGCGAGGCGCTCACGCCCCTGTGCGCCTCCCTCACGGTGCCGGACGAGCCCGAGCTGCTGGTGCTGCCCAACGTGCAGCACCTCGCCAGCCGGGTGCGCGGCCGGCTGGCGGACGGCGCGTCGGTGCTGGACGTGGTGGCGGCCATGCATCCGACCGCGGCCGTCGGCGGCACGCCCACCGGCGTCGCGCTGGACGTGATCCGCGAGCTCGAGGGCATGGACCGCGGCGGCTACGCCGGACCGGTCGGCTGGATCGACGGCCGCGGCGACGGCGAGTGGGGCATCGCCCTGCGCTGCGCCCAGATCGACGGCCGCCGGGCCCGGCTGTTCGCCGGCTGCGGCATCATGGGCGACTCCGACCCGGCCGCCGAGCTGGCCGAGGCGCAGGCCAAGTTCCGCGTGATGCGGTACGCCCTGGAGGGCTGAGCGCGGCTCAGTCCTCCACCGGCCTCCTCCCCAGCGCCGGCTCCCCGCCCGCGCCCTGGCCCGGCGGCTCGTCGCCGTTCACCGGCTCCTTCTCCGCCGCCGAGCCCTCGGCCGGGGCCGGCCCCGCCACGCCGTGGCGGTCGAGCTCGTGGGCGAGGTCGTCCAGCTCCGCGCCTCCGGCCATCAGCGAGGTGAGCTCCTCGCGGGTGATCGCGTCCTTGTCGAACTGCCCGAGGCTGGTCCCCCGGTTGAGCAGCAGGAAACGGTCCCCCACGGGGAAGGCGTGGTGGGGGTTATGGGTGATGAACACCACGCCGAGCCCCCGGTCGCGGGCCCGCGCGATGTAGCGGAGCACCACTCCGGCCTGCTTGACGCCGAGCGCCGAGGTCGGCTCGTCGAGGATGAGCACCCGCGCCCCGAAGTACACCGCCCGCGCGATGGCGACCGACTGCCGCTCGCCGCCGGACAGCGTGCCGACCGGCTGGTCGACGTCGCGGATGTCGATGCCCATCGCGCGCAGTTCCTCGCGTGCGACCCGCTTGGCCAGGGCCACGTCGAAGCGGCGCAGCGGCCCGGCGACCGGCTCGGAGCCGAGGAAGAAGTTCCGCCAGACCGACATCAGCGGGATCATCGCCAGGTCCTGATAGACCGTGGCGATCCCGCGGTCGAGGGCCTCGCGCGGCCCGCCGAGCCGCACCGGCGTGCCGTCGAGCAGGTACTCGCCGCTGTCCTGGGCGTGCACCCCGGAAAGGATCTTGATGAGCGTCGACTTGCCGGCGCCGTTGTCCCCGAGGACGCAGGTGACCTCGCCCGCCCGCACGAGCATCGAGACGCCCCGGAGGGCGATCACGCTGCCGAAGGTCTTGCCGATCTCGCGGGCTTCCAGCAGCGGCGGGGTCATCGTCGCACCTCCTCGGCGTAACGGCGGACCAAGCGGTTGGCGAGCGTCGCCAGCAGCAGCATCGCGCCCAGGAAGAACTTGAACCAGTCGGCGTCCCATCCGGCGAACACGATGCCCTTGTCGGCCATGCCGAAGATCACCGCGCCGATGGACGCGCCGATAGCCGAGCCGTACCCGCCGGTCAGCAGGCAGCCGCCGATCACGGCGGCGATGATGTAGATGAACTCCTGCCCGATCCCGGCGTTGGCCTGGACCGAGGTGAAGCGCAGCGCCATGATCGAGCCGACCAGCCAGGCGGCGGTGGCCGTGGTCATGAACAGCGCGATCTTGGTACGGGCCGCCGGCACGCCGACTGCGCGCGCCGCCTGCTCGTTCCCTCCGACCGCGAAGATCCAGTTGCCGGCGCGGGACCGCATCAGCACCCAGGTGGCCAGGGCCGTCACCCCGATCCACCAGAGGATCGCCACCCGGAAGTCCACCCCGCCGACCGTCACCGACCCCGCCAGCAGCGCCTGCGCCCCGTCGTACCCCTCGGCCCGGCGCAGGCCGCTGACCTGCACGGTGCCGGTGAGCGCCTTGGTGACGCCGAGGTTCAGCCCCTGCAGCATGAGGAAGGTGCCGAGGGTGACGATGAAGCTGGGCAGCTTGGTGCGGACCACGAGCAGCCCGTTGGCGAAGCCGATGGCCAGGGCCAGGACGAGCCCGGCGAGCATGGCGGCCCACAGGTTCCAGCCGTACTTGGTGGCCAGCGTGACCATCACCAGCCCCGTCGTACCGGTGAGCACTCCGGCCGACAGGTCGAACTCCCCGCCGATCATGAGCAGGGCGATGGCCACGGCCATGATGCCCAGCGTGGATGCCGGGTCCAGCCAGTTGGCCACGCCGTCCGCCGACCGGAAGACCGGCGACTGGGAGGAGAAGAAGGCGAAGACGGCGATCGCGCCGACCACCGAGCCCAGCTCGGGGCGGATCAGCAGGCGCCGGAGCAGCCCGGCGCCCGCGATCCGCTCGTCGGCCGGGAGGCTGGTCACCGGGTGCCGCCCTGCGCCAGCTTGGCGACCTGCGCCGCGTTGTCCTTGGTCACGAACCCCGGGCCGGTGTTGACGGGCAGGCCGCCGCCGACGGTGTTGAGGTTCTTCTTGTACAGGTAGAGGAAGGTGATCGGCAGCCAGCCCTGCAGGTACTGCTGCTGGTCGACGGCGAACAGGATCTCCCCCGCCTCGATGGCGTCGACGACGTCGGCCGACAGGTCGAAGGTGGCGAGCTTGGCCGTGGATCCACCGTCCTTGATCGCGTCACGGGCGGCGATCGCGACCGCGGGGTTCAGCGTCAGCACGCCGTTCAGCGAGGAGTCCGTCTGGAGCTTCGCCTTGATCTTGGAGGTGGCGTCGGCGAGGTTGCTCACGTCCACCTGCAGCCGCTCGACGGTGCCGCCGAGGGTCGCCGTGGCGCCGTTGCAGCGCTGGTCCAGGCCGACGTTGCCCGCCTCGTGGATGACGCAGAGGAGCTTGGTGACCCCCTCGGCCTTGAGCTTCTCCCCGGCGCCGCGCCCGGCGACCTCCTCCGACTGCCCCACGTGGGTGATCGCGCCGAACTCCTTGGACTTGTCGGCGCCGGAGTTGATGGTGACGACCGGGATCTTGGCGGCCACCGCCTTGGTGATCGACTCCTTCAGGGCGTCGGGGTTGGCCATGGAGACCACCACGCCGTCGACCTTCTGGCTGACCGCCTGGTCGATGAGCTGGGCCTGCTTGGCGGGGTCGCCGTCGCCCTGGTAGGTCACCTTGGCGCCGTACTGCTTGCCGGCGGCCTCGGCGCCGTTCTTCACGACGTCCCAGAACGCGTCTCCGGCGCCGCCGTGGGTGATGACGGCGAAGGTGCCGCCGCTCTCGCCGCCCTGCCCGCCCGCCGCGGACGACGCGGGGGCGCCGGACGCCGGGGTGGTCGCGTCACCGCTGGAACATCCGCCGAGCGCCAGCGTTCCCAGGGCTATCGTCGCCATCAACCGTGTGGTCAACCTCATGGATTACCTCCCGTACCGTCCCGGGGGACGGGATCGGCCGCATGCCAGCGTTTGTAACCTCAGGTAACCTCCCTGTCAATCATTTGTCGTGACATTCTGACGTACAGGCCTTTCGCGCCGGATCCGCCGGAAACGTTGCAGGGCAGGACGATGGACTCTGACCTGCGGGAACACGCGAAAAAGCCCGGCAAGAGACTCTCACCGGGCCCGGGGGGGACGTCAGGGTCTAACTCAACTTGCGCACGATCCGGAGGATCTCGTCCAGCTTCTCCGATTGCTCATCCAGCTTCTCCGATTGCTCATCCAGCTTCTTGGTGTGCCCTTCGACGGTCGCGGTCAGGCCGTCGAGTCGCTTCGTGTGGCCGTCCAGGATCTCCGAATGCCTTTGCAGAGTGAGTCTTTGCAGCTCCTGCTCGGACCGGATTCCTTTGACGTCAGCCACCAGGAACTGGTAATACGCACCGACTCCCTCGGCGGCCTTTCTGGCCTCGCCGGCCACGTAGGACACCGCGATGGTTTGATCCTCCAGCGTGCCGAGCCTCTGCTCGATCTTGGTAAAGCGCTCTTCAAGCTCAGCTGTTGACATCACCATTACCTCCTGCCCCAGAGATTACCGTCCACCGTGACGATGTGCGACGACTTCGCGACCCTACGTGAAGATCTCTCATGCTCGCCGTGATCGCCCCTGCCCTGACGACGTCGCGCCACCTGGGTGGATATTTGTCAGGACATTCTGATGTCCGCTAATCTCGTGCCAAAGCGATCAGTTACAGAGCCGGGAGAAGGCATGGGCACTCGACTCGACATCGACCTCGATCGCTCCAGCCCGGTGCCTCTCTACTTCCAGGTGGCCGAGCAGATCGCCGAGGCGATCCGCAGGGGCGACCTGGTGCCCGGAGCCCGGCTCGACAACGAGATCTTGCTCGCCGACCAGCTCGGGTTGTCACGGCCCACCATCCGCCAGGCCATCCAGTATCTCGTGGACAAGGGCCTGCTCGTGCGCAAGCGCGGCGTCGGCACCCAGGTGGTGCACGGCCAGGTGAAGCGGACGGTGGAGCTCACCAGCCTGTACGACGACCTGCGCCGCGCCGGCCAGGAGCCGACCACCAAGGTGCTGTCGCTGAGTCCCGTCAAAGCGGACGAGCAGGTCGCGGCCGTCCTCGGGCTCGCGACCGGCACCGAGGTGCTCCACCTGGAGCGGGTGCGGTACGCCGCCGGAGAGCCGCTGGCGCTCCTGCACAACTGGCTGCCCGCCGGGCTCGGACCGCTGACGGCGCAGGCCCTGGAGGAGCGCGGGCTGTACGAACTGCTGCGCGCCGGGGGCGTGCGGATGCGGGTGGCCAACCAGCGCATCGGCGCCCGCGCGGCCACCCCGGCCGAGGCGCGACTGCTCGACGAGCGCCGGGGCGCGCCACTGCTCACGATGGTCCGCACGACCTACGACGACCAGGGCAGGGCCGTCGAGCACGGCTCCCATGTCTACCGGGCCTCGCACTACTCGCTGGAGGTCACGCTGATCGAGCGCTGACCGGCGGCCCGCTCACCGCTCGCGGGCTCCTCTCCGGCCTCGGTCTCGGTCTCGGTCTCCTCGACGCGCCCGGCGCGGTGCTTGATGTACAGAGTGGTGCCGATGCCGAACAGCACCGCCACGACGAGCCCCACCCACGAGAAGCCCTTGAGCCACCGGTCGGCGACGATGCCGAGGTAGTAGATGACCGCGGTCGTGCCGCCCGCCCACATGATGCCGCCGAGCACGTTGGCGACCAGGAAGCGCCAGTACGGCATGCGCAGCGCGCCCGCCAGTGGCCCGGCGAGGATGCGCAGCAGGGCGATGAAGCGGCCGAAGAAGACCGCCCACATGCCCCACCGGTCGAAGGCCTTCTCGGCCTTGGCGAGGTGGTTAGGACCGAAATGCTTGGGGAAGCGCCTGCCGAGGCGGTCGAACAGCGGCTGCCCGCCCTTGCGCCCGATGGCGTAGCCGATCGAGTCGCCGATGATCGCGCCGGCGCTCGCGCACACCCCCACCCACACCGGGCTCACGACGTGCTGCGCCGACAGCAGCGCCGCGCTGACCAGGACGACCTCTCCGGGCAGCGGGATGCCGAGGCTCTCCAGGCCGATGACGGCGGCCACGATGACACAGATCCAGACAGGGGGGATCGCCTGGAGCCATTCCTCGACATGCATGGCTCACACCCTATGCCGTGTGATGCCCTTGGCTTTACCGCATCGCGGATCGCCGTGGCCGCTCTAGGGCGAGCCGAGGGCGCGGACCGCCTCCTGGGCGGCCTCGCGCATCGCCGTGTGCACGCGGGCGTTCTCCGCGCGGTCGGTGCGGATCTCCACGATGCGCAGCCCCTCACCCCTGATCGCCTTGGGCAGATCGTCGATCGAGGGGAGCATGGTGTGCGGGGTGCCCGTGGCGGCGGCCAGGTAGGACAGGTCGACGCCGTGCGGGGTGCCGAAGACCCGCTCGAAGGAGTCAGGCAGCCCGGCCTGCGGGAGCAGGGAGAAGATGCCGCCGCCGTCGTTGTTGACGACCACGACGCAAAGGTCGGGCCGGGGCTCGCGGGGGCCGAGCACCAGGCCGTTCTGGTCGTGCAGCAGCGTCAGGTCGCCGAGCAGGGCGTAAGCGGGCCCGTTGTGGGCGAGGGCGGCGCCGATCGCGGTGGAGACCAGGCCGTCGATGCCGGAGGCGCCGCGGTTGGCGAGCAGCCGCAGGCCCCGCCTGGGCCGCATGGCCTGGTCGAGGTCCCTGATCGGCATCGAGGACCCGCAGAACAGCAGGGCGTTGTTGGGCAGCGCCTCGGCCAGGTCCCTCGCCAGGCGCGGCTCGGTGGTCCCGGCGTCGTCCAGCACGGCGTCGACGGCCGCGCGGGCGGCAGACTCGGCCGCCCGCCAGGACCGCAGCCAGGTGTCGTCACCGGCCGCCACGGGGATCTCGACGGCCTCGGCCACCTGGGTGGCCGACCGGGTGGGATCGGGCCAGCGCGACAGGTCGGGGGTGACCACGATGTGCTCGCCGGCCTGCCGGAGCCACGACAGCAGCGGCCGGGAGAGGCTGGGCCTGCCGAGGGTCACCACCACGTCGGGACGGTGGGCGTCGGCGAACTCGGGCGTGCCGAGCAGGAAGTGGTAGGCGGAGACGGCGTGGTCGCCGTAGCGGGCTCCCCCGGTGGGCTCCGACAGCACCGGCCAGCCGGCCATCCCCGCGGCGGCGACGTACCGCCGCACGTTGGTCGCGCCGTCGCCGACCACGAGCACGCCGCGGCGGGTGGGCGGGACGTGCAGGCCCGCCGAGGGCGGCGCCACCCGGGCCCGCACCCACGGGCCCTTCGCGTCCCTTTCGAGGGGCTCGCACCAGGAGGAGTCGCCGTCGGGGATGAGCGGCTCGCGGAAGGCGAGGTTGAGGTGCACGGGACCGGGATCGCCCGGGCCGAGGGACCGCTGGTAGGCCCGGCAGGCCAGCGAGCGCCAGTAGGCCACCTGGCCCGGCCGTTCCTCCGGCACGCCGACCTCGCTGAACCAGCGGACCGACGCGCCGTACAGCTTGAGCTGGTCGATCGTCTGGCTCGCCCCGGTGGAGCGCAGCTCCGGCGGCCGGTCGGCGGTCAGCACGAGCAAAGGCACGCCCGACTCGCCTGCCTCGATCACGGCGGGGTGGAAGTTCGCCGCGGCGGTGCCCGAGGTGCACACCAGCGCGACCGGGCGCTCGGACCTGCGGGCCAGGCCGAGCGCCAGGAACGACGCCGAGCGCTCGTCGATGCGCACGTGCAGGCGGATGCGCGAGTCGCCGTGGGCGGCGATGGCCAGGGCGGCCGACCGGGAGCCGGGAGCCAGCACCACGTCGGTCAGGCCGCAGCGCACCAGCTCGTCGATCAGGACACCGGACAGCGCGGTGGCGGGGTTCACCTGCCCTCCTCGGACACGGCCCGCCGGGCGGGCCACCCGGCCAGGCGGGCACTCGCGGGAACGGGGAAGGCCCTCATCTAGGGGCGGCGCGGGAAGCGGGAGAAATCGGGACGGCGCTTCTCCTTGAAGGCGTCGCGGCCCTCCTGCGCCTCCTCGCTCATGTAGTAGAGGAGCGTCGCGTCTCCGGCGAACTGCTGCATGCCGGCGGCGCCGTCGCTGACGGCGTTGATGGCCCCCTTGAGCATGCGCAGGGCCAGCGGCGACTTGTCGAGCATCTCGCGGCACCACTGGACGGTCTCGGCCTCGAGCCGCTCCAGCGGCACGACCGTGTTCACCAGGCCCATGTCGAGGGCCTCCTGGGCGTTGTAGAACCGGCACAGGTACCAGATCTCGCGGGCCTTCTTCAGCCCGACGGTCTCGGCGAGCAGCCACGCGCCGTAGCCGCCGTCGAAGGAGCCGACCTTGGGGCCGGTCTGGCCGAACATGGCGTTGTCGGCGGCGATGGTGAGGTCGCAGCAGACGTGCAGCACGTGGCCGCCGCCCACGGCGTAGCCGGCGACCATGGCGATGACCGGCTTGGGCAGGCGGCGGATCTGGATCTGCAGGTCCAGCACGTTGAGGCGGCCGATGCCGTCGGGGCCGATGTAGCCGTCGTCGCCGCGGATCTTCTGGTCGCCGCCGGAGCAGAAGGCCTCGGTGCCGGCGCCGGTGAAGATGATCACACCGACGTCGCCGTCGTCGCGGGCGGCGGAGAAGGCGTGCTGCAGCTCGAAGAGCGTGGTCGGGCGGAAGGCGTTGCGCCGCTCGGGGCGGTTGATCGTGATCTTGGCGATGCCTTCGGCCGTCTCGTAGATGATGTCCTCGTAGTCACCGGACCGCTTCCAGTCGACAGTGCTCACGGTCACGCTCGCTCCTCACTCACCTGCGCGCCGCCGGGCAGGACCACGGACAGGGGGCGCCTCTCAACGGGACTAACCTTACGACCGTGAGTGAGCGTCCTGTGCACGCGGTGGTTCTACCTCCCGGTCCGGCCCTGTTCGACCTGGTTCGCCAGGCGCTCCTCTATGACGGCCCCGCCGTGCTCCCCCTCGCTCCCGACCTGCCCGCCCCGGCGCTGGAGGCGACGATGGAGGCGATGCGCCCGACCCATGTGGTGACCGCCGGGGGCGTGGAGCGCCGTCCGGACGGGGTGCCGGCCGCCGGGGACACCGCGGTGATCATCGCGACCAGCGGCTCGACGGGCGTGCCCAAGGGCGTGGAGCTGGGCGCCGCCGCCCTGACCGCGTCGGCGTCGTCCTCGCTCGAACGGCTCGGCGCCCGGCGGGGCGAGCGCTGGCTGTGCTGCCTGCCGGTCTCGCACGTCTCGGGCCTGCAGGTGCTGGTGCGATCACTGCTGGGCGGCGCGGAGCCACTGATCCACGAGCGCTTCTCCCCCGGCGCGGTGGCGCGCAGCGGCGCCGACCACGTGTCGCTGGTCCCGACCCAGCTCAGGCGGATGCTCGACCTCGGCGCAGACCTGTCGCTGTTCCGCACGATCCTGCTCGGTGGCGCCGCCGCGCCGCCGGGCCTGCTGGAGGAGGCGCGCGGTGCGGGCGCGCGCGTGGTGACGACGTACGGCATGAGCGAGACGTGCGGCGGATGCGTCTACGACGGCGTGCCGCTCGGCGGCGTTCGCCTGGCCGTGCGGGATGATCAGCGGGTGCGTCTGGCCGGCCCGGTGCTGTTCTCGGGGTACCGGCTGCGTCCCGATCTCACCGAGGCCGCGATGGACGAGGGCTGGTACCTCACCTCCGACCTCGGCGCGCTCGAGGAGGGCCGGCTGCGGGTGCTCGGCCGCGCCGACGATGTGATCAACACCGGGGGGCGGAAGGTGGTGGCGGGGACGGTGGCCGCGATCCTTTCCGGTCACCCCGGGGTCCGGGAGGCCGTCGTCGTCGGCCGGCCGCATCCGGAGTGGGGCGAGGAGGTCGTGGCGGTGGTGGTGGCCGCCGACCCGGCCGCTCCCCCGGCCCTCGGAGAGCTGCGCGCCCTGGTGAAGAGCCGGTTGCCGGCGTACGCGGCGCCGCGCGCGCTGGCGCTGCTGGACCGGCTCCCCCTGCTGCCGAATGGCAAGCACGATCTTGTCGCCATACGCCGGGATATTTCCGGGTTTGTTGGCGCAAGGGATGTTTATTGACCACAATGTCCCGTCAAGGGAACCGGAAGCCGCATCCAGCGCGTCATACGGACAGCTGGATCCAGGAAGGACGCCTTGATGAACCCAACCCGCAAGATGTGGATCTCCGCCGGAGTGGTGGGAGCGGTCCTCGCCGGAGGCATCTCCGTCGCGGCGGCCGCCGCGTCGGGACGGGTCCAGACCGACAAGGTCAGCCAGGAGAGCGAGAGCTCCAAGACCTACGCTCCGGGCGAGGCACCCGGCCAGATCCCCGGCCCTGACGTTCCCGCGAACGCCGAGCCGACGCGGGCGCCGAAGGACTTCGTCGTCAGCGAGGACAACCTGAACCCCGACCCCAAGAAGGTGGCGGAGTTCTGGACCGAGAAGCGCATGGAGAAGGCCGAGCCCCTTCCGATCCCAGTCATCACCGGGGAGAAGAAGCCGAGGTAGTAGGTCTCCGGCAACGGACCACAGGGAGGCGGGCCGCCTGCGGGCGGCCCGCCTCCCTTCCTGTGGGGCGCCGGCCCGCGCGGGTGTCCGCCGGGCGGGGGGAGCGCGCGATCCCGGGAAGGGGGCGACGGAAGCACCGTCGACGAAGAGAGGTACCGTGGAGCCTCCGCACACACCCCGGCCCGCCCGGTGACCGGCGGCGACGTGCGCGGTCGCCACAAGGCGTCCGGCCAGAGCAGTGCGGGCGGCGGGAACAAACCACGGCGCCTGACGTTATTGATACTGGTGCGCCGAACCTCGAACGCCGCGCCATCCCACTGACCAAAGACGACTCCGTGTAGGAGGAGGTGTGCTCATGCCCCGAACTGCCGCGGCGACCTCGCCCTCCCGCGAGGCGACCTCGACGGCGCTCGATCAGGTGCTCGACCGAGGGCGAGCGCAAGGTCACCTTTCCCTCGCGGAGCTCCGCGAGGCGTTCTCCTCGGCGCAGATCAGTCCGGCCAAGGGCCGTTCGATCCTGCGCGAGCTCGCCGAGGCCGGCGTCAACCTGGCCGCGGAGAACGAGCCCACGCCTGGTGGCCCGGCGCGAAAGACCCGTAAGAGCACTCCAGTGAAGACTACCGCGAAGAGCGCAATGACCCGCACCACGATGACGTCCGCCGACCCGGCGGCCACGGCCGAATCCTCCGAGGGAACCGTCGCGACCCGCCGCCGCCACACCACTCGCCGCACGGCCCACAAGGCGCCTGAGACGGCGCCCGCCCCGGCCGCCTCCACCGTCCCCGCCCCGGCCAATGCCCCGGCGGCCCAGGACGGGCCGCCGGAGGCCGAGGACGGCTGGAGCGAGCCGGACGAGAACGAGCTGCAGAGCGAGACGCTCGACCTGGACGACCAGTCCTCGGTCATGGGCGACTCGGTGCACACCTACCTCAAGTCGATCGGCCGCCGCACGCTGCTGACCGCCGCCGAGGAGGTCGAGCTGGCCAAGCGCATCGAGGCCGGCCTGTACGCCGAGCACAAGCTCGAGAGCGAGCCGTCGCTGACCGACGACCAGCGCTCCGACCTGGAGTGGGTCGCCGAGGACGGCAGGCGCGCCAAGGACCACATGCTGGAGGCCAACCTGCGGCTGGTCGTCTCGGTGGCCAAGAAGTACACCGACCGTGGCATGGCCCTGCTGGACGTGGTCCAGGAGGGCAACCTCGGGCTGATCCGCGCGGTGGAGAAGTTCGACTACTCCAAGGGCTACAAGTTCTCGACGTACGCCATGTGGTGGATCCGGCAGGCGATCCAGCGCGGCTTCGCCGACTCGGCCCGCACGATCCGGCTTCCCGTGCACGTGCTGGAGATGCTGTCCAAGCTCTCGCGCATCGAGCGCGACATGCACCAGCGCTTCGGCCGCGAGCCCACCCCCGAGGAGCTGGCGGTGGAGCTGGACAAGACGCCGGACCAGATCGAGGAGCTGCTGCGCACCAGCCGGCAGCCGATCAGCCTCAACGCCACCATCGGCGAGGACGGCGAGACCACCATCGGCGACCTCATCGAGGACGTCGACGCCCCCGAGGCCTCGGAGGTCGTGGACCGGCAGCTGCTGGGCGCGGAGCTGCGGGGCGTGCTGGGCAACCTCACCCCGCGCGAGGCCAAGATCATGGCGCTGCGCTTCGGCCTGATCGACGGCAAGCCGCACACGCTGGACGAGATCGGCAAGCACCTCGGGCTCACCCGGGAGCGGATCCGCCAGCTGGAGAAGGAGTCGCTGTCCAAGCTGCGGCACCCGAGCAACACCCGCCCGCTGCTCGACTGGGCCAGCTGAACGAGCCCGCCCGGTCCGTCCGCGGCGTAGGGGACCTCCGGCGGGCCGGTCACGACGGACCGGTCCAGCGGACCAGGCGTAGTCACGGCGGAGCAGGCAAGGTCACATCAGAACGGCCTCCCCCTCACGGGTGGAGGCCGTTCTGATGTCCACGTGCCCGCGGCGTGCGGACCGCCCGCCGGCGGGCGGTCCTCGCTCAGCGCGCGGCGGCGGAGGGGCGCGGCACCCGCGCGATGCCGGTCAGCCGGTTCTCCTCGCGCAGCGTGCGCAGGTGGTCGACCTCGTCGGTCCACTTGGCGCCCTCAGGCGTCGCCCGGCCCTTGCGCCGCCGGATGCGGTCGTCGTAGGCCTTGACGCCGAAGGTGGCGCGCTGGGCGGCCTCCGCGGCCCGCAGGGCGTCGGTCAGCGCGCGGTCGTAGGCGAGCCCCGCCGCCCGCAGCTCCATGACGCCGGCCCGGCCCTCCTGGGCGCGCCACAGCGCGCGCTCGGCCTCGCGGGCCTTCTCCATCAGCTCCGGGAAGCTCTTTCCGACCTCCTGGTCGGCGTGGTGCCTGACCTCCGCCTCCCGGCTCACACTCGGACGGAAAAACGCCATCGCCTGCCCTTTCTCAGCACATCGCCGGTGATCCGGCCTTCGTCGCTCGCCATAGCGTACGCCGCCTCCGTGCCCGTCCGGACCCGCGGTCCGTCATGGTGGCGGGGTCCGGCACGGCGCGGTGCCCTTTACAAAGTAAGTCATCATGCGGATCATGCCTGGTATGCCAGCGAAGCGACCTCCCGTCCCCCTGTCCCGCGAGCGCATCATCGACGCCGCCCTGCACATCGCCGACGGCCAGGGGCTGCGCCGGCTGACCATGCGGCGCCTCGGCGACGCCCTGCAGGTGGAGGCGATGGCGATCTACCACCATCTCCCGCGCGGGAAGGAGGCGCTCATGGACGCGCTCGCCGAGCACGTCACCACGGTCACCGTCGAGCCGGTCGCCTCCGCGAGCTGGCAGGAGGTCGCCCGGGCCTGGGCGCACGCCGGCCGGGCGGCGCTGCTGGAACACCCGGGGGTGCTGGCCCTGGCCCTCACCAAACCGCCCCAGGGCACCGCGCTCATGGCGATCCGGGAGCAGGCGGAGCAGCTGGCCGCCTCGGGGCTCGGCGACGCCGCCCAGGCCGTCCGGTCCCTGCGCGCCTACGTGATGGGCAGCGTGGCGGTGGAGATCCAGCGCTCGGGGTGGGCCGCCCCGCCGGACGACGCGGACGAGGGTGCGGCGCCGGTTCCGGCCACCTCGCGTGCCGAGTCCGGCGAGGAGGCCGTGACCGCGTTCGAGCGCGGCCTGGACGCCCTGCTCAGAGGGCTGGCGCGCGCGTAACCCTTCGTTTATCTGTTCGGCGGCGAGTCGTGCCTGGACCGTTATCTTCGGTGGGGCAGGCTTGTGTCGCAGGTCACACCGCCGATTCAGCCCTATGGGGCCCCCGCGGACCCCCTAATCGAAGGATCCAAACCGTCCCAATGGGCTATGTCGCCCGCGTGTGACCCGCAGCACACTTACTCTGTAGGTGTGCGGTAGCGCACACGTCAACCACACAGCGCTCGTCCCCGTCCAACGGGGACCGGGGGAATCGGCGCGAGGCAGAGGTGCCTGGCCACGACGCCCCCTGCCGAGCACCAGACCGAGAGAGAAATCCGGAGGCACGCCAATGTGCCCGCATGAGCCGTCCTGTCCGACCACCACCGCGCCGGACCGCGAAGCCGCCCGCACGATCGCGGCACACCCTGAACAGGGGTGGAGCCTGTTGTGCAACGGCATCGTGCTATTCGAGGACACCGGGGAGCTCCTGCCCAACGGCGCGATCATCGCCCCACACCGTCCCACCGACCTGGCCATCAGCGCGGCCTGACGATCACGAGAACCGGGGGCCGAGCCACCGCGCGACGACCTCGCCCACGTGGGCGGGGTCCCTGTTGAGATCGTGTCCCTCGCCGGCGAGCACCACCAGGCGTGCAGCGTCCGCCTGATCGGGGATCCCGAAGCGATCACGGTCGCCGCTGACCACCAGCACGTCCACGCCCGCCCCACGCAACTCCTCCGCCCGCGAGCGCTCCGGCCTCCCCGGCGGGTGCAGGGGAAAGGCCAGTGCCACCACCGCCGCCGCTCCGACGGCGCGGGCCGTGCGGCAGGCCACCCGGGCCCCGTTGCTCCGGCCGCCCTGCACCAGGGCCAGGCCGGGAAACCGCTCCCTGAGCGAGGTCACCAGCGCGGTCCACGCCTCGTCCTGGCGGGCGGGCGCCCCCGGCGCGCGACCTCCGGCGACCCTGAACGGCTGCAGCACCCGCGCGACCGTGCCCCCGATCTCACGCACCGCGTCGCGCACCGCCAGCAGGTCGGGCGACTCCACCCCGCCTGCCGACCCGTGGGTGAGGACGAACAGGAACCTCGGCACCCGCGCCTGGTCGATCTCCACGATCGCCGGCCCCCGCGGCGTCTCGATCTGCATGGCCGACACGGTACTCGCGGCGTACCCCCTTACTTCTCACAGGGGATGCCACCGCCTGCGGATATGTGCCAGGTTAAGGGGGTGCCGGATAACTCACTCCCCCGCGACGAGCTTCGCGCCACCGTCGAAGCCCGCCGAGACCTCGGTCCCGACTACGAGAACGCCCTGATCGAGTCCTTTCTCGAGAAGATCGACGCCACGATCGATTCCAGGGTCCGGGCCGAAGTGGCCGCGCAGAACGGCTACCGGCCCCATCCCGCGCCGCCCGGCCATCCCGGGCCGACCGGCCACCTGGGGCCGTACGGCCCTCCGCACGCGGCCGGGCCCGCGCCCAAGCAGTTCGACGGCACGATCCCGATCGCGCTCGGGTCGCTCGGCATCGGCATCCCCCTGACCGCGATCGCCGCCAGCGAGGCGGGCCCCGCCGGGCTGTTCCTGGCCTGGACCGGCATCATCCTGGTCAACGTCGCCGCCGCCTTCGGGCGCCGCCGCCGCTAGGCCCTCACGGGGCCGCGGGCTGCCGGAGGGGCCGCAGGGCGCTCAGGGCGGCGCCCGGGTCGTCGGCGAAGAAGCGGACGGTGGTGACCTCGGCGCGCCGGCCGAGGGGGCGCACGATGGTGACCGGGCCTGTGAGCTCGACGACGACGTTGGTCTGGGAGGACACCGCCACGCCGAGCCGCCCGCCCTCCACGGTCACCATGCCCGGCTCGTTGTAGACGCGAGACAGCCGCACCGACGAGATGAGCTCCCGGGGGACGCGCAGGTCGAAGAACGCGCCGAATCGGACGCGCAGCTCGCCCGCCGAGACGACGTGAGGACGGGTGGCGCACGCCGCGGCGAAGGCCAGCGCGAACAAGATGCCGTACAGGTCGAGCACCAGGATCACGGTGCGCAGGCCCGCCGCCACGCCTAGCCCCCGCAGCAGCACCTCCACGACCACCGTCTCCACGGTCATCACGAACAGCATCACCAGGATCAGCGCGGACTGCTCCCCGGCGTACGGCACCGCGACCGCGCGGGCCGGCACGCCGTCGCGGCGGCGCAGGACCCACAGCACGAGGCTCGCCATGCCCTTCAGGTCGAACGCCAGCACCCTGCGCACCTGCTCGGGCACCAGGCGGTCGGCGGCCGCGCGCAGCGCCGCGCGGCGGCCCGCGCCGCCCCGGCGTGCGGCCCGGAACAGCCGCAGGAGGACCGCCACCTCCAGGAGCAGCACCGCCCCGACGGCGGGCTCGGCCACCGCGAGCACCGGGCCGGGCACGGGCACCCCCGACAGGAGCAGGACCGCGAGCAGCAGCTCCGCGGGGACCACGGCGTACAGGACGGCGCGCGCGATCCGGAGCATCACGCCCTCGCCTGCAACGTGATCATGACGAGCCGGAGCACCTCGGCCTGGGCGGGCGACATCTCCGTCGACATCGCCTCGAGCCACCGCCCGCCGTCCCCACCCCCGCCCCTGCTTTCGCTCGCGTCCCGGTTCCCGGCGGCGTCCGGGCCGGGTCCGGGCGGGAACGCCCGTTCGGGAGGGGTGTCCAGGTTCGCGAGCATCAGGGCGGCCATCTCGTCCGGGATGTGCGCGGCCAGGTCGGCGGCGAGCGGGGCGACGCGGAGGTCGCCGGGGCTCGCGCCGGCCAGCTCGTCAAGGCGCCGGTACAGGGCGTGTCCCCAGGCGAGCGCGGCGGGCTCGGTCAGCGGGCTCATCAGGCCGGCCAGCCGGGACCGTTCCTCCGGGCCGGCCAGGCCGTCCACCAGGGCCAGCAGTTCGCGGTCGAGTTCGGCGAACGCCGAGCCCGGGGCGGGCAGATCGCGCAATACCGCCGCCATCTCGGCCGACATCATCGCGTCGGGACCCGGGGCGGCCTGCGCCGATGGCTTCATTAGAAACGTTGACGCTACGTCAAGGTCAACCTGGCGGGTCATCGTCGCGGCGCAGGCGCAGGCGGACCTGCTCGGCCACGCTCTCGTCGGGATGGCCGAGCCCGTACGCCCACACCGCCTCGGCGTCGGCGTCGCGCCCCCGCAGGGGCAGCGTGCGGGCCAGCAGCTCGATGGCGAGCGCGGCGCCGTCGGTGTCCCCTCCGCCCTCGGCGGCCACGGCGAACTCCCCGCACGCCATGTCGAGATGGGCGATGCCGAGCAGCACGCGCAACCTGCCGGGATCGGCCACCTCCGGCAGCTCGAGAGCGTCGATGAGCACGTCGGCGGCCTCCCCCGGCTCCCCCACGTCCAGGAGGTACTCGGCCAGGCGCTGCGCCGCCAGGGAGCCCGCCTTGGGGTCGCGGGTGGCGAGGGCGGCCCGCAGGGACGCCTCCGCCTCGCTGTCGTCGCCCTGCCCTGCGGCGATGCGCGCCAGCGCCAGGTGGGCGGCGGGCAGGTAGGCCGGGGTGCCGACCCCGATCACGGCCTGCCAGGCGGCACGCGCCTGGTCGGTCATGCCTTCGTCCTCGAACCCGCGCGCCAGGTGGCAGGCCGCCTGGGCGGCGTACTCGGGGTGGCCGGTGGCCAGGGCGGTGCGGGCCGCGGCCCTGGCCCCGGCGACGTCGCCGCGCCGCTCCAGCACCAGGGCCAGGCCGACCGCCGCCTGGGCGCGGTCGGCCTCCCGCTCGTCGGCCGCGAGATCGGCGAAGATCTCGGCGGCCGCCTCGAGCTCACCGCTCTCGGCGAGCCTTCGCGCGTCGTCGATCCGCCGCCCGGACTCGACCTCGTGCGCCGCCATCGGGACCTCTTCTCCGCATCAGAACTCCCCGGGCCTCGCGACGCGGGCGCGCCGTCGCGCGCGACATATTATGCCGATCCAGACGGGGTTCCGGAGGTCGTCGCCTAGTCTTCGTACGCCTCCAGCGGAGGGCAGGAGCAGACGAGGTTGCGGTCGCCGTACGCCTGGTCGATGCGGCGCACCGGCGACCAGTACTTGTCGTCGCGCAGCGCCGGCACCGGGTAGGCCGCCTCGGTGCGGGTGTAGGGGTGCTTCCAGTCGTCGGCCAGCAGGCAGGCGGCCGTGTGCGGGGCGTTGCGCAGCGGGTTGTCGGTCCCGTCGTACTCGCCCGAGGCGACCTTGGCGATCTCCGCCCGGATGGCGATCATCGCGTCGCAGAACCGGTCGAGCTCGGCGAGGTCCTCGCTCTCGGTCGGCTCGATCATCAGGGTGCCGGCCACCGGGAACGACATGGTGGGCGCGTGGAAGCCGTAGTCGACGAGCCGCTTGGCGACGTCGTCGACCGTGACGCCGGTCTCCTTGGTGATCTGGCGCAGGTCGATGATGCACTCGTGGGCGACCAGGCCCTCGCGGCCGGTGTACAGGACGGGGTAGTGCGGGGCGAGCCGGCGGGCCAGGTAGTTCGCCGACAGGATCGCCTGCTCGGTGGCCGCCTTGAGGCCCTGCGCGCCCATCATCCGCACGTAGGCCCAGGAGATCGGCAGGATGCCGGCCGAGCCGTACGGCGCGGCCGAGACCGGGCCCACCGGGCCGTCCTGCATCGGATGCCCGGGCAGGTAGGGCGCCAGGTGGGCGCGGACCGCCACCGGGCCCACGCCGGGACCGCCGCCGCCGTGCGGGATGCAGAAGGTCTTGTGCAGGTTGAGGTGGGAGACGTCGGCGCCGAAGTCCCCCGGCTTGGCGAGCCCGACGAGCGCGTTGAGGTTGGCGCCGTCCACGTACACCTGGCCGCCGGCCGCGTGCACCTGCTCGCAGATCGCGGTGATCGTCTCCTCGTACACCCCGTGCGTGGAGGGGTAGGTCACCATGATGGCCGCGAGCCGGTCACGATGCTTCTCGATCTTGGCGGTGAGGTCGGCGACGTCGACGTTGCCGTCCTGGTCGCAGGCCACCACGACCACCCGCATGCCGGCCATGACGGCGCTGGCGGCGTTGGTGCCGTGGGCGGAGGAGGGGATGAGGCAGACGTCGCGCTCGTGGTCGCCGCCGGCCCGGTGGTAGGCGCGGATCGCCAGCAGTCCGGCGAACTCGCCCTGCGATCCCGCGTTGGGCTGCAGGGAGACCGCGTCATAGCCGGTGACCTCGGCCAGCCACCGCTCCAGGTCCTCGATCAGCGACCGGTAGCCCTCGGCCTGATCGGCGGGCGCGTAGGGGTGGATGCCGGCGAACTCCGGCCAGGTGATCGGCTCCATCTCGGTCGTGGCGTTGAGCTTCATCGTGCACGAGCCCAGCGGGATCATCGACCGGTCCAGCGCGATGTCCTTGTCCTGCAGCTTGCGCAGGTAGCGCAGCATCGCCGTCTCGGAGCGGTGGGAGTGGAACACCGGATGGGTGAGGAAGTCGGTGGTGCGGAGCAGCTCGGCCGGCAGCGCGTCGGAGGTCGCGGTGTCGAGGTCCTCCAGGACGACGCCGGTGAGGCCGAACGCCTCCCAGACGGCGCGCAGATGCTCGCCGGTGGTCTTCTCGTCGCAGCTCACGCCCACATGGTCGGCGTCGGCGAGCCGCAGGTTGACGCCATTGCCCAGGGCGGCCGCGACGACCTCGGCGGCCCGGCCGGGGACCCGGGCGAGCACGGTGTCGAAGAAGTCGTCATGGACGATCTCGACGCCCCCGCCGCGCAGCCCGGCGGCGAGCACCGCGGCGTGCCGGTGCGCGCGCTGGGCGATGCGCTTCAGCCCCTCGGGGCCGTGGTAGACGGCGTACATGCCGGCGATGACGGCGAGGAGCACCTGCGCCGTGCAGATGTTGCTGGTGGCCTTCTCCCGGCGGATGTGCTGCTCGCGGGTCTGCAGGGCCAGCCGGTAGGCCGGGCGGCCGTCGGCGTCCTGCGACACCCCGACCAGGCGCCCGGGCAGCTGCCGCTGAAGGCCCTCGCGGACCGCCATGTAGGCGGCGTGCGGCCCGCCGTACCCGAAGGACACGCCGAAGCGCTGGGAGGAGCCGACCGCGATGTCGGCGCCCAGGGAGCCGGGGGCCTCCACCAGCGTGAGGGCGAGCAGGTCGGCGGCTGCGACGACCAGCGCGCCACGCTCGTGGGCCTCGGCCGCGACCGCGCGGAAGTCCTTGATCCTCCCGCTGGCGCCGGGGTACTGGACGAGGACGCCGAACAGCTCCCCGTCGGGCAGCCCGCCGGCGAGGTCCGCCTCGGCCAGCTCGATGCCGAGCGGCTCGGCGCGGGTGGCCAGCACGGCCTTGGTCTGCGGGAGCGTGTCGGCGTCCACGACGAACACCGGGGACTTCGCGCGGCCGGCGCGCCGGGCCAGGGTCATGGCCTCTGCCGCGGCCGTGGCCTCGTCCAGCAGGGAGGCTCCGGCGACGTCGAGCCCCGCCAGGTCGGCGACGACGGTCTGGAAGTTCAGCAGGGCCTCGAGGCGCCCCTGCGAGATCTCGGGCTGGTAGGGGGTGTAGGCGGTGTACCAGCCCGGGTTCTCCAGCAGGTTGCGCCGGATGACGGCCGGGGTGATCGTGTCGTGGTACCCCAGGCCGATCATGGAGGTCGGCACCGCGTTGCGGGAGGCGAGCGCCCGAAGCTCGGCGATGGCCTGGTCCTCGCTCGCCGGCTCGGGCAGGTCGAGCGGCACCTGCGAGCGGATCGCCTCCGGCACCGCCACGGCGATCAGGTCGGCCACCGAGGCGTAGCCCACGGCCTCCAGCATGCGGGCCTGGTCGGCGTCCGACGGGCCGATGTGCCGGGTGGCGAAGGGCGGTGCGAAGAGGTCGCGAAGCGGTGACCGATCGGTCATGAGGCCCTCCTGAAGGGATAGAGACCGGCGCTGGACGCGCGCGTATGCCGGATCTCCCCCTCTGTCAGCGCGACATCCTCATCGCGACCTGAGAGCTTCATCCCAATATGCGGGATTTGCACCGTCGGTGAGACACGCCTGGCGGGCACGCCTACTTTCCAGAGTCGCCTCACCTGTGCGGTACGTGGGCCTGAGAGATTCCGGGGAGGTTGCTCCTTCGGCGCCCCGGTCACTCGCCGGCGCCACGCGGAGCGCGGAGCCAGCCCATGCCGGGGTCTCTCCCGCACAGGGTCATCAGCCTTCGTGGTAATGCTACCGTGCCGCCCGAAGTACGGGCCTCCCCTATTGATCCCCTTTGCCGGGTTTTATCCCCATCCAAGGGGTATGTAGCGATCTACCCTGATGCAACGGATCTCGAGGGATATGCACGAAAGAGTCCCCGCCCCTCACCAGAGGGAGTCGCCCCGCCCCGAACCTCGGCCCGGGTCAGCCGGTCTTGCGGGCCTTCCTGCGCCGAGCCAGCTCGTCACCTGGGTGGTCCTCCAAGGAGTCACGACCGGCCGGCTCCGCGCGTTCCCCCGGCAGCTCCGCCAGGGATCCCTCGACCTCGCGCCACACCCCGCCGAGAGCGATGCCGAACACGCCCTGGCCGCCCTCCAGCAGATCGATGACCTCATCCGCCGAGGTGCACTCGTAGACGCTCACGCCGTCGCTCATCAGGGTGATCTGCGCCAGGTCGTTGACCCCGCGCTCACGCAGATGCTGCACGGCGGTGCGTATCTGCTGCAGCGACACCCCGGTGTCGAGGAGACGCTTGACCACCTTGAGCACCAGGATGTCCCGGAAGCTGTAGAGCCGCTGGGATCCCGACCCCTGGGCCGCGCGCACCGACGGCTCGACCAGCTGGGTTCGCGCCCAGTAGTCCAGCTGCCGGTAGGTGATGCCGGCCGCCGAGCACGCCGTCGGGCCGCGGTATCCCACGTCGGCGGGCAGCGACGCCGGCCGCTCGTCGAACAGCAGGCCCTGCTCACCCGCGCGCTCCCGCGCCGACTGGCGCTGGGCCGGATCATGCTGGCCGGCCGTCTTTCCCTCGCCGCTGCTGACCGCCACTGCGGACCTCCGGCTTTCTCTCATCCCACGGTCTGATCTGGGGGTTCGTGAATTACAACCGTGGTTTCCCTTGCACCGTAGGACCGGCGCGATGCTCAGTCAACGATCCCGCCCGGCGCGTCGTGAAGCGTAAATGCCCGAAATGGTTAACCCGCACGGCCGAAGTCCTCGGGCGTGATCGTGTCAAGGAACTCCCGGAACTTCTCGACCTCGTCCTCCTGGTCGTCGGGGATGATGACGCCGGCCTCGCGCACCACATCCTCACTGGCGAAGATGCTGGCACCGGTGCGTAGCGCCAACGCGATCGAGTCGGACGGGCGCGCGCTCACCTCGACCCCGTTGGAGAACACCAGGTCAGCGAAGAAGATCCCGTCTCGCAGCGCGACGATGTTGACCGTCTGCAGCCGCACGCCGAGAGCTTCGATCACGTCCTTGAACAAGTCGTGGGTGAGCGGCCGGGGAGGCGGCTCCTCTGCCTGTGCCAGAGCGATGGCCGTGGCCTCGGTCATCCCAATCCAGATCGGCAGATAACGCTCACCCTTCGCCTCCTTGAGCAGGACGATGGGCTGGTTGGAGGGCATCTCAACGCGAACCCCCACGACCTCCATCTGCAACACAGGCTGCTCCGTCTCATTGGGTCGCCGGCCCGCTCCGGGCCCGTTCCCTTGCGGCTCTCGGCTCGCGGCGTGACCATCGCCGCAAAATTCAACGTAACATCCCCGCACCGCGAATTGTCCGGGCGGCCCGTCACCGGCCCAGAATGCCCCGCAGACCACCCCGCACCAGGGCGGTGTGCAGCTCCTGGAGCAGGCCGGAGAGCTCCCGGGCGGTCTCCTCGGCCCGGTCGACGGCGCCGGGGGCGCGGCGGCGCAGCAGCGGCGCGACGGCCTGCTCGACCAGCCCGGCCTCCCGCTCGGCGGCGGCCTTCAGCACCCGCAGGTGGCGCGGGTGCAGCCCGAACCTCGCCAGCGCTCCCGAGGCCCTGGCCACGGTGAGGGCCTCGGCGTCGTACCACCGGGCGACCGGGGTCAGCAGGCCGTAGTCCTCCAGCTCGACCAGGGTCTCCTCGTCGAGCTCGGCGGCCTCCAGCAGCTCGGCGCGGCTGAGCCGCACCTCGGCGGGCGGGGAGTCCGCCCCAAGGGCCCGCGGCCGCGTCAGGCCGCCCGGCCCGTCGCGCTCGGCGGTCTCCAGGTGGTCCTTGATCACGCGGAGCGGCAGGTAGCGGTCACGCTGGGCGGTGAGGATGTAGCGCAGGCGCTCAACGTCGGCATGGGTGAACTTGCGGTACCCCGACGGAGAGCGCTGGGGCTCGATGAGCCCCTCGCCCTCCAGGAAGCGGATCTTGGAGACGGTGACGTCGGGAAAGTCGGCCCGCAGAACCTCGAGCACCTCCCCGATGCTCATGAACGCCCTGGCCACCTGCGCGCTCATCACCGCTCCTGTTCACCCACGCGTGAGGAACACCAGCCGGAATTTGCCGATCTGGACCTCGTCACCGCCGGACAGCGGAAGCTCCTCGATGCGCTCCCGGTTGACATAGGTGCCGTTGAGGCTGCCGACGTCCCTGGCGGTGAAGTAGCTGCCCCGCCGGTAGAACTCGGCGTGCCTGCGCGACACCGTCACATCGTCCAGGAAGATGTCGCTCTCGGGGTGGCGACCCGCCGTCGTGAGATCGCTGTCGAGCAGGAAGCGGCTCCCGGCGTTCGGCCCGCGCATCACGACCAGCAGCGCCGTACCCGGAGGCAGCTGATCGACCGCCGTCCGGTCGGGTATGAGCGTCTGTCCCGTCGCCTCGCCGTCCATCGCCTCGATCCCGCTCAGGGAGATCGTGGAAGTGGTGTCCCCCGGCGTGTTCTCGACACGGCTCAGCGGCGACCCGCACCGTGAGCAGAAACGGGCGTCCTCAGGATTGGCATGACCGCACTGCGTGCAGTAGACGCTCGGCATCGATCGGCTCGGCCTCCTACCGCGAAGTCGCGGCGACGGTGCTCTGGGCGGCGTGCCTCGGTTCTTCGCTTCTCATGGTTGCTCAGACTGCGAATGCCGCAACTTACGCTGATGAGTCGCAAAGGTCAAGATGAGTGCAGGCTCGCGGGTTCGGACATGCTGCTGATGGGGCTCGCTCGGGTCCTCGCTGACGGGGGCTCGCGTGTGCTCCTGACGGCGCTCGCCCCTCGTTCCTTCCGACTCGGCTCGCCTCGCCGGTCCAAAGTTACCGCCCGGCCCGCCCTCCGGTCCATGCGCCGCGCCGTTCGATTGTGCCTGGAATCGGATGGTTCACTGCAGAACGTCGTCCCCGCCATCAGGTGCCGACGGCGTGCTCCACGACGCGGGCCCAGCGCTCGAGGAGGCTCTGGGCGACGTCCAGGTCGTCCCCCTCGGCCCACAGGTGGGTCACGGCCTCGGCGGGGTCGGGCAGGATGAGGGCCCAGCCGCCGTCCTCCTCCACCACCCGGACGCCGTCGGTGGTGTCCAGCTGATGGCCGTCGGCGGCCTCCACCACCGACCGCATGACCGCCCCCTTGGCGGCCCACGGCGTCGGCACGGTGCGCTTGAGCATCTTGGCCTGCGGGATGCGCGCGTCGATCTGGCTGAGCGACAGGCGGGTGCGGGCGACCAGCCCGAGCAGGCGCAGGAAGGCGGCCAGGCCGTCCACGGTGGGCGCGAACTCCGGCACGATGAAGCCGCCGCGCCCGTCGGCGGCGAAGATCAGCTCGGGGTCGGCCGCCGCCGAGGTGAGCGCGTCCAGGGCCGTCGAGGTCCACTGCACCTGGGCGCCGTGGAACCGGCACACCTGCTCGGCCACCCGGGTGGTGGTCACGGGAAGGGCCACCCGCCCGCCGCGCCGCTCGGCCGCGACGAGGTCGAGGACGACCAGCTGCGCGCGCTCCTCGCTGATCAGCTGGCCCATCTCGTCGACCAGGGAGATGCGCT
Source organism: Sphaerisporangium perillae (assembly GCF_023276435.1). Lineage (GTDB taxonomy): Bacteria > Actinomycetota > Actinomycetes > Streptosporangiales > Streptosporangiaceae > Sphaerisporangium > Sphaerisporangium perillae. The sequence goes on from NZ_JALLPO010000002.1 coordinate 180,046, forward strand.
CCCCGACCGCGTCGAACCGGACGCCGAACGCGGCCCTGGAGGATCCGACGAGCTCGGCCAGGCGCTGCAGGTCCCTGCGGCGCTCGGCGAGGGTCTCGGTCGGCGAGGCGTCGTCCAGGCGGTTGTTCACGGTCAGCACGTCCACGCCGACGCGGCCGAGCAGGCTGGGCAGGACCAGCGAGGAGGTGCCTCCCGCGCAGTCGATGACGACCTTCATCTCGGCGTCGCGCACGCCGGACATGTCGATCCAGCGCAGCAGCTCGCGGGTGTAGTCCTCGACCGCCCTGGCGGGGAAGCTCAGCTCGGCGATCTCCCCCGGGAAGGCCCGCCGGAACTCCTGGCGGGAGAAGACGCGCTCGAGCTTGCGCTGCGCGCCCTGGGACAGGTCGGCGCCGTTCTCGTCCATGAAGATGATGTCGACGCTCTGCGGATCGCCTGGGGTGGTGCGCAGCGCGATGCCGCCGGAGGCGGTCTCGTTGGAGGTGTGGAAGCGGGCGACCGGCAGCGGGGCGGCCTCCAGGTCGAGCACGTTGATCGCGCTCGCGTTGAGCGCGCTGATCACCGCGCGCTTGAGCGCGCGGGCGGCCCGGGAGGAGTCGCGCGAGGTGATGACCGACGCGCCCTTCTTCAGGGTGGTCGCGTAGGCGCTCGCCAGGCGCACGCACAGCTCCGGGGTGATCTCGACGTTGACCAGGCCGGAGACCCCGCGCGGCCCGAACAGGCTGCGCTGGCCGCGCGACTCCCAGATCACGCTGGTGTTGACCACCGCGCCCGCCTCGATCGTCTTGAACGGGTAGATCTTGACCCCGGAGGAGACGTAGGCCTCGGCCTCGATGACGCACTCGTCCCCGACGACGGCGTTCTCCTCGATGCGCGCGCCGGTCATCACGTCGGTGTTCTTGCCGATCACGCAGCCGCGCAGGTGGGCGCTCGGCCCGATGTAGACGTTGTCGTGGACGACGGCGCGGTGCAGGAACGCGCCCTCCTTGACCACCACGTTGTCGCCAAGGACGGTGTACTCCCGGAGCTCGGCGCCGGCCTCGACCTTGGCGTAGCCGCCGATGTACAGCGGGCCCTTCAAGATCGCGTCCGGGTCCACGGAGGCGCCCTCGGCCACCCAGACGCCCGGCGAGAGCTCGAACCCGTCGGCGTCCAGCTTCACCCGGCCCGACAGGGCGTCCGCCTGGGCCTTCAGGTAGCTCTCGTGGGTGCCGATGTCCTCCCAGTAGCCGCTCGCGACGTAGCCGTACAGCGGGGCGCCGCGGGCGAGCAGCTTGGGGAACACATCGCCCGACCAGTCGACGGGCACCCCCGAGGCGACCTCGTCGAGCACCTCCGGCTCCATGACGTACACGCCGGTGTTGACGGTGTCGGAGAACACCTGGCCCCAGGTGGGCTTCTCCAGGAACCGCTGCACCCTGCCCTGCTCGTCGACGATGATGATCCCGAACTCCAGCGGGTTCGGCACCCGTTTGAGGCCGATGGTGACCAGGGCGCCGTTCTCCTCGTGGAACCTGATCATGTCGGTGAGGTCGATGTCGGTCAGGGCGTCGCCGGAGATGACCAGGAAGCGCTCGTCGCGCAGCTTGTCGGCGGCGTTCTTCACGCTTCCCGCCGTGCCGAGCGGGATCTCCTCGGTCGCGTAGTGCAGGCTCATGCCGAGCTCGTCGCCGTCGCCGAAGTAGTTGCGCACCAGGGCGGCCAGGAACTGGACGGTGACGACGGTCTCGGTGAAGCCGTGCCGCTTCAGCAGGCGGAGCACGTGCTCCATGATCGGCCGGTTGACTACGGGTAGCAGGGGTTTGGGCTGGTTGGCGGTCATCGGCCGCAGCCGAGTCCCTTCCCCGCCCGCCATCACGACGGCCTTCACAGATCACCCTCCGGCTGTTTCGTCACGGTGGGCGCCCGGTCGTGCTCGCGCGGGCAGTCGCCTGCGGGGACCCGCCGGAGCGGACCCCGCGATCGCTCATGCCCGGCTCGCCCCTCCGATGAGCCGGCGCCCTTGAACCACGTACAGCGCCCCCGCCCACCAATACAGACCTGTTCCCCATATGGCAAAGGCCCATCCCATGATCCGGGCCACGTCGGCGTACCAGCCCTCATGGGAGGCCAGGAACAGCAGCGGGAAGGCGTAGAGCAGGCAGGCGGTCGCCGCCTTGCCCAGGAAGTGGACCGGCAGCGCGGGGCCGAAGCCGTGCCTGCGCAGGACGGGCACGCCGAGGAGCAGCACCACGTCCCTGCCGATGATCAGGGCCGCCAGCCACCAGGGCATGACCTCGCGCAAGGTCAGGCCGATCAGCGTGGCGAGGATGTAGAGGCGGTCGGCGACCGGGTCGAGCAGCCGGCCGAGCCTGCTGGTCTGGTTCCAGGCCCTGGCCAGCTTGCCGTCGAGCCAGTCGGAGAAACCCGCCAGCATGAGCAGGATGAGCGCCCACCCGTCGGCCTTGGGCCCGAGCACCAGCCACAGGAAGAGCGGCACGCCGAGCAGCCGGAGCATGCTCAGCACGTTCGGAACCGTCCAGATCCGGTCCTCCGCCGATTTCACCCGTGACTCCCCTCGTGAACCTGCTGCCGACCCTACCGGGGCGCGGCGCCCGGCGGCGGTGCGGGCGAGCTCGCCACGGCCGTATGGTGAAAGCACAGGTCCCTCCGTGCGGCCGGGTGGCGAGACGGTCCAGATTCAGGACGAAGACGGCATCCTCCCCAAGGTGGAGATGGCATCCTCCAGAGGACCATGAGATCGGCCGGACGGTGGAAGCGAGCGGACCGTTTTGTTCTTTAATGTCAGTGCCATGGCCAATGATGCAGCCCTCTTCTTCCGGCAGTTCGTGCGATCACCCGGCACCACGGGGGCGGTGGCGCCCAGCTCGCGCCGCCTGGCGAAGGTCGTCACCACACCGGTGCCCGAGCGTGGCGAACCGGTCATCGTCGAACTGGGGCCGGGGACCGGCGTGTTCACCAACGAGATCCAGCGGCGTCTGGGCGGGCGGGGCCACCATCTGGCCATCGAGATCAACCCCCTGCTCGCCGCGCGGCTGACCGAACGGCACCCGGGGGCCAACGTGATCGTGGCCGACGCGGTGAACCTGCCCCTGCTGCTGGCCAAGCACGGCCTGGAGAAGGCCGACGTGGTGGTCAGCGGGCTGCCGTGGGCCGCCTTCCCCGCGGCGCTCCAGGACAGGCTGCTCGGGGCGATCAGCGAGGTGCTCACCCCGGAGGGGGCCTTCACGACGTTCGCCTACGTGCACGCCCGTACGCTCCCGCCCGCGATCCGCTTCCGCCGCCGCCTGCTGGAGGCCTTCGAGGAGGTCGTGCCGAGCCGCACCGTCTGGGGCAACGTGCCCCCGGCCTTCGTCTATCACGCGCGGCGCCCGCGCCACTGACACCGCGCTCCCGCCTCGCCCCCGGACCGAACGTTGTTCTACCATTGCGGCCCGACGGGATTGGAGTGATCACGGTGGACTACACGCTTCCTGAGAGCGCCCGCGACGTCCAGCGGGGCATCGCCGGCATCTGCTCGCGGTACGACATGGACTACTGGCAGCGGTGCGAGGCGGAGAAGCGGTGGCCGGAGGAGGTGTGGGCCGAGCTGGCCAAGGGCGGCTGGCTGGGCCTGGCGGTGCCGGAGGAGTACGGCGGCGGCGGCCAGGGCCTGCTGGAGCTCGCCGTGGCGACCGAGACCCTGTCCGCCTCCGGCTCGGCCGGCGGCTCGGCGTTCACCTACGTGCTCACGCCGGGCTTCGGCGCGCTGACCCTCGCCCGCCACGGCACGGCCGAGCAGAAGTCGGCGCTGCTGCCCAGGCTCGCCACCGGGGAGGTCGAGACCTGCTTCGCGCTCACCGAGCCGGACGCGGGCTCCAACGCGCTGGCCATCTCCACCTCCGCCCGCCGCGACGGAGACGACTACGTGATCAACGGCCAGAAGATCTGGATCACCGGCGTCCAGCGGGCGAGCTGGATGCTGCTGGTGACCCGCACCATCCCCGCCGCCGAGGCCAGGCCGCGCAGCAACGGCCTGACGGTGTTCCTGGTCGACGTGCGCGAGGCGGTGGCCAGGGGCGGGCTGTCCTACCGCCCGATCCCGAAGATGGGCGCCAACACCACCCCGTCGAACATGGTGTTCCTGGACGATCTGCGGGTGCCGGCCACCAGCGTGGTCGGCGAGGTGGACCAGGGGGCGGTCGTGCTGTGGGACATCCTCAACCCCGAGCGGATCCTGCTGGCCGCCAGCGCGCTCGGCGGCGCGGAGGTGGCCCTGCGGGTCGCGGTCTCCTACGCCAAGGAACGCGAGGTGTTCGGCCGGCCCATCGGGGCCAACCAGGCGATCGCCTTCCCGCTCGCGCAGGTCAAGGCCAAGATCGAACTGGCCAGGCTCATGCTGTACAAGGCGGCCTGGCTGTTCGACCGGCAGGAACCGTGCGGCACCGAGGCCAACATCGCCAAGCTCACGGCCTCGCAGGCCGCGTGGGAGGCGGCCGACCACGCGTTCCAGACGCACGGCGGGATGGCGTACTCGCTGGAGTACCCCGTCGCGCGGCTGCTCGCCGACGCCCGCATCGGCAAGGTCGCACCGGTCACCGAGGAGCTCCTGCTCAACTATCTGGCGACCCAGGTGCTCGGCCTGCCCCGCAGCTTCTGAGGTCCCCGCAGCTTCTGAGCTTCTGCGCGACCGGCCCGCCATGCCTCACGGCATGGCGGCCTCCACCAGGGCGTCCACGAGGCGGTTGTCCTCCCCGCGCTCCGGGTGCCACTGGACGCCCACGCAGAACCGGTGGCCCTGGAGCTCCACGCCCTCGATGATCTGGTCGTCGGCCCAGGCGACCGCCAGCAGGCCGTCGCCGAGACGCCTGAGGGCCTGGTGGTGGGGCATGGCCACCTCGATGCGGTCGCCCACGGCCTTGCCGACCTTGCTGGACACGCTGACCTGAATGACGTGCGGCGTGGTGGCGGCGTGCCGCTCGTGGTGCACCGCGTCGGGCAGCCACCGGATCAGCGTGCCGCCGAGCGCGATGTTCAGGATGTGCATGCCACGGGCCACGCCGAGCACCGGGATGCCGGCCTGGATCGCCGCGCCGGCGAGCGCGATCTCGAACCGGTCGCGGCGGGGCTGCGGCTCCTCGACCCGCTCGTCGCGCTCCTCGCCGTAGGAGGCGGGGTCGACCTCGACGCCTCCGGCCAGGATGAGCCCTGACATGCCGCGCACGTAGCCGTCGATCGCGCCCAGGCTCAGCGGCGGTATCAGCACCGGGGCGCCGCCGGCCTTGTCCACCGCCTTCGCGTAGGCGGGCGGCGAGAGGATGGCCTCGCGTACCCAGGTGCCCCAGCGGGCGGCGTCGAAGTAGGTGGTGATACCGATCAGTGGTCGGGACATGCGGTCTCCAGGGGCTCGCGCAAGGTCGTACCGCCAAACCGCAGCGGCACCCAGCCCATTTGCAGTGGCCAACCCATCATGGCGCACAACATTTCGGGTATGGCACCTATCCGGGTATCAGTCCCGTCACTTCCACCCCATCCGTCCCGTTGGTCCCACCTGTCCGCCCGCTCGCCCGCTCGCGCGGGGCCTGCGCCGGGGCGGCCTCCCGGCCCTGCGGGCCGGCGCCATTCACGGCGGCCGGACCGTTGCACGGGGAATGACCAGGGAAAAGGAATGCCGATAAAGGCGAATGTGATTCCCTTTCATCTCCACTCCACACCCTCCCGATCGCCCATTACGTGGAATCACGCACCGATTACGAACAGTTCCCTTTCACGGCACCTTGTGGTGAAACGGTTGTGAGGCTCACGAGGGAATGGAAGACTCTATTTCGAGCGATCGGTTGAGCCGGGACCGCCGGACGCTCGCGACCCGGACCGTCAGGGAGGTGGAACAACAAGATCGGATGCTGAATCCGGTCATTTAGGGTGGCGTCAACAAATGTCGTTGAATCCGCGTCTCGTCAAGGAGAGCTTCTCCGCCCTCGAGCCCGTCATGGGCAAGGCCGTCGCCTACTTCTACGGGCGGCTGTTCGCTGAGAGCCCACAGCTGCGGTGCATGTTCCCTCCCGCCATGGACGTCCAGCGCGACCGCCTGTTCGGCGCGCTGACCCGCATCGTCTGGAGCCTGGACAGCCCGGACAGCCTGAGTTCCTACCTGGGCCAGCTCGGCAGGGACCACCGCAAGTACGGCGTACTCGCCGAGCACTACACCGCCGTGGGCAGCGCGCTCCTGGCCACGATCAGGCGCTTCGCCGCCGACGCCTGGACCTCGGAGGTCGAGGCCGCCTGGGTCGCCGCCTACACCACCGCGGCCAACATCATGATCGAGTCCGCGGAGAGCGACGCGGGCGTCTCCCCCGCGTGGTGGCTGGCGGAGGTGATCGACCACGAGCTGCGCACGCCCGAGATCGCCGTGATCACCCTGCGCCCGGGCGCGCCCATGCCCTTCGTCCCGGGGCAGTACGTCAACGTGCAGGTCGCCCGCTGGCCGCGGGTCTGGCGCACCTTCTCGATCGCCAACGCGCCACGCCCCGACAACACCATCCGGCTGCACGTGCGCGCCGTGTGCGGCGGCTGGGTCAGCACCTCCCTGGTCTCCCACACCCGGATCGGCGACACCGTGCTACTCGGCCCGCCCGTCGGCACCATGGCGCCCCCCGCGCAGGACTCCACCCGCGACATCCTCTGCGTCGCGGGCGGCACCGGCCTGGCCCCGCTCAAGGCCATCATCGAGCACGTCATGGCCTCCGGCCACCGGCCCAACATCCACCTGCTGTACGGGGCCCGCACCGCCGCCGAGCTGTACGACCTGGACGACCTGATCCGCATGGAGGCGACCTACCCCTGGCTGCGGGTGCTGACGGCGGTGTCCGGCCAGCCGGCCTACGACGGCATGCGCGGGCTGCTGCCGGACGTCGTGCGGCGCTTCCACTCCTGGGCCGACCACGAGGTCTACGTCTGCGGGCCCTCGCCCATGGTCGCCGAGACCGTGCGCCGCCTCCAGCACGACGGCGTGCCCCTCGCACGCATCCACCGGGACCCCACACAGGAGGTGCGCCGGCCGATCTCCCGCGATCAACCAGATATCGCGGGACGATACGGGCGAACTGATCAACCAAATCCCGTGGAGTCCGGCGGCCACTCCGGCAACGTGACACGATGATGCCGATCCGCGCGCAGCGGCCGACCACATCGATCGGGCCACCACGCCGGCCGGGGGACCGGCGATGCGAGCCCGGCATCGCGAAAGGAAGGGGCGATCATGCGGCGCACCCTGCTCGCCGCCGTGACCCGGCGGCCCGCTCCCCCTGTCGGCACCGCCCTTCTCATCGCCCCGGCGGTGCGCTGACCGTCATGGCCCGACCGGTCACGCTCGTGACATTCGTGCTGCCCAGCACCTTCTGGCACTGGGGCAGCGGGGCGACCGAGGTCCGTGTCTTCGCCGTCGCCGACTCCGACGAGGGCCGCCCGACGCTCGGCGCGGCCCTGCACACCCTGCGCCGCACCCACCCGATGCTCGAAAAACGCCTGTGCGACGAGTACGGCGGGATCCGCCGCCACATCAGCATGTTCGTGTGCGGGGAGAACGCCCGCCGCCTGGGCGGCCTCGAGTGCGCCTTACCCCCGGGCGCCGAGGTCTACGTCCTGCCCGCCCTCTGAGGCGATCACGGCGCCCACCCCAGGAAGCCGCCCGGCCGACCCGGCCTGAGCGCAGGGCCACACGGCGCGGACCGTCAGGGGGCGACGCGGCCCGGACGTCAGGGGGCGACGCGGCCCGCGGCGTTGAAGGCGGCATGGGTGAGCGGCATCAGCCCGGCCCAGATCGCCTCCATCTTCTCGGCCACCATCTCGATCTCGCGCTGCGGGAACGACGGCACGTTCGCGCGCTCGTCCTTGGTGCGCAGGGACAGGAAGTGCATCAGCGAGCGGGCGTTGCACGTGGCGTACATCGAGGAGAACAGCCCGACGGGCAGCACCGCCCGCGCCACCTCCCGGGCGACCCCGGCCGCCAGCATCTCCTGGTAGGCGGCGTAGGACTGCCGGTAGGACTGCTCCATCGCCTCGGTCACCAGCTTGTGCTGGTCGTCGCTGCCCTCGACGAACTGGTAGCGGCCCGGCTTGCCCTCCTGGACGAGCTTCCGCGCCCGCCCCGGCACATAGAAAACGGGCTGAAGCTCCCGATATCTCCCGCTCTCCTCGTTGTATGACCAGCCGACCCTGTGGCGGTGGAATTCGCGGAAGACCAGGATGGGGGCGTTGATGAAGAAGGTCATCGAGTTGTGCTCGAACGGGCTGCCGTGCCGGTCGCGCATCAGGTAGTTGATCAGGCCCCTGGAGCGCTCAGGGTCCTGGCCGACCGCCTCCAGCGACTGCTCCCCCGCCGTGGAGACCCGCGCGGCCCACACCACATCGGAGTCGGCCGCGCTGTGCCTGACCAGCTCGACCGTCACATCGCTCTCGAATCTCAAAGCTCGGCTCCCCCCGTCGTTCACGACCGCCCACATCGTAGTGGAGGCGGGCGCCGGGCACTCAGGTGATGTCGCGGCGGATGGTGGTCGCCGACGCCACGACCGCGAAGAGCAGCGCGTACCCGACGAGCAGCGCGGCGCCTCCCCAGGCCGGCAGGTAATCCCCGCCGAGCGGCGAGGAGACCCCGTACACCGCCTGGGCGGCCCCGCCGGGCAGCCACTTGCCGACGCTGGGCAGCAGGGCGACGAGCAGGTTCTCAAGGACGTAGACCCAGCCGATGCCGACCACGATGGCGGCGACCTGGTTGCGCAGCAGGGACCCGAGGGCCAGGCCGAGGATCGTGTAGAGGGCCATGGCGGCGACCACCCCGGCGCACAGGCGCACCACGTCCCCGTCGATCAACGACAGGCTCCCGCCCTTGATCAGGAGCGCCGGGACCCCGACGGCGAAGGCGAGGGCGATGCCGGCCGCGCCGAAGAACAGGCCCACGCCCGCGCAGGCCACGAGCTTGGCGGCGACCACCCGCTGCCGGCGCGGCGTCACCAGGAACGTGTGCGTGATCGTCTGGAAGCGGTACTCCCCCGTGATCAGGAGGGTGCCGATCACGAAGGCGAACACCAGCCCGACCCCGGCCTGGCTGAAGAGGTTCTTCACACCATCCGGGTCGGTGATCGGGGGCGCGCCCTGCATACCCGACAGCAGGCTCAGCGCGACCAGCCCGATCGCGGTGAAGCCCAGGGAGAGCGCGAGCATGCCCCAGACCATGCGGGTGGTGAACACCTTCTGCAACTCCGCCTTGACCAGCCGGATCACGACGTGCCTCCAGGGGTCTCGGTCAGGGCGGGGACGGGGTCCGGGCCGGGGGGCGCGGCCGGATCGCCGGTGAGCTCCAGGAAGACCTGTTCGAGGTCGGACCGCTGCCTGACCAGCTCCGACAGCACGACGAGCTCGTCCAGCGCCGCCTGGCCGACCGTCTCGGGCTGCGCGCCGTGGACCAGCAGCACGCCGCTCTCCGGGCATTCCACCGTGGCGCCCGCCGCCTCCAGGCGGGGACGCAGCCGTTCGACCTCCGGTCCGGACACCCGGACCCCGCGGTCGCCGTTGGACGTCAGCTCGGCAAGCGTGCCCTGCCTGATCAGGCGACCCTTCGCGATGATCACGACGTCGTCCACCGTCTGCTCCACCTCGGCCAGGACATGGCTGGACACCAGCACGGTGCAGCCCTGGTCGTCGGCGAGGAACCGCAGGAAGCCGCGCAGCCACTGGATCCCGGCCGGGTCCAGGCCGTTGGCCGGTTCGTCGAGGATGAGGATCTTCGGCTCGCCGAGCAGCGCGGTGGCCAGGGCGAGACGCTGGCGCATGCCCAGGGAGAAGCCGGCGACGCGCTTGCCCGCCACGTCGGCGAGGCCCACCTGGCCGAGCGTCTGGTCCGCACGGGCCGCAGGCAGCCCCGCGGCGGTGCACAGCACTCGCAGGTGGTTGCGGGCCGTACGGCCGGGGTGGAAGCTCGTGGCCTCCAGCACCGCGCCGACCTCCGACAGCGGCGCGGCCAGATCGGTGTACCCGCGGCCGTTGATGAGCGCCTCGCCCGAGTCGGGCGTGACCAGGCCGAGCAGGGAACGCAGCGTCGTGGTCTTCCCGGCCCCGTTCGGGCCGAGGAACCCGGTGACGGTGCCGGCCTCGACGGTGAAGGACACGTCGTCCACGGCCCGGACCGCCCCGAACGACTTGGACAGGTTACGGATCTCGATAGCGGCCATCAGAGGCGATTATCGTGCGGGTTGATCGGCGTGCCTAGCGATTCCGGCCGATATAGACCACAACGATATGCCGGGCCCTACAGCCGGTACACGCGGCGGGCGTTGCCGGACCCGATCATGTGGGCCACGCGGGCCGCGTCGCCGGGGCTCCACTCGCCCTCGTCGAGCCGCGCGGCGAGGGCGCGGGTCAGGCCGCGCCGGAAGTACAGGGCCCCCAGGTGGCACATCTCGGCGACGCCGTGGCAGTCGGAGCTGAACATCAGCTTGTGGTACGGGACCAGCTCCAGCAGCTCGCCGATGATCGCCGCCGAGCCCGAGGCCGTGGAGGTCAGCGCCAGCCCGACGTCGACGTACACGTGGGGGAACACGCTGGCCAGGTAGGCCGCCTGCCGGTGGAAGGGGTAGCAGTGGAGCAGGATCACCGGGACCCCGACCGGTCGCAGGGCCCGGATGAAGCCGGTCATCAGCGCCGGGTCGGACCGGTGCAGGTCGATGCCCGGATCGCCGTACCCGGTGTGGAACTGCAGCGGCAGCCCCCGCTCGCGGGCGATGTCGACGGCCGTCCAGAGCAGGTGGCGCAGCAGCACCGGGTCGGCGAGCCGCTCCTTGGGGTCGGCGAGCCGCCGGCCGGCCGCGGCGATGACGGTGCCGCGGCTCGGCCGTGCGGGCGCGAAGTCCAGGCCGTACCGGTAGGCGATGACCGACTTCAGGCCGACCGCCTTGGCCGCCCGCGCGGCGAGCCGGTCCTGCAGGGCGTCGAGGTAGCCGACGACGGTGAGGCCCTCCTGGGCGACGTCCTCCTCGACGCGCTCGAGCCGGACGAGCTCGTCGGCGGCGGCGCCGCCGAGCCGTCCCATCTCGGCCGCCGACAGCAGCTCGCGGCCGCCCCGCCCGCCGTCGACGAGGAAGGCCACGACGCCGGCCGCGCGCAGGAGCCGCGTGTTGGCCTCCTGCGCGCCGAGCTCGGCCCTGCGGGCGAGGTAGACGGCCGGGGGCGCGTGCGGTTCCAGCCCGAGCACGGGGGCGCACCACCGCCGGATCGCCGTGCCGACGGGGGTGTCGAAGTGCGTGGTCCCCGGAGGCGCCGGAGTGCCGGCCTCGGTGATCAGGAGCTCGAACCCCGCCCGGGTGAGCTCGTCGCGGCGCACGCCATGGCAGTGATGGTCCACGAGCGGGGCGAGCAGCGCGGCCGCCACCGCGTCGGGGACGGTGGCCGGCAGCCTGCCGTCGTGATCCATCGGCCACCTCACCCCGCTCGTCGGTCCTGGACGCGGGAAAGCCGCCGGGGGGGGCGGGGCCCCGCGGCCGGGGGGGGGCCCCCCGCGCCCCCGGGGCCCCCCCCCCCCCGGCCCGCGCTGCCTGTGGACTCTACGGCCGAGCCCACCACCCGGCCGGGAGTTCTGTCCTGCCTTTACTTAAGCTCGGCAGAGCCGCAACACGTTGGCGATGATCTGGGCCCCGGCGCCGCCCTCCGTGGTGAGGATGGACTCGGGGTGGAACTGGACGGCGAAGCGGCGGTTGGCGGTGTCCTCGATCGCCATGACCGCGCCGTCGGGGGTGAGCGCGGTCACCGTGAAGCCCTTCACCCCCGGCTGCTTGGCGTGCAGGGAGTGGTAGCGGGCGGCGGTGAACTCCTGCGGGAGCCCGTCGAGCAGGGCGCTCTCGCCCACCCGGGCGACCTGCCCGCGCTTGCCGTGCTCGGGGTGCGGCAGCAGGGAGAGGGTGCCGCCCGCCTGCTCGACCATGGCCTGCAGCCCGAGGCAGACCCCGAAGACGGGGAGCCCTCGCGCGTAGAGGGCGTCCACGAGGGCCGCGCTCCCGAAGTCGGAGGGCCAGCCGGGGCCGGGCGAGAGCACGACCATGTCGGGCGCGACCTCCTCCAGCATGGCCAGGGGGAAGCCGTGGCGCAGCGTGACGACGTCGGCGCCCTGCTGGCGGAAGTAGTCGGCGAGGGTGTTGACGAAGGAGTCCTCGTGGTCCACCAGCAGGACCTTCATGCCCTCGCCCTGCCGTTCGGCCCGCGGCGCGCGGGCGGCGCGCGCCTGGGGGGCGCCGACGGCGGCGAGGGCCCCGAGCAGAGCGCTCGCCTTCAGCTCGGTCTCGCGTTCCTCGGCGGCGGGGTCGGAGTCGAACAGCAGCGTGGCGCCGGCGCGGACCGTCGCCACGCCGCCGCGGATCTGGGCCGTGCGCAGGGTGAGGCCGGTGTTCATGGAGCCGTCGAAGCCGAGGTAGCCGACGGCGCCGCCGTACCAGCGCCGGGAGGTGGCCTCGTGGTCCTCGATGAACTGCATCGCCCAGGTCTTGGGCGCGCCGGTGACGGTGACGGCCCACATGTGGGTGAGGAAGGCGTCGAGCGCGTCGAACTCGGGGCGCAGGCGGCCCTCGATGTGGTCGACGGTGTGGATGAGGCGGGAGTACATCTCGATCTGGCGGCGGCCGATGACCTGGACGCTGCCGGGGACGCAGACGCGCGACTTGTCGTTGCGGTCGACGTCGGTGCACATGGTCAGCTCGGACTCCTCCTTCACCGAGCTGAGCAGGGTGCGGATCGCGTCGGCGTCCTCGACGGGGTTGGTGCCGCGGGCGATCGTCCCCGAGATCGGGCAGGTCTCGACCCGGTCGCCCTGGACGCGGACGTACATCTCGGGGGAGGCGCCGACCAGGTGCTCTCCCTCGCCGAGGTTGAACAGGAACTCGTAGGGGGCGGGGTTGATGAGGCGCAGGCCCCGGTAGAACCCGGCGGGGTCGGCGCAGGGGGCGTGGAACACCTGGCCGGGGACCACCTCGAACAGGTCGCCGCGGCGGAACTTCTGCTTGGCGGCCTCGACGACGGCGGCGTACCCGCCCGGCTCGGGGTTGCCGGGAAGGGCGGCGGGCGCGGGGGGCAGCGGGACCGTCTCGCCGGTGCGCCGCAGGCCGCGGGTGGAGACGCCGTCGACGGTGAACTCGTAGAGGTACTCGCGGCTGGTCTCGCGCTTGCGGTCGATCACCATGACGCGGTCGGGGAGGTGCAGGACGAGGTCGCGCTGGTCGGCGGCGCGGTCGAGGACCTGGCGGATCGGCTCGAACTGGAAGGCCAGGTCGTAGCCGAACGCGCCGTACAGCCCGAGGTGCTCGTCCTCGCCTGCGAAGGCGGCGATCACCTCGCGGATGGCGGTGAACACCGTGGGGCGGCGGCTGCGCATCTCCTCGGGCAGGATGTCCTCGGACTCGGCGACGTGCACCTCGACGTGGTCGAGGGTCGGCTCGGAGGTCGTCTTGCCGGCGGCGAGCAGGCAGGAGGCGACGGCGGGCAGCACGACCCTGCCGCGCTCGTTGAGCGCGCGAGCGGAGATCTTGCGGCCGCGGGCCACGATCTCCAGCACGGGGTCGACATAGGCGAGGTGCCATCGGCTGTACCGGCCGGGGTACTCCATGCCGGAGGAGAGCACGCCGCCGCGGCGCTCGCCCAGCGAGGAGACGACCTCCTCGAGCACGGACTCCGGAACATCGGCGGTCGTCACCTCGACCTCGATGCCGCCAGCGGTCGTATATCCGCTCGTGTCCACCCTTGCCTCGCCCTTCTCGATCTTCGATTGGCCCCGGGCGGGCATGAAGAAGGCCGCCTCCCGGGGCGGCCATCTGTAAAGATGCGAAACACGCGCCGCCTAGAAGCGGCGCCACCACGGAGCAGGTGAGATGGTTCGCATGGCCCAAATGCTAGCGGCATCGGTGGCGTCCCGCCACTTGTTCGCCCGGCCGCCGCGCTGTGGACCTCAGGCGGGAGTGTGACCTTCATCACAGCGTTCGCCGCTCGATAGCACTAGTATGTTACCAGGAAGTAAAGCGCCGCTTACATGAATTGGGGTACGTCTCCGGTTAGAGCGAGGAGCGCGCATGGGCCGGATTCCGTTCAGGGTGGTCGTCCACAAGGATCTGCGAGTCCCCATGCCCGACGGTGTCCTGCTGCTGGCCGACCGCTACACGCCGATCGGGGCGGAGAGTCCCCCGACCATCCTCATCCGGTCCCCCTACGGCAGGCGCGGCCTGTTCGGGTACGCCTACGGCCGGGCCTTCGCGCGCCACGGCTTCCAGGTGATCCTGCAGAGCTGCCGGGGCGGGTTCGGGTCGGGCGGCGAGCTGTCGCCGCTGGACGAGCAGGACGACGGCCTGGCGACCGTCGAGTGGATGCGCGACCAGCCGTGGTACGGCGGGAGCTTCGCCATGCACGGGCCGAGCTATCTCGGCTACGCCCAGTGGGCCATCGCCCCCTACGCCGGCCCCGACCTCAAGGCCATGGCGACCCAGGTGACCGCCTCCCAGTTCCGGGACGCCGCCTACGTCGGCGGATCCTTCGCGCTGGAGGCCACCTTGAGCTGGAGCACGCTGACGGCGATGATGTCCGGCCCGCTCAGCGGCGCGGCCGTGTTCTTCGCCCCGCGCCGGACCCAGCGGGCCGTGCTGTCCGGCAGGCCGCTCGGCGAGCTGGACCTGCTGGCGGCCGGCCGCTCGCTGCCGTTCTTCCAGGAGGTGCTCACCCACCACGCGGACCCGGCCGTGCCCTTCTGGAAGAAGAGGGACTTCTCGGCCACCGTGGGCGAGGTCGACGCGGCGGTCACCATGACCGGCGGCTGGTACGACGTCTTCCTGCCCTGGCAGCTGAAGGACTACATGGCCATGCGGGCCGCCGGGCGGCAGCCGTACCTGACGATCGGGCCGTGGCACCACGCCGACGTGCGGCACGGGCGGCTGGCCAACCTCGACGCGCTGGCCTGGTTCCGCGCCCACCTGCTCGGCGACACCTCCGGCCTGCGCGTGAGCCCGGTCCGGCTGTTCGTCACCGGCGCCGGCGAGTGGCGCGACTTCCAAGACTGGCCCGTGCCCGGCATGCAGCAGCGGCGCTGGCACCTGCAGCCGGGGTTCGGGCTCGCGCCGGACAACCCCGCGGACGCCGAACCCGACCGTTACCGCTACAACCCGGCCCGGCCCACTCCCGTCGTCGGCGGCCCGACGCTGCTCGGCAACTCCGCGCCGCGCGACAACCGGCGCCTCGAGGCGCGGGACGACGTGCTCGTGTACACCGGCGACACGCTCGGCGAGGACCTGGAGCTGATCGGCCCGGTGACGGCGGATGTGTTCCTGCGGTCCAGCACCCAGCACACCGACCTGGTGGTCCGCGTGTGCGACGTCCATCCGGACGGCTCCTCGCTCAACGTCTGCGAGGGCGTGCGGCGCCTGGTGCCGGGCACGCCGCCCGCCGACGACGAGGGCGTGCGCCGCGTCGAGGTGGAGCTGTGGCCGATCGCCCACCGGTTCAAGCGGGGCAACCGCATAAGGGTCCACGTGGCCAGCGGGGCCTACCCGCGGCTGGCCCGCAACCTTGGAACCGGCGAGCCGCTGGGCACAGGCCATACGGCGGTGGCGGCCGACCAGGAGATCTTCCACGACCCGGCGCATCCCTCCGCGGTGATCCTCCCCCACCTCCCCGGCTGACCCTCCCCCTCACCTCCGTGGCCTGCGGCGTCGCTCGCCCGCCTCGTGTGATAAGTAAGTGGTTACCAAGCAAGCCCGTCCCGGGGAGGGGCCATGGAGCCGGCGAACACCGAGTTCGAGCTGCGCGGGGTCAACCACCTGGCGCTGGTCTGCTCCGACATGAAGCAGACGGTCGACTTCTACTCCGGCGTCCTCGGGATGCCGCTGGTCAAGACCATCGAGCTGCCCATGGGCTGGGGCCAGCACTTCTTCTTCGACTGCGGCGGCGGCAACGCGCTGGCCTTCTTCTGGTTCCCCGACGCGCCGGAGGCCGTGCCCGGCGTCTCGGCGCCAAGGACGCTGCCCGAGCGCGGCGAGCTGCTGTCGGCCATCGGCTCGATGAACCACGTCGCCATCGACGTCCCGCCCGAGCGCATCGAGGAGTACCGCGACAAGCTCCTCGCCAAGGGCCTGGACGTCGGGGTCGTCCTCAACCACGACGACAGCGAGTTCGGCGTCTCGCCCGAGATGCACGACGGCGTGTTCGTCCGGTCCATCTACTTCAAGGACCCCGACGGCATCCTGCTGGAGTTCGCCGCCTGGACCCGCGACCTGAGCGAGACCTCCGCCGTGCGCCACGAGCCGAAAACCGCCGCGGACCGCACCGTCTGACCGGTTTCCCTGACCATTTCTCACCGCTCGTCGCGCCGACAAGTCCGTTCGGCGATTGGTGAGTTGCGCGATCTCACCGCGAAATTACGCTTCCGGACAACCGAATGACTAGCCTGATCAGGCTAGTCACGCCTCTCTTCTCCCTAGGAGAGTGTGTTGACCACGCCCCCCGGCGATCAGCCACCCGCTCGTAGCGATCACAGCCCGTGGAACTGGCTGCTGCTCGTGCCGATCGTGATTCCCTTGATTCCCGCCCTGTACAACGCGGACGAGCCGCGCCTGTTCGGGTTCCCGCTCTTCTACTGGCTCCAGCTGGCGTTCATCATCCTCGGCGTCACCGCCACGACCATCGTGTACCAGGTGGGCAAGAGGAGGAACGGCCGATGAGCGAGCACATCACCGAGATCGTCGTCTTCTCGATCCTGTTCCTCGTCGTCAGCGGCATGGGGTTCGTCGCGGCCCGCTGGCGCCGCCCCGACGACCTGGCCAGCCTGGACGAGTGGGGCCTCGGCGGCCGGAAGTTCGGCTCCTGGGTCACCTGGTTCCTGGTCGGCGGCGACCTGTACACGGCCTACACCTTCGTGGCCGTCCCCGCACTGCTCTTCGGCGCGGGCGCGACCGGGTTCTTCGCCCTGCCGTACACCATCGTCACCTATCCCCTGGTGTTCCTGGTGCTGATCCGGCTCTGGTCGGTGGCGCACGTGCACGGCATGGTGACGCCCGCGGACTTCGTCCGCGCCCGCTTCGGCTCGCCCACCCTGGCCCTGCTGATCGCGATCACCGGCCTGGTGGCGACGATGCCCTACATCGCGCTGCAGCTCGTCGGCATCGAGGCCGTGCTGAAGACGATGGGGGTCACCGGCGACCTGCCGCTCATCATCGCCTTCGCGATCCTGGCCGCCTACACCTACCAGTCGGGACTGCGCGCCCCCGCGCTGATCGCGTTCGTCAAGGACACGCTGATCTACGTGGTCATCCTGGTGGCGATCATCTACATCCCCGCCAAGCTCGGCGGCTGGGGGTCCATCTTCGATGCGGCCAAGGCCAAGTTCGACGCCACCCCGGCTCCCGGCGACGGCACCCTGCTCAACCCCAACAACCAGCTCCAGTACATCACGCTGGCGTTCGGCTCGGCCATGGCGCTGTTCCTGTACCCGCACAGCGTCACCGGCGTCCTCGCGGCGCGCAGCCGCGGCGTGATCAAGCGGAACATGTCCGCGCTGCCGGCCTACAGCCTGCTCCTCGGCCTGATCGCGCTGCTCGGCTACATGGCCATCGCCGCCGGGATCAAGCCCATCACCGCCAACGGCAAGGCGGACGCCAACACGATCGTGCCGCTGCTGTTCGACAAGATGTTCCCCGACTGGTTCGCCGGCGTGGCCTACGCCGCCGTCGGCATCGGCGCGCTGGTCCCGGCCGCGATCATGTCCATCGCCGCGGCCAACCTGTTCACCCGCAACATCTACAAGGAGTACATCAAGCGGGACGCCACGGCCGCGCAGGAGGCGTCGGTCAGCAAGATCGCCTCGCTGGTCGTCAAGATCGGCGCAGTGCTCGTCATCCTGCTGATCGACCCGCAGTTCTCCATCGACCTGCAGCTCATCGGCGGCGTCATCATCCTGCAGACCCTGCCGTCGGTCGCCCTGGGCCTGTACACGCGCTGGTTCCACCGGGCCGGCCTGATCGCCGGCTGGACCGCGGGCATGGCGGCGGGCATCCTGATGCTCTACAACGTCGCCAACCCCGCGACCAACCACGCCCACTTCGGCGGTTCGGCCTTCCCGCTCGCCAAGCTCGGCCTGGACACCAAGATGACGGTCTACGTCGGTTTCCTGGCCCTGCTGGTCAACCTCGTCGTCGCGGTCCTCGGCACCCTGATCGCCCGCGCCGGCAAGCTCGCCGACGGCAAGGACGCCACCCGGCCGTCGGAGTACTTCGCCGACGAGGGCGACCCCCGCGTCCACGAGGTCGAGCTCACCGGCTCCCACTGACCGCCCCCGCGCGGTCCCGTCCCTGACGCCCCGCGCCCGGCCGCTGCTCCCTCACAGAGCACCGGGCGCGGACGCGTCCCGCGGATCAGCGGCCGGCGGGCGGCCGGGAGGCGCTGGTCATGGCGGTCAGGACGGCGTCGGTGAGGGTGTCGACGACCTGGCGGCGGTCGACCTCGGGGTGTTCCAGCCACCAGTCGCCCGTGGTCTGCACCATGCCGACGAAGGCGTGCCCGAGGATCTGGGCGCGAACCGGGTCGGCCACGGTGCCGTCCGCGGCGATCACGGCGCCGAGTTCCTCCCCCAGGCTGCGCACGATCGTGGCCATGTGCGAGTGGGTGCGGCTGTCCTCGGCGCCGGCGCGGTGGAACAGGAAGCGGTAGAGGTTGAGATTGGCCGAGATCATGTCGAGGTAGGTCTCGATGGTGGCCCTGGCGCGGACGCGCAGGTCGGTGCGGGCCTTCGCGAACTCCGGCCGCAGTTGCTTGATCACGGTGCGGACGTGGCGGTCGGCCAGCGCCCGGTAGAGCCCGCTCTTGTCGCCGAAGTGCCGGTAGAGGATGGGCTTGGTGATGCCCGCCTCGGCGGCGATCGCGGCCATCGAGGCCTGCGGTCCCTCGCGCCGGATCACCCGGTCGGCCGCGTCGAGGAGCGCCCGGCGGCGGTCCGGATCTCGCCCGCCGTTGCCCGCCACGGTCGCCATGCCAGACAGCATAGGGGTACTTCACCGTCACGTACCGCTGCCAGGGCCAGTTCACGGTCAGGTACCGCCGCACGCGATCCCATGTCCGGTACGCACGGAAATTTCACGACTTCACGGCTCGCTGCCCGTCAACCTTTCTGTACGGAATTCGGGAGGGATCGCTTCCGGTAGTGTGCCGCCTCTGACCCCGTTGGAGGTGGATGGTGGCCGAGCCTGGAGCGCCTGAGGTGCCGGGCTACGAGGTGCTCGGGATCCTCGGGCAGGGCGGTTTCGGCGTGGTGTACCGCGCCCGGCAGCTCGCCGTGCGCCGCGAGGTCGCCCTCAAGGTCGACAACCGCGTGCTGGTGTCCGAGCGCGACCGGCGGCGGTTCATGCGCGAGGTCAGCTCGGCCGGCGCCCTGTCCGGGCATCCGCACGTGGCCGACGTGTACGACGCCGGGGTGCTCGGCGACGGCCGGCCGTACATGGTGCTGGAGCTGTGCCCGGGCGGGTCCCTGGCCGACCGGCTGCGCGCCGAGGGGCCGCCGGCGCCGGCGGAGGTCCGCGACATCGGCGTGCGCATCGGCGACGCCCTGGCCGCGGCCCACGCGGCGGGCGTGCTCCACCGCGACGTCAAACCGGCGAACATCCTGGTCAACGGCTATGGCATGGTGGCGCTGTCGGACTTCGGGCTGGCCACCGCCGCGCACGCCGAGGCCGACATGTCGGTGACCCGCGAGTCCCTCACGCCGGCCTTCGGGCCGCCCGAGGCCTTCGAACTCGCCCCGCCGAGCCCGGCCGGTGACGTGTACTCACTGTCGGCCACGCTGTACGCCCTGCTCAACGGCAGGCCGCCGCGCTTCCCTGAGAACGGCGTGGTGAACATCGCGATGATCATGGCGATGCACCGGCGGCCGATTCCCGAGATCCCCGGGGTGCCGCCGGAGCTGACCGCCGTGCTCCGCGCGGGGATGGCGACCGACCCGCGCATGCGCATCCCGTCGGCGGCCGCCCTCCGCGACGCGCTCTCCGCCCTGCCGGCCGCGGTTCTGCCGTCGCGCGGATCCGCTCCGGGGCCCGCCCGCCCGGGGCCCGCCCTCCCGCACGCGGCCTCCTCGGGCCCAGGACCTTCTCCGTACGCGGCCTCCGGCGCAGGGCCTTCCCGGTACGCGGCCTCCTCGGGCCCAGGGCCTTCCGGGCACGCGGCGCCGTTCCCGCCCGGGCCGTCGCTTCCCAGCGCCGGGGACCTCGGACCGGGCGCCCGGCCGGGGCCGGCGGTTCACGGCGTGCACGCGGAGAGGACGGGGCCGGGCAGGCCGGCGGCGGCGACCGGGCACGGAGCGAAGGCCTCGCTGCCGACGGTGCCCCCCGTGCCCCGGTCGCACGCGCATACGGGGCTGTACGTCGCGGTGGCGGGCGTCTTCGCGCTCCTGCTGACGGTCGGGGCCGCGATCATGCTGCGGGAGGGCCAGGACCCTGGGGTCGTGACGATTACGGGGGCGCCGAGCGGGAGCGGGCAGGCCGGCGGGCCCGCCTCCGTACCGGCCTCCTCGCCGGCCGTCGCGCCGGACGGGTCGATCGGGACGGTCCCGACCACCACCACCTCCTGCCCCGCGGCGGCGGTCGCCGGCGCGGGCGCGGCCTGCGGGCGGGACGCGGAGTGCTGGGGCGGCATCGTGTCGATCGCCGGATCGGTGACGGTCAAGAGGCGCGGCTGCGAGGAGACCCACTCGTGGGAGACCTTCGCCATCGCCCCGCTGCCGCTCGACACGCTCACCTACGACATGCATGACCTCGAGGCGCATCCCGTCGTCAAGAAGCTGTGCTCGCTGCCGGTCCTGCTGCGCTCGCGGTACGGCGCGGCCAAGGCGATCACGGCGGGCAAGTGGATGGTCTCCGTGCTGCCGCCCAGCCCGGAGGCGTTCAAGGAGGGGGTCCGGATCTACCGGTGCGTCGGCGGTGTGGCCGGCACCGATCGGCCCGGCACCTACTTCAGACCCCTCGGCTGAGGCCGCCCGGCGAGGTCGGGCGGATGTGGCGGCAGGTGTGAGGCCAGGTGTGACGGCCGGGCGCGCGTTCGAACGCTGCGAAGCAACGCGCGCCCGGCCGCCGTGCGAATCGCTCCGGGCCGGGGAGGAGACCCGAGCCCGGCACGATCCGGTCAGGTGGTCAGGTGGTCAGGTGGTCAGACCGTCAGGTGATCGGGGCATCAGACGGTGAGACGGCCGGGTGGTCACGGGCATGGGCGGGCGGCCGGGAGCAGGTCGGGCCGTCAGGGGCCATGGGCCGGGTGGCAGAGAACAGGCCGGACGGTCAGGGGCTTGGGCGGGTGGCAGGGAGCCGGTCGGGCGGTCACGAGCAGGTCAGGCCGGGGCAGTCGAACACCAGGACCAGGCGGTCGCCCGGATAGACCCCGTCCCCCTTGAACTCGCTCGCCAGCCAGAGCTCGTGGCTCGCGGGCCAGTAGCTGAGGTTCTGGGAGTTGGCGGGCGTGGTGGTCCAGTAGTGGACGTCCAGGGTGCCGTCGGACGCCAGCGTGGTCTTGTGCAGGCACGACTTGGTGTAGGTCGTCGTCCCGGAGGAGTCGACCACCTGGCCGTCGGTCGTCGAGGGCATGTAGCTCACGACGGGCGTGCCGTTGGGGCACCGTCCCGCCAGCAGGCCGTGGCTTCCGGTGAAGACCCCGCCCTGCGTGTCCCAGACGGGCGACGTCCACCCCGCGATCGGGTGGACGTAGCCGTCGGCGCTCTTCTTCAGCAGCGCGGTATCCGCGTCGAGCGGCCAGCGCATGATCTTGCCACCGGAGCCGCCCGACTTGAACTCGGTGGTCACCATGGCGTCGGGATAGCCGGACCTGTCGAGGGAGACGCTGGTCATGCAGGGGTTGGACAGGTCGAGCGAGACGCAGACGCCTCCGCTGCCCGCGAAGCGGTAGTAGCCGATCTCGGGGAGCGCGTAGATGTGGTACGCCGCCGAGCAGGCCGAGCTCGTGCAGCCGACCGACCCCGAGGAGGTGGAGCTCATCCTCCAGATGTGGCGCAGGTCGAAGACCCGGACGAGGCGGTCTCCCCCGCTGACCGCCGGGTCGCCGCCGGTCACCATGAAGAGTTTGTTGCCGTACCACATGATGCCGTCGGCGTGGCTCGGGATCGCGTGGTACCCCGCGGAGGTGCCGTCCGGCTCGACCAGCAGCACGTGCCGGTAGTTCGCGCCGACGACGCCGTTCGTGACGTCGACGAAGCTGACGCGCGCCAGCCTGTTCTCGCCGGCCTCGTGATGGTAGCTGCTGTGCCAGCTCACCGCGACGATCTTCTTCGCGGCGCAGCCTGAGCAGGGGGTGTAGAGCACCGAGCCGTTGGCGCCGTCACCGCTGCCGGTGATGCCCTGCGGGTACCAGACGTTGGTGGAGTCGTCGGCGCTCGCCCAGCAGAAGCCCTGGACGGAGGCGGAGACGTGCACGTCGGTGGCGTGGCAGATGTTCTGGGTCTTGTAGCCCCCGGCGACGACGTCCCCGAGGTCGGTGACGGTGAACGGCCGGGAGGACGCCTCCGCGGCGTCCCGGTGACCCGTGATGGTGGTGAAGCTGCCCTCGTCGGAGAGCGGCCGCACGCCGCTGAGTTCCTGGGCGGTGATGACGCCGCCGGTGGCGGCGCTCGCGGGTGCCTGCCACGCCGTCATGCTCGCCAGTACGAGCATGACGGCGACGGCGAGGCGGGGCAACCGTCCTGCGTCCATGTGAGGCTCCTTGGGGGGTGGAGGGGGCGCGGAGGCGCTCAGGGGATTTGGGTCTCGCCGATCAGTTCCAGGACGCGGTCCTGCTCGTCATCGGGGTCGAGGACGGAGAGGTCGCGGTAGATCGGCGTTCCCGCGAACGGGCTGGGCAACGCGGCGCACTCGGCGGGCAGGCGCAGGTCTGTGGGGGCGGTGCCGGAGTCCGCAGGTAAGGGGCTGCCGGTCATGTCAGGCCGCCGCGGATGTTGCTGGTCTCGACGGCCATGTGGGCGAGCCAGCGGCCCAGGTCCTCCGGGCGGCCGGGGACGCCGGGCCGGGTCTGCCAGGGCAGCGGGCCGTCCTCGCGCCGGTACTCGACGCCGATGGCGTCCAGGCGTTCCAGGTGGGGGGCGAGCCGCGAGCGGAACTCCTCGAAGTCGCGCTCCCCGCGGCTCCACATGGCCTCGGCGAACGCCGCCAGCCGCGGGAAGGCCATGTAGTCGAGCCGCCGGCCGGAGTCGATGAGCTCGGTCCACAGGCAGCACGTGGAGCCGAGGACGTGCCGGGCCTCGGCGCCGTCGAGCTCCCCGGGCACGGGATCGAAGGCGTGCACCGCGGCCAGGGTGAGCACGGTGCCGAAGGGGACGGGCTCGTCGGGGTGATCGGACTGGCGGTAGTCCAGGTAGACCGAGGTGTTCAGGCAGTTGATCACGTCGTGGCCGGCGCGGGCTCCCGAGACCGCGCCGTCCAGGCTGCGCCAGGACGCGACGACCGCGCCGGGGGCGAGGCCGCCTTCGAGGATCTCGTCCCAGCCGACCATCCGCCTGCCCCGATCGGCGAGGTAGGCGTCGAACCGCCCGATGAACCAGCTCTGCAGTTCCTCCTCGTCGCGAAGGCCGAGTTCGGCGATGCGGCGGTGCGCGGCGGGGCTGGCCCGCCACTGGTCCTTGCGGCACTCGTCCCCGCCCACACAGATGTAGGGGCTCGGGAACAGTTCCAGGACCTCGTCGAACACGTCCAGGAAGAACCGCACGGTTGCTTCCTCGACGTTGAGGACGTTCTGGGAAACGCCCCAGGTGGTGGCGACCTCCAGCGGCGTGCCGAGGTTGCCCAGCTCGGGGTAGGCGGCGATGGCGGCCTGCGTGTGGCCGGGGATGTCGATCTCGGGCACCACGGTGATGTGCCGGGCCGCCGCGTAGGCGACGATCTCCCTGATGTCCCGCTGGGTGTAGAAGCCGCCGTGCGGTACGCCGTCGCCGGGTCCGCGCCATCCCATCTGACTCTCCCGCCGCCAGGCCCCCACTTCGGTGAGCCGGGGGTGGCGCTCGATCTCGACGCGCCACCCCTGGTCGTCGGTCAGGTGCAGGTGGAGCACGTTGAGCTTGTGCATGGCCAGCAGGTCGATGAAGCGCAGCACCTCCGCCTTGGGCATGAAGTTGCGGGCGACGTCCAGCAGGCAGCCGCGCCAGGGGAAGCGCGGCCCGTCCTCGATGCGCACGGCGGGCAGGATCCAGGGGCCCGCGCCGAGCGGGGCCCGGCGGAACGCTTCGGCGGGCAGGAGCTGGCGGAGGGTCTGCGCGCCGTAGAACGCGCCCGCCGGCGTCACCGCCTCGACGCGCGCGCCGCCCGCGTCGACGGCGAGCCGGTAGTCCTCCGGCCCGAGGCCTCCACCAGGGTCGGCGAGGGCCAGGACGATCGTTCCGGGGCCCGGCGGGCGAGGGGCCAGGTCGTACCCGGTCGCCGCGCCGAGCTCACCTCGCAGCCAGGCCGCCGCGCCCGCCAACGCGGGGTGCGCGGCGATCCCCGTGTCGCGGTCGATGGTGAACGTGCCTGGGCGGGGTTCCCGCCGCTCGGGCCTCGGGATGGTCATCGTTTCCTTTCGGTCGGTCGTGGCGCCGGCCTGGACGGGTTCCCGCCCAGGCCGGCCTCGGGACGGTGGCCGCGTCCCTCAGTCGCAGGTGATCGTGGCGTCGGCGAAGTCGGCGTGGTCCCAATAGGCGTTGTCGACGCCGTTGGTGGCCACCAGGCGGATGTAGGTGGCTCCCTGGACCGAGGCGGTGACCTTCTTGGCGGGCCGGTCGCCGGTGACGACGCCGGACCGGGCGGTGCGCTCGCCGTCCGCCCAGACCTGGAACTCCACCGATCCGTGCTTGGCGGCGGGTTCGTCGACCTCGTCGTCGACCCCGCCCTGGAACTCCACGGTGGAGCACCGTCCGGCGACGTAGAACTCGATGTCGGCGGGGGCGTGGGCGCCGAGGCCCTTGGCGTAGACGGTGCCTTCGACGGTGAGGGGGCGCCCGTCTCCGGTGCCGCCGTCGCCGTTGCTGCGGTCCCGCTCGACGGTGCCGAGGTGGTTGGTCATGACGGTCCACGGCAGGTCGCTCAGGTACGTCCTGCCGGGCCCGGGCGCCTTGGCGAGCAGGACGCCGGCACCCGAGGCGACCTGCGGCCCGCCGTCCCAGGTGACCGTGCCGCCGATCTGGTAGCCGGTGAGCGGGGCGTCGGCGGGCGGGGTGAGGTCCCACGACGTCTCGAAGACGTCGCCGGTGGCGAGGGGCTTGGGCGAGGTGGCGGCGGTGGCGGGGACCGCCTTCCACCCCTGTGGCATGGTCAGCGAGACGGTCGCCTGGCGCAGGTTGGCGGTCCCGCCGGTGTTTGTGACCCGCGTGACGATCCGTCCCGCCCTGCCCGGCTCGAGCACCGGGGGCCGGTTGTCGCCGAGGAACGAGGCCGGGGCGACCTCGAACGTCACCGCGGGCGGCGCGCTCACCCGTCCCGTGCCGATGCGGTACATCACGGCGCCGTGCGGTGGTACGGCCGCGCCGATGTCCCCCTTGGTGAGGGTGACGGCGCCGGTCCACAGGTCCTCGACGCGGTAGCGGTCCGCCTGCGGCAGTCGGAGGCGGGCGGCCGTCGCGGTGATGGTGGCGTAGCGGTTGCTCTCGTTGAACAGCACGACCGCGTGGTCGCCGTTCGCGAGGGGCTTGTCGATCACGTGGTACCAGCCGTCGGTGACCGCGTAGTGGCCCTGCACCCCGAGCGGGTCCTGGTCGACCGCGATCACCTTGGGGTTGCCGAGCAGGCCGGCGTCCAGCTTGGCCGGGTCGGCCTGGGCGATCAGCGGCGAGGCCATGACGCTCCACAGGCTGACCTGGGCCTGGTACTCCCTGGCCGTCATGCCGCCCCGGGCGGCCTGCAGCAGGTCGGCGTCGTTCCAGTGGCCCGCCCCGGCGTACTCGCCGCGCAGCATGTTGGTCTCCCAGACGTCGACCATGTGCGCGTAGGCGTCGGTCAGCGGCTTGGTCACCACGTTGGTGCGCCAGGACGTGGCCACCTGCCCGCCCCACAGCCACGGGACGGTGCTGCCGTCCTCGTTGTTCATGGCGAAGGCGACCTTGTCGCCGAGGGCGTCACGCATCGCCGGGTACAGCGTCTGGGCGATCTGCTGGACGTTCTTGCCCGGGAAGTCGGCGGTGGGGATCGAGCACCAGTCGTACTTGAGGTAGTCGACGCCCCAGCCGGCGATCTGCGCACCGTCGGCGGCCTCGTGCTTGTAGGCGCCTGGGCCGCCGCCCGAGCAGGCGGTGGTGCCGGCCGAGTGGGCGAGCCCGAGCTTGAGTCCCTTGCCGTGAACGTAGCCGGCGAGGGCCTCGATCCCGCCGGGGAACCGGGCTGCGTCGGCGGCCGGCCCGCCCCGGGCGTCGCGCTGCTTGGCCAGCCAGCAGCCGTCGATGATCACGTACTTGTAGCCGGCGGCGGCCAGGCCGTTCGCGGCGAGGGTGTCGGCGGCGTTCCTGACGGCCGCCTCGTTGACGGCGCAGCCCAGGGTGCGGCTGCTCCACCCCATGGGCGGGGCGTCGATGGGCGGAGGGCCGCCGGTGGTCTGGGCGGCGGAGGCCAGGGGCACGGCGAGCACGCCGAGCAGGACCGCGGTCGCGGCGGCCGTTCTGCGGTACATGGGCTCGAGGCTCCCGTCAGGCGGGGTTGAGGGTCGGGGTGCCGGGCTCGATGACGAAGGAGCCGGAGGTGTAGGCGGGGGCATAGGGCTCGGAGACGTAGCCGAGCGAGCGGAAGTCGACCTTCATCTCCCGCTCGGACACCACGGTCCGCACGTAGCCGCGCCGGCCGTTGAAGAACTTCACGTGCGGGTTCTCCGCGAGCAGGATCTGGGTGTTGTCGTACTCGTCCCTGCCGTCGCCCTCGGAGGTGACCGAGGTGGAGACCAGCTCGACGGCGACCGACGGCGATCCGGGGTCGGCGTGGTCGCGCTTGACCTCGCCCGCCCAGTGGGAGTGGACGTCACCGGTGAGCACGACGCCGTTGCGCCTGTTGTCGGCGATGGCGGCCGTGACCCGGTTCCGGCTGGCGACGTAGCCGTCCCAGCCCTCGTTGGAATAGCCGTGCGCGGCGCCGTTCGCCCAGTCCATCTGCATGAAGAACACCTGCTGGCCGAGCAGGTCCCACACCGCCTCGGAGGTGCGGAGCCGCTCGCCGAGCCAGGCCTCCTGCTCGTCGCCGAGGATGGTGCGCCCGGTGTCGAACCGGTCGGCGCAGTCGTCGCCCACCGTGCCGGACCTGCCGGTGCAGGCGTACAGGTCGCGGTACTGCCGGGTGTCCAGCATGTGCATGTTGGCCACCGCGCCCCACCGCAGCGTGTGGTACAGCGACATGGCCGGTCCGGTGGGCTTCTGCGCGCGGCGCAGCGGCATGTTCTCCCAGAACGCCTGGAAGGCCGCCGCCCGGCGCGGCAGGAACGGCGGGTCGGGCTGCTCGGGGACGTCGCCGGCCCAGCCGTTCTCGATGTCGTGGTCATCGAACACGACCGTCCAGGGCGCGATGGCGTGCGCCATCTGCAGGTCGGGGTCGGCCTTGTGCTGGGCGTACCGCAGCCGGTAGCCGGCGAGGTCGAAGCATTCCCCGCCCGCCTGGTCGCGCACCGGATACTTGTAGTCGCCGTACTCGTAGATGTAGTCGCCGAGGAAGGCGATCAGGTCGGGGTGGTCCTCGGCCATCCGCCGGTAGGGGGTGAACCATCCCTTCTGGTAGTCGGCGCACGAGGCGAACGACAGGTGCAGGTCGCGCTTGCGGGCGCCGGGCGCCGGGGCGGTGAGGGTGCGGCCGGCCTGCGACAGCTCGCTCTCCACCTTGAAGCGGTAGAAGTACTCCGCGCCGGGGTCCAGGCCGTCCAGCTCGACGTGGACGCTGTGCGCCTCCTCGGGGCGGGCGGTCTCGACGCCGTGGCGCACGACCTTCTTGAAGTTCTCGTCGCGGGCGAACTGCCACTGGACCGGTACGGGCCGGGCGGGCATGCCGCCGAGTCCGTCGGGCGCTATGGGGTCCATGGCGAGGCGGGTCCACAGCACCACGCCCTCGGCG
Organism: Sphaerisporangium perillae; assembly: GCF_023276435.1. Classification (GTDB taxonomy): domain Bacteria; phylum Actinomycetota; class Actinomycetes; order Streptosporangiales; family Streptosporangiaceae; genus Sphaerisporangium; species Sphaerisporangium perillae. The sequence goes on from NZ_JALLPO010000002.1 coordinate 208,131, forward strand.
TCGGGCTCGCCGGAGGCCACGCCGAGCCGGAACACGTCGCGCAGAGGGGCGGCGCGGCGGGCCGCCGGGCTGGCCTGCGCCGCCTGCCCGGGCGGGCCGAGCGCGACCGCGAGGCCGAGGCCGGCGCCGCCGGCGATGAGGGAACGCCGGGAGATTCCCGGAGATGGGGGCATGGGGGGTTCTCCTCGCAGAAAGGTGACCGGCGCGTGCCGGACGCCCGGCGCGCGGGCCAGGAGCGGACGGCGGTGGAGCCGGCCATGGAGGCGGCGGAGCGTCGCCAGGTGATGGCGGAGCGGCCGGGGAGGCGGCGGAGCGTTGCCTGGTACGTGGCGGAGCGTTGCCGGGGAAATGGCGGAGCGGCCGGGAGGTGGTGAACGAGAAGCGGCTGGCCGTACGGCGGCGCGGGCGTGCGCCGCGCCGCCGTACGGCCGTCTACTTGATGGAGGCGTTGCCTTCCTGGACCGCCTGGTCGGCGGCGGCCTTCGGCGTGACCTTCCCGAGGTACATGTCGTTGAAGATCTGGTTCATCTTCGGTTCGAAGCCGGTGAAGCCGGTGACCACCGGGAGGTTGTAGGTCTGGCCCTGCGCCTCCTCAAGGAAGGGCGACACGTCGAGCTTCTTGGTGTTCTTCCAGTAGTCGACGTATCCCTGGTCCAGGCTGGAGATCGCGGGGAAGACGTACCCGGCGTCGCCCATGATCTTCTGGGCCTCCGGCGAGGCGAGGAAGGCGGCGAGCTCCTGGGCCTCCTTGGGGTGCTTGGACTTGGAGTAGACGGCCTCCGACAGCCCGTTGATGTTGACCGACCGGCCGGCCGGGCCCTCCGGCATGGCGGCCACGCCGATCTCGAAGTTGGACTCGGGGGTCACGAAGGGAAGCAGCGCGTTGTTGGCGGGGAACATGGCGACCTCGCCGCGCTCGAACATCGGCGTCACCTTGCCGGTCGGCGGGTTGGTCTGGGTGGCGGGCGGCGACACGTGGTACTTGTTCACCAGGTCGACGCCCCACTGCAGGGCCTGCACCGAGGCGTCGTCGTTGAAGACGTACTGGCCGAACGGCTTGTCGATGAGCTTGCCGCCGTTGGAGTTGATCCAGTTCATCCACTGGGTCTGGTAGTGGTTCCAGGAGGCGAAGCCCCACTGCTTCACCTTGCCGGCGTCGAAGCCGCTCTCGTCCGGGTGCTTGCCGGCCGCGTCGACGGTCAGCTTGCGGGCCAGCTCCAGGAAGGTCCCCGAGCCGTCGGGGGCCCAGTTCAGCTTGTCGGGCATCTCCACGCCGGCCTTCTTGAAGGCGTCCTTGTTGTAGAGCAGGCCGACGATGCCCCAGTCCTTGGGCACGCCGTACAGCTTGCCCTGGTAGGTGTAGGAGTCGACGACGTTCTTGTTGTAGATGCTCGTGTCGAGCTTCAGGGGGCTGAGGTCGGCCAGGATGCCCTTGGTGACGAACTCGGGGAACTGCGAGGCCGTCATCCAGAAGACGTCGGGCGCCGTGCCCGCCACCGCGTCGGCGGTCATCTTCGTCCAGTACTGGTCGTAGGGCAGCAGCTCGATGGTGACGCCGATGTTCGGGTGGCTCTTCTGGAAGGCCGCCGCCACCTTCTCGAAGCCGACCTTCTGCTGGTCGTCCCAGAGCCGGTAGGTGAGCGTGACCTTCTCGCCGGAGCCTCCGGACGTACCAGAGCCCGAGCCGCCGCAGGCGGCGGTCGCGGAGAGGAGAAGTGCGCCGAACGCGGCGCCGGCCCAGCGAATTCGGGGGGATGTCATATTCGCTGACACCTTTCTTTCGTGATGTTGCCCTGTCGGGAGCTCAGGTCGGGCGGTGGCGTGCGGTCATTTCAGTCCGGTGAGGACCACCGACCGCACGATGTAGCGCTGGAAGAAGATGAAGATCGCGACCATGGGGACGAGCGCGATCAGGCTGCCGGCCATCATCAGGGTGTCGTCCACGCCGACGGCGCCCTTCAGCCCCGCGAGCGCCACCGTGATCACCTTGGTGTCGTCACCGCTGGTGATGATCATCGGCCACATGAAGTTGTTCCAGGACGAGATCACCGTGATGATCGCCAGCGTCCCGAGGGCGGGGCGGCTGAGCGGCAGGATGATCCGCCACAGGGTCGTCAGCGGGCCCGCCCCGTCGATGCGCGCCGCGTCCTCCAGGCCGGCGGGGATGCCCCTGAAGAACTGCCGCATCAGGAAGATGCCGTACGGCGTGCCGAGGAGGTACGGGACGAGCAGGCCGTACCAGGTGTTGACCAGGCCGAGCTGGCGCATGATCAGGAACAGCGGGATGACGGTGACCGCGGCCGGCACCATCAGCGTCGCCATGTACACCCAGAACAGGGCCTCCCTGCCGCGGAACCGCATGCGGGCGAAGGCGTAGGCCGCGAAGGTCGTGAAGACGAGCTGCCCTGCGGTGAGCGCGGCCGTCATCACCAGCGTGTTGCCGAGGAACCACGGAAATCCCGTGTCGAGCAGCCGCTCGATGTTGCCGAGCGACGGCGGGAAGGCGGGTAGCCAGGGCTTGGTCGCGTTGAGCCGGCCGCGCGACTTGAAGGCGGTGAGCACCACCAGCAGGTACGGGAAGATCGACAGGAACGCCCCGGCGAGGAGGACGACGTAGATCGCGGACTTCTTGAGCACCGGTGCCTCCTCTCAGCTCAGGTCGTAGGTCGTGCGGCGGTTGAAGTAGCGCACCTGCGCCAGCGTGACCAGCAGGATGATCAGGAACAGCAGCATCGCCAGCGCGGACGCGTAGCCGAAGTCGAACTCCCTGAACGCCGTCCCGAAGATCTTGAAGTTGATCACCTCGGTGCTGTCGCTCGGCCCCCCGTCGGTCATCACGAACACGGTGTCGAACACCTGGAAGGCGCCGATCATGTTCGTGACCAGCACGAAGAACATCGCCGGATTGAGCAGCGGCAGGGTGACGGTGAAGAAGCGCTGCCAGGACGTGGCACCGTCCGTCGAGGCGGCGTCGTGCAGCTCCTTCGGGATGCCCTGCAGGCCGGCCAGGAAGAACAGCATGTTGTAGCCGGTGTGCTGCCAGATGTTGACGAGCGCGATGGCCGGCAGCGCCCACGTGCTGTCCGACAGCCAGTCGGGGCCCTGCACGCCCACCACGGCCAGGGCGCTGTTGACGGCGCCGTTGACCGGGTCGAATATCCAGTCCCAGACGAGGCCCATCACGATCGGGGTGGCGATCCAGGGGATGACGAACAGGGCGCGGAAGATCTTCACGCCCTTCAGCCGCTGGTTCAGCAGGACCGCGAGCGCGAGCGCGAGGGCGGTCTGCGCGGGCACGCAGAGCAGCACGTACAGCACGGTGACCCAGAGCGAGTGGCTCACCGACGGGTCCGAGATCAGCTTGCGGTAGTTGTCCAGGCCGGTGAACGCCGGGTCCGACAGCAGCTGCCAGTTGAAGAAGCTGAGCCCCGCCACGATCAGCACGGGCAGCAGCAGGAACGCGATCACGCCGAACAGGCTGGGTGCGATGAAGAGGTAGGGATACCAGCCGGTGAGCCCGCGCCGGGCGGCCGCGACCGGAGCCGGGGCCGTGTCGGGCCGGGCCTTCATCGGGGCCGCCTGGACCTGCGCCGGGCTCACGGCGTCGCCGTTCCGGGACCGGCCGTCACGATGGCTTCAGTGCTCCAGGGACGGGCCAGAGGCGGAGGCCCGGAGGGGTCGGGGCGGGTGGGGGTCATCAGGCGGCGGGTCGTCTCAAGGCCCCACGCGTCCAGGGCGGCGATGGGGTCGCTCGCGCCGCGCAGGCCGCCGCTGGACTCGATGTGCGCGGCCCACTCCTCACGGGTCTCGACCTCGGGCCGCACGATGAGGCAGTCGGGGTCGTTCACCCACCAGCGGGCGTGCAGGAACTCGCGGGCCTCGCCGGTGAGCCGGGCGCCTAGCTGGCTCGGCTGGCTGATGTCCCCGTGGCGGGGCATCCGCCGGGGCGCGGTGTCGGGGCTGACGCGCATGACGTCGACCAGGCCGAGGCTGGGCAGCAGCGGGGCGCCGCAACCGTGGATCACGGCGCCGGGGCCGGTCGCCTCCCTGATCAGCTCCAGGCCGCGCCGGTAGGCGGCGATCGGGCCGGCGCCGTCGTGCCGGCGGCCCGGCATGGCGCCCGCGTAGATGTAGTCGAGCTTGAAGTGCGCGATCCCGAGCGCGGTCAGCTCGCGGAAGACGCCGGCCAGGTGTTCGGCGGCGGCCGGGCGGGTGACGTCCAGCACGGCGAGGTCCTGGTCCCACATGTGCCCGGCGCTGACGCCGGGGACCGTCCAGCCGGGATGCTCCTCGTACAGGCGGCTGTGCCGTCCGACGAGGAAGGGCGCCACCCAGATGCCGCTCCTCCTGCCGCTGTCCGCGATCGCGCCGACGGCCCGTTCCAGGGAGCCGAAGGCGGGCCGGACGTCGAGCCAGTCGCCGATGCCGGTCTCGTAGCCGTCGTCGATGAGGAACAGGTCCAGGTCGATGCCGTGGCGGTCGGCCAGGGAGAGGTTCTCGGTCACGTCGGACTCGGTGACCTTGTCCCAGTACCCGTACCAGGAGCACCAGAGCGGCGGGATCACCGAGATCGCGGGGGCGACCGGCGCGGCCATCGTGTCGGCCCATCCCGCGAGGGCGGTGTCCAGCGGCCCCTCGGCTCGCCAGTGGGACACGGGGCCGTCGGCCGAGATCACCAGGGTGTCGTCGCCGGCCCGCCGCGCCCTGATGGAGGGCACGGCGAGGTGGCCGGGAGCCGACCAGAGGTGCACCGGCCCGCCGTCCCCGGGGTCGACGGCGAGCAGGCCCTCGCCCTGGAACACGCCGGGCGGCACGGGGGTCTCCGGGCGGTAGGCCAGCACCTGGATGGTGGCGTCGGCCGCCCGGGGCGGAGTGTCGTCGAGGCGGTAGGCGCCCGAAGGGCTCCATGACTGCCAGCCGTGCTCGAAGACCAGGGCGTGCCGGCGGTCGCACGCGACCTCGCCGACGTCGGTGAACTTCGCTCGCGACATCAGCACGTCCTCTCAAGCGGGGCATTTACGAAGGAGCCCATCATTAGTAGCACTGAGCCGAAATAGGGGTCAATGGGCAATCTTTTCTGTAAACCCGTCAAGGGCGTGCTCTCCCGGCCTCCGAGGATGGCTGGCATAATCGGACTTAACGAGGAGACCTACATTAGGAACCGTCCATGTCGAACCCTGCGCCGAGCGGCGGCGACCTCTCGCGGCTACGGCAGCTCAACTCCCTGGCCGCGATCAGGGTTCTGCGCGGCGCCGAGCCGCTCACACTGTCGGTGCTCGCCGAGCGCACCGGGCTGTCCCGCCCCTCCACCAAGGACGTGATGGACGAACTGGTCGGGCTCGGCTGGGTCGAGGAGGTCGCGCCGGTCGCGGGGACGATGGGACGCCCGGCGCGGCGCTACCGCTTCCGCGCCGACGGCGGCCATGTCGTGGGCGTCGACATAGGAGCGCACAAGGTCCTGGCCGCGCTCGCCGACCTCGACGGCAACATCCTGGCCGAGACCCGCCACACCGTCGACCCGGACACGCCCACCGACGCCCGGCTCGACGCCATCGACAAGGCCATCGCGGGGTGCCTGTCCCTGGCCGGCCTGACCAGGCGCGACCTGTGGGCCGTCACCGCCGGCACCACGGGCCTGGTCGATCCCGAGGGCCGCGTCGCGCTGTCCACCGCCATCCGGAACTGGTCCGGCGTGGACCTCGCGGGCCGGCTCTCGGAGATGTTCCCCTGCACGGTCCTGGTGGAGAACGACAGCAAGCTGGCCGCGCTCGCCGAGTGGCAGCGCGGCGTGGCGCAGGGGGCCAAGGACGTGCTGTTCCTGCACGCCGGACGGCGCACGGGCGCCGGCCTGATCGTCGACGGCAAGCTGCACCGGGGGTTCGCCGGGTCGGCCGGCGAGATCAGCCTGCTCCCCCTGTCCCGGTGGGCCGACGGGTCCGCGCTCCTCGACGGCAGCCCCGTGGTGCCGACGGGCATCCCGCCGCAGGACGCCGCCAGGTACGTGCTGTCGGCCGCGCGCGACGGCGACCCGGCCGCGATGGAGTCGGTCGAGCGTTACGTGGAGGTGCTCGCGCTCGGGGCCGCCATGATGGTGCTGACCGTCGATCCCGAGCTGGTCATCCTGGGCGGGAGCTTCTCCCGGGCCGCTGACATCCTGCTGCCGCCGCTGCGCCGCCGCCTGGCCGAGGTCTGCATGCGGCCCCCTGAGCTGCGCGTCTCCACTCTCGGGGACGAGTGCGTCGTGCTCGGCGGCATCGGCTACGCCATCCACCACCTGGACGGCCGGCTCTTCGGAGTCGAGGGGGGCCTGCCCACGCCGCTCCCCCAGCACGCCGATGCCATGCTCACCTCAGGCGCGCCACTTTGAGGTGAATGCTGGAAATCTCTGGAACTCCAGGGAACTGTTGGTACGCTCCGGGCGTGAGTGAAACGCTGGACGATCTCGAGGAGCGCATCAACGCGCTCCGCCGGGAGATCCGGCAGGCCGTGCGAGCCCGCGAGAGCGTCCTCGCCAGGTCGCTGCGCGCCGAGCTCAGAAGCGCCGAACGGGCATGGGACCAGGCCCTCGCCGTCCATGAACCCGTGTACGAACCCGGCGACGAGACCGGAGGCGAACCGGGCCACGGGACCGCGCACGGGCCCGGCCGGGAGTCCGCGCACGAGCGCGGTGATCGGCACGAGGCGCCGGGCTCCCTGGTTCCCGTGCGCGAGCAGGTCCACCAGGCACTCACCCTGCTCGGCGTGCCCGCCGCCGCCAAGATGATCGTCGCCGTGCACGCCGCCCTCCGCGCGGGCTCGCTCAAGGGCGCCCAGCTCGCGAGCCTGCGCAGGGACGAGGAGCGCTCCTTCAGGACCTCGCCCTTCGCCCGGCCGTACTACCTGTGCGCCGCGCTCACCGATCGCCTGTCCGCCTCGCGCGGCCTGCTCGCGGTCAGCACCTGGCCGCTGGAGCAGCGGGTCGTCGGCCCGCTCAGCCCGCGCGTGGACTTCCTGACCACCGCGATCCGCGTGGCCGAGCACATCATGCGCATGGTCGGCGCGGGCGAGCAGGCCCCGCCGAGCGCGCAGCGGCTGCTGTCGCGGCTGGCGCACAACATCCCCGGCGCCGCGCCGGAGACGGGGCGGTACGGCCGGGGCGCCGGCCTCCACCTGGTGGACGCCGGGACGGCGCGGGGCGGCCCGGAGGCGGGCGCGTTGGTCGTCGACGGGTTTCCCGGCTCCGATCCGGCCACCGTCGTGAAGGCGGCCCGCGCCGAGCTCGAGGTGCACGCCGCCGCCGACACGGCGGCGCGCGCGGAGATCGCCGGCCGAGCCCGCGACCGGCTCCAGGACGCCGAGCGCCTGTTCGGCGGCACCGTCCTCGGCCTGGCACGGAAAGAGGCGTCGCGGTGAACGTCACACGAGAGAGGCGTCACGGTGAGCCCGTGCGGAAAGGCGTCACGGTGAGCCCGGTATGGAAAGAGGCGTCGCGTTGAAGCGTTCGGGGCGACCGGGAAGACGAGCCGCGCTGGGCCGTGAGCGCTCCAGCGCGGCCGGGAAAGAGGCGTGAGGTGGATCGACTCGATCGGTTGCGCGGCCCGGTGCCGCCGCGTCCCCATGACGCGCGGGCCATCGCGGCCCTCGCGGCCAATCCCGGATGCGCGCGCCGCGCCGTCCTGGACGCCGCGGGCGTCGACAAGGACGCCACCGCCGCCCACCTCGGCTACCCCGCGCCCTTCGGCCAGTCCCCCTTCGCCATCACCCGCGGCAACGCCTTCGAGTCGCTGGTGAAGGAGAGCGGTTGCGCCGAGCTGCTGCGGCTCCTGCGCGAGCTCCTCGGGCTGCCGATCCCGCTCGCCGCCTACACCGATCTCGGCGACGTCGGCGGCAACCCCTCGGCGCAGGTGCGGCACTCCCACACCCGCAAGCTCCTGGACAAGGCGGCCCGCGACAGCGATGACGCCGGCACCCTGTACGACCATCCGCTGCTCCGGCTGGAGATCGCCGGCCACAGCGCCTATCTCGAGCCCGACGTGGTGGCGTTCCGGCTGGGCGGCCGGTTCCACATCGTGGAGATCAAGTCCTTCGCCGTCGTCGACGGGCAGGCCGAGCCGGACAAGGTGGCGGCGGCCGCCCGCCAGGCGGCCGTGTACGTGCTGGCGCTGATGAACACGCTGGAGGAGCTCGGCCACGACCCACGGCGGGTGTCCCACGAGGTCGTGCTGGTGTGCCCGGAGAACTTCGCGAACCGGCCGGCCGCGACTCTGGTGGACGTGCGCCCGCAGCTCGCCGTGCTGCGAAGGCAGCTCGCCCGCATGGCGCGCGTGGGCGCCATCGTGGACGAGCTCCCGCCGGAGCTGACCTTCGACCTGGCGCCCGATGCCGATGGCGTGCCGACCCGCCCGGTGGCGGAGCTGCGCGAGGCCGTGCGCGGGGTCGACGCCCGGTACGCCCCCGACTGCCTGTCGACCTGCGACCTGTGCTTCTTCTGCAGGGACGAGGCCTCCGCCGAGGGCTCCACCGACCTGCTCGGGCGGCAGGTCCGCGACGCGCTCGGCGGGGTCGCCACCGTGACCGAGGCGCTCGGCCTGGCGGACGGGTCGCTCACCCCGGGCGAGGGCCAGGAGGAGATCGCCCGCCTGCTCCGCCTGGCCGACCGCATCTACGCGGAGGTCGGGTGAGCACGCTCGCCGCGCTCGCACGCCTGCGCGCCGTCCACACCGGCACGGCGCAGCGGCTCGCGACCGTGCGGCACTGCCACCTGTCCGAGCGGCCCATGGTGTTCATCCCGCTGCGGCTGGCGGGCGAGGCGGCGGCGCCGCTGGCCGCGATGGCGGGCACCGACCCCGGCCATCCCCGGCTGCTGGTGGTGCCGCAGCCGCGCGACCGCGACCTGCGCTTCGCCTTCGCCGCCGAGCTGGCCGAGATCCTGCTGCCGTACTTCGAGGGGCTGCAGAAGGCGACCGAGACGGTGGAGCGGCGCGGCGCCGAGCCCTACGAGCGCTGCGTCGACGCGCCGCAGGTGATCGTGCCCGGCCGCGGGGCGGTGGCGTTCGTCCAGTTGCTCGGCCGCTCGACCCGGTTCCGCCGCGCCGAGGGGCCGTACGCCGTGCACCCGTCTGTGCCGGTGCTCGGCCGGTGGCTCACCTTCCTCGCCCAGCGGGCGCAGTACCCCGGCTCGTCGCTGCTCCTGGCCGCCACGGAGGCGCTGTCGCTGCACTGGGCCACCGGGCAGAGCACGCTGGAGGACGCCAACCTGGCGTCCCTGGTGGGCTGGATCGACCCGCCGCCCGGCATGACCGGGGCGAGCGCGGCGAGGGAGGCGGAGGATCCGCTGGTCTGGCCGCCCGCGGGGCCGGCCACCGACCCCGGCTTCGACACCGAGGTCCTCGCCCCGGCCATCCGCGCCTACGAGGAGACGCGAAGCGATCGGGCGGCGGCCCGGGTCGCCGAGGCGGTGCGCTCGCAGCTGGAGCCGACCTGGCGGCTGATGTGGCGGGCCATCGGCCTGCTCGGCACGCTGCCGGCCGCGCCCGGAGCCGCGGCGCGCTGGGAGGGCGACCGGACGTCGTTCACCGGGTTCGCCGCGCAGCTGGCCGAGGGCGGCCCGCCCCAGCCCAAGCGGGACGGTGCGGTCGGCGCCGCCTCGCGGCTGGCCCGCATGGAGCGGGCGCAGGCCTCCTACGACGCCCAGCGCGCCTACGACGATCCGCTGGTCATGGCCGCCTACCGCCTGACCGGCGAGGCCTTCACCGGCACGGTCGTGGCCACCGAGCCCGACCGCACCGAGGGCGAGGGCAGGGGGCGCAAGCTCCGGCCGCTGGTCACCGTGCGGACCACCGACCCCGTTCGGCTCGCGCCGGGCACCCGGCTCGGCACGCCCGAGCGGCGCGGCCAGCAGGCCGAGGTCGTGGCGATCGACGGCGAGCACGTCACCTTGAAGATCGTGAAGGGGATGGGCCGCGGCATGGCCGCGACGCCCGGCGCCGTGCCGGAGGCCGGCGAGCGGGTGTGCTACGCCGCGCTCACCGACGAGTTCCAGCCGCCTGCGTCGCTACCGGCGCCCGAGGAGACCCCGTGGACGCACGGCGGCCCGCCTCCGGAGTACTCCCCCGCCGACGACGAGCCCGAGGAAGAATGGTCATGATCTCTCCCGCGGCGGAGGCGTCCGCCGTCGTGGACGCCGTGCTGGCCGACCTGCCGAGGCATCGCGGGGTGGTCGTCGACTCGCCGCCCGGTGCCGGCAAGTCGACACTGGTCGTACGCGCGGCCGGACACCTCGCGGCGACGGGCGAGCCCCTGATGATCATCGCGCAGACGAACGAGCAGGTGGACGACCTGATCGTCCGGCTGGCCGAGGAGCACCCCGGGGTCTCCATCGGCCGCCTGTCCGCGGCCGACTACGCCGTGCCGCAGCGCATCATGGGCAAGGCGAGCATCGGCACCAAGCTGCCCGACCTCGGCGACCCGGCCGTCGTGGTGGCCACCGCCGACAAGTGGGCCTGGGCGGGCGGGCGCACCTGGCCGTGGGCGATCGTGGACGAGGCCTACCAGATGCGGTCGGACAAGCTGCTGCGCATCGCCGGGCTGTTCGAGCGGGCGCTGTTCGTCGGCGACCCGGGCCAGCTCGACCCGTTCACGATCGTGGACGGCGACCGCTGGGCCGGTCTTTCGTGGGACCCGCTGCAGAGCGCGGTCGCCGTGCTCCTGCGCCACAACCCCGGCCTTCCCGTCCACCGGCTCCCGGTCTCCTGGAGGTTGCCCGCCTCGGCGGCGCCGGTGGTGTCGGAGGCGTTCTACCCGTTCACCGGGTTCACCGCCGGCACCGGGCCCGGCGATCGGCGCCTGTCGTTCACCGTGGGCGGCATGCGCACCGCCTACGACCGGGCGCTGGAGGAGGCCGCGGCCACCGGCTGGGCGCTGTATGAGCTGCCGAGCAGGCACACGGTGCGCACCGACGCCGAGGCCGTCCAGGCGGTGGCCGTGCTGGCCACCCGGCTGCTGCAGCGCGCCCCCGTCACCTTCTCCGAACGGGGCGAGCGTCCGGTCACCCCCGGCCGGGTGGCGATCGGGGCGGCGCACCGCGACCAGGTGGCGGCGATCCAGGCCGCCGGGGTGCCGGACGGCGTGACCGTGGACACCGCCAACCGGCTCCAGGGCCGGGAGTACGACGTCACGATCATCCTGCACCCCCTGTCGGGGCGCAGGGACGCCACCGCCTTTCACCTGGAGTCGGGACGGCTGTGCGTGCTGGCCTCCCGCCACCGGCACGCGTGCGTCGTCGTCGCCCGCGCCGGGATCCCCGAACTGCTGGACGCCCACCCATCGGCCGAGACGGTGCAGCTCAACGTCCCGGTGAAGTTCCCCGACGGCTGGGAGGCCAACCAGGCGGTGCTCGCCCACCTGTCGGGGCACCGCATCGAGGCGGCGCCCCCGCGCTGACGCACGGCGGACGGCGCGGGGCCGCCCTCGGGCGGTCAGCCCCAGATCTCCTCGGCGGTCTCGACGATGAGGCGGAGCTTGGCGAGCTGCTCGTCCCTGGTCAGGGAGTTGCCCTCGACGGTGGAGGAGAAGCCGCACTGGGGCGACAGGCACAGCTGGTCGATGTCCACGAACTTGGCCGCCGCCTCGACCCGCCGCTTCAGGTCGTCCTTGGACTCCAGCGCGCCACGCTTGGTGGTGACCAGGCCGAGGACCACCGCCTTGCCCTTTGGCACGAACCGCAACGGCTCGAACCCCCCGGAGCGCTCGTCGTCGAACTCCAGGAAGAACCCGTCCACGGCCAGCTCGCCGAACAGGGCCTCGGCCACGAAGTCGTAGCCGCCCGAGGCCACCCACGAGGAGCGGAAGTTGCCGCGGCACATGTGCGTGGTGACCGACAGGCCCTCGGGCTTGTTCGCCAGGGCGTCGTTGATCTGCTTGATGTACCGCAGGTGCAGGTGCTCGGCGTCGTCCCCGCGATCGGCGATCTCGGCGCGCTGGCCCGGGTCGTTGAGGTAGGCGAGGCTCGTGTCGTCGAACTGCAGGTAGGTGCATCCCAGCTCGGCCAGGCGGCGGACCTCCTCGGCGTAGGCCGCGCTCAGGTCGCTCCAGAACTCCTCCATGTCGGAGTAGACGCCCGGGTCGATGGCGGCCCGGCCGCCGCGGTAGTGGACCATGTTCGGCGAGGGGATCGTGAGCTTCGGGGTGGCCGTGGTCACCTGGTCGCGCAGGAACGCGAAGTCCTCGCCGAAGATCGTCTGGTCGAGGTTCACCCGGTCGTGCACGCGCAACGCGGCCGGGGCGAACTCGATGACGCCCTGCTCATTCTGGAACCGCACGTTGATGCGCTCGTCGGCGGCCTGGCCGATGCCGCCGAGCCGGTAGATGAAGTCCATGTGCCAGGACGCCCGGCGGAACTCGCCGTCCGTCGCCGAGCGCAGGCCCACCTCCTCCTGGGCTCGCACCACCTCGCGAATCGCGTCGTCCTCGATCTCCCGGAGCCGCTCGGCGGGAAGGGTGCCGGCCGCGAAGGCCTCGCGGGCCTCGAGCAGCGCGGGCGGACGGAGCAGGCTGCCGACGTGGTCGGCGCGGAATGGGGGCTTGATCCGCATGGCGATCCTCCAGAAGATCGGTACCGACTACCGTCCTATCAGCTTTTGGGCGGTTTCGCCGTACCGCCGGAGCGGGAGAAGCCAGGCGTCGCGGGCGTAGGCCGCTCCGTACGGAACCCAATGGGACGGCAGCCTCCCGAGAAAGGACGTGACGGCCTCCCCGCGGGGCACGGGGGCATGCCCCTTTCCCTGGCCGCGAACCGGCCCGGCCTGCGGATCCTCGCCCCTCGCCGAGACGTCCGGCCCGCCGTCCGGCGCCGGCCGGATCTCCGGCCGGCCCCGCGCCGCCGCCTTGTCCGAGCCCTCCGCCGCGGCGAGCGCCTTGGCCGGTTCCACCGCCGCCGCGCGGGCCACGAGCCGGCCGTCGGCGTCCAGCTCGGGCTCGGGGCTGGTGGTGGAGGCCAGCAGCGCGAGCGAGATCAACCCCATCACCGCGATCAGTATCAGGGCGAGGCCCATGAGCATCAGAACGGCCAGCAACGTGTAGACCGCGCCGATGAGCGCCATCATCGCCCCTTCCTCCTTTTTTGTTGTCGCGGTGGGACACGTGCCCGGGATGGACACGGTCACACGTTTCCCCACTCAGGTGGATGAACCGATTCTCCCCCGTGCCGGCGGTGGTCGCGCACACCCGGTACCGGTACGCGGGACGTCAGGCTCCCGACATCATGTCCAGACGGCGCAGGATCACGCCTTCTCGCAGCGCCCAGGGGCAGATCTCCACCTCGCGGACGTCGAACAGATCCATCGTCGCGTCGGCCACGACGGCCCCCGCCAGCAGTTGCGGCGCGCGCCCCGCCGAGACGCCGGGCAGGCCGGCCCGTTGCGCGTTGTCCATGGTGGTGAGACGTTCGGTCCACTGGGACACGTCGTCGCGGCTCAGCACCCGCTTGACGTAGGCCCCCTCGCTGGACGGGGCCGCGCCGGCGATGCGGGCGAGCTGCTTGAAGGTCTTGGACGTGGCCACCGCGTGGTCGGCGCGGCCGTACTTCACCACGTCGCCCACGATCCGGCCGATCTCCGCGCGCACCTGCCTGCGCATGCCCCGTACCTCCTCGGCGGGGGGCGGGTCGCCGCTGAACCATTTGCGGGTCAGCCGCCCGGCGCCCAGGGGAAGCGAGACGGCCACGTCCGGCGCCTCCTCCATGCCGGAGGCGATCTCCAGGGAGCCGCCGCCGATGTCCAGCACCAGCAGCCGCCCGGACGACCAGCCGAACCAGCGCCGCACCGCCAGGAAGGTCAGCCGCGCCTCGTCCTGCCCGGACAGCACCTGGACGTCCACGCCGGTGCCGGCACGCAACCGGCCGAGGACCTCCTCGCCGTTGACCGCCTCGCGGACGGCCGAGGTGGCGAAGGCCATGATGTCCTCAACGCCCTTGTCCTCTGCGATGCGCAGCGAGTCCTCGACGAAGCGCCGCAGCTCCCGCTCGCCCTCGCCCGACAGCGTCTCGCCGTCGCTGAAGTGCTCGGCGAGCCGCAACTCGACCTTGTGCGAATACGCCGGCAGCGGCTGCGCGCCCCTGTGCGCGTCCACCACCAGCAGGTGAACCGTGTTGGAGCCTATGTCGAGGACGCCGAGTCGCATGAGCCGACGCTACTACCTGTGGGGAATCGGCCCGGACGCACCTGGGCGCGATCTCCGCGCTCCGGCATGACCAACATGGTCCGGGTGCTGTTCCACCACCCGCAGGCGCGAACCGTGTTCGCCGAGTGGCCCACCCTGCTCGACCGCCGAACCCGCGGCGAGCCCGATGGTACCCCCCTGACACGGGGTGGCCCTCAGCCGCCGGAGAGCGCCACGGCGGCTGTGACCACCAGGAAGACCGCGCCCACGCCGGCGAAGACCACGGCGATGACGGTGCCGCCGGCCCAGAAGCCGTCCAGGCGCATGCGGGTGGGCTTGGCGGGGTCGTAGAGCACCGTGACCGGGCCGCCGACCGGGGCGACCGGCGGGTTGGTGCCGTAGTTGGTCTCGGCCTCCACCTGCTGGCCGATGACCGTCGTGAACCTGACGGTCGGGAAGTAGGTCGTGCCGTTCTCGCCACGGCTCGGCCGCAGCCGTATCACCTGGCCGGGGACGCGCTGCGCGATACGGCGGAACTCCCGGGCGGACACCAGCAGGCCGATGCCGATCCCGCCGAAGACGAGGGCTGCCAGGCCGAAGCCGAGCACGATCCAGGCGGTGGAGGACACGCGAACTCCTTTTCCGTGAGAGGGACGCCGCCAGGGTAGGGACCCGTGCTTGCGCGCGACTTGCCACCCTCTTGAGGCCGCCCTCGGAACTCGCGCCCGACCGGCCCTTCTCCCCCCGGAAGTCGCACACGAGAATGGCTCCTTACCCTCCGAGTTCACACACGACCGGTCCTCCCTGGAGGTACGGCGGGCCCGCACGCGGCGACGACCGTGACCACGGTGGTGGTCACGGCCGTCGGGGTGAAGCGGTGGAGACGGCGGGCGGCTCAGTCGAAGACGGCCACCGGCGCGGCGTCCTTGGCCTGGCTGTCCGTGCCGCCGGATCCACCGGGGGCGACGGGGCCGCTGCGCAGCGGGATCTCCTTGACGAAGATCGCCAGCACCGGCACCAGGACCGCGAACAGGATGGCCCAGAAGAAGACGCTGGAGATGGAGTTGGCCAGTGACTCCAGGAACCCGATCCGCACCTGGGCGGGAAGCTGGGCCAGCCCCTTGGTGTCCAGCCGAGCACTGCCTTCCGCCATCTTGGCGGCCTGGGGCCCGAGCTTCTCGGTCAGCTGGGAAGTGAGGTTGTGGTTGAAGATCGCTCCGAAGAGCGACACCCCGAACGAGCCGCCGATGGACCTGAAGAAGGTGGCGGCGCTGCTGGACACGCCGAGGTCCTTCTGCTCGACGCTGTTCTGCGCGATCAGCATCGTGGTCTGCATCAGGAAGCCCATGCCGAGGCCGAGCACGGCGATGAACACGCCGGTCTGCCAGCGGGCCGTGTGGACGTCCTGCAGGGAGAGCAGCCACATGCCCACGGCCATGATGACGCCGCCGATGACGGGGTAGATCTTGTACTTACCCGTCTTGGTGATCATCTGCCCGACGAACAGCGACACCACCATCATAGCGGCCATCATCGGGAGCAGCAGCAGGCCGGAGTTGGTCGCCGAGGCGCCCTGGACGGTCTGCTGGAACAGCGGCAGGAAGTTGATCGCGCCGAACATCGCGAAGCCGAGCAGGAAGCCGATCAGCGAGACCAGCGTGAAGTTGCGGTTGCCGAACACGTGCAACGGCATGATGGGCTCGGCCACCCGGCGCTCCACGGGGATGAACAGCGCCAGCGTGACCACGGCGACCGCCACGAGCCCGAGGATCTGCCAGGAGCCCCAGTCGTACTGGTTGCCGCCCCAGGTGGTGATCAGCACGAGTGCGGTGATGCCCACGCCGAGCAGGCCGGCGCCCAGCCAGTCGATGCGGTGCTCGGTGCGGTACTTCGGCAGGTGCAGCCGGAAGACCAGCCAGACGAACGCCACGGCGCCGATGGGCAGGTTCACGTAGAAGGCCCAGCGCCAGTTCAGGTGGTCGGTGATGAACCCGCCGACCAGCGGGCCGGCGATCATCGCCAGCGACATCATCGCCGCCATGATGCCCTGGTAGCGGCCGCGCTCACGGGGCGGCACCAGGTCGCCGATGATGGCCATGGCGTTGACCATGAGACCGCCGGCTCCGAGGCCCTGGAGGGCGCGGAAGCCGATCAGCTCGCCCATGCCGCCGCCGGTGCCGCCGAACAGGTCGGAACCGGCCATGCCGCAGAGCATGGAGCCGACCATGAAGATGGCGATCGACGCCAGGAAGATGGTCTTACGGCCGTACAGGTCGCCGATCTTGCCCCAGATGGGCGTCGACACCGTGGTCCCGAGGACGTACGCCGTGACCACCCAGGAGAGGTGGGCCAAGCCGCCGAGTTCGCCGACGATGCGCGGCATCGCCGTGCCGACGATCATGTTGTCCAGCATGGCCAGGATCATCGCTAGCATCAGTCCCGGCAGGACGACCATGACCTCCCGCCGGCGACCGGGAACTATCTCGGCCTCGGTCTCCGTCATTCTTTACGCCCCCTTGATAGATGCTTACTTACTTGCCGACCGGCTAGTGACTATACTGCCAAGCTAGAGCGCTTACTTACCGGCCGTCAAGTTAATTAGGGGACCCAGGGAGCGTCTGAGGAGATATGAGGCCACACACCGACACGCGAGCTCGCATCCAGGAGATCGCCCTGAAACTCTTCACCGAGCAGGGCTATGAGGCGACATCGCTGCGGGAGATCGCCGAGACGCTTGGAGTGACGAAGGCCGCACTGTACTACCACTTCAAGACAAAAGACGACATCGTGGCGAGCCTCGCCGAGGACCGGCAGGCCGCCGTAGAACGCCTCCTCAAATGGGCGCAGGACCAGCCCCGGACCATCGAGACGCGCCGGGAGTTCGTCCGGCGCTACGCCGACGAGGTCTACGGCGGCCACCACCACGCGTTCACGAGGTTCATGGAGCGCAACCAGACCGCGCTGCGCGGCCACCCCAAGTTCGACAAGATGCGCAAGCTCATGACCACCCTCGGCGGGGTCCTCTGGGACGAGGACGCCTCGGTCGCCCAGCGGCTCAGGAGCTCGATGGCGATCTTCACGCTGCACGCGAGCTGGTTCGTGCTCAAGGACGAGCAGATCACCAACGAGGAGCGTAAGACAGCGGCCCTCGACCTCGCTCTGGACCTCCTGGAATCCGCCCAGCCCTCCGGCCGCTGACGCGCGCGCGGCGGTTCTCACGCCGCCCCCGCCCGGGGTCCGCCGCACGTCCACACCCGGGGTCCGCCGCACGCCTACCCCCGGGATCCATCGGACGCCCACGCCGGGGTCCGCCGGACGGTCACGTCCCGGATCCATCGGCGTTCAGACAAGGGCTCCGTGCAGGAGGACCTCGACCAGTTCGTCGATGCGAGCGGGTCCGGTGTCGCCGCCGGGGAGCCGGGGGATGGAGATCATGCCCAGGAAGATCGCCGCGAGCCGCTCGGGCGGCAGGCGGAGGGACTCGCGCTCCGGTTCGAACAGCTCGGCCACGGCCTGCACGGTCCGCGCCATGGAGGCGTCCCTGTCCGTGCTCCTTCCGGGGGCCGGCCGCTCCTCGTCCGCGCCCGTGCCCGCTTCGGCGCCGCCTCCCCCCGGCTGCGCCGGGCCGGCCGCGCTTCCCGGCCCGTGCGGCCCTGGGCCCGCCCTGCCGCGCCGGCCCGTGGCGTACAGGGCGCCGATGACCGTCCCCATGCGTTCGAGGTGTGCCCGCAGGGCGTCGGCGGCCTCGACGAGCCGGGCGGCCAGCGGCTGGTCGAGCGGCACCGCGGCGATCTCCGCCAGCGCGTGGGCGGGATCGAGCGCCTCGCGCAGGCAGGCGTCCAGTAGTTCGTCCTTGTCGTCGAACACCCGGAAGATGGTGGCTTCCCCGATCGCGGCGGCCCTGGCCACCTGAGCGGTCGTCACGGCCGCCCCCAGCTCCGCCACCAGCGGCAACGCCGCCTTGACGATCATCTCGCGCCGCTGCTCGGGGGTCATTCCCGGCGCCCTGCGCCGGACCTTCGGCTCCGTCATGCCTCCACTATACGGAGTGAGTACTCACTACGCACCGCTAAATCCGATGGCATCACCCGTGCCCGGATGGGCAGCAGGCAGGACCAGGGCATTCGGGCCGGCGGCACCCCCGCCCGAGCGCATGTCAACGCTGTGCGCGGGATCGGTATGGTCGTGGCGAGCTGGCGATTCCCGAGGGAGGACGGTTGAGCATCTCCGGCTACGGTCACGCGGCGAGATGGCCGCGCCTGAGCACGCGCTCGTGGTTCACGGCGACCCTGGCGATCACCGGGCTGCTGCTGGCGATCTCGGCGGTGCTCGGCACCTGGGCGCTCAGCCGCAGCACCCTCGCCTCCGACAAGCTGGCCCAGCACATCACCCCCAGCCTGCTGGCGACCGAACGGCTGCGCGGCGCGCTGCTGGACCAGGAAGCCGCGGTGCACGGCTATACCGTCAGCGGACGGCAGGAGTTCCTCACCGCCTATGACCAGGGCATGACAACGGAACGGGCCTCGGTCGCCGAGCTCAGGCGGTCGCTCAGGGCGAGCACGCTGCTCGCCGACCTCGACGTGATCGAGCTGCGCGCCGGGTCATGGCGCACCGGATACGCCCGGCCGATCATGGGCACCGTCGCGCGGCAGGGGCCCGGTTCGATCGACCCCGTGCAGGTGGGCAACGGCAAGGTGCTGTTCGACCGGGTCCGTGCAGCCGTGGACGTCCAGATGGGCAGCCTGGCCCAGGCCAGGGCCCAGGCGAACGCGGAGGTCGCTAAGGCGCGTCTCTGGCGGAACATGGTGTTCACGGCCATCCTGGCGATGTTCGTCCTGACCCTGCTGTCGGTCGCCCTGCTGCTGAGATATGCCGTGCTGCGCCCCCTCGACCGGCTGGGAGCCGCCTCCCGGCGCGTGGCGGACGGGGACTTCGAACACCTCATCGACATCAGGGGGCCGAGCGACATCACGATGCTGGCCGCCGACGTCGACGCGATCCGGCGGCGCATCTCGGCCGAGCTGGCCGTGTCCCGTGACGCGCAGCGGCGGCTGCAGGAGCAGGCCGACCTGCTCGGCGAGCAGGCGGAGGAGCTGCGCAGGTCCAACGCCGAGCTGGAGCAGTTCGCCTACGTCGCCTCCCACGACCTGCAGGAGCCCGTGCGCAAGGTGACGGCGTTCTGCCAGTTGCTGCAGCGGCGGTACGCCGACCAGCTCGACGAGCGGGCCAACGAGTACATCTCGTTCGCGGTGGACGGCGCCAAGCGCATGCAGTCCCTGATCGCCGAGCTGCTGACGTTCTCCCGGGTGGGACGCTCGCACACCGAGCGGGTGCCCGTGCCGCTGGACGCGCCGCTCGACCGGGCCATGGAGAACCTCGAGACGCTGGCGGAGGAGACCGGGGCCGTCGTGATCCACCCGGAGCTGCCGGAGGTCCTCGGCGACCCCGCCCTGCTGACGATGCTCTGGCAGAACCTCCTCGGCAATGCCATGAAGTTCCGCGCGCCCGACCGGGCGCCGGAGGTGCGGATCACGGCCGGGCGGGCCGGCGACATGTGGGAGGTGGCGGTCTCCGACAACGGCATCGGCGTGGAACCGCGGTTCGCCGACAAGATCTTCGTCATCTTCCAGCGGCTGCACAACCGCGGGGAGTACGAGGGCACCGGCATCGGCCTGGCCCTCTGCAAGAAGATCGTCGAGTACCACGGCGGGGAGATCCGCCTGGACACCGGTCAAAGCGAGGGCACCCGCTTCGTGTTCACGCTGCCCGCGGCCGATCGCGCCTCCCCGGCCTAGCCCTCCTGGACCTCGCGTACCACGGTCACGCCGCCGGCCGGGACGGTGGCGGCTCCGATGTACCGGGCGCCGTCCAGGACGCCGTCGCCGGTCACGCCCGGGACCGTCACCGGGTCCTCCCCGTGGCTGATGAGGAACAGGTGCCCGGCCCGCCGTACGATCTCGAGCGTCTCGGGCAGGTCGCGCGGCCGGTCGACGCCGGCGGAGTCCAGCGCCTCGGCCAGCAGTGGACGCGGGTCGGCGACGCCGGTGGCGAGGTACCAGGCCACGCCCGCGCCGAGCTCGTGGCGGGTGAAGGCGGGGTGCCCGGCGTCGGGGCCGCCGGCGAAGGTCCGCAGCACGCGGGCTCCGGCGGGCCGTACCCGCTCCGACCAGACCCGCCCGATCATGCCCGAGGCCGGCAGCGGGGCGGACCCCGACGGCGAGACGGACGGCGTCAGCGGGACGGGCGGCGGCGAGGAGACGGGGGGCGACAGCGGGACGGTCTCGTGCTCGCGCAGCGGGTGGAACTCCTCGACCGTCAGTCCGAGCACGTCGCGCAGCGCGCCGGGATGGGGCCCGGCGTGAACGGTGTCGTGCTCGTCGACGATGCCGGAGAAGTAGGACACGAGCAGGTGGCCGCCCGCCTCGACGTACCGGCGCAGGTTCTTGGCCCCCGCCTCGGTGAGCAGGTACAGGCTCGGCGCCACCACCACCCGATATCCCGACATGTCGGCAGTCGGGGCCACGAAGTCCACGGTCACGTGCGAGCGCCAGAGCGCCTCGTAGTAGGCGTCCACCCTCTCCCGGTAGGCGAGATCGCACGAGGGACGCCACTCCAGCTCCAGCGCCCACCAGGACTGCCAGTCCCACCCGATGGCGACGTCGGCCTTCACCTGGCCGCCGCGCACCCCTTCCAGCTTGGCGAGGTCGGCACCGAGGTCCTTCACGTCGTGCCAGATCCGCGAGTCCGTCCCGGCCTGCGGCACCATCGCCGAGTGGAACTTCTCGGCGCCGGCCCGTTCACCGAGACATCAGAGGGGCTGAGCGATCCGCCCCTTGCTGAGCCGACCTGCTCACCCCAGACCTCCTCGCCGGGCGGGTGGGGGATCATGCGAGGATCACATAATGCGCTATATCATCATCGGCGCCGGTGCGGTCGGCGGAACCATCGGCGGGCGGCTCGCCGAGGGCGGGCACGACGTCGTCCTCGTCGCACGCGGCGCCCACCTCGACGCGATCCGCCGGGACGGCCTCCGGCTGATCTCCCCCGGCGGCGCCACGACCCTGCCGATCCCCGCCGTCGCAGGCCCGGAAGAGCTCGACCTCCGCACGGACGACGTGCTCGTGCTCGCGGTCAAGACGCAGGACACCACCGCGATCCTCAACGCCTGGGCTCCCCGCCCCGTCACCGGCGGCGGCACCGCCGCCGACCTGCTTCCCCTCGTCTGCGCCCAGAACGCCGTCGAGAACGAGCGGCTCGCGCTGCGCCTGTTCCGCCGCGTCTACGGCATGTGCGTCTGGCTGCCGGCGCTGCACCTGGAGCCCGGCACGGTGGCCTCCCACGGCGCGCCCCTGTCGGGCATGCTGACCCTCGGCCGCTACCCGGACGGCACCGACGAGACGATCGAGCGGATCGCCGCCGACCTGCGCGGCAGCATGTTCGCCGCCCCGGTCGTGCCGGACGTGATGCACTGGAAGTACGCCAAGCTGCTGGGGAACCTCGGCAACGCCCACCAGGCGATCTGCGGCACGGGCCCAGGCTGGGAACCGCTGATGGAGCGCCTCCTGGCCGAGGGCAGGGCCGCGCTGGCGGCGGCGGGCATCGCCTGCACCTCCGCCGAGGAGGAGCGCCGCACCCGCGGTGACCAGGTGAACGAGACGGCGGTCGCCGGGGTGGACCGGCCCGGCGGCTCGTCGTGGCAGAGCCTCGCCAAGGGCAGCGGCTCCATCGAGGCGGACTACCTCAACGGCGAGATCGTGCTCCTTGGACGGCTGCACGGGGTGCCGACCCCGGCCAACGAGACGGTGCGCCGGATCGCCAACGAGTTCGCCCGGGAACGCCGTTCCCCGGGGTCCATGACCGTCTCCGCGCTCCTGAAGCTCGTCGAGGAGGAGGCCGCCACCGGCCGATGACACCCCGGCCCCACGCGCCGTGATGTTCCCGGCACGACGCGCGCCGCCTCCGCACGTCCCAGATCGCGCCGCCTCCGGGCGTCCCAGATCGCGCCATCTCGGGGCGCGGCGTTCCGGCCGCTCACGCGGTGGCGTCCCAGCGGGCGAGCTTGAGCGCCAGGTGGAGTTCGAGCCGGTCGCGGCCGTTCCTGAGGTCGCGGCCGGTGATCTCCTCGATCCGGCGCAGCCGGTAGTACAGGCTGGTGCGGTGCAGGTGCGCGGCCTCGGCGGTCGCCTGCGCGTCGCCTCCGGAGTCGAGGTAGGCCTCCAGGGTCGCCACCAGCACCCCGCGCGGATCGCGCCTCCGCAACGGCATGAGCGGATCACCGGCCTCCGCGCTCAAGACTCCAACGTCACAGACCTTGCCGCCCGTGACCCCACCGCCGGCGACCTCGCCGCTCCCGGCCTCACCGCTCGCGGCCTCGCCATCCGGACGACCGCGCCCGGCGGGCGGGCCGAAGAAGCGGTACACGCCCAGCTCGGGCCAGACGACGAGCGGACCGGCGCCCGGATCGGCAGCCGCCGCCCGGGAGGCGGCGAGGGCCTGCCGGTAGGCCTCCGGCGCGGCCTCCAGTGCGGAGTGCGCGGCGCTCGCGCCGACCGCTGAACCCGGCGGGAAACCCCCGGCCACCACGGTGATCCCTCCCGGGTACGGCGCGCGGCCGTGCGGCGCGAGCACGACGGTCCGCCCGTCGATCACGGCGTGGGCGGCGGGCGGGCGCAGCCCGCGGACCTCCCCGCCGATCAGCTCGCTCAGCCGGGACGTGGATGTCACCATCCCATCGCCGCCCGGCTCTGCGTCACCGGGCGGAAGACCGCCGGGGGGACCCGCCGCCCGGCGAACGCCCGGCGCCGCCGCAGGAGGGCGGACGACGAGCACGTGGTACGGCACGTGCTCGGGCAGCCCGCAGGCGGCCAGCCGCGCCGCCGCCTCGCGCCGGTCGCCGGCGCCACCGGTGAGCAGCCGGCACAGCGGCGGGCGGCTCCGGGCCGAGCGGCCGGGGAAGCCCTCGCCGAGCAGCGCGGCCACCCTCGCGGCGTCCCGTACCACCCGGCCGGTCTCGGCCGGCGTCAGCGGCCGCTCGCCCTCGATGACCCACAGGAAGCCCAGCCGCCGCCCGCGGTGCAGGAGCGCGACGCACAGCCGTGCCTCCATCGCCAGGTCCGGGTTGGGCGGGACGCGCACCGGGCCGGTCGCCACACCTGCGCCGTGGGCGCGCTGCCAGGCCCCGACCTCCGGCGGCACCGAACGGGACAGGATGGCGCGCGCCCGGACCGGATCGGTCTCGCCATTGTGGGCGCTGTGCGCGATGACCCGGCCGTCCGGGTCGTCGATCGAGACCCCGCGCCCCACGGCCGCGGCCAGCGCCTCGAGCGCTTCCTGCACGTCGTCCGCGACCATGCGCGCATGGTAGCCGAGCCCCGGACGCTCTCCCTTTCGCGACGCCGCCCGGCGGATCGAGCACGCGGCCGGGGAGGGTGCCCGGCGGCGTCGTGGCTGGTCTGGCTCCTCTAAGCTCGGGGCATGTATCGGGGAAGGATCCAGGACCTCTACCGGTGGCCGGTGAAGTCGCTGCGGGGCGAGCGGGTCTCCGCCGCGCTGCTGGACGGCCGGGGGGTGGCGGGCGACCGGGCGTACTCCCTGGTGGACGAGCGTCCAGGCCGGGAGGGCAACCGGCTCACCGTGCGGCAGACGCCCGGGATGCTCGCCTGGGAGGCCGCCTACCCCGCCACCTGTGACGGCTCCCCCGAACCGCCCGGGCCTCCTGTTCTGTACTCGGCGAGCGGAGCGGCGTGGGCCTGGGACGACCCGGACCTTCCCGCCGCGCTCGCCGAGGCCTACGGCGTCCCGCTGTCGCTTCGCGAGGCCGACGGCCAGCAAGATCGCGGGCCGACGGTCCTGGTCACCTTCGAGGCGTCGCGCCGGGGCCTTGAGGAGGAGATGGGCGCGCCGGTGGACGTGACGCGCTTCCGGCCCAACCTGCACCTTTCGCTGGACGCTCCCGCGTTCGCTGAGGAGTCCTTCGGCGGCGAGGTCACGATCGCCATCGGCGAGGTCGTCCTCGGCGTCACCGGTGATCACACCGGGCCATGCAGCCGGTGCGCGGTGCCGAGCTGGGACCCGCACGGGCGCGAGCGGTGGCCCGAGCTGCAAAAGCACCTCATCGCCGATCACGGCAACAAGTTCGGCCTGATCACACGGGTGGTCCGCCCTGGCACCGTCCACGTCGGCGACCTCGTCACGATCTCGGTCTCGGTGGTCCCGGCAGCCCTCTCCCGTTGACGCCCACCCCCGATTCGGGCGGTGTGGGCAGCCCTGCCGGCGCCAGGTCACGCCGGCGGCCGGCTTGGGGCCGAGGGCTAGAAGGCGGGGCGGGGGCCGCCGGTGCCGAAGTGGGTTTCGTGGTCCCACAGGTAGGCGCATCCCGGGCACTGGACGTGCAGGACGCTGCCGGTGGTGCTCAGCAGGTAGCGCCAGTGGTCCCGGCAGTTGCGGCCGGAGCCGCAGTCGGCGCAGTGCCGGTCGTCACGGCAGTGCGGGCAGGGGATCCAGGCGCGGCGGGCGATGTCGGCGTGCGGGTCAATCGGCAGCACGGCCGGCCTCTCGTCGCGGGAGCACCCCGGCGGCCACGAGCATGTCGTAGGTCTGCTGCTGGCCTTCGTCCAGGCCGGAGTAGAGCAGGTCGTAGGCCTCCTCCTCGCCCCGGATGACCGCCAGGGGGTCCCAGTCGTCGCCCAGCGCGGCGACGACTTCGGCCCGCCTGCGGGCTTCCTGGAGCGAGAGGTCCATCTCGAAGACGATGGGCGGAGGCCCGCTGTCGTGACTCATTGCGCGACTTCCCATGGAGCGATGGCAGAGACGGACATTTGTCCGTTTCAATACCATATGTCGCCTTTACGGTCCTGCGCCACCCCGATGGCGTGGCGCTCCCCACGACCGCCCATGACCCGGCGGGCGCGGCATGCGGCTGACCACCGGCAACCACTCCGGACAACGGTGAACACGGCACCCGGTTTCCTACAGATGTAGGAAACGGCGGGCCGCATCCCCTCGTTCCGGCGGTGGCAGGGCCGCCGCGGGCGGCCGTAGCGTCGAGCGCATCCTGGCAAGGAAACGTGTTCGGACGGAGTGGTCACCCTGGAAGCTCGTAGTCGTGTCGCGCCCTGGGCCTCGGAACGCGCTCAGCGGCGGCTCACCGAACTGGAGTCCGCGCTCGGCGGGCTGGACGCCGCCGGAGTCGTACGGGCCGTGGCCGACGCCCTCGGCGGGCACCGCCGCGCCTTCGACGAGGAAGGCATCGTGCTGTACGCGGGCACCAACACCATGAGCCCGCGCGCGCTGGCCGTGCATCAGGCGAGCGTGTCCAGCCGCCCGTCGATGGGCTGGCCGGGCGAGAAGTTCCAGGCCGGGCTCGACCACCTGGACGTGCTGGAGACGCTGGCGCCGCTGCGGATGGCCGCGCTGATGGACGGCCGGTACGCCGAGGTCCGGCTGCAGAGCGCGACGCTGGCCAACCTGGCCTGTTACACCGCGTTCGCCCGGCCCGGGGACACGATCGCGGTGCTACCGGAGGCGGCGGGCGGGCACGCCAGCCATCACGCGCAGGGCGCCGCGGGGATCCGCGGGCTGCGGGTCGTGGACCTTCCCTACGACGCGGCCGGGTTCGCGATCGACCATGCCAGGCTGCCGGCGTTCCTGCGCCGCGAGCGTCCGGCCATCGTGGTGATCGGCGCGAGCCTGATGCTGTTCCCGCACGACGTGGCGGCGGTCCGGGCGGCGTGCGACGAGGCGGGCGCGACGCTGATCTACGACGCCTCGCACGTCGCGGGGCTGATCGCCGGCCGGCGGTTCCAGCGCCCGCTGGCGGACGGCGCGCACGTCCTGACGATGTCGACCTACAAGTCGTTCGGCGGCCCGCCCGGCGCGGCCATCGTGACCAGGGACGAGGAGCTGGCCGAACGGGTCTCGGCGGCGGCCTACCCGGGCCTGACCGCCAACTACGACGCCGCCCGCCTGGCCCCGCTCGCCGTCACCGCCGCCGAACTGGCGGAGACGGGGCCCGCCTACGCCGACGCCTGCATGGCGGGCGCGACGGCGCTGGCCGCGGCGCTGCAGGCGTCCGGCTTCGCCGTGGCGGCGGCGGAGCTCGGCTGGACGACCTCCCACCATGTCGCGGTGGAAGCGGACGCGTTCGGCGGCGGCGACGAGGCGGCCCGCGCGCTCGCGGCCGGCGGGATCTATCTCAGCGGCATCGGCCTTCCCGGGCAGCCTCCCGGCGAGCCGATGGGCGGCCTGCGCATCGGCACTCAGGAGGTGACCCGCCGCGGCCTCGGCCCGGACCGGATGCCGGCCGTGGCCGACCTCATGGCCCGCCTGCTGATCAAGGGCGAGGACCCGGCGCGGGTGCGCCCCGACACCCTGGCCTTGCGCGCGTCGGCCGGCGAGGGGCTCTGACCGGCGGCTCGGGTTCCGCTGGAGTACTTGGACGTCCTACAATTTATTAGGACGTCCTAGTAACTTGCCTGAGGAGCTCCGGTGCACGAACCCGCAAACCCTGTACGCGTCGTGACCGCGGCGGCGCTGTTCGACGGGCACGACGCCGCGATCAACATCATGCGGCGCATCCTGCAGGCCCAGGGAGCGGAGGTCGTCCACCTCGGCCACGACCGGTCGGTGGAGGAGATCGTGACCGCGGCCGTCCAGGAGGACGCCCAGGGCGTGGCGATCAGCTCCTACCAGGGCGGTCACGTGGAGTTCTTCACCTACCTGGTGGACCTGCTGCGCGAGCGGGGCGCCGGGCACGTGAAGGTGTACGGGGGCGGCGGCGGGGTCATCGTCCCCGAGGAGATCGGCTCCCTCGAGCGCCACGGGGTGACCAAGATCTTCTCCCCCGAGGACGGGCAGCGGCTCGGCCTGGCCGGCATGATCAACACGCTCATCGAGGCGTGCGACGTCGACCTGACCAGGGACGGCGAGCCGCCCGCCGTGCTCACCGGCGACCAGCGGGCCGTCGCGCGCGCGATCACCTACGTCGAGGCCGGGCGGGCCGGCGCGGCGTACCTTGAGACGCTGCGCACGGCGGCGCAGGCGCGTCGCGTGCCCGTGCTCGGCATCACCGGCACCGGCGGCTCGGGCAAGTCCTCGCTCACTGACGAGCTGATCCGCCGGCTCCGCATCGACTACGAGGACAAGCTCCGCGTCGCGGTCGTCGCGGTGGACCCGACCCGGCGCAGGGGCGGCGGCGCGCTGCTGGGCGACCGGATCCGGATGAACAGCCTCGGCGGCGACCGGGTGTTCTTCCGCTCGATGGCCACGCGCGGCTCCCACGAGCTTCCCGAGCACCTCGACGACGTGATCGCCGTGTGCCGGGCGGCCGGGTACGACCTGGTGATCGTCGAGACCCCCGGCATCGGCCAGGGGGACGCCGCCATCGTCCCGTTCAGCGACATATCCCTCTATGTCATGACGCCGGAGTTCGGAGCGAGCTCCCAGCTCGAGAAGATCGACATGCTCGACTTCGCCGACGTGGTGGCGATCAACAAGTTCGACCGGCGGGGCGCGCAGGACGCGCTGCGCGACGTGCGGCGCCAGATGGTGCGCAACCGCGAGGCCTTCGGCACCTCCCCCGAGGACATGCCCGTCTACGGCACCATCGCGTCCCGGTTCAACGACGACGGCGTCACCGCGCTCTACCAGCGGCTGCGCGCGCTGCTCGGCGAGAAGGGCCTGCCCGAGAGCCCCGGGCTGCTGCCGGAGACCTCGGTCACGACCTCCAGCCTGGCGGCCGCCATCGTGCCGCCCGCCCGGGTCCGCTACCTCGCCGAGATCGCAGACGCCGTGCGCGACTACCACCGCCGCACCAGGCTGCAGGCGGAGGCCGCGCGCCGGCGCCGGCAGCTCGCCCAGGTCCGCGAGCTACTGGCCGCCGAGGGCGGCGATCCCGCGTCGCTGGGCAAGCTGGACGCGCTGCGCGAGCGCGCCGAGGCCGAGCTGTCACCCGGCAGCCGCGCGCTGCTGGACGACTGGCCCGAGACGGTCAAGGCCTACTCCGCCGACGAGCTGGTGGTCACCGTGCGCGGCAAGGAGCAGCACACCCCGCTGTGGCGCACCTCGCTGTCGGGCAGCCGCATCCCCCGCGTGGCGCTGCCGAGGTACACCGACCACGGCGAGCTGCTGCGGTTCCTGCGCTCGGAGAACCTGCCCGGACGGTTCCCGTTCACCGCCGGGGTGTTCCCCTTCAAGCGGGCCGACGAGGACCCGATCCGGATGTTCGCCGGCGAAGGCGACCCGTTCCGTACGAACCGGCGCTTCAAGCTCCTGTCGGAGGGCCAGCCCGCCGTCCGCCTGTCGACGGCGTTCGACTCGGTGACCCTGTACGGCAACGACCCGGCGGAGCGGCCCGACGTGTACGGCAAGGTCGGCACCTCGGGGGTGTCGATCGCCACGCTGGACGACATGAAGGCGCTGTACGACGGCTTCGACCTGACCTCGCCGAACACCTCGGTGTCGATGACCATCAACGGGCCGGCCCCGACCATCCTGGCGTTCTTCCTGCACACGGCCGTGGACCAGGCCCTTGCGCGCTTCCGGGCCGACAACGGCCGCGAGCCCACCGCCGAGGAGGCCGCCCGCGTGCGCGCGGCGACGCTGGCCACCGTGCGCGGCACCGTGCAGGCCGACATCCTCAAGGAGGACCAGGGCCAGAACACCTGCATCTTCTCGACCGACTTCTCGCTTCGGATGATGGCCGACGTGCAGGAGTGGTTCATCGCCAACGACGTGCGCAACTTCTACTCGGTGTCGATCTCCGGCTACCACATCGCCGAGGCCGGGGCCAATCCGATCACCCAGCTGGCCTTCACGCTGGCCAACGGCTTCACCTACGTCGAGGCCTACCTCGCCCGCGGCATGGCCATCGACGACTTCGCGCCCAGCCTGTCGTTCTTCTTCTCCAACGGCATGGACCCGGAGTACAGCGTGCTCGGCCGGGTGGCCCGCCGCGTGTGGGCCGTCGCCATGCGCGACCGGTACGGGGCGGGCGAGCGGTCGCAGAAGCTGAAGTACCACATCCAGACCTCCGGGCGGTCGCTGCACGCCCAGGAGATGAACTTCAACGACATCCGCACCACGCTGCAGGCCCTGATCGCGATCTACGACAACTGCAACAGCCTGCACACCAACGCCTACGACGAGGCCGTGACCACCCCGAGCGCGGAGTCGGTGCGCCGGGCCATGGCCATCCAGATGATCATCAACCGGGAGTGGGGACTGGCGGCCAACGAGAACCCGCTGCAGGGCGGCTTCATCATCGACGACCTCACCGACCTGGTGGAGGAGGCGGTCCTCGCCGAGTTCGAGCGACTGTCGGACCGGGGCGGCGTGCTCGGCGCGATGGAGACCGGCTACCAGCGCGGCCGCATCCAGGACGAGTCGATGCTGTACGAGACCCGCAAGCACGACGGCTCGCTGCCGATCATCGGCGTGAACACCTTCCGCAACCCCGACGGCGTGGTCGAGCACGGGTCGCTGGAGCTGGCCCGGGGCACCGAGGAGGAGAAGCGCGGCCAGCTCACGCGGCTCCGGGCGTTCCAGCAGGAGCACGTGGCCGAGGCGCCCGAGGCGCTGCGGCGGCTGCGGGAGGCGGCGATGTCGGACCGCAACGCCTTCGCGGCGCTGATGGACGCGGCCCGGGTGTGCTCGCTGGGCCAGATCACCGAGGCCCTCTTCGAGGCGGGCGGCCAGTACCGGCGCAACGTCTGACTGCGGATACCGGAACGCGCACGACAGCCGGAGGCGCCGGAGCGCCAACGACAACGGACCCGAGCACCAGGCTCGGGTCCGTTCTTCGTGTCAAGTCTCGCGCCGGCGGACCCGCGCACTACGCCCGGGTCCGCTCTCGCGTCAGGTCCTGCGCCAGCGGGCCTCGCAGAAGCAGTAGGCGGCGAAGACCAGCAGGCCGAGGGCGACCACGACCAGCAGCCACGGGCCGAGCGGCGTGTCGGCGAAGGCCCGCAACGTGGAGTCGATGCCCTTGGCCTCGTCGGGGTCGTAGGTGATGGCCGCGTGAACGAAGAAGACGCCGGCCGCGACCGCGATCACGCCGCGCGCGCAGTACCCCACCATGCCGAGCTTCTCGACCGTGCCGCGCGTCCTGGGGGACATCTCGCCGGTGCGCAGGTGCTCGCAGAACTTCTTGGTCACGCCGTCGTAGATCCAGTAGAGGCCGAGCGCGACGATGCCGAGCCCGACGGCGCCCACGATCCACTGCCCGCCGGGCCAGTCCATGACGGTGGCGGTGAGGTCCTTGGACTTCTGGTCGCTCGACCGGCCGGTGGTGCCGCGGAGCAGGAAGCTCAGGATGGTGCCGACGACCAGGGTGTAGACCACGGTGCGGCCGGCCGCCTCCACGCGGTGCTTGGCGTCCAGGCCGGCGCCCATCAGCGCCTCGGAGAGCTGCCACAACGCGAGGGCCGTGAATCCGACGGCGAGGAGCCATAGCAGGACGGTGCCGAACGGCTGCTCGGCCACCGTGCGCACGGCGCCGGTCTTGTCGGCCTCCTCCCCTCCCCCTCCGAAGGCGATCTGCAGAGCCAGGATGCCGATCAGGGCGTACAGGACGCCCCGGCACACCATCCCGAACCGGGCGAGCCGGTCGAAGGTCCGGCTGTTGGTCGCCTGCTGCGCGGCTCCCCGCGCCTGGTGACCTGCTGAGGCCACGGAGTCCATGGGCCGCTCCTTTCGATTCGCCCTCCCTCTACACATTTAACCTGGAAGTAAACTTGTCGCGCCGATCATGGATTGGCGCTCGCGTGGCGCGCGGGGATGCCGGGGATGAAGGCGGCATGAGGGTATTGATCACCACCCGGCGCAGGCCGAGGGGCGCCGGCCACCGCGCCCTGCCCGACGGGCCGTCCGGCGTGCCCCTGGTGCTGGCGGCGCCGGCGGCGGCCGCCCTGCTGTTCCTGGTGCTGCCCATCGTCGCGCTGCTGGTCCGGGCTCCCTGGACGACGCTCCTCGCCCGCCTCACCGAGCCCGAGGTCCTCGCGGCACTGCGGCTGTCGCTGCTGACCTCCGTGCTCGCCACTCTGGGCTGCCTGGTGTCGGGCGTTCCGCTGGCCTGGATGCTGGCCCGCGTGGCCTTCCGCGGCAGGCGCGCCGTCCAGGCCATGGTCAGGGTGCCGCTGCTCCTGCCGCCGGTGGCGGGCGGCGTGGCCCTGCTGCTGGCGCTGGGACGCGACGGCCTGGCGGGCAGCTGGCCCGCCGCCGTGGGCCTGTCCGTGCCCGCCCCTGCCGGGGCCGTGGTGCTCGCGCAGGCCTTCGTGGCGCTGCCCTTCCTGGTCGTCACCGTGGAGGGCGCTCTGCGGGCCTGTGACCCGCGCGTCGAGGAGGCCGCGACCCTGCTCGGCGGCTCCCGCTGGACGGTGTTCCACCGGGTGACCCTGCCTCTGGTGGCGCCGGGGATCGCCGCGGGAGCCCTGCTGTGCTGGGCTCGGGCCCTCGGCGAGTTCGGCGCGACGATCGTCTTCGCCGGCGGCCTCTCCGGGGCGGCGCTCACCGCGCCGCCGTCGGTCTACCTCGGCCTGCGGAGCGACCCCGAGGCCGCCGTCGTGCTCAGCCTCGTCCTGCTCGCGGTGTCCGTGGCGGTGCTGACCTGCCTTCGCGATCGATGGGTGAACCCCGCATGATGTTGGACGCCCATTTGGTCGCCGAGCGTCCGCCCCTGCGGCTGGACGTCAGGATCCGCGCCGCCGCCGGTGAGGTCCTCGCCCTCCTCGGGCCGGGCGGCGCGGGCAAGACCACCGCGCTGCGGGTCCTGGCCGGGCTCACCCCGCCCTCGGGCGGCCACGTCCTGCTCGACGGGGCTCCGCTGCACGCGCGCCCGGCCGAGCGCAGGTCGGTCGCGATGCTCCTGCGCGAGCACCTGCTGTTCCCTCACCTCAGCGCGCTGGACAACGTCGCCTTCGGGCCCCGCTGCCACGGCGCGGGCAGGAGCGAGGCCCGCCGCGCCGCCACCGCCTGGCTGGAGCGCGTCGGCCTCGACGCCCTCCGCGACGCCCGGCCCCGCGAGCTGTCGCCCGTCCAGGCGCTGCTGGTGTCACTGGCACGCTCGCTGGCCTCCGGTCCGCGCGTGCTGCTCATGGACGAGCCGCTGGCCGGCCTGGACGCCGGCACGCGCCCGGAGGCGCGATCGCTGCTCCGGCATCACCTGTCCGCCTTCACGGGCGTCTGCGTGCTCGTCGCCCACGATCCGCCGGAGGCGGCGGCGCTGGCCGACCGGCTCGGCGTGATCGAGGGCGGCGTGCTCATGCAGGAGGGCACTCCCGCGGAGGTGGCGCGCCATCCTCGAACCGGCTACATCGCCCGCCTCCTCGCCTCCCAGGCGGCGTCACAGCCTGGGGAGACACCACAGGGAGATCGCCGGCGAGGTCACGTACGCTTATAGGACCGCAGGTGCTTTGTCCGCCGCTGTGTGGGCAGAGGTAAAGGGCTGGGATCGCGACGGACACCCCCGCGTCCCTCATACCCGAATGATCACCATCGAAGGGAGCGGCCGCCGATGCCGAGGCAGATCGTCGCACACCAGCCCCCAAGCTCCGGCGAACTCGAGGCGCGGGTCCACACCCTCGAAGTCCAGGTTGCCCACCTCACCGAGGCGGTGCGGTCCCTCACGGCGAAGGCCGCCGAGGTCGCCGCCCGCGCAGCCGACTAGCCCCTCCCCCCTCGCGCCCCCACGGCGGACGCCCCGGACCTGTGTGGTCGACTTGTCTTGGGGGCGAAGGGGGGATCGCGGTGAGCATGTGGCACCGCTGGTCGGTCAGAGGTCGCTTCACCCTGTTCGCCGGCATCGTCGCGGCCCTGCTGTCGACGCTGCTCGCGGCCACCTTGATGGTGAGCGTTCACCGCTTCGCCACCGGCTACGTCACCGAAGGGGTCATCGCCGCGGGGCGCCGCGTCTCCACGGTGTTCCAGCGGGACCAGTTGCCCATCCCGATCCCGTACGAGCAGGTGCCCCACATCCAGCTCGTCGACTCCCAGGGGAAGGTGGTGGCATCCACCGAATCGATGGCGGGCAGGCCCCCGATGGCGCACTTCGCTCCCGCTGACGGCTCGGGGCCCGTCAACTCGGTGGTGTGCGACCGGGTCTTCCCTCGCCACCAGTGCTACATCGTGGTGGCGCAGCGGTTCCACCACGCCGGCCGGAGCTGGATCGTCTACAGTGCCGCACCGGTCGTCCCGCCGTGGGTCCATCCCGGGCTGATCGCCCTCGCACTCGCCTCCGTCGTGATCGTCACCACGACGATCGTCTACGGCAGCCACCGGATCATCTCGGTCTCGCTGGCGCCGGTCGACGCCATCCGGGCCGAGCTGGACGAGATCAACGCCACCAGCCCCGGCCGCCGCGTCCCCGTCCCGCCCAGCAACGACGCGATCCACGGCCTGGCCGAGAGCGTGAACCAAACGCTGGACCGGCTGGAGGCCGCGATGGAGCGCCAGCGGCAGTTCGCCTCCGACGCCTCCCATGACCTGCGCAGCCCCATCACCGCCATGCGCGCCGAGGTGGAGAGCGCCCTGCTCGCGCCGGAGGAGGCCGACGTGCCCGCGGTGGGCCGCTCTCTCCTGAGCAGCCTGGATCGGTTGCAGGCCATCGTCCGCGACCTGCTGCTGGCCGCCCGGCTGGACGCGGGCACACCGGGCGCTCGCGATCCGGTGGACCTGCCGCAGCTGGTCGGCGGCGAGCTGGACCGCCGCCACACCCGCCTGACGATCAGGCGCGAGGTCGAGCCCGGCGTGGTGGTGATGGGCGACTACGTGCGGCTGGCGCGGATGTTCGCCAACCTGATGGACAACGCCGAGCGGCATGCGGCCGCCTCGGCCACGATCAGGGTGCTGAAGCGGTACGGCGACCCGCCGGGCGATCCCCGGTTCGCCCACGGCACCGCGATACTCGAGGTGCACGACGACGGCGCCGGGATCCCGCCCGACAAGTGGGAGGTCGTCTTCCAGAGGTTCACCCGGCTGGACGCGGCGCGGAGCAAGGACGCGGGCGGCACCGGGCTCGGCTTGTCCATCGCCCGGCAGATCGCGGAGATGAGCGGCGGAACGCTCGGGATCGAGCCAAGCGAGAGAGGCGCCCGCTTCGTGGTGCGGCTGCCCCTCGGCCCGCGGAACGTGGAGGAGCTCTGAGGCCGCGGCCTGGTACGGGCCCGTGAGCGGCGGGCGCGCGAGCGGTCACGCGGGCCCTGCGGTCTCAGCGCGGCGGTCTCAGCCGGAGCGGCGCAGGATCGAGGCGGGCACCGGGATGGCGGGGAACGGGTTGTCCGGGAACAGGATGAGCCGGCGCGGCTCCCCGCTCGCCGTGGCGGCGTCCAGGTGGAGGAGCGCGGAGCCGATGCCGGCGGCGCCGATCATGTAACCGGTGTCGGCCGTGACCTCCCATGGCCGCAGCCGCCGGTAGGCCTGGTACCACCGGTAACCGGCCTCGTCGTGCCCCGTGGCGCGGCCGACCAGGTCGTCGGCGAGCTCGCGGGCGAACCGCAGGTGAGACTGCGCGCCGGTCGCGGCCCAGAGCCCGACGAACAGCTCCAGCAGGCCCGCGGCGCCGCAGCACTGGCAGGCGACGTTCCAGAACCCGGGCGTCCTGCGGCGCGGGACGCCGCTGCACACGATGCCCGCGGCCAGCCGCTCCACCCAGTCGAGGTCGCCCTGGTCGCCCGTGACCCGGTAGAGCTCGTAGAACATGCGCGCCACGCCGGCCGATCCCGAGCACAGGCCGAGGTAGTGCAGGCCCCGGCCCTGCGGGACGTGGTGCGGCACGAAGACGTGCTTGTCGGTCACGGTGCTGACCGTGCGGACGAAGTCGGCGCCCCTGCGAGCCGCGTCCAGGAAGCGCCTGTCCCGCGTGACGCCGTAGAGCCGGGCGAGCAGGAAGGCGGTGCCGGCCGTGCCGGACAGGAAGCCGGGCGTGACGGCGTCCAGCGGCAGGTCGGGGCACCCGTCCTTGCCGAACCTGTGCCCGGGGACCACCTGCTCGGCGACGCGCGCGCCGGCCTCCACGGCGATCTCCTCGTACGCGGGGACGCCGAGGATGCCCGCCGCGTGCAGGAGGCCGAGGATGATGCCGCCGTCGCCCCGCTGCGCCGGGTCGCCCGTCCATCCGACGCCGCCGCCGTCGCGGCGCAGGCTGCCGACGACACGGTCGGCTCCGGCTCTGGCGGCGACCGCGAGGCTCTCGTCACCGGTCGCCCATCCGGCCTCCGCCAGCGCGAAGACGATGCCGGTCAGGCCGTGGTACAGGGACAGGTCGGCCTCGTCCTGCCAGGTGGCGGCGAGGTAGCGCGCACCTTCCCTGGCGTCGTGCAGGTAGGCCTCGTGGCCGGTGGCCGCGGCGAGCTCAAGGAAGTACACGACGATGCCGGCCACCCCGGCGTACAGCGAGCCGGGCCGTCCCGACCTGGCCGAGCGGCGTCCGGGGTCGGGGTTGGCGAGCCAGTGGCGCCCGCGCTCGTCGTCGACGGCCGCCGAACGGATCCACCGCCCGGCTGTGATCGCCGCGGTGAGGGGGGTCTCGCCACGCGGCCATGACGGGTGGCTCAGGTCCGGGCTCATGTCGCCTCCTCTGCGCGGCGCCCAATATACCCTACAATTTGGTAGGGAAACTAGGCAATCGTGCAACATCCGGTCACCCCGCACGGCCGACCCCGTTGCCGACCGCATCCAAACACTCTCACAAACACCGGCCGTACAGGGCCTTCCGCCAGCTCCCGGATCGGCATATTTCCGTGCACGCGAGCCGGCGAGGCGGCGTCGGGACTAATCCTGCTTTGCCGATCGGGAAAGTGTAATATGCTCTGACATCACTTGAGGCTTTCGTCCCATTCAGCCGATGTGCCCTGTCAGGATCAAGGAAACGGCGACACCGTCATGCGAAGCACCCCCATCACCACCGGACTCATCACGGCGAGCGCGCTGGCCCTGACCTTGACGGCCTGCGGAGGGGGCACGACCGCGGCCAAGGACGCCTCGGAGAAGCCCGCCGGCAAGTCCATCATCCTGATCACCCCGAACCCGGTCGGCACCAACGGCTTCCTGCAGCTCGGGGTCAAGGGCGCCGAGACGGCCGCCCAGCAGATCGGCGCGAGCTTCAAGCTGTACGAGAGCAAGGATCCGACCAGCATCGCCCAGAACCTCGACGCCGCGGTGCGCGCCAAGCCCACCATCATCATCGGCATCACCTTCTCTTTCGACGACCTGTTCAACACCCTGCCGAAGCAGCACCCCGACCAGCAGTTCCTCCAGGTCGACTCCTGTGCCAAGACCCCCGCGCCCAACCTGTCGTGCGTCTCGTTCAAGGAGCACGAGGCCGCCTACCTGGCCGGGGTGGAAGCCGGACTGCTGAGCGAGAGCGGGAAGCTCGGCGTGGTGGCGGCGCTGGACAGCCCCTTCATCCACCGGTGGATCGACCCGTTCTTCGCCGGCGCCAAGTCGGTCAAGCCCGCCGCCGAGGGCACCCCGCTCTACGTCGGCGGCAACAACCCCTTCAGCGACCCCGCGCGCGCCAAGTCCCAGGCCCAGACCCTGATCGGCCGCGGGGCCGACATCGTCGCCGCCGCGGCGTCCGGCGGCAACCAGGGCGTCTTCGAGGCCGCCGCGGCCGGGGGCGCGAAGTCCTTCGGCGTCGACGTGGACCAGTGCGCGCTCAGCCCCGGCAACGTCGTCGACAACGTGCTGAAGCGCGTGGACGTCGCCGAGATCGCCGCCGTCAAGGAGGTCGCCGCGGGCAAGACCGGCGGCGTGAAGGTCTACGGGCTGGCCGAGAACGGGGTGGGCGTGACGGCCCTGGACGACACGCTCGCATCGACCGCCTGCACCGTCGCCAAGAGCCCGGAGGTCGTGGCCAAGGTCAAGCAGGTACGCGACGACATCGTCGCCGGCAAGATCACCGTCGCCGATCCCCTGGCGGGCTAGGAGATGACCTTTCCCCCGGAGCCGCCCGCCGCCGAGCTCGTCGGCATCACGAAACGCTTCGGAACCGTGCTCGCCAACGACTCCGTCGACCTCGCGATCGCGCGCGGGGAGATCCACGCCGTGGTCGGGGAGAACGGGGCCGGCAAGTCCACGCTCATGTCCGTGCTGTTCGGGCTGCACCGGCCCGACTCCGGACACGTGCTGCGAGCGGGCGAGCCGGTCCGGTTCCGCTCGCCCGCCGACGCCATCGCGCACGGGCTCGGCATGGTCCACCAGCGGTTCCGTCTGTTCCCCGAGCTGACCGTCGCCGAGAACGTCGTGATCGGCGCCGAACCGGCCCGCGGTCGGCTGCGGCGCGGCGTGCTGGACCGGGCCGCCGCCCGGCGTCGGGTCGAGGCCCTCAGCGAGCGGTACGGCCTGCGGGTCGACCCCGCGGCCCGGGTCGGCGAGCTGCCCGTCGGCGTGCGCCAGCGCGTCGAGATCCTCAAGGCGCTGCACCGCGGGGCGGAGATCCTCATCCTCGACGAGCCGACGGCCGTGCTCACCCCAGGCGAGGCCGGCCGCCTGTTCGAGGTCCTGCGCACGGTGACGGCCACGGGAGCGTCGGTGGTGCTGGTCACGCACCGGCTCGGCGAGGTGCTCGCCGCCGGCGACCGGGTCACGGTGCTGCGGCAGGGCCGGGTCACCGGCCGGTTCGCCACCGCCGGCACGACGGCCGACGAGCTCGTCCAGGCCATGATCGGCCGCTCCCTCCTCTCCGCCGCGCCCGCCCGCACGGAGCGTGCGCCCTCGGCCGAGTACGCCCTGGAGGTGCGCGACCTCGCGGTGCGCGACGGCGACGGGGTGGAACGCCTGTCCGGGGCCTCGTTCGGCGTCCGGGCGGGCGAGATCGTCGGCATCGCGGGCGTCGCCGGCAGCGGCCAGCGCGAACTCGTCGACGCGGTGACCGGGCTGCGGACCGGGCACTCCGGCGCCGTCCGGCTGCTCGGCGCCGACCTCGGACGCGCAACCGTGCGGCGCCGCCGCGAACTCGGGATCGCCTACGTGCCCGAGGACCGGCACGGCCGCGCGACGGCGGCCACCATGTCCGTCGCCGAGAACCTCCTCATGGGCGACCACCGCGACGCCGGGCCGCGCGGCCGCGCCGGCCGGCTGTCCAAGGCCGTCGTGCGGGAGCGCGCCCGCATGCTCACCGAGCGGTTCTCGGTCCGCACCGCCTCGGTGGACGTGCCCATCTCGGCGCTTTCCGGGGGCAACGCCCAGAAGACCGTGCTGGCCCGCGAGCTGTCCCGGCGAACCCCCGTGATCGTCGTCGAGGAGCCGACGCAGGGCGTCGACGTCGGCGCCCAGGAGTACATCCACGCGCTGCTCGCCCAGGCGCGCGACCGGGGACAGGCGGTGCTGCTCGTCTCGAGCGAGCTCGGCGAGTTGCGCGCGCTGGCCGATCGCGTCCTGGTCATGTACGGCGGCCGCCTAGTCGCCGAGTTCCCGCGCGGGCAGGCGAGCGACGAGGCGCTCGGCGCCGCGATGACCGGAGGCACGGCGTGAGGGGCGCGCGCGAGGCGAGGGACCTGGCCGGCGCGGCGCTGCGGTCGGCCGCGCGATCTCCCGCGCTCCCCGCCATCGCGGGGGCGCTGGTGCTGACCACGATCGTCATGACGCTCGTCGGCGTCGATCCCGCCGAGGCCTACCCCGCGCTGATCAGGGGCGCCGTGGCCGACGGCAACCTCGAGTACACCATCGGCGCCTTCGTCCCCACACTGGGCATGGCCCTGGCGTTCGCCATCCCCTTTCGTACCGGCGAGTTCAACCTGGGCGGCGACGGCCAGATGGCGCTCGGCGCCGTGGCCGCCGCCGCACTGGCCCTGGCGCTCCCGCTGCCGCCGGGCATCGCCGTCGTGGTGCCGCTCGCCGCGGCGGCGCTCACCGGCGCCCTCGTCGCCGGGGTGTCCGCGCCGCTGCACACCAGGCTCGGCATTCCCGCCATCGTGACCACGCTGCTGCTGAGCACGCCGGCCGTCGCGCTCGCGTCCTACCTCGTCCGCTTCCCGCTCGCCGAGCCGAACACCGGCATCGCCGAGACCCCGGTCCTGCCCGCCGCGGCGCACCTGCCCTCGATCGGCGACAGCGGATACGTCACGGTCGCGCTCCCGCTCATCCTGGTGCTGACCCTGGCGTGGCTGTACGCCGACACCGGCACCGTGCTCGGCTACGAGATCCGGGCGACGGGCGCCAACCGGGAGTTCGCCCGGTACGGGGGGATCGACGTGGACCGGCTCGCCATCGCCACCCTCGCGGGCGGCGGCGCGTTCGCCGGCCTGGTGGGCGGGCTGATCGTGCTGAGCCCGCCCTACCGGCTGGTCGACGGCGCGCTCACCTCCCCCGGATACACCTTCACCGGGGTCGCCGCCGTGCTGCTGGCCGCCGGACGCCCCATCGGCGTGCCGTTCACGGTCGCACTACTGACGATCTTGCAGGTGGGCGGGCAGGGCATGGAACGCGACGCCGGAGTGCCGAGCCAGCTCACCCAGGTAATCCAGGGCCTGATCATCGTCATCGTGGCGGTGACGGCCACCATGCGCCACCGTCCCGGACGGTGGCGGCGGCTCCTGCCCGGACGCCCCGCCGCCCCGCCCGTGGAGGCGCCGGATCCGCCGGGAGGGCATGTGGACACCACCAGAAGCGGGGTGAGCGGGTGAACATCTTCGAGGCCACCTTCGTCGCCGCCGTGCTCACCGCCACGACGCCCGTCGTCCTCGCCGCCCTCGGCGGAATGCTGTGCTCGGTCTCCGGGGTGTTCAACATGGCCCTGGAAGGCCAGATGCTGTGGGGCGCCTTCACCTCCGTGCTCTTCAGCCACCTGACTGGCAACGTCTGGGCCGGGGTCCTCGGCGGCGTGGCCGCCACCGTCCTGTACGCGGCGATCCTGTCGGTCGGAGCCGTCACCGCCCGGGCCGACCCGGTGGTCGTCGCGGTGGGCACCAACCTGCTCGCCCTCGGCCTCACCGCGTTCCTGATGCGGCTCATCCTGGGCGGCGGCGGGACGTTCTCCTCCCCCGACCTCAAAGGCCTGCCGACGCTCGCCGGCCTCGGGCTCGGCGACCTCCCTCTGGCGGGGCCGGTGCTCGGCCCCCAGTCGCCGCTCGTGCCGCTCGCGCTGGTGCTGGTGGTGGCGGCCGCGTGGTGGCTGAAGCGGACCAGGTCAGGGCTACGGCTGCGGGGCATCGGGCAGCATCAGGAGGCCGCCGAGTCCCTCGGGCTCAAGGTCGGCGCCTACCGGCACGGCGCCGTGCTGGCCGCCGGCGCGCTCTGCGGGCTCGCCGGGGCCCAGCTGGCCCTCGGCAACGTGACACTGTTCAGTGAAGGCATGAGCGCCGGGCGCGGGTGGGTCGCGGTCGTCGCCGTGATGCTCGGCCGCAACCGCGTGTACGGCGTCGTGGCCGCCTGCCTGCTGTTCGGGATCGCCGAGGCCTGGGGATTCCGCCTGCAGGGAGCCGGGCTGCCGCAGCAGGCCGCCGACGCCGCGCCGTACGTCATCACGCTGGCCGCTCTGGTGCTGGTCCAGCTGCGCAGGCGGCGGAGGCGGCCCGGCGGCCTGGGATCGGACAAGGTCCTCGAGGAAGGGGTGACCACGTGAGCGGCACCGGTAACACGCCGATACTGGCCGACTCGGTACGGACGACCGACGACGGGGTGGACATCCTCGATCGCCGCGTCTACCCGTTCGACCGCAAGTGGGTGCATTGCGCCACCATGGAGGACGTGGCGGTGGCCATCGAGCAGATGGTCACGCAGAGCTCGGGCCCGCTGTTCGCCACGACCGCCGGCATGACGCTCGCCGCCCGCGAGGCGCGCGACGCCGGTCCCGGAGCCGCCGCCGAACGGCTGCGCGCCGCGGGCCGCAGGCTCATCGCCACCCGGCCCACCAACAACCACATCCGCGACGCCGTCAACGCGATCCTGGCGGCCACCGTGGACGGCCCGCTGGCCGGCGCGCCAGGAGCGGAGCTCGTGGACGCCGTGGCGAAGGCCGCGGCCGAGCACGACGCGGGCTACCGCGCGGGAAGCCTGGCCCTGGGCCGTCACGCCGCCGGGCTGCTGGAGGACGGCGCGCGCGTGCTCACCCACTGCTGGGGCGACGCCTACCTGATCGGAACCGTCCAGGCCGCCGAGGCGATGGGCAAGCGGCTGGAGTTCGTCTGCACCGAGACCCGGCCCTACCTGCAGGGGGCCAGGCTGACCGCGGCGACGCTGGTGGAGATGGGCTACCGGCCCACCGTGATCACCGACGGCATGGTGCCCTCCGCGCTCGCCAACGGGCTGGCCGACGTCGCGCTGGTCGCCTCCGACCGGGTGACCATGGACGGGCACGTGGTGAACAAGGTCGGCACGCTCGCGGTCGCCCTGGCCGCGCAGGCGTTCGGCGTGCCGATGTACGTGCTCTCCCATGCCCCAGACCCCCTCTCCCCGCGGATCGAGGACGTCGAGATCGAGCACCGCGACGGCGACGAGGTGCTGCACGTGCTCGGCACGCGCAGCGCGGCCGAGGGCACCCGCGGGTACTACCCGGCCTTCGACGCCACGCCGCCCCACCTGGTCACCCGGATCATCACCGAACGGGGGGCCTTCGAGCCCGCCCGCGTGTCCGATCACTTCGAGGAGAATCCCGCGCGATGAGCACCACCCGCCGCATCGTCGTCGACACCGACACCGGCATCGACGACGCCCACACGCTGCTCTACCTGGCCGGACGCCCGGACGCGGAGATCGTGGCCGTGACCTCGGTGTTCGGCAACTGCGTGGAGGAGGACGCGGTACGCAACATCGGGTATGTCAACCGGCTGCTCGGGCTCTCGGTGCCCGTGGCGCGCGGCGCGGCCGAGCCGCTGTCCGGCACCGCGCACATCGCCCGGTACGTGCACGGCAAGGACGGCCTCGGGGACCGCGGCTACGACCGCCCGCTCCCGCCCGTGGCCGGCGAGACCGCCGCCGAGCTGCTCGTGCGGCTCGCGAACGAGCAGCCGGGCGAGCTGGACCTGCTGGCGCTCGGCCCGCTGACCAATCTCGCGCTGGCGTTGCGCGCCGATCCGGAGCTCTTTACAAAGTATCGTTCGGTCGTGCTGATGGGCGGCTCCGGCCCGTACGCCACCCCCGGCGAGCTGCTCATGATCGACGCGAACGTCAACAACGACCCGGTGGCGGCCCGCGCGGTCTTCTCGGCCCCGCGTCGCGAGCTGGTCATGGTCGGGGTGAACGTCACCGCCGTGACGATCCTCGCCGAGCCCGCCATCGCCGCCCTGCGTGCGGCCGCCACCCCGATCGCGCGCTTCGCCACCGAGATCCTCGACTCCTACCTGGACTTCTACCAGAAGGAATGGGGCCGCAGGATCATCCCGCTGCACGATCCGCTGGCGGCGGGCATCCTGCTCGACCCTAGCCTCGCGACCGGCGCCACGCTCGGGCCGGTCAACGTCGTCGGCGACGGGTTCCTGTGGCGTGCCCGGCTGATGCGGACCGCCGAGGGGCTGCCGCCGTCCTTCCCGTACGAGCCCGCGCCCGACACTCGGGTGATCACGGCGGTCGACTCGGCCAGGTTCGTCAACGACTTCGTCCAGACCCTCACCCGGCCGTGAGCGGCGCACTCACCGGCGGTCCCGGCCAGGCCGCACCGGCTGACCTCCCCGGCCCGGCCGCGCCGGGCACGCCCCCCGGCCGGCGGCCCTACCCGGCCTATCCGCTGCTCTCGCCGGACGACGTTCCCGGATATCTGGAGTCACGCGGCCTTTCGAGCCTGCTCGGCGGCACGGCC
The DNA here is from genome assembly GCF_023276435.1 of Sphaerisporangium perillae. Taxonomy (GTDB): domain Bacteria; phylum Actinomycetota; class Actinomycetes; order Streptosporangiales; family Streptosporangiaceae; genus Sphaerisporangium; species Sphaerisporangium perillae. Next base: position 250,993 of record NZ_JALLPO010000002.1, read on the forward strand.
GGAGGGCCGCTCACGGTCCGGGAGGTGAGCGACGGCAACCTCAACCGGATCTTCCTGGTCCGCCGCGACCCGGACGTGCCCGGCCTCGCGGTCAAGCAGGCGCTTCCTTGGGTCCGCGTCCACGGGGAATCGTGGCCGCTCACGCCGTACCGCGCGGCGGCCGAGGCCCGCGCCTACGAGCACCTGGCCAGGGTCGCGCCGGAGTTCGTCCCCGCCTACCACGGCTACGACCCGGCGACCTTCACCCTGGTGATGGAGGACCTCGGGGATCTCGACGTGCTGCGCGCGGCCTCGATCGCGGGCCGCTCCCCCGGCGACACGGGCGCCCAGGTCGGCGTCTTCGTCGCCCGGCTGGCCTTCGCGACCTCCGACTTCGGCATGAGCTCCGCCGGGCGCAAGAAGCTGATCGCCGAGTCGGTCAACCCCGAGCTGTGCGAGCTGACCGAGGACGTCGTCCTGACCGAGCCGTACATCGAGCACGAGCACAACGGCCACCATCCCGCGCTGGACGCGCTGGTCCGCGAGGTGCGCGCCGATCCGGAGCTGCGCCGCGAGGCGGCCCGGCTGAAGCACCTGTTCACGACCAAGGCTGAGGCGCTGATCCACGGCGACCTGCACTCGGGCAGCGTCATGGTCGGCGGCGGGCGCGTCGCCGTCATCGACCCGGAGTTCTCCTTCGTGGGCCCGATCGGGTTCGACCTCGGGCTGTTCTGGGCCAACGCCCTCATCGCGGCGATACGCGGCGACGTCCTCGGCTCGTCCGGGCTGGGCGCGGAGCACCTGGCGCAGGTCGCGGCGAGCTGGGAGGCGTTCACCGGCGAGTTCCAGCGGTCGTGGCCGACCCGTGCGGACGGCTTCTACCCCGACTCCTACCTCGCGGAGTTCCTGCGGGGCGTGTGGCACGACGGCCTCGGGTATGCGGGCTCTGAGGCGATGCGCCGTGCCGTCGGATACGCCCACGCCGCCGACCTCGAGACGCTCCCCGAACCCGAGCGGCCGATCGCCGCCGCCCGCGTCGTGCGGCTCGCCCGGGAGTTGATCACGCGGCGACATGGGTACGACCGACCGGACGCGCTGGCCAGGCTGCTCAGAGAGGTGTGAGGACATGACGGAGACGACACCCGCGTGGGTCGTGCTCGACATCGAGGGGACCACCAGCTCCACCAGCTCGGTGCACGTGGGTCTGTACGACTACGCGCGGCCCCGGCTCGGAGTGTGGATCGAGACCCATCCCGAGGACCCCGAGGTCCAGGACGCGGTGGCCCAGACGTGCGCCGAGGCCGGGCTGCCGGAGGATGCCACCACCGACGAGGTGGTGGCGGTGCTGCACGGCTGGATGGCCGGCGATGTCAAGGCCACGCCGCTGAAGACCCTTCAGGGCCAGATCTGGGCCGCCGGATTCGCCGACGGTGACCTGACCGCCCACTTCTTCCCCGACGTGCCCCCGGCTCTGCGCGCCTGGCACTCGGCGGGGATCAAGCTGGCGGTCTTCTCCTCCGGCTCCGTCCGGAGCCAGCAGCCGTGGTTCCGGCACAGCGACGCCGGGGACCTGGCGATCCTGATCGAGCAGTACTTCGACACCGTGCTCGCCGGCCCCAAGCGGGAGCAGGCGTCCTACCGGCGGATCGCCGAGACCCTGGACCAGCCGGCCGGCCGGCTGCTCTTCCTCTCCGACGTCCCGGCCGAGCTCGACGCCGCCTCCGCGGCGGGATGGCGCGCGATCGGGGTGCGGCGGCCGGGCGAGCCGAGCGAGAACGCCGACTTCGGCGCCCACCCCATCATCACGTCCTTTGACGAACTCACCTTGACCGACAAGGAGTCCTGATGAACGAGCTGACCCCGGCCCGCGTCCTGTCCGCCGGAGGGAGGCTGGCCGCCGAGTCGGCCCGGTTCACCTCCTACGGCTGGATGCGCGGCACCTCAGGCAACATCTCCGAGGTGCTGACCCGTGATCCCCTGCTGCTGGCCGTTACCGCCAGCGGCCTGGACAAGGGCGAGCTCGCCCCCTCCGACGTCGCCGTGGTGGACCCGAAGGGCGACCTGGTCGAGGTCGAGGGCGTCGAGCCGCTCCGCCCGTCCGCCGAGGCCGGCCTGCACGCCCGCGTGGCCGCCGTGACCGGCGCGGACGCCGTCGTGCACGTCCATGCCCTGAACGCCGTCATCGCCGGGCACCACTGGCCCGGCGGCGTCCACCTGCGCGACGTCGAGACGCTCAAGGGCATCGGCCGCCTCGCCCACGATGACGAGGTCGTCTTCCCGGTGATCCGCAACAGCCAGGACATGAGCGAGCTGGGCGACCGCTTCGAGGCCGCCTACGATCCCCGCACCCCCGCCGTGATCGTCGCCGGCCACGGCCTCTACACCTGGGGCACCGACCTGGTGCACGCCCGCCACATCACCGAATGCGTCGAATGGCTCCTCGCATACGCCCTCGCCACCTCCTGACCGACTCCCCTGGCAGTGTCGGCTGACAGCCCTCACCAACCGGTGGGGAAGCGCGGACCGTTATCGAGCCGTCCGAGTTCGAACCAAGTTGTAACACTAGTCACAATATCAATCGGAGGGAACGATTCTGGATTCGGCCCCATCATTCAAGCCTGCATCAAGCTTCCCGTAAACTGTTATAAAGCCGTCGTGAGTGACCTTGGCGACACCGAGCCGCTTGAGATATCGGAACCGGTGCGCATCGACGGAAAAGTGCGTAACTCAATTATTCAAGTACTTCAGGCTATACACGCAAAGGCGCCAAACGCCAAGATCATGTTGGTGGGCTACCCCAGGGTGATTGGCGCCACATGTGACGTGCCTTGGGGTATCACCGACCAGGACGAGGTCAACTGGATCAAGGGTACCGTCAATCGTATGGACGACATGATGGCCAACCTGGGCGCCGACCCAAGGCTACAGGGCGTTCCAGTCACGTTCGTCGATCCTCGGCCCTACTTCGGGTTGAACGGTGAGCATGGCGCGTGCACCGGCGACGGGAACGAGGCCATCCATGAAGTGGTCACAGACCTCACCCCCGGAGATAGCGCTCTGCTGCCTGGCCCATGGAACCTTCCGGGCCAGTCCGCCCGATCCTTCCACCCAACCTTATGGGGCACGGATTTGTATGCCGCCGCGCTCAACAGCGTGATATCCGTACCAGGGTTCCTGTGAGGAGGTACAAGGTTGTCTCTGCTGTGGCGGCGGGCTGCATGCTCGCCGCCACAGCGGCGTGCAGCCTCGAATCGAATCAGGAGCGAGCGGAGCGCCTTGCCACACAAGGACTCAGGCCGGAGGTTTCCCGTATCCGAGCTGTGGTGAAGGGAGTTCTTCGAACGGCCTGGACTTCAGGGGACGTCTCGAACAGGCAGCTCACCAGCGCGATGGAGCTCCACTTCGGGCGTTTTGATAAACCTCGATCAGGTGGGATGGGGATCTTCGCCATGCATTTTTCGCCCGCTGGGAGCGTGGGCACCGACATTGTGATTGAGTCGCAATCGAGCGACAGTGGGTTCAACGCCGCTCAGGCGGCCGTGGCGGCGTGTGTGCGTTTTTCCGGTGCGCCCGGGCCCGACCCGGCTGTCGACATCCACGACGTCGCCTGCCCCTCTACCGTTGCCGCGACAAACGTCAGAATCCTCAAGGTCGCCGATCAGAGTCAGTGAGCCATTTCAGCCTGGTCTTGCAGGTCACGGACGCGTCGCAGATGAGCGTTTTTGAGTGAAGGGGCGTGTCGGCGGGTGGGCGCGCGCGGCCCGGTGCGAGTGGGCGCTCTCGCAAGGTCGGCGATAACGCCCGAGGAGAGGCGACCAGCAAGACCGGCAAACGTTCCGCCCGCCGGCAGGCGGGGTGGGCGGCTGAGGGTCATCGGCCGGTCGAGTCGGTGAGGATCTGGCCGACGCGGTCGAAGAGGGCAGGGACGCCGGAGGGCCCCGTGTCCGGTGGGAGGCCCTCCACCAGTAGCAGGCGGGCGGCGCGCAGGACGCCGCGGGCCGCTCGGGCGCGCAGGTCCTCGGGGAGGGTCTCGATGTCGGAGACCTTGGCGAAGCCGATGATCCGGCGGGCGGCCTTGGCGCCGGCGACCGCCACGGCGTCCCCGCGCACCTTGGCGAGGAACCGTTCTCGCACGGTGTCTCCGAACACCCTGGGGTAGACGCGCAACGGCCACAGCTCCCTGAACTGCGCCTGGTAGGCCCGCCAGGTCTCCTCCGCCTGGGCGAGCACCCACGTGGCGTGCCGCTCGTCGCCCAGCGCCAGCGCCCGGGCCGCCGCCAGGACGTAGTTGCCCCAAAGCGCGCCCACGTCGAACCCGGCCGGCCCGTAGAAGGCGAACTCGGTGTCGAAGGCCTTGGTCGAGCGCGGCGCGCCGGGCCGCTCGGCGCGCACGAGCACCGAGCCGGTGTGCAGGTCGCCGTGGATCAGCGCCTCGGCGTGGGTCATGAAGGTCAGCCGGGCCGCGCCGACGGCGGCGCGCACGTCCGGGTCCCCGGCGTACGCGGCCACGTCGGGCTCGTTGGCGGGCAGCACGACGTTGTGCTCGTGCCGGATGTAGGGCTCGGTGTACACCAGGTCCTCGGTGATCTGGCACAGCTGGGGGTTCACCGAGGCCACCAGCGCGGCCTTCTGGTCCGGTGCGCTGAGCCCGAACACCGAGGTGCCGAAGGCGACCCGGGCGGCGTACCTGCCGAGGTCGGCCGCCGCGTCCTCGTGCCGCAGCCCCTCGTTGAGCGCGCCGCGCCAGACGCGGTGGTCGGAGAGGTCCTCGATGGCGACGACGTGCCGCTCGGCGTCCTCCTCGTAGATCGCGGGGACGTACGGGCCCGCGACGAACCCGTGCGCGCGCAGTGCGCGGGCCTCCGACGCGTTGCGGTCCGGCGTCATGGGCCAGCCGGGATCGGTCCTGACGTACGGGAGGGACTGCTTGAGCACCAGGCCGGGCACGCCGGCCGCCTCGACGATGAACACCAGGTTCAGGTTGCCGTCCCCGACCTCGCGCACGCCCGTGATCAGCGCCGGGTCGAGGCGGCTCGCGAGCGCCGGCCGCCCGGCGATGTAGGCGGGAACGGTGTCGGCCGTGAGCAGCCCGTACGACTGCCCGGCACCGATCGTGGCGGTCATCTTCTCCTCCCGGGGGTCAGTGTGTAGCTCATGACGAGCGAGCCGACGAGCAGCGCGCCCTGGACGAAGGTCTGGGTGTAGTAGGGGGCGTTCAGCATGGTCAGGCCGCTGATCATCACGCCGACGAACACCGCGCCGACGAGCGTGCCGAAGGCGTTCGGCCGGTTGGCGCCGAGCACGGCGAACCCGATGAGCGCCGCCGCGACCGACTGCAGCAGGTAGGGGTCGCCGGCGCCCACGTCGCCCCGACCGAGCCGGGCCGACAGCAGGATCCCGCCCGCGGCGGCGCACAGGCCGGACACGGCGTAGGCCAGGGCGCGGTAGCGGTCGACGCGGATGCCCGCCAGGCGCGACGCCCGCGGGTTGCCGCCGACCGCGTACAGCGCGCGTCCCCACCTGGTGTGGTCCAGGAACACGTACGCGGCGACGGCCAGCACGACCATCACGATCACCGGGACCGGGACCGACGCGACCGTGCCCGCGCCCAGCCACACGAAGCCGCTGGTGTACCGGCCGGGGGCGGTGGCGCCGTCGGCGGTCATGCCGGCGGACACCGACTGGCCGGAGGTGATGATGAGCGCGAGCCCCTGGAACAGGAACATGGTGCCGAGCGTCGCGACCAGGTCGGGGACCTTGGCGACCACGATGAGGAGCACGTTCACCGCCGCCACCAGCAGCCCCGCCAGCAGGCCGGCCACGATCGCGGTGCCCCCTGTGAGGTTGAGCCGCACCATCGCCGAGGAGGTGACCATGACGACGAACCCGACGTTGGCCCCGGCCGACAGGTCGAACCCGCCGGCGGCCATCGACACGGTCACCCCGAGCGCCACCACCGCGACGATGGCGACGGACTGCAGCACGATCAGGGCGTTGCCGAAGGTCCCGAAGGCGGGCCTGGCCAGGGAGAAGACGACGATCATCACGGCGAGGACGGCCAGCAGCCCGTACCGGTAGACGGCGGACCGCACCCGTTCGGCGACGGGTGCCGGCTCGGCGGCGCCCTCCTCGACCGGGGACGTCACGATCGTGCTCATCGGCTCTCCCCTGCCATCAGCGCGGCGAGCCGCCCGGCCGTGGCCTCACCCGTCCTGAGCTCTCCGGTCACGGTCCCCTCGTACAGGACGAGGATCCGGTCGGCCACCTCCAGCACCTCCTGCGGGTCGGACGACGCGACGACCACGCCGGTCGTCTCGGAGATCTCCCGGAGCACGCGGGAGATGTCGGCCCGCGCGCCCACGTCCACGCCTCGGAACGGCTCGTCCAGCAGGATCAGGCGCGAGGCGCCCTGCAGCCAGCGGCCCACGACGATCTTCTGCTGGTTCCCGCCGGACAGCGCCTCGATGTCGGCGGCGGGCCCGGGCCCGCGCACGCCGAACCGGTCGATGACGCGGCGGGCGGAGCCGGTCTCGGCGCGGCGGGACAGCAGGCCGGTGCGGCTGTGCGCGCGCAGCCGGGGAAGGGTGACGTGCGCCCGTACCGACCAGCCCGGGACCGTCGCCTGGGCGGCCCGCTCCTCGGCGACGAACGCCACTCCGGCCTTGACCGCCGCGTGGGGGTCGCGGGGGCGGTAGGGCGCTCCGCCGAGCCGCATCTGGCCGGACACCAGGGGCCGCGCGCCGTAGATCTGCTCCAGCAAGCCGGTCTTGCCCGCGCCGATCAGGCCGGTGACCCCGAGGACCTCGCCGGGCGACACGCGCAGGCCGAACGGCGCGGCGGCGGGCCGCGTCCGCATTCCCTCGGCCTCCAGCACGGGGCCGCCGGTCGCCGGGGGTCTCCCCTCGTGCCGGGCCGAGGCGATCTCGTCGCCGAGCATGGCCGCCACCAGGCTCCGCCCGTCGACCGGCGCGGTGAAGACCCGCTGGACGGTGCCGTCGCGCAGTACGGCGACCCGGTCGCACAGCTCCTGGATCTCGCTGAGCCGGTGGGACACGAACAGGACGGCGACACCGCTCGCCGCCATCCGGCGGACGGCGGCGATCAGGGCGCCGGACTCGGTGGCCGAGAGGGTGGAGGTCGGCTCGTCGAGGATCAGCAGGCGCGGGTTCTGAGACAGCGCCCGGGCGATGACGATCTGCTGGCGCACGGCGGCGGGCAGCGTCTCGACGGGCGCGTCGAGCGGGACGCGCAGCCGCGCGGCCTCGGCGACCGCCCGCGCGGCCTGGTGGGTGCGGGCCCGGGTGGTGAACCACCCGGTGCCCCGGCGGGCCGGCCGCGTGTCCGGGTGCGCGTCCCCGCCCCGGCGGGCGAGGGAGTGCAGGGTGAGGTTCTCGGCGGCGGTGGTGCCGAAGATCACGCCGTCGTCGATGTTCTGGTGCACGGTCTGCACGCCCGCGTCCTGGGCGTCCAGCGGGCCGGCCATCTCGACGGCGCGGCCGCCCAGGCGGATCTCGCCGGAGGTGGGCCGGGTGACCCCGGACAGCACCTTGATCAGGGTGGACTTGCCGGCGCCGTTGGTGCCGATGAGGCCGAGCACCTCGCCGGCGTGGATCTCCAGCGTGACCTCGCGCAGCGCGCGCGTGGCGCCGTATCGCTTGGACACTCCCGAGACCGACACCACCGGTTCCCCGGCCGGAGTCGCGATCGCCATGTCAGCCGGTGGACGGCGCGGCCCACGGCACCGGCGCCACGTCGGGGGTGGACAGTTCCGGGATCGCCTGGACGAGCTGCTGCATGTTGGCGATGCCGCCCTGGCGCAGCCGCTCCTGGGTGATCAGGGCCGGCGGCACCTTCAGCGCGTGGTCGACCTGCTCTTTCGCGACGAGCAGCGCCGCGGCCCGCACGGCGATCCGGCCGACGTTGGAGGGGTCGGTGGCGGCGGTGGCCACCCACGGGCTGCCCGCCTCGGTGATCACGCCGATGTCGGCCGTCGAAACGTCCGCGCCGTAGATCTTCACCTTGTCCTTCAGGCCCAGTTCCTTGACCGCCAGGGCGGCGCCCTTGGCGAACTCGTCGTAGGGCGCGAAGACCGCCGTGACGCCGGGGTTGGCCTGCAGGGCGGCCTTGGCCTGGTCGGCGACCGCGGCGGCGGTGGAGCTGTTGACCACGCCGATCCGCGCCGCCTGGGTGATGCCGGGGTTGTCCTTCTTGAACTGCGTCCAGGTCTCGTCGCGCCGGTCCAGCGGGGCGAATCCGGCGACGTACACGTACAGGACCTGGGCCTTGCCGCCGGTGTCCTGCTTCAGCGCGTCCAGCGCCTGTTCGGCGATCTTGTGGTCGTCCTGGTCGATCGTGACGGCCTCCGGCGTGCCGGGGTCGACGTCGAAGGCCACCACCGGGATGCCGGCGTCGACCGCCTTCTTGACCGCCGGCTGGATGGTCTGGGCGAAGCCGTGGTCGACGATGACGGCGGAGGCCTTCTGGTTGACGGCCTGCTGCAGGTTGAGCGCCTGCTTGTCGTTGTTGCCCTCGCCGCTGGAGACGTCCAGGGTGACGCCGACCGCCTTGGCCTCGGCCTGCGCGCCGGCCAGCCACTGCTCGAAGTAGTCGCCGGAGGAGAGCTGCCTGACCAGGGAGACATGGACCTCGCCGCCCGCGAAGGCGGGGGGCGGGGTCGCGGTGGCGGCGGCCGAGGTGGCGGGACCGGCGGGCGTCTTGGGCGCGGCGTTCGGGTCGGCGGTGGCCGAGGGGCCCTGGGAGCAGCCGGCGAGCAGCACGGCCGCGAGGGCGCCGGCGGCGACGCCGAGGAAGGTGGGGGCGGAACGCAAGGTGATCACGTCATTCATATGGAGAGCCGGAGGCGCACGCGCTCGACAGCGGCAGGTCACAGGGGACATTCCGGATGTTATGCCACAAAGCTTCGCATTGTCCACTATTCCTGCATGGATACCGGGGATTTGGTCTTTCGGCCGGTCGGGCGGACAATCGCCTCATGACACAGCTCACGGTGTACACCGACACGGAGAATCCGGAGACCCTGCTCGAGACCGAGTCCGTCGAGGACATCACCGCCACGTTGAAGGAGATCGACGTCCGGCTGCGCCAGTGGGACGTCATCGAGGCGCTGACCTCCGGCGGCACCGAGGAGGAGATCCTCGGCGCCTACCGCGACGAGGTGGCCCGCGTCGTCGCCGAGGAGGGCTACGTCTTCGTCGACGTCGCCCAGCTCCACCCCGACGACAGCCCCGAATGGCCCGAGAAGGCCCGTGCGGCGCGCGAGAAGTTCCTGAACGAGCACACGCACGACGACGACGAGGTCCGCTTCTTCGTCGGCGGCTCGGGCATCTTCTACCTGCACGCCGGGGGCAAGGTGTACGCCGTGCTCTGCGAGGCCGGCGACCTGCTCAGCGTGCCCAAGAACACCACGCACTGGTTCGACATGGGCACCCGGCCCGACTTCACGGCGATCCGGTTCTTCCACGACGACGACGGCTGGGTGGGCGACTTCACCGGCGACGCGGTGTCCTCACGCATCCCCGACTTCGACACCATCGTCGCCCGCCGCGCCGCGAGCCGCCCGGCCTAGAACCGCGTCCGCCGGCCGGGAACGGCATCCGGGCCGGAACCGCGCCCGGCCCGGAACGGCGCAGGGCCGACACCCGGCCCGGAACGGCGCATTGCCCAGAACGGCGCGGCCCGGAACGGCGCACGGCCCGCGACCGCGCGTACCGGCCGCCGTCACGCGTGTGATCGCGTCGGCCGGCAGGTCGCGCGGAAGGCGGGCACGCCTCGGCGACCGCGAGGGTCGCGGAAGGACGGCGTATGACGTGGGGCCGCGGGCAGGCGGCTCCACGGGTCGGCGACGCCGGGTCAGGCGGCGCCGGCCGACAGGACGCCGGGTCAGGCGGCGCCGGCCGACAGGCGGGTGAACAGGGAGAGCGCGGCCTCGCGCACGTCGGGCGGGGTGACGCCCTGCAGGACGGCACGGGCCTCCGCGATGTTGCGCGTGGTGGCGCACGTGATGGCGACCGACGTGGCGGCGGCGTGGCTGAGCGACCCTGCGGGCTCGCGGTCGGCCATCTCCCGGGCACTGGTGGCGAGGTCGAGGTTGTCTGTCTTCGACGCGCTGGTCAATGGATCTCCTCGGGTAGCGGATTCGAGGTCGTGGCCGGTCACCCGGGCCCTCACGGGGATGCCGGGAGGGCGGTCGCCGCGTGAGTCCGGGCCGCGGACCCGGCGTCAGGCAGGCCCGCGCCGCCTGCTCATGACGCCCACTGTAGAACAAGCCGCCCCGCCGCTCGCGCTCGGCCGCGTAAACCGCCGCGCCTCCCACTCGCCGCCGAGCGCGCGCCGGAGGCCGGCGACCATGATCTTTTCACGTACGGTAATTGATCGGTCACCCCAGGCATGGTGGGGCCAGCACTACCATGCACCGGCGTGGTGCCCGGATGTCGCTAGACGTGGTGGTCCCGACAGGGTTAGAGGGGCCCTCCTCCATCCCGCCGTCGGCGCACGCGGCTGCTCGCGGGTCCGGTGGGAGTGCGCCGTACCCCGCCACCTGAGGAGACCCGTGACGACCCCATCCACGCTCGACACCATGGACCGGGAAGGACGCGGCAGCGACTTCGCCGGGCTGTCCCGCCGCATCGCCAAGGCCGGACTGCTGGACCGGCGCCCCGTCCACTACACGGTGCGGCTCTGCGTGGTCGGCGCCCTGTTCGTCGCCGGCTGGGCCGCGTTCGCGGCCGTCGGCGACTCCTGGGCGCAGATCCCGATCGCGGTGTTCCTCGCGGTGGTCTTCGCCCAGGTCGCCCTCGTCGCCCACGACCTGGCCCATCGGCAGGTGTTCCGGTCCAGGCGCTCCAGCGAGATCGCCGGATGGGTGGCGGGAAACCTCACCATCGGCATGAGCTACGGCTGGTGGGCCGACAAGCACACCCGGCACCACGCCAACCCCAACCACGAGGACCACGATCCCGACGTCTCCGCCGAGGTCCTGATCTGGTCGACCAGGCAGGCCGCCGCGAGCCGGGGGCTCCCGAGGATCATCGGCCGGTGGCAGGCGTTCCTGTTCTTCCCGCTGCTGACCCTGGAGGGCCTGAACCTGCACGTCGCCAGCTTCCGAGCGCTGCGCAGGCCCTCGCTCAAGCACCGCGGGCTGGAGGCCACACTGCTGATCACGCACTTCGCGGCCTATCTCGTGGCGGTCTTCTCCGTGCTGCCCATAGGCAAGGGGCTGCTGTTCGTGGCCGTGCACCAGGCGGTCTTCGGCGTGTACCTGGGCTGCACGTTCGCCCCCAACCACAAGGGCATGCAGATGCTGACCGGCGAAGATCGGCTGGACTTCCTGCGGCGTCAGGTGCTCACCTCCCGTGACGTGCGCGGCGGGCCGGTGCTGGACTTCGCCCTCGGCGGGCTGAACTACCAGATCGAGCACCACCTGTTCCCCAGCATGCCGATGCCGAACCTGCGCCGCGCCCAGCCGATCGTGCGGGCGTACTGCGCCGAGCTGGGTATTCCGTACCAGGAGAGCGGCCTGGTGGGCTCCTACGCGCAGGCCCTGCGTCACATGCACGCCGCGGGCGCGCCGCTCCGAGTACGGGGGGCGTCGGCGAGCGCCGGGCGGTGAGTAGCGAATACTGAGGTCACAGGATTAGCGACGGGGGCGACGCATGATCACTACTGAGACGATCGATCGGATCATCCGGTTCAACGGGGGCGACGTGCCCGTGGTCTCCTTGTACGTGGGCGTCGGCCAGGACGGCCCCACCACCCTCTCCACCCAGGTCAACAGCCTGCTCCACGAGATACGCCCGCTCGGGCAGGACAGCTCGCTCGGGCGCCAGGCCCGCCTGTCCATCCGCGGCGACATCGAACGCATCGAGAACATCGAGGGCCTGGAACGGGTGGAGGCCGGCGCGGTCGCCGTCTTCTCCTGCAGCGAGGCCGACCTGTTCGAGCAGATCGTCCTGCCGCGCGCCGTGCGCGACCGCGTCATGGTGGACGCGACCCCCTGGGTGCGCCCGATGCTGGCGGTCCTCGACGAGTACCACCGCGCCTGCGTCCTGGTGGTCGACCGGCGCTCGGCGGAGGCGTGGGAGCTGTACCAGGACGAGATGCGCGAGATCGGCAAGGTGGAGGACGAGACCCTTCGCAAGCCCAACTACGCCGGCTGGTACGGCCTCACCGAGCACCGGGTCCGCAACCGCGCCGACGACCTGGCCAAGCGGCACTACCGCAACGCCGTGCGGCTGCTCGACGGGCTGTTCCGCACCGGCCGGTACGAGCTGCTGATCGTCGGCGGCCATCCGGAGGAGGTGCCGAACTTCATCGACTTCCTGCCGCACCATCTGAGCCCGAAGGTCGCGGGGACGTTCGCGGTCGATCCCCGGACGGCCACCCCCGCCGACATCCGCCACACCGCCGAGCGCATCCTCGAGCAGTACGAGCGCGACGAAGAGCGCCGCTGGGTCGCCGACGTGCTGGAACGGGCGGCCACCCGGCGGCCGGCCGCGCTCGGGATCGAAGACTGCCTGTGGGCCGGGTCGGTCGCCGCGGTGCAGGCCCTACTGGTCCAGGACGGGGCGACCGCCCCGGGCGTGGTCTGCGACGAGTCGGGCTGGCTCGGGACCTCGGGGGACGCCTGCCCGCTGTGCGGGAAGGCGACCAGGCGGACGCCGGACGTCATCGACGAGCTGGCCGACGCGGTGATCGAGGAAGGCGGGTCGGTCGAGCACGTCCTGGCCGACACCGAGCTCAAGGAGCACATCGTGGCCGCGTCGCTCCGCTTCCCACTGCCCCCGCCGCCGCCACCGGAGACGTCCCCCTGAGCGACCGCCGGGCGGGCTCCTCCTCCGCGACCGCCGTTGGCGCGCGCGTTCGGCACGGCCACGGCGCGCGGGGCGAGCGCGATCGGGATGCCGGTGTGCACGTACGGTGCCCAGACGGACGGCGGCTCGCCGCGCGCGATCGCGTCGAGGCAGACCGCGTGGTACGCCTCGAGGCTGTTGGCGCCCGCCCAGCGCTGGTAGAACGCCTGCGCGAACGGTCCGGCGGTGATGCTGTCCACCGGGCACAGCGCGGACACCTCGGCGATGTTGCCGCGGATGCGCAGCGCCAGCGGGAAACCGTTGACGTCGCCGGCGTGCGGGACATTGCGACCGACATTACACGCGTTGATGAACACGAAGGACGCCTGGCAGCCATCCCGCAGCCAGTCGCCGGCGGTCAGCCGCAGCTTTGAGGCCATGGAGCGAGGCCACGGTTCGTAGTCACCGTGCGCGGCGATGTGCGCGATGTTCCACCGGGCCTGCGGGTTCAGGTAGTGACGGTGGCCTAGCGCCGCGTTCTTCGGCCGGACCACGTCGAAGCCCAGCGCCATGAGCTGCTTCTCCAGCTCGCGCGCCTCCTCGGGCGCGCCGATCGCGGGATCCCACCCTCCGATCAGGGCCGATCCGGACACCATGACCGGGCGGGTCGGATCGACGAGACCGGGCAGGTACGTCACCCGGTGCCGCTCGATCAGGAAGCCGTCGTCGCCGCAGGCCGCGTGCAACGGGATGCCGGCGAACGGCTGGTGTGGCACGAACACGACGTTACGGACGCCGTCGAGTTCGTTCCTGAACCGGCCGACGATCTCTGTGTGGAGCCGCCCGAGCGCCTGGGTGTGCCGCCGCCGACCGGTCCGCTTGGGCCGCAGCGAATGCCAGACGGCCTGGCGCAGCTGGGAGAGGGACGCGGGCGTGACGTCGAGCCCGCGTCGCCCACCAGCGCCGGGAGTCGCCGTCCGCGACGCAGCCCGCCGCCCAGAAGCCGCCGCGACGGTCACCGAAGAGCTGGACGTAGGCGGCGGGTCCGGGCAGGTAGGCCAGCAGGCTCTCCGGCTGGTACGCGGTCGGCCCGGTCGCGCTCGACGTCGGCACCGCCGCGCTCAACCGCTTGTGCATGGCCTCGAACAGCCGGTCGTCGGCACCCTCTACCTGCTGGTGGAACTGCTCGGCTAGCTCGAACTCCTCGATCAGCTGCGCGTCCTGGGTGAAGATCCGGTTGATCGCACCGAGGCCCGCGTGCGCCGCGTGGAACGCTAGCTCGGCGTGCCCGCGGGCGGCCAGGAACGTAGCCGTCCAGGTGGAGATCGTGGTCATCTGCCGGGCCACGTCGATGAGGTCGGCGGTGCCCCGGGACTGGGTTACCGCATGCTGCACGATGCCACAGACGGCATGCACGGCGTATGCGGCGGCAGCGTCGTCGCCGGCCTCGGTCGCGACCGCGAGGATGACCTGCAGCGCCTCGGTGGCCTTGGTCCAATGGGCAGCTTCGAGTGAGACCGTCAGTGCCTCCGCCACCGCGAGGCGCTCGGCCGGCTCCAGCACCACCTGCCGGACCAGCTTGTTGAGAAGCCCGGGCCGAAGGTACGTCGCGTACCCGGCGGCGATCTCGTCGGCGGACTCCAGCAGTGAGCGCCGGTAGTCCTCGGCCGTGCGGCGCTCCACCGGTTCGAGCCGCTCGGGCCGCGGTCGACGCAGTTCCGGATGCCAGTCGTCGATGACTGCGGCAGCCAACTGCAGGACCTCGATATCGGCCCGGCCGGCGACCATCGCCATGACCCTCAGCACGAGACTCGCGGCGTTCTCGGCCGCGATATGGCGTACTAGCTGGGCGATCTCGTCGGTCGTTCCGCCGACCGTCGCACCGCCGTCCGCCGAATCGTCCTCTATGGACGGGGCGGCGACCTCGGTGTCGAGCGGCTCGGCTGGCCATCTCGGGCGGCCGCCGCTGTCGCCACAGCGCGGCCGGTTCGACCACGATGAGCCCTCGCGTCGCCAGAACCACGCTGCTGTGGGCCGGCCGACTCGGTCGAGCTCGGCGCCGAGATCGCTTGGCTCGACCAGCAACTGACCAACATCGTCCTGAACCGGGCCAAGGGTTCTTCACACCCGAGGTGCTGGACCAGCTCGCCGCGCAACCGTCCGCCCAGGCATCGGTGGCCGGATGCGATCGATGCGCCTGGAGCATGGCCAACGGAGGCATCCTGTGCGACTGCGGGCACGACTGGAGCTGCCACCCTGACGCCCCCGGCGGTCGCGAACCCTGTTCGCACTGCTCCTGCCCGAGCATGCGGACGCCGTCGGAGGTCGACCAGTCGGCGGCTCCACAGTAAGTGGTGGGGGCTCCTACAGCCGCCGGCCATCGTCGGGCACTGGCGGTTCGTCGTCCTCCAGCGCCCGGTACAGCGTGGAGCGGCCGATGCCGAGACGCTTGGCGATCGCGGTGACCGACTCGCCGCGGGCCCGGCGGGCGCGAGCGATGGCCATGACGTCGTCGGTGACGGTGACCGGGCGGCCGCCCTTGCGGCCGTGCGTTGCGGCCGCCGCCAGTCCGTCCAGGGTGCGCTCGCTGATCAGGTCGCGTTCCATCTCAGCCGCCATCGCCGCGACCATGAACAGCATCTTGTCGGCCACGGTCTGCCCGCCCGGCCGGTGGACCCCGGCGCAGATCCCCGACAGGATCTCCAGGTTGATCCCGCGCGGCGCGAGCTCGTCCTCGAGGAAGACCAGCAGCTCCTTCACCGAGCGGGCGATGCGGTCGGGCTTGTAGATGACCAGCGTGTCGCCGGTCTTCATCGCCGCCACCGTCTTGCGCAGCTTGGGCCGGTCTTTGCGGGTGCTGGCGGTCTCCTCCACGATCTCGCGGCAGTGCGCGGCCGTCAGGGCCTCCATCTGGGACAGGTGGTCCTGGGCGCGGGTGGAGATCCGGGCGTAGCCGATCCGGATCGCGTTCGACGGGACGCTGCCGGCGGTCGACTCCGCTGCGGCAAGGCCGACGGCGTGCTCGGTGGAGGTGTTCACCGGCACATCGTCTCGATAACGGTCCCGTAACTCAATCCCCGGGTCCGGTGTTTCTAGACGGATTCCGGGACTGATCTTCTTGGGCGAACACGACTCCGGGCCGTCCAGCTCAGAGCCGTCCCGTAAACGACCGTTTCCGGGACGTCCGCTCACGGACGAAGACGGGCCGGGCGAGGCCTCGATCGGGCCCGCGGCCGCCACCTTGCTCGCCTGGTCGGCGGTGCGGTCGGCCCACCGCTTGGCCAGCGCGGCGAGCCTGGCGTTCACCTCCGCCTTGTCCCGAAGGTGCTCGTAGTGCTCCCTGGGTCTCAGCCACCAACGCCGCTGTGGGGAATCCGTCGTTCAACAGCCGATCCGACCTGGTGCGCCATCCGCCACCCCACCGAACGTCGCATCAGGGACCTCTTGTATAACTTCGGTATAAAAGCGACTAATAAGCACACTAGTGGCCATAGGGGCCGAAAGGGAACGCTCCATGCACGGGGATCACCCCACCTTGCTTGCCGGGCCGGGAAGCCCGGCGACGCTGTCGATCGTCTTGACCGCCGTCGCGGTGTTCGCCGTCGCATCCCTGCTGATTTACCGGTTCGTCACCCGCCGCCGGAGGTCCCGTTGAGGGCCCACCGACGGAACAACGAGAAGCTGCGGATGGTCGCGGCCGGGGCGCTGGTCCTGGGTGCCGCCGTCGCCTGGATCGTGATCTTCCGGACCTTCATCTCCAACCCCGGCCACTGGGAGTCGGCGGGCATCTACCTGCTCACCACGGGCGCCCTGATCGCCATCTTGGGCTCGACGGTCTACCCGCGCCGGTTCACGCACCTGCCCCCGGTCAAGGGCCGCGTGGTGTGCATCGTCCCGGCCTACAACGAGACGACCGAGGCCCTGAACTCGACGATCACCGCGCTGCTCAACTCCTCCAGGCCTCCGGACGAGATCCACGTCGTGGACGACGGTTCGTCGACCCCGGTCATTCCGTTCGCCCACCCCCTTGTGTGGTGGCACCGCCGCGAGAACGGGGGTAAGCGGGAGGCCCAGGCCTTCGTCTTGCGGGAGTTGCGGTGCGCGCGCGACAAGGGGAGGGGACGGGCCGACTTCATCCTCACCGTCGACAGCGACAGCGTGATTGACCAGAACGCCATCCGGCACCTCCTGCGGGCCATGTCCGACCCGCGCGTCCAGGCCGCGACCGGTCTGCCGATGCTGCGCAACCGCAGCAAGAACCTCCTGACCAGGTTGCTCGACTTGGAGATGGTGTCGGCCTGCCTGACCCAGCGCGCGGCCCGGTCGCGGATGGGCGTGGTAGCCCCGTGCTCCGGCGCGCTCACCCTGTACCGGGCCGACCTGGTCCTGGACAACCTGGAGGACTACGTCAACTCCGGCACCGTGGGCGACGACCGGCGCCTGACCCACTACGCCCTCCAGCGGGGCCAGACAGTGTCCGTGGACGACGCCTGGGTATTCACGGACATGCCGGAGACCGTGAAGGCCACCTACCGGCAGCGGACCCGCTGGTACCGCTCCTACTGGATTTACGCCCTGTGGGAGGTCGCCAACCTGCGGCCGCTGCCGACGGCCTGGCGCATCTACGCTATGGCCATGAGTGCGCTCAACCCCGTGGCGCTGGTGTGGATGGTCGTGGTCGCGCCACTCCTGGGCAAGCCGTTCCCCTGGGAGGGGGCGCTGTACTGGCTGGGCCTGACCTACATCATCGGCAGCCGGTACGCGTTCCGGCGGCCGAACGTCAGCGCCGCCGCCCGGGTTGCGACCTGGCTCATCGGGACGCCGTTCCTGCTCTTGCTGCAGTACGGGGTGATCCGCCCGGCCATGTGGCACGCGGCGCTGACGGCCCGCCGCACCGGGTGGGTGACGCGTGGGCCGCAGGTCGACGCGCCGGCCCTGTCGATGGTCGCCTGAGCACGGTCATGCAGAAGGACATCCATACGGATCGCAGAACGTACCAGAAACCACCAAACCCATACAAGATCGGCATCCATGATGGAACGCCGGCCGCTTCCCACCTGGGAAAACTCAGTCCAGGATCAGCTCATGGCGGGTTTCCGGCGTACCTTGGCCGGACCCCAAGGTAGAGCGGGGCCCGTCGCGGCTGTCCATCACGCCCCAGATGGCCTGTCGTTAAGGAGCGTGTCACCAGGTACACGCGAGGCGATATGACAGGGAACGTGTTCTCTTCGGGCGGCTTCATGCCTGGTGACGGCGCTGGTCGGCCCCGCTAGCGAGATCACCGATGTGGCCGGTAATCGCTGGTTCCCGGTCCCGTCAAGCGCTCTTGATCGTGTCTCTGACCTGGGCGTATAGGGATCGCGTGTACCTCGTGACACCAGTCTTACCGACACCCCGGTACGCCTTGGCGGTGTCGGTCGCAAGCCCCGACTGACGGCGGTGTTCCCTATGTCTCCAACGGTCAGCTGAAGATCCGCCAGCCTGACGGAACGGAGTTCAGCTTCTGGGCTCGTGCGGTTCAGCTTCCTGTGCCCGGTCGTTGGCAAGTTCGGCCCCCTTGGACTGCTCAGGGACTTGTGTGGTCGACTGGTAGGGGGACGTGTGGGATGAGTGCGCACAGTCGTATGTCGATTACTACACGCATCGCTTTGTTCGGCGGCGTGGTGGCGGCTCTGCTGTCTGCGCTGCTTGCGACAGTGCTAATGATCGGCATCAGGAATTTCGTCACCGATAACCTCACCCAGGAACTCGCCGCGAACGCCGGCCGCCTGGCCATCCAACTGGAGCAGGACCAGGTGGGGTACCCCCTTGCGCACCATCACGCCCGCGACGTGCAGGTTGTCGACTCACGGGGTCGGGTAGTCGCCTCGACCGATGATCTACGGGGCAAGCCGCGAATGACGCGGTTCACCCCCGGCGGCGAGGAAGCCGCAACCTCCGTCGTGTGCGGTGGGGTCTTCCCGCCCGGCGAATGCGAGATCGTGGTCGCACAATGGGCCAACCACGCTGGCGGGAGATGGATCGTCTACAGTGCCTCCCCGGTACCCCCTCCATGGGTCGATCCGCGGCTGGCCGGCCTGGTGGTGGGGGGTGCGGCGGCGCTCGCCGGGGCCGCCACCTATCTCGGCTACCGAATCGCCAGGGCAGCCCTCAGGCCGGTGCACGCCATCCGGGCCGAACTCGACGAGATCACCGCGGCCTCTCCCGGCCGGGTACCGGTACCACCCAGCGAGGACGAGATCCGCGCTCTGGCCGACAGTGTCAACAACACGCTGAGCCGGCTGCATGCCGCGATGGAACAGCTTCGCCAGTTCGTCTCCGACGCATCCCACGATCTGCGCAGTCCGATCGCCGCTATGCGGGCCGAGGTAGAGGATGCTCTGGTCGCACCGCAGGAGACCAGCGTGACCACGGTGGGGAGCGCCGTTCTCGGCAGTCTGGACCGGCTGCAGGCGATCTCGCAGGATCTGCTGACCCTTGCACGGCTGGACGCGGGGGTGCCGGGCGCACGCGAGCGGGTCGACCTGACCGAGCTCGTTTCCGCGGAGTGCCGGATCCGCCACACTTCGGCGAAGAGGGTCGAATGCTCGCTTGAATTCGGCGTTGTGGTGATCGGCGACCGGGGACGGCTTGGCCGCCTGCTCACCAACCTTGTCGACAACGCCCAACGGCATGCTGAAACCAAGATCAACGTCACGCTGCGGCGCGAGCCGAGCGACGAGTCCGGCGATCAACGCTTCCCGCACGGTGTCGCCGTACTGGAGGTGCTCGACGACGGGGCCGGTATCGATCCCGACAAGCGGGAGCTGGTGTTCCAGCGGTTCATGCGGCTGGACGCATCCCGTAACAAGGACCCAGGAGGCACCGGACTGGGCCTGCCGATCGCCCGGCAGATCGCCGAGGCCATCGGGGGGACCCTCCGGATCGAGGACAGCCCTCACGGCGCGCGCTTCGTCCTCCGCCTACCGTCCGCCTCGTCGGCGAGCGAGCACGCCCCGCGCCGCGGCCACGACGCCGGGAGGTGAGGACTGATGGGCCAGGACCGCACGCTGGTGGTGTGCGGGGGCCGCACCCACAAGGGCCGGAACGGATCGCTGCCCGCCGTGTCGAACGGCCGCTGATCGGAGCCAGGCTTCGGTGGGAGACGTTTGAGGTGCGGGTGGCTGTCACCCGGCGCTGTCGTCTGCTTCCTCGGCCATTTCGGTCAGGATGTTGGCGGCGTCTTGGTTGCCGCCGCTGGCAAGGCGGCGCATCTCGCCAACGTCGCCTCGTTCTTGCGCCAGCTCGACGAGCTGATCGGCGGCGTCTTTGCTGCCCGCGTCGGCGAGGCGGCGTAGCTCTTCCATGTCGCCGTGCTCGGCTGCGAGTTCGACGAGCTGGCCGATAGCGTCTGGGTCGCTGTCCGCAATCCCGAGCATGGCCAGGTGATCATTGCGGTTCATGCCGCACCCCTTGCCGCTTCTTCTTTGTCGGCCGTCGGCTGGTTGCTGCTGAGCAGGTCTGCGATCGCGTCTCGCACTGCCTGTTCGCCGCGCAGGTGGATCGTGACATGGCCGGCTTCGACTGGCCGGACTTCTCCTCGGGGTACTGAGTTGGCGAAGTCGGTGTAGAGCCGGAACTTGGCTTCGATTTCCTCCTGCAGTAGGGCCTCTGGGATGCCTTGGGAGACAACCGCTTTGAACGGGTCGACCTTGGTGGAGGAAAGGATGAGGAGCGGGACGTCGGGCAAGGGGCCGGCTGCGAGTGCAGGCAGGCGTCCCGGTCGATCCGATCGTGGGACGGCCGTCAAGGGCGGACTTCAGCGCGGGCAGCGCAGATCCGATGGGGCCGAGGTGCTCATGTACTGCCGCCACTGGGCGGCGGTGATGTCACGCCCGGCGGAATCGCACGCGGTACGCAGCCAGGCGTCGTGGTCGATCTGCCACTCGGCCACCACGCCCACGCCGGCGAGCCCGGCCGCCTCGGTGGCGGTGACCAGTTTCTTGCCGTCGGCCGAGAACTCCAGGCCGATGGAGTTGGGTTTGAGGCCCTTGGGCACAGGAAGCGTGCCGAGCTGATATCCAGAGGGGTAGTCGAAGAGCTTGGCGGTGCCCTCGGAGTCCGTTTCGGCGAACGTGCCGGCGCCGTTGACGACGGGACCGGTGACGCTGTCGCTCAGCCCGCGCAGGGTGCCGACGCGCGTGCTGCCAGGAGAGTTCCAGACCTCCAGCGTGCCGTCGCGCCGCTGGATCAGCAGCCTGTCCTCGACGAAGGCGACACCGGTCGCCTCGTCACCTCCGATCGCCCTGATGTGCCCGGTGGTGATGTCGATGACGCTGACCTTGCCGCCATCGGGGTCGATGACGGCGGCGTGCGCCGTTCCGGCGTCCACGGCCGCGTAGCCCTGTGGCAGTGACGACGTCCCGCCCGAGACCGGGGCCATGTCCGCGGGGCCTGGCACTCTCCGCAGGATCTTCCCCGTCGTCGGGTCCCTGATGGTCACGGTGCCGGAACCGGCCACCGCCACGACCCGCCGGCCGTCGGGGGTCAGCCGCAGCAGCGTCGGCGGGTCGTTCAGGTGCGGCGGATCGACCGGTGCGGGCCACGAGCCGACCGTGGGGAGCCCGGGCGCGAGGGCGCGGATCCGGGCGCTCCCATCCTGAGTGCCGACCAGGATGATCTTCGTGCCGTCGGCCGTCCACAGCGGGGGGCTGTAGACGTCCTGAAGGATCGGCGACGCCCGCTCCGTCTGGCGGTTGGTGATCCCCGAGCCGAGTTCCTGCACGTCCAGGGTGAGGCCGTCGCCGTCCACGAGGACGACGTGGCGCCCGCCGGGCTGGAGTCCGATCCGGGGCCCCGGACAGGCGTTGCAGGAATCGGGGATCAACGCGTCCGAGGCGGTGCCGATGCGGGAGATCTGGCCGAGATCCCAGAGGGTCAGCATGCCGCCGGACGCCGAGACCAGCCGGTCGCCGTCCGTGCCCAGAAAGGCGACGCTGCCGGCGGTGACCGGCCCCGCCCCGGTGAGCACGGTGGGTGCCTCCCGCTTCTCTTTCGGCGGGGTGCTCCTGGAGACGTAGATCATGGTGTTGGCGGCCTGTGCCGCACGTGAGCCGTCGGCGCTGAGCGCCAGCGCCACCGGATTCGCGCCCCGGGTTTCGGCGACGAGGCCGAACGCGTCGAGGTCGGGCGAGCCGCTGGTGCGCCACAGCGGCAACCAGGTGTCGGCGTTGGTGTAGGTGACGTATCGGCCGTCCGCCGAGAGTGCCGAGGCCCAGTTGTGGATCCCGAACCCGATCGTGCTGCCTGCGATGCGCTTCAGCTCCGGTGTGGACAGGCGCACCCAGGTGCCGTAAGCCCCGTCGAGCAGCACGATGTGCCCGTCGTCGGCGAATGAGACGCGCTCGGGAGTGCTGCCCATGTCCTTCAAGGGGACATGCCGGGTACGGCCGCTGGTCAGGTCCAGGAGCGAGAGTCCGGATGTCAGGTTCTCCTCGTCCTCGGTGGACACGGCGACGAACCGTCCGGACGGAGAGACGGCCACGGCCGTGGGCGGATGTCCGGCCGGGAGGCCGAGTGAGGCGACAGGCCGTGTGGCGGACCAGATCAGCACGGTCCTGTCGTCGATGGCCGCCCCGGTTCCGCCGTCCGTGTCGGTCGCGATCATCCGCACGGCGCCGTGGAGCTTGACCGTCCGCTTCTTCTCGGCCTTCTTCAGGTCGCTGGAAAGCCTCCACATCACGACATTTCCGTCTTTGGTCCCCGCTGCGACGGTCTGCCCGTCACCGGAGGCCGCGGTCGCCGAGATCGCGCCCCCCGCCTGGAGGCTCCGCACCAGGTGAGGGCTGGCCGACACCGCCTGGAACAGGGCGGCCCGGGTCTGCGGCGTCGGGTCATGGTGGTACGCCTGGGCCGCGAACAGCTGTGCCAGGCCGGCGTCGCTGTTCAACAAGGTGGTGGCGACATCCGCGAGCTTGGCCGCCGTGTGCCTCCGGGCGGTGGCGTCGGCCTGGACCTTCGAGACGACCATGCCGGTGGTCGTGGCGACGGCGAGCACCGCGGCGGCGGTGACCAGACGACCGGTACGCCACTGCCGGGCGTACCGGTCGGCCTGCCGCAGGGTCGTGGCGAACTTGACCGTGGCGGGCGGATGGGAGATGTCCGCCCGGTTCTCCTCAGGGGCGATGAGCCGCCAGCGCTTCCTGCGTGCCACCTGCAGCTTGGCGCCGAGCCCGCTGACGTGCCGTAGACGCGCGCCTTCGTCGAGGCGACCGGTCACGGCGGTCGTGGGCCGCAGGCCGTACACGACTCCGCGCAGCCCGGCCACGCTGGGGCGGCGCGAGACGGGATGGCGGAACAACTCGCGCAGACCCAGGGCGAAGGCCGCGCCGAGCGAGCCGCCGCTGATCCGCAGGGCGGGTGAGGGGCGGTCGGACAGCACGATCCGCCAGAGCACACATCTGCCCTTGTCCACCCAAGGGGAGGCCTGCCAGGCATGGGAGAGCGACGCCGCGAAGGAATGTCCGCCGCTGGACGCCCCGGCCATCGCCTGTGGGTCCGGGAACAGGCCCACCGGCCCCGCCGGGAACTCCCGGAGCTCCAGCACGCCCGCGGTGCCGTCTTCCTGGCCGGTGTCGCCGTGATCGGCCCGGTCGAAGACGACGGACACCCGGACGACGGGCCGCTTGCGCCGCTCCGCGCCCGCCAGCAGCAGCGCGGTGAGGCCGACCATGACCTGTGCCGGACCGCTCGCCGTGTCGAGCAGGGAGCCGAGCCGGAGCGCGACCCGTTCCGGGGCGCCGGGCACCGCTCTGCCCGGCAACGCGAAATCGCCGAGCGGCGGACCGGAAGGCAGCAGCCTGCTCTCGTCCCACGCCTCGGCCGCCGGCCTCAGGGCTTCCAGGTGTTCCCGGCATGGGCTGAAAGGGCAGCCGAGAGCTCTGGCCACCAGGTATGCGGGGTCGGCTGGATTGCGCCCGGCCGGGCCGTCGTCGGGGGCGTTCTTGTTGATCCAGCTCCGCCAGCGCTCGGCCTGGCTCTGGAAGAGCCAGCCGGGATCCTCGCGTACGGCCTCCTGGCAGCACTTCCACCAGAGCTGTTCCCGGCCGATCAACCGGTCGAGGAGGGCCCCGCCGCTTGCTCCGCGCCGGGTCGCCAGGTCGCCGAACCGTTCTTCCAGCGCGGTTCTGTGCGAAAGCCGCCTCCGCCCGGGCTCGGGCCCTCTGCCTGGCGTGCGGGGACCGCCATCGCCGCCGGGGACGGTCACCGCAGGGCGCCGTCGATCGCTCGCCTCAGGTCGTCCGAGACGAGGTCGCGCACCTGGCGCCAGGCATCGCGAGTGGCCTCGTTGAGGGCGGCGCCGGCGGACGTGGCCACCGTGGCCGGCTCCCACGCCGCCGTGCCGTCCACGACCATGGGAACCGAGGCCTCCCAGCCGGTGCCGCCGTCGAATCCGGGAAGCGCGATCTGCGCCGTGGCAGGGCCTATGTCCTGCCTCGCCATCGGGACCAGCAGCTCTCGCTCGCCGCCGGCCTGGCGGTAGCGCACGGAGATCACGGCGGGCAGCTCGTCGAAGTCCCGCAGCACCACCTCCAGCGTATGGTCCGCCCCGGCCGCGTCACGGCGGCGGAGGAAGAACTCGGTCCGGCCGTCCGGTGACGCCGCCTCGGCGGCGACGGACTCGTCGTCCGCGGCGAGCAGCCCGGCCGGTTCCGTGAGCGCCGGAAGCGAGAACCACCGGGCGGCCGGGTGGCCGGTGGCGGGCTCGGTACGGGCCGGGCGCGGTGACCGTGGCGCGGCAACGGCGCGAACGTCCCGGGCGGTGGCCCCCTCCGGTCGTATCGGCAGGTCGACCCCGATGAGGGAGGCCCAGTAGCGCTGCCCGAAGGTGTACCCGTGCCGCCCGCGGCCTGCGGGCGACGCGTCGCGGGGCGGGCCGGAGTCCGTCAGCGAACTCCAGTAGCGGCGGAGGAAGGAGGCGCTCATTCGGGCCCCTCGACGTTCTGCGGGCCACCGTCCTTGCCGGAGCGTTGTGCCGCCGCCTTGCCGAAGGTCGTGAGCAGGGCCGGCGCCGCGGCGCCCACCGCGACGGCCGCGTAGGAGCCGGTGATCTGGCTGTGCAGCAGGGCGCCCGCCGCGCATCCCAGCGCCGCGCGGGTGAGGGCGACCGCCGTATCGGCCGCGGGGTCGATGAATTCGCCGATGCGGGGCCGGCGTTTCCTCTTTGTCCCTGCCGTGTGGCGCGCGTCCCGCCAGGCGCTCAGGTGGTTCCACAATGCGACGGCTTCCACGATCAATCCGCCGATGGCTCCGTATCCCATCGCGACGGACCAAGACAGCATGCTTCTCCCTGCTCTCACAGTGCTGCACCGTGGAGAGAATGTCGCACACTTGCCGGCTCCGCGGCGTCGTGCTCCCAGGAAAGTTGCGCGATCGTCAGCAACCCCTGCGCCTGAGGGGTTTCACTGCGCGCAGAAGAGCCCTGGCGGAGGAGGAGCCCGCCCGGCGGGCGTGCGGGGCCAGACGATCGGCCTCCGTGCTACTTGCCCATGGCGCTCGCGAATTCCGCGCAGGTGTGCCGGCGCGTGTCCCAGGACAGCTTGACGCTGCGGATCCCGGGGACGGCGGTGCCGGTGCAGACCAGCTGGGCGAGCGCGAGCCCTCGCGTGTCCGGCTTCCCCCAAAGGGACAAGACGTCGCCCTCCCGGCTGATCACCACCTCGTTCGGTTCCACCTGGGTGCTGAGGCCGCGCGCCCGCTCGACCTCGGTCGGCCCGTCCAGCAGCTGCTGCATCGAGTACTCCGGCACGTTGGGCAGCCCCGGCCGGGTGGCCTGGACCAGTTCGCCGCCCTTGAGGAAGTAGACGACGTTGGTCTGTGACTTTGCGCGCGCGATGGGCGGGTCCCCGGCCACGGTGGCCGCCGTGGGCTGGATGCCGCAGCCCACGGCCAGCAGCAGCAGTGCGACCAGGCAGCCCTTCCGGCGCCGTGCGGGGCGCCTCATGCGCTCTCTCCGAGCGGGAGCCAGACCGTGAACACGGCGCCTTCGGCCGGGTCGTTCAGCACCGCGACCTCGCCTCCGTGCAGCTCGACGTTGGCGCGGGCGATCGCCAGCCCGAGGCCGCTACCCTCGCTGCTGGTGCGGGCCCGGTCCAGCTTGACGAACCGGTCGAACACCAAGGGCAGCAGCCACCTCGGTATGCCGGGCCCATGGTCGGTCACGGTGAGCGTCAGTCCGGCCACGCCCTGCCTCTCCTGTTCGGCGAAGCGCACCACCACGGGCGGCGCGCCGTGCTTGAGCGCGTTGCCCACCAGGTTCGCCAGGATCACGTCGAACCTCCGGGGGTCGAGGCGGGCCATCAGGCCGTCCGGCCCTTCGACCTCCACCCGGCCGGTCCAGCCGCGCGGGGCCAGGCACGCCGCCACCGCCCCGGCCACCTCGAGGTCCTCCAGCACGAGCGCGGCGGTGCCGGAGTCCAGCCGGCTGATCTCGATCAGATGCTCGACGAGGATCCGCAGCCGCCGGACACCCTCGGTGACCAGCGGCCCGGCGGTCTCGCGGTCGGCGGCCGAGACGCCGGGATCGGCGAGGGTGTCGGCGAGCGCGGTGATCGCGGTGAGCGGGGTGCGCAGCTCGTGGGAGACGTCGGCCACGAACCTGCGCGAGGACGCCTCCAGTGCCCGCAGCTCGGCGATGCCGCCCTCCAGTGCCCCGGCCGTCCGGTTGAACGTCCGCGCGAGGTCGGCGAGCTCGTCGTGGCCGATCACCTCGACGCGGGTGTCGAGTCTCCCGTCGCCGAGCGCGTAGGCGGCCCGTCCCAGCCTGCGTACCGGCAGCAGGACGCCGCGGGCGGCCACGAGCGCGAAGACGATCGCGACGGCGAGGGTCACTCCGTTGGCGATCAGCAGGACCTGGGTGAGGGTGCGCAGGTCCTCGGCCTCGCGGGCCAGGCTGACGATGACAAAGCCCATGATCGGCGTCGGCCGCCCGGTCTGCCGCTCGGGCACCTCGGCGTACACCTGGGCCCCGACGAGCAGGAAGGGCGCGCCCCGGTGCTCCACCCGGCGCTGGACGGTGTTGCTCCTGGCCATCTGCGCGAAGTCGGGCGGGATGTCCACCCCGTACCGTGGGTCGAAGTCGGGGAAGAAGTAGATGCCGTCCTCCTGCACCTGGGCGAGCTTGACGTCGTAGCGGCCCTGGACGCTGAGCGCGGACTTCAATTGCTGCAGATACTCGACGCTGAGGTTGCTGTAGTTGGCGAACTTGGGCATGTCGGCGGACACCGTCCTGCCGATGGTGTTCTTGAACTCCCCGATCACGTTCGACTGGGTCCTGTCCAGCATGGACCGCTGGACCAGGTAGTAGGCGACGACGGACGCCGCCAGCGACGACAGCACGGCCACCACGACGAAGCCGGTGATGAGCCGCAGGCGCAGGCCGACCCGACGCGGGGAGAGCCTCGGCAGGCGGACCGGCGGGTCCTGCGGGGAGTCCTGCCCGTGCGGCGAGTCCTGCCCGTGCGGCGAGTCCTGCCCGTGCGGCGAGTCGTGCCCACGGGGCGCGCCCGTGCCGCGCCTCAAGCGGGCGCGCAGGGTCGCCGGCACCGCGGCCAGGGCCGGAGCGTACGCGCGCACGCTGGTCACGGCCTTGCGTACAGGGCTCGCCAGGGTCTGCGGCAGCCGGATCACGGTGTTACGAAGCGGTAGCCGAAGCCGCGCACGGTCTCGATGTACCCCGGCCGGGACGGCTCGTCGTCGATCTTGGCCCGGATGCGCTGCACGCAGGCGTCGACGATGCGCGAGTCCCCCGGGTAGGTGTGCTCCCACACGTCGGCGAGGAGCTGCTGGCGGGTCAGCGCCAGGCCGGGACGCCGGGTGAGGGCGAGCAGCAGGCGCAGCTCGGTCGGGGTGAGCCGGACGTCCTTGCCGCGCCGGGTCACCTTGAGCGCCCCCCGGTCGACGACCAGGTCTCCGTAGGTCGAGACGTCGCCGTGCGTGGTCTCCACCCGCCGCAGCACGGCGCGGATGCGGGCATCCAGGACGCGCGGCTCGATCGGCTTGACGACGTAGTCGTCCGCCCCCGCCTCCAGGCCGAGCACGACGTCGAGGTCGTCGCCCCGCGCGGTCAGCAGGATGACCGGCAGGGTGTCCATGCGGCGGATCTTGCGGCAGACCTCGATGCCGTCGATGCCCGGCAGCATGACGTCGAGGAGGGCGATCTCCGGACGGCGGGCCCGGATGCACTCGAGCCCCTCCTCGCCGCTCGTCCTGGCCGTCACGCTGTGCCCCTGCCGGGACAGGGCGAACTCCACCGACGCCCGGATGAGGGGGTCGTCCTCCACGAAAACGATGCTTGCCACCGAGGAAGTATTTCGATCAACCGCGCCCGGCCGGGTCAATGTGATGATTCCTAGACATTTCACAGAAGGTTCGGTCGAAACCCCGCCCGAGTGTCTCCCACATGACGCTCACCACCTCACCCCTGCTCTCGACGCCTCCGGCGAGCACGCCGGAGCGCCGCGCGGTCCGCGTCCGGTGGATCCTGGTGGCCGGCTGGCTGGCGCATCTGCTGCTGCGGCTGTGGCTGGCCCGATGGCGTACCGGCCCGGTGGCCAACCCCGACGAGTCCACCTATCTCGTGGTCGCCCGGTGGCTGGCCGGCGGGCCCGGCATGGACATGTCGGGCAGCACCTTCTACCAGGGCGGATACCCCCTCCTGCTGGCGCCGGTCTTCTGGCTGGTCAAGGATCCGGAGGTCGCCTACCGCATGGCCGTCGGCATCGGCGCGGCCGTCGGGGCGGCGCTGTTCCCGCTCGGCTACGCGGCGCTGCGCCGCCTGGCCCCGGTCGCTCCCGCCGCGGCCTGCGCCCTGGCGTTCGCCGCCACGTTGCTGCCCGCGACGCTGGTGTTCGGGCAGATGGCGCTCACGGACGCGATCCTGCCCACGCTGCTCCTCGGCTGGCTGCTGGCCCTGCACGCGTTCGCGGGGTCCGGCCGCCTGCCGGCCGGCCTGCTCGCGAGCGCCCTCGCCGGGTACGGCTTCGCCGTCCACCTGCGCGGGACGGTGGTCCTGCTCGTCCACGTGGTGATCCTCGCCGTCCTGCTGCCGCGCGGACTGGTCCCCCGCCGGGCCGGGCTGGTGGCCGTGGCCGCGGCCCTGGTCACGGCGGCGGGCGGCTACGCGCTCAACGCCGCGGTGCGGGCGGCGATCTACCCGGCCGGCCCGCGCGACCTGTCGGCCCTGCTGTGGGAGCGGCTGACCAGCGCCGATGGCCAGGCCTGGGCGCTTTCCGGAGCGGCCGGCCAGGTGTGGTACCTCGTGGTGGGCACGTGGGGCCTCGCCGGGGCCGGCCTCGCGGCGGCCGCGGTCACCGTGGCCCGTCGCGCGACGCCCGTCCCGGCCAGGGTCGCGGCGCTGGCCCTGCTGCTGGTCACGGCGGGCATCGCCTACGCCTCCTCGGCCGCGCTGCCCGACGAGCACCGGGTCGGCAACTACGCCTACGGGCGGTATCTGACGTGCGTGGCGGTGGTGCTGGCCCTTCTGGGTCTGGCGGCGCTGACCCGCGCCTCCCGGCGGGCCGCCGTACGGTACGCCCTGGCCTCCGCCGTGCTCATGACGGTCACGGGCGGCGTCGCGGCCCTGTACGCGGGCGACCGGCTCCGGCGGTACGCCTTCATCGCCTTCGACTTCCCCGAGATCTCCTTCCTGACGGGATCTCGGACGGCGCTGGACATGACCGCGGCGACCATCTCCGCGCTCGGGCTGCTGGCCTGCCTGCTGGCCGTTTCGCTGCCCAGGACGCGACTGCCGCTCGCCGCCGGGGCGCTCGCAGCCGTGAACGCGCTGTTCATCGTGGGCGGGACCTTCGATGGGCCGGCTAGTCCCGCCGCGCCCGACCACCTACTCGCCGCCGGGGACGTGGCCGTCGACCGCGGCCTTCCCTGGCCGGTGCGGCTGCCGCTGATGTACCGGATCTGGTGGACGGAACCGCGGCTGTTCGACCCGGCCCGCGAGCCGGTGCCGCCGGGCGTCTGCGCCGTCATCGTGTCCCCGGCCGCCGGCGGCCCGCCCGAGGCGTCCTGGCCCGGGCATCCGGCGGGGTGGCGTCCGGCGTCCCATTCCGGATGGGTGAGCTGGAGCCCTCCGGCCTGCGCCGCGGCCGTCCATCCCCGGCCGTGACGCCGGGGATGGACGGCAGGACGCCAGGTGCGGGCGGCCGCGAAGCCCGGGGGATCAGCCCATGCCGGGCTTGAGGGTGACCTTGGTCCAGCCGGGCTCGCGCTTGTCGAAGTGGGCGTAGGCGTCCGGGGCGTCCCGGAGCGGCAACTCGTGCGAGAGGATGAACGACGGCTGCGCCTTGCCGGTGTGGATGAGGTTGCGCAGGTGCCGGTCATAGCGCTTGACCGGGCACTGGCCGCTGCCGATGGTCTGGCCCTTGAGCCAGTGGAGCCCGTACTCCAGCGGCACCCGCCCATGCCTGGCGAGGTCGTCGGAGGCGCCCGGGTCCTCCGGGATGAAGACGCCGACGACGCCGATGCCGCCGGTGAAGCGCACCGACTCCACCAGCTTGTTGAGGGTGTCGTCGGGGTGCTCGTGCCCCTGCGGGTCGTGGGCCTGGTATCCGACGCATTCGCAGCCCCGGTCGGCCCCCTCTCCGCCGGTGAGCTCCAGCACCTGGTCCACCGGCGAGTCCTTGGAGTCGTTGATCGGGATGGCGCCGATCTTCTCCGCGAGTGCGAGCCGGTCGGGATGGCGGTCGACCACCATGATCTTGCTGGCGTTCTTCACCACCGCGGACAGGGCGGCCATCAGCCCGACGGGGCCGGCGCCCATGATGACGACGGACTCGCCGGGACGCAGGCCGGCCATCTCGGTGGCGTGGTACCCGGTGGGGAAGATGTCGGAGCACATGACGTAGTCGTTCTGCTTCTGCAGGGCGTCCTCGGGCATCTTGCAGCAGTTGAAGTCGGCCCAGGGCACCCGGAGGAACTCCGCCTGCCCGCCCGCCCAGGGACCCATGTCGGCGAAGCCGTAGGCCCCGCCGCAGAGCCGGGGATAGTCGGGGTTGGCCCTGATGCAGTAGTTGGTGAGACCGGCGTTGCAGTTCTTGCAGGAGCCGCAGGCGACGTTGAACGGCAGGCAGACGATGTCTCCGACGCTGATGCGCTCGACGGCGTCGCCGATCTCGACGACCTCGCCGAAGTTCTCGTGGCCGAGGATCCTGCCCGGCTCCATGTCCGTGCGGCCCTCGTACATGTGGAGGTCCGACCCGCAGATGTTGGTGGCGATGATCTTGACGATGGCGTCGCGCGGTGTCTCGATCCTCGGATCCGGCATGTCGTCGACGCTGACGTCGCGGGGTCCGTGATAAACGAGTGCCTTCATGGCTGCCCTCCTGGAATGCGTCTCCGTTCGACCATGACCCGGCCTCCGGAGGGCCACATCCCCCATACGGGTAGAGCGGCCCCGCGCGGACCGGCCCCCTCGGCCCGCGCAGACCACCTCCACCGGCCCCGCGCGGGCGCCCTCCTGGCTCGCGCGGACCACGTCCATCGGGCCCGCGCGGACACCCCTCCTGGCCCGCGCGGGCCGCCCCCGAGCCGCTCCCGCGGGTCACGGCCGAGGAAGTGTCAGGCCGAGGGCAGCGGCACCACCATCAGCGGAGGGGCGGACGGCTGCCGCGACCCTCCGGCCGGCTCGACCGTGACACCGATCTTGGTGGCGTCGCCCAGCTCCCCGATGACCACCGGAGGCGTGCGTCCCTCGGTGTCGGGCCGGGTCAGCCGGTCGGGGACGGCGCCGCCCGGCCCGATGCGCCACAGCTGGTAGGTCCGGCTCTCGGGCAGGGCGGCCAGCCCGCTGGAGAAGAACACCACCTGGCCCTGCGAGCGCGACACCACGAGCGTGCCCTTGGCGCCCTGCCCGGCCGTACGGGTGACGGTCTTCGCGTCCGGCGCGGCCAGGACGGCGGCGATCCGCTGGCCGCCCAGCCGTTCCTGCTGGAGCGCGTCGTTCGCGCGGACGGCCACGACCCCCAGCCCGACGGCGACGGCCAGGCAGGCGGCGGCCAGCCCGGTCGCCGCGCGCGGCCACCAGGCGCGCCGGGCCGCCGCCCGCCGCCCCGGCGCGGAGGCCGGGTCGAGGATCGGAGGCAGCTGGCGGACCAGTCCGATCTCGGCCATGACGCGGTCGCGGAGGCCCGGCGGGGGCTCCTGCGCCACGGCGACGCCGAGGCGGGCGGCCGTCTCGCGCAGCCCCCGTGCCTCCTCCTCGCACTCGGGGCACCGGCTCAGATGCTCCTCGAAGGCGCGCCTCTCATCGGCGTCCTCGACGGCGTACATCGCGTACGCGCCTGCCAGCGTGTGCGGGTCGCTGCTCATCGCTCCACCCCCAGGCAGTCGCGCATGCGGATCAGGCCGTCGCGCATCCGGGTCTTCACCGTCGCCAGCGGCACTTTCAGCAGCTCGGCGACCTCACGGTAGGTGTAGCCGCCGTAGTAGGCGTAGGTGACCGATTCGCGCTGCAGCTCGGTCAGCCCGTTGAGGCAGCGGCGGAGCCGTTCCTGTTCCAGGGTCGTCTCCACCGACTCGGCGACGTCGTCGTAAGGCCGGCGGGCCTCCAGCCGCGCCACGCGGTCCTCGCGGTCGATCGACGCCTGCGCGGAGCGCACCCGGTCGACGGCGCGGTGGTGGGCGATGGTCATCACCCACGACATGCCCGACCCCCGCGAGGCCTCGAAGCGGGCCGCGCCACGCCATACCTCGATCAGCACCTCCTGGGCGATCTCCTCGGCCTGGGCCGGGTCGCGCAGCACCCTCAGGGCCACGCCGTAGACGGCGGCGGCGACCATATCGTAGACCTGCTCGAACGCGGCGCGGTCGCCGCGCGCGACCTGCCGTAGCAGTTCCTCCAGACCGGGCCGGTCGTGCCGGCCGCCGTCCAGGGGCAGGGCCCGTCTCGGCCTCATGCCTTCTCTCCAACCGTCGGCGTGGACGCGGACATCACTACTTCGGCGCTGGAGGTCCCGTGGATTGCGCGAAGGCGGAACTTCCCCGTGAAGTGCCCGAGTTGGAAGACGTGGCCGTCATGGCGGCATCATGGCTTCGAGCACCGACGACCGAGGAGCGGCACGTGACCAACCGTCCCCTTGTACTGCTGGACGTGGACGGGGTGCTCAACCCCGCCCGGCGGCATACGCTGCGGCTCCGGCGCTACGAGTGCGTCCTCGACGGCCAGGCGTACAGGATCCTGCTGAACGCGCGGCACGGGGCCAAGCTGTCGGAGCTGGCCCGGGACACCGGGGCTGAGCTGGCCTGGGCCACCACGTGGGAGCATCACGCCAACGAGCAGATCGCTCCGCGCATCGGCCTGCCCGCCCTTCCGGTCATCAAGGTCAACAGCGATCCTGGGACACGGGCCGGCGAGCACTTCAAGACCCGCCACGTCGCCGAGTACGTCGCCGGCCGCCCGTTCGTCTGGTTCGACGACAGCCTCGGCGCCGCCGACTGGCACTACCTGAAGGACCATCCGGGGGTCGACGAGTTCCTGCTGGTGGACGTGGACCCCCGCACCGGTCTCACCGAAGGGCATCTCGCGCGGGCGCGCGACTGGCTGGCCGGCCGGAGCACTCCCGGCGCCGGGCTCAGCCGCCCCCGGGCTTGAGGAAGTCGCGCAGCCAGTGGTAGCTCGCCTTGGGGCCGCGGGACCGCCAGGCCGTGCGCGAGCAGCAGGTGGTGGGCGGCGGCCAGCGTGCCGTGCCCCTCCTTCGCGCCGGGCGCGTGCCGGCCCTCGCCATAGCCGACGATCGAGGAGCAGTACGGAGCGCCGCCGGCAACCGTCTCGCTGATCGTCGCGCCGTTAACCGCTTCGCCACCCCTGGTACAGCTCATGGCACTAGCGTGCCCCGCGAGACCAGAGAGTGGGGTGTGCCCGGATGTTGAAGAAGAGCCTGGCCTGCGCGGTGGCCGTCCTCGCGGGCGGTGTGACGCTCGTCGGTTTACGGCCCGCCGGCGCGACGGCCGGTAAGGCAGCACACGACGACCGCGGGGCGATCGTCATCGGACACCGCGGTGCGAGCGCCATCCGGCCCGAGCACACGCTGCTGTCGTACGAGGCGGCGGCCAAGCTGGGGGCCGACTACATCGAGCCCGACCTGGTGTCGACCAAGGACCACATGCTCGTCGCCCGGCACGAGAACGAGTACCGGATTGAATCACTAGCAAGGTAACGGGCATGCTCCGATCATGCAAACACCGAGGTTGGACGAGCTATCCCACACTGAGCAAGTGATCCTCCTGGCCCACGCACAGGCCGGTCTGAGGCTAACGATCATGAACATGGAGCAGGAGCTGGCATCACTGGTCGGCCCCGCCACCGACGACCAGCTCGACGCCCTCGACGGGCACGTAGACGTCATCCGCGCCATGACACACGGCATAAATGCCGCCACCCTTTTGCAAGGACTGAAGATCCTCGAATACCTCGGTGACCTCCCCGTGGAGGGCATCGCCGACATTGCCGAGGCCCGCAATGAAGTCGGACCATTCGCTTGGGAAGCGATAGCACGCTGTGTGGTGAAAGTGGGAGAGGACAACCCCCTCGACACTCCAGTATGGGGGGACGCCTCACCAGTGGAGCGAGCAAGATTCCTTGAGGCGTTCACCTACGCCCGCTCCCTCGTCGGGAGCACGCGAGCACCCTCCTGAACGAAAAAGGAGCCCCCCGGCTATAGTCGGGGGGCTGTGCGCTCGATGAAGAACAAGGAGCCAGGAGAGATGTCACCTCACGCGCAGAAACTGCGACGTGCGCTCCCGCACCTCGCCGTCATCCTCTACGCCTTGCTCATCATCAAGCTCGCTGTCGACACTTGGCCGAAGGCTGGCATGGGAGGAGGACTGGAGTTCATGCTCAACCTCTTCGCGGCTGCGCCTCTCAGCTTCGTCTTCGCCGCGATCCTGTGGGGCCTGCGGCCCCTGCTACCAGCGGATGCTCACTTCTTCCTCGTGATGGATGCATTGGCCGGGCTCGTCCAAGCCATGCTTGTCTGGCTCCTGCTGCGACGCCTCGGTCGACGCCGATCGAAGTGATTGTCGTGCGACGCACGGCCTGACCATGCGAACGCGGGACCCGGATTCCCTGAGCGATCTCGCAGACAGCCCGCATTTCAATCTGGTCCCCTCGGATGAGGTAGGGGTTGCAAGTCTATCTCAGGAGCCTATTTGCGCCGATGATTTCGACGCCCAACAAATGACCATCACGGTCGAAATCGAGAACGATATCCCCAGATCCTGGACGCTCGACTACAACCTGCTCCACCGCTTCTCCATCCGCTATGGCATCGACGATGTAGCTATACGCGGCATCTACTTCGTGATCATACTCAATCTCATCAGATAGGCGCTCCGAATTCTTCCCGCCGATCGGTTGCGTTTTCAGTTCCATCCAACAGAAATTCGCCTCCCAGTTTTGGTGTTGACAACCACGCGACACTATGGAAAGGAAGACTTCCAGGCCCCGAGACGTTACGACGGTAGCGACGTTGACCAAAGCGCGCTCTTCTAGCGACAAAAAATTCGTAGACCCCTCATATCGGCCCGAATCCCTCTGTCCACATATCCTCATCTAGTTCAAATTCGGCATACCAGAAACATTCAGGCTCGTCGCGGAATCCAGGAAGCTCTTTCGCCGTGAGAATTCGCTGCTCGACGCGTTCAAGTGCGGAGTAGACTCCCAGCAGTTTAACATCATCCCCCTCCTCCTCGTTGGCCGAACACTCTTCGCCATCGAAATGAATGACATTTCCTTCCACGTCTTGCGCAACGTGATGCACATGCCAAAGTATGTACACACCCATAGTCGATCTCCATATAGCTGGCGCTAGATCAGCGCCAATAGTTAGGGCTTTCAGTGATCCGCCCAGTCGCCGCTCGCTCAAGCGGGCAAGCACGAGACCATAGGGTCAATGATCACCTATTTCGGATCAGGCGACCATTCCGGATTACGCCACTCTTGGGCATAGAGGCGATGGGCAATATTCCATAGCTCCATTGCCCGAGGGTCGGTTCCCTTCTTCTCGCGCAGGTGATCAAAAAGGTTCTTCCTGGCTCTGCGTGCGTCAATGACGTAGGAAATAGCATCCGGGTCGTTGACCCACATTGCATACTCGGGCCACAAAAGTCCGAGCGTGGCATGGAGGGGTGGCTGTTCCACAGGCGAGGTGTGCCATACTCCGATGTAGTCATCGAGGTCCTCGACCTGTGCGCGTCCGTTGAGGACGTCGTCGATGTAGGTCATAGCTTGATCTTTCGTCCGCGGACTGCCAGCTTGTAGACACTACGCGCTGTGCGACGACCGGCCGGAGTTGTGCAAGGAACTACTGCGGACGCTGTTGGACGAGCTGCGCCGTGTCCTGGCGATCGACGCCGACTGTCTGACCGAGCCCGGGGTTCATGCAGACAAAGGGAGAGCATTCAGGCCCCCGACCGTAGCCGGGGGCTTCCTCTGTTGCCAGTCCTACGTTTAGCGCTCTCGCCTAATGCCGCCATCTCTCTTCACGCGGCACTGACGACGCCGCTCCCATAGCGAGAAGATTGTCAGAGTGACTCCGATCGCCACCCCTGATCCCACGCCGAGCGACGCTGTAAGCAGCCACGGCATGGATCGTTCGTTGTGATACCACGAAGTAGCACTGCTAGAGCTCCGCAGCCAAGGCCCCACATAACCGGATGGCGGGCTGCCCAGCGTTGCGACTTAGTTGGCGGGTCGTCTCCTCCCATAGCTCGGTCCAACTTTCGCCAGTATTCTCGCGACTTTCCTGAACTGCCTCTTGGCTCTCTCATCGGTTGTCACATTTCTCTTTCGCCGGCGATATGACAGCAGTGGCCTAGCCTTCGGCCCGTGCTGCGGGGTATGTGGATTATGACGCACCCGAAAAGGCCCCGGCTTACTGGCCGGGGCCTTATAGGGCTGTGCTAGGCGGCAAGCTCAGGGGCCTGGAAGAGGGCCAGGGGCACCGGGGCAGCCTGGGCAGGGACAACCTTGGTAGCCCTACCAACCTTGGTGGTGTCGGCCTCCAGAAGGGCGGCCCGCAGCATGGCCAGGGCCTCCGGGTCAGTCAGAACCGCCTTGACGACCTCGGCGGTCGTCAAGGCCTGAGGAGCCTCAGCCTCGACCACCTCGACCGGGCGGGCCTCAGCCTCACGGGCCGCGTCGATCTCCTCCCACTCCTCTTCGGACAGGACCGGGACGACAGCCGGGGCAACCGGTTCAGGAGCGACCTTGGAATCCTCGACCGTGTCAATGTCCTCCCACTCGTCATCCGGCAGGGGAGCGAACGGGGAGACCCGCAAGTCCCCGGATGATCCTGTCTGTCACATTGCTCCTTGGACGCAACCTTTGTTCCTTGCGTCCGGTTCGTCCGCCTAGTGTATGTGTCAGGCACGAGAACGAGATCTCCGGCACCACCGATGTGGCCGGCCACCCCGAGTTCGCCGGCCGCAGGACGACCAAGACCATCGACGGGGTGCAGGTGACCGGCTGGTTCACCGAGGACTTCACGCTGGATGAGCTGCGCACGCTGCGGGCGAAGGAGCGCGTCCCCGACCTGCGGCCCGACAACACGGCGTTCGACGGCCTGGCGCAGATCCCGACGTTCGAGGAGGTCGTCCAGCTCGCCCAGAAGTACGGCGTCGGGGTGTACCCCGAGACCAAGCACCCGACCTACTTCGACTCGATCGGCCTGTCGCTGGAGGAGCCGCTGCTCGCCACCTTGAAGAAGTACGGCTGGGACGGCTCGCGGTCGCCGGTCTTCATCCAGTCCTTCGAGACCGGCAACCTCAAGGAACTGCGCTCGGCCACGCGCGTGCGGCTGATCCAGCTCATCAACGCCACCGGCGCCCCGTACGACCTGGTGGCGGCAGGCGACCCGCGCACCTACACCGACCTGGTCACCCCCGAGGGCCTGCGGGAGATCTCCCGGTACGCCGACGGCCTCGGCGTGGCGACGACGCGCATCGTGCCGGCCGGGCCGGACGGGCGGCTGCAGCAGCCGACGACCCTGATCAGGGACGCCCACCGCAGGGGCCTCGCCGTCCACACCTGGACCGTCCGCCCGGAGAACTCCCAGCTCCCGGCCGACTACCGCCTCGGCAACCCCGCGAGTCCCGCCTACCCGCGCGCCACCGGGGACGTGATGGGCTGGCTGGAGCGGCTGTTCTCGCTCGGCGTCGACGGCGTCTTCTCCGACGACCCCGGCATCGCCCGCGCCACCCGCGACCGCCTGCTGACGCAGGACTGACCACCGCCGAAGGCCCCGGCGCGCCCGCCCCTCTGGGGCCGGCCACCGCCGGGGCCTCGTGCTGCCAACACCATGTCGCGACATGTCCCTAGATCATGTCCTTTGAGTCGATCGTCCGCTTTGTGCTTTATCGAGCGTGATGCCGGGTACGAGATGCTTAGCCAAATGCCGCGAAGATCGGCACCACGGAGGCGCCCGCCTCCGGGCGCCGGGATGGAAACGCCCACGTCCCGCAGGCTCCCCACGCACTCTCGCCTCTCCCGCACGCCCGTCCCGATCAGGAGGCTCCCGGAACTCTGCCGACCGTAAACACCTCAGCGTAGGAGGGTCCATGATCGGTACGGAGAACAGCGACGAGCGAGTCCGCGGCCAGGCGGACGTGGAGGAGTTCGCACGACGGTGCTTCCAAGGCACCCCCGGCGACAGGATCGGCATCGAGCTCGAGTTCCTCGTCTTCGACCGCGACGAGCCCGCCCGGCACGTCCTCGTCGAGCGGGTCGCCGAAGCCCTCCCCGCCCTGCCCCGCGGCAGCGCGGCGAGCTTCGAGCCCGGAGGCCAGCTGGAGCTCTCCGGCCCTCCCGGCGACCTGCGGGGAGCCCTCTCCGGCCTGGCCACCGACCTCGCGACCGTGCGCGCGGCCCTGCACGACCACGGGCTCGCTCTGGTGGGCATGGGGCTCGATCCGCTGCGGCCGCCCCTGCGCCAGCTCCGGCAACCCCGCTATGAGGCGATGGCGGAGCTGCTCGGCGTGCCGTACGGGCCGATCATGATGTGCCTGACGGCGTCCATCCAGGTCAACGTGGACTTCGGCACGCGGCCGGCCGCCCGGTGGGAGCGCGCGAACCGTCTCGGGCCCGTCCTCAGCGCCGCCTTCGCCAACTCCGCCGTCCTCGGCTCCCGCCCGTGCGGCTGGATGTCGGGCCGCCAGGCCGTGTGGCTGCACCTGGACCCCACCCGGACGCGCCCCGTCGTGGCCGACGGCGACCCCGCCGAGGCCTGGGCCAGGTACCTGATGGACGCCCGGCTCATGCTCGTCCCCGAGAAGCGCCCGCGCCGCCACACCCCGCCGAGCCGGGCCACGTTCGGCGGATGGCTGAAGGCCCCGGGCCTCGGCGGGCACCGGCCCACGGCGGGCGACCTCGCCTACCACGCGACGACGGTGTTCCCTCCGGTCCGTCCCCGCGGATGGCTGGAGATCCGCTACCTGGACGCCCTGCACCCGAGGTGGTGGCCCGCCTGCGCGGCGGTGACCTCGGCGCTCCTGCTCGACGACCGCGCCGCCGACACCGCGCTGGCCTGGGCCGAACCGTTCGCCGACCGCTGGTGGCAGGCCGCGCACGTGGGCCTCGGGGACCCTCGGCTGCGCCTGGCCGCCGAAGGCTGCTTCCGCGCCGCCATCGAGGCGCTCCCCCGGCTCGGCGCCGGCGCCGGCCTGGTCGCGGACGTGGAGGCCTACACCGACCGCCACGTCACCCCCGGCCGCTCCCCCGCCCTGGACGTGCTGCGCGCCCACGACGCCGGGTCCGAGCCGTCCGCGTGGCTCGGCGAGGAGGTCGCCGCATGACCGGCCTGAAGGAGCGCATCGCCGCCGAACTGGAAGCGGGACGCGCCCGCTCGCTGGCCTACACCGACGTGGACGACGAGGTGCTGGTGCGCAGGCACTCCCAGTTCATGTCGCCCCTGGTGTGGGACCTCGCCCACGTCGGCAACTATGAGGAGCTGTGGGTGCTGCGGGAGGTCGGCGGGCTCACCCCGCTGCGGCCGGAGATCGACGCGATGTACGACGCGTTCACCCACTCCCGCCGCGAGCGCCACGCGCTGCCGCTGCTCCGGCCCGCCGAAGCCCGCCGCTACATCTCCGGGGTGCGCGGCCGGGTGCTGGACGTGCTGGACGCGGCCGACCTCGGCGACCCCGACCCGCTCCGCTCCGGCGGCTTCGTGTTCGGGCTCGTCCTGCAGCACGAGCACCAGCACGACGAAACGATGCTCGCCACCCTGCAGCTGTCCGGCGAACCGGGCCTGGTCGGCGACGGCCCGCTGCCCCCCGGGCGGAACGCCTTCCCGGCCGAGGTGCTCGTGCCCGCCGGGCCGTTCACCGCCGGGGCCGGCACGCTGCCCTGGGCCTACGACAACGAGCGGCCCGAGCACCGGGTCGACCTGCCCGCGTACTGGATCGACCGGTACCCCGTCACCAACGGCGCCTACGCCGAGTTCATCGAGGACGGCGGGTACACCGACCCGCGCTGGTGGAGCCCGCGCGGCTGGAGCTGGCGGGACCAGCGGGGGATCCTCGCGCCGCTGTTCTGGACCCGCGACGCCGGCACATGGTGGCGCACCCGCTTCGGGCGGACCGAGCCGGTGCCCCCCGACGAGCCCGTGCAGCACGTGAGCTGGTATGAGGCCGACGCCTACGCGCGATGGACCGGCCGCCGGCTGCCCACCGAGGCCGAGTGGGAGAAGGCCTGCGGGTGGAACCCGCACGCCGGACGGGCGGGCGCCTACCCGTGGGGGGACGCCGAGCCCGGGCCCGAGCACGCCAACCTCGGCCACCGCGCCTCGCGGCCCGCGCCGGTGGGCGCCTTCCCCGCGGGGGCGAGCCCCTGCGGCGCCGAACAGATGATCGGGGACGTGTGGGAGTGGACGGGATCGTGGTTCCTGCCCTACCCCGGCTTCCGCTCCTTCCCCTACTCCGAGTACAGCGAGGTCTTCTTCGGCGCCACCTACCGGGTGCTGCGCGGCGGCTCGTGGGCCACGCACCCGCTGGCGGTCCGCACGACGTTCCGGAACTGGGACCATCCACACCGCCGGCAGATCTTCGCCGGGTTCCGGTGCGCCCGCGCGGCGACGCCGGAGGAGGCCTAGATGTGCCGCCACGCGGCGTGGCTGGGCGCCCCCCGCCCGCTCACGTCGCTGCTCGACGACCCCGGGCACGGCCTGCTGCGCCAGTCGTACGCGCCGCGCCACCAGCGGTGCGGCGCGGTCAACGCCGACGGGTTCGGCATCGGCTGGTACGACCCGCACCACCGGGAACCGGTGCGCTACCGGCGTTCGGTCCCGATCTGGACCGACGCCAACCTGCCGGCGCTCGCCGGCGCCGCCCGGTCGGGCTGCCTGATCGCGGCCGTGCGCTCGGCGACCCCCGGCATGCCCCTGGAGGAGTCCGCCACCGCGCCGTTCACCGAGGGACGATGGCTGCTCAGCCACAACGGGCGGGTGTCGCGGGATGCGGTCAGGCCGCTCGCCGGCGACCGCGAGCCGGAGAGCGCCTGCGACTCGGCCTGGCTCGCGGCGGCGGTGTTCGCGCGGCTCGGCGCCGGAAGCCCGCTGTGCGACGCGGTGGCCGCGGTCGTGGTGCCCGCCGGCCTGGACGATCCAGGAGCCCGGCTCAACCTGCTGGTCACCGACGGGGACGCGGTCGTGGCGACCGCCTGGCACGAGACCCTGTTCGTCCACCTCGGCGAGGGGGTGCTGCTGGCCAGCGAGCCGGTGGACGACCGGCCCGGCTGGGAACCCGTGCCCGACCGGCACCTGGTGCTCGCCACTCCCGACGGTGTCCGCGTCCAGCCCCTCTGACCCGCCGACCGCCCTTCCGACCGCACGCCTGCCCGCACCCGTCCGATCTCGCCACCCGTCCGCCTGACCTCGCCGCCGTCCGGCCTCGCCACTCGTCCGGCCTCGCCGTCACAGCGCCCGCATCCGCCTCTGCGTTCACCGCTCCCCCCGCGCCCGGCCTTGCCTCCCGCCCACGACCAGCGCTCCGCGCGACCAGTTCCGCCGTCACACCAGGAGGCCCGCGTGTCCGTCACCCAGATCCCGCTGCCGTTCCTGTACACGGTCAACCACCTCGGCCCCGACCACCGCCGCAGGGCGCTCGCCGAGGACGTCCGCACCGGGCTGACCTCGACGCCCAAATGGCTGCCGCCCAAGTGGTTCTACGACGCCACCGGAAGCGAGCTCTTCTCCCGGATCACCACGCTGCCCGAGTACTACCCCACGCGGCGGGAGCTGGCCATCCTGCGCGAGAACGCCGCCGAGATCGCCGCGCTGTCCGGCGCCGACACGCTGGTCGAGCTCGGCTCGGGCACCAGCGACAAGACCGTCCTGCTGCTGGACGCGCTCGCCGGCGCCGGCACGCTGAAGACCTACTCCCCGGTCGACGTGGACGCGGCCACGCTGGAGGCCGCGGCCCGCCGGGTCGCCGCCGCCCATCCCGGCCTGGCCGTCTGGGCGGTCTGCGCCGACTTCGAGCGGCACCTGTCCCGGCTGCCGCGGACGGGCAGGCGGCTGGTCGCGTTCCTCGGCGGGACGATCGGCAACCTCGACGACGAGGCGCGGGCGTCCTTCCTCTCCGAGCTGCACGACACGCTCTCCCCCGGCGACGGCCTGCTGCTCGGGGCCGACCTGGTGAAGGACACCGGGCGGCTGGTGGCGGCCTACGACGACAACGCCGGGGTGACGGCCGCGTTCAACCGCAACGTCCTCACCGTGATGAACCGCGAGCTCGGCGCGGACTTCACCCCCCAGGCGTTCGAGCACGTGGCCCTCTACGATGCGCGGCGGCACCGGATCGAGATGCGGCTGCGGGCCACCCGTCCCATGCGCGTGAACTTCCGCGAACTCGGCCTGACGGTCGCCTTCAGGGCCGGCGAGGAGATGCGGACCGAGATCAGCGTCAAGTTCTACCGCTACCGCCTGGAGCGCGAGCTGCTGCGCTGCGGCTTCGCGGTGAGCCGCTGGTACACCGACCCGGCGCAGGACTTCGCCGTGGTCCTGGCGTTCGTCCCGGAGGGGCGGCACGCCGAGGAGGTTCAGGCGCCGCGAGGGCACCGCAGGAACGGCCGCAGCTGATCCGCGACAGCCTTACGCAAGAAAAGGGAAATATGCGGCTATCAATGGCAAAAAACTTTCACTCCACCGTTTACCCGGCATCGGGTGGATGTTTTTCCATCGCCGGGGAAACAGAGGGATCCCGTCCCACTCTTCCCCTGGTGAGACGGGCGGTCGGCGGGCCACCCCGCACGGCCGGGGCGCCGTTCGAGATATATGCTTTGAACCCAATCCGGCATTTTGCCGTTGATATCCCTAGATGCGGGAAGCACCGCATCGACCGAGGAGGTCCGCAGGGTGTCGGCGCAGGAAAGGCGGCTCTCGGCGATCGGGGAGGCCGCGGCCGGTGTTCTCCGCCACACCGATTACCATCTCGTCCGGGCCGAGGACGTCGCGGCGGCCGTGCGGCTCTCCCGGGAGGGCCAGAGCGGGCGGCGCAGCGCGGTCTGGCTCTACAACGAGGTCAAGAGCCGCAGGGTCCTGGTGGCGCTCGCGATCCACCACGCCTTCGCGGAGTTCGCCGAGCGCAACGGCCCGCGCGAGCCGCCGCCGGTCCCCGGGAGCCTGGTCGAGGCGCGCGACCTGGTCACCCGGGCGCTGCTCCTGGTCGCCCGGTTCCACCGCGCCGAGTTCTTCCTCACCCAGCAGGTCCAGCTCGGGATCGGCGACATCGCCACCTCCGAGAAGCGCCAGTCGGCCCCCCAGGAGCCGCCGAGCTGGCCCGACACCGCGATCGGACAGGCCGCCTCCGCCGGCTGGGCCGGGCGGGTGTTCGCCTACGCCGGCCACCTCACCCCCGTGCTCGCCGCCGCGGCGCAGGCGGTGTGCCTGCCGCCTCCGGGATGGGCGCGCTCCAGCGCCGAGAGGCTCTCCGACCT
The DNA here is from genome assembly GCF_023276435.1 of Sphaerisporangium perillae. GTDB lineage: Bacteria > Actinomycetota > Actinomycetes > Streptosporangiales > Streptosporangiaceae > Sphaerisporangium > Sphaerisporangium perillae. Next base: position 294,760 of record NZ_JALLPO010000002.1, read on the forward strand.
CGCCTTCGACGCGCTCACCGACGACCTGGACGGCCCGGTCGACCGGCAGGCCGCGGCGCTGAGCGCCCACTGGTACGAGCGGCACCTGGTCCCGCTGGCGGGCTCGTGGATCGACGACCTGGACGTGGCCGAACGCGTCCGTGACCTCACGCGCCGGTCCGCGCCCGGCACGCGGGCCGAGGCCGACGCCCAGGCCGGCGTCCTGCGCTCCCTTCTCGACACCGGCATCCTGCTCGAACGCGGCGCGCGCGAGGCCTCGGAGCTGTCACGGCTCCTGTCGCCCGCCGGAACCGGCGAGCACGCCGACCCGCTCGCCCTGTGCGACGCCCATGGCCGCCGCGGCCTCGCCCTGCTCAGATACGGCGACCTCGCGTCCGCCCGCGCGAGCTTCCTGTCCTGCCTGGACATCGCCGAACGGGAGCTGAGCGCGCGCGACCCGGAGGAGGCCGCCCTGTACGCCGCACGGGCGCGGCACAATCTCGGCGAGGTCATGATGGAGGCGGGCCGGCCGGTCGAGGCGGCCGAGCTGATCGACAAGGCCCGTCCGGCGCCCGGCCAGGGCGGCGACCCGGGCACGGGCGTCTCCCCGGCGTGGCGGCGCCACACGCTGACCGCCCAGGCGGCGGCGCGTGCCGCCTCCCGCGCCGGCAGGGTCGTGGAGGGGCTGCGGCTGGCCGAGGCCGTGGCCGCCGACCGGCTGGCCCGCCTCGGCGAGCCCGGCGACATCAACGTGGTCGCCGCCCGGGTGTCCCTCGCCGAGACGCTGCTGGAGGCCGGCCAGCCCATCGAGGCCCGCCACGTGCTCCAGGAGGCCCGGCGCCACCGCGCCGACCTGCTGCGCCCGATCGCCTACTGGGCCGCCCACGACACGGTGCGGCTCGCGCAGGTCGAGCTCGTCTCGCACGAGCCGGGCGCCGCCCTGCGGCTGCTGGAGGTCTCCCCCGTCCTGGACGAGTGGTTCGCCCGGCACGTGTCGTTCGGGCTGTGGGCGGAGGCCCGGACGGTGCGGGCCCTCGCCACGGCCCTGGTGGGCGACGCGGGCACGGCGCTCGGCGCCCTCGGCGAGCTGACGGACCTCCTCGGCGCCGCGCCGGCCGAGGGCCTGCTCCTCCCGGTACGGCGCGCCCTCGCAGAAGTGCAGTTGATGTGCGGCGACGCGCGCTCGGCCGCCGCGACCCTGGAGGAGGTCCGGGCCGCCGAGACCGAACCGGGCGATCCCCCCGGGCGGGCGCGCACGATGCTGCTCGCCGCCCGCTGCGAGGACGACCTCGGCCGGGAGGCGGCGGCCCGGCGCCACCGTGCCGAGCTGGCCGGCCTCACCGGGCTCGACCCCGCCCACCCCCTGCTCCTGGCGGGACGCTACGACGAGGCCGCGCGCCGGTTCGAGACCGGCGGCTTCGAGGGGCTGGAGGAGCTGCTCGCGCCCCTGCTCGACCGCACGCCCCTCGGCCACGGCCGCCCCGCGCTCGGGGACGGGCATCCGCTGCTCCTGAACGCCGTCGTCCTCGCCGACCGCAGCGGCGCCGTCCGCCTCCCCCGCTCCCCACGCCAGGTGCTCTGGGAGGACGCCTGACCGGAGCCACCTCCCGCGCTCGACTCGCTGAAGTTCGAACGCATGGACGGGCAGACCTACCGCGCATTCGGCTACCGGCTCATCAGCATACCCGCCGGACCATTACCCGAACGAGTGACCACGATCTCCCAGCTCGCGGGACTTCCGAAACGCGCCCTTAGTTGAGAATGTCGATGACAGGGATGCCGGGGTAGCGCGCCTGCAGGAATTCGGGACGGGCGGTCAGGATGGGCCAGCCGCGTAGATCATGGAAGGCGGCCGCATGTGCCAGAGACAGGTCACTGATGGTCGTGCCCTTCAGTAGCCGATAACTGACCAGGAGCGCCTGCTGGGAGGTGAGCGCCGACTCTTCCCCTCCTAGGGCGAAGTCCGCTCCGAGTATCTGTGTGATCAGCCAGCGTTCCTCATCTGTTCTGGCCTGGGAGAACGCCTCCGTTACGCAGACGGAGGGGATCAGCAGGGAGGTCGCCGTCTCCTTGATCTCCCCGAGTCGCATGAAGGCTGCGGATTCTTGCCGTGCACATGCCTCCAAGGCGCTGGTGTCCATGATCAGTCCGGAGCGGGCGTCCACTACGCATTGCCCTCCATGTCGCGGTCCGCCCCTCCGGCGGCGAGGGCGGCACGGAAGCCGGCGCCGTTGTCGTAGATGCGCTGATACTCATCGGGGTCGGTTACCTTGAGCGCCTCGATTCTCGCCTCGAGCAGCGCGCTCAACTGTGCGGCCCTGCTGAGCTTGTATTCAGCCGCTTCGGCCAGGAACGCCGAGATCGACGACGCCTGGCCCGCCTCCAGCCGCTCGCGGATCTTCGCCACGAGGTCGCTGGGGAGGCTGACGGAGAGCTTCTCTGTCGTTCCCATGCCGCGATGCTACTCGGGTAGCACCGGATGATCAATCGTCGTCGACTCCTGCTTGTACTACGCGTGGTCGGCGAGGGTGTCGCGCAGGCCGTGGACCGCCTCGCCGATCGGTTCGAGAGCCTTCTCTCCCTGGGCCTCGTCCCCGGCGAGCCGTGGGCGGTGGCGCACCGGGTCTCCGGAGCGGACGCGCTCGGCGATGTCCTCCAGCGACGCGGCGACCTCCTTGACCGCCTCGTCCGACGGCTCGGGCCCGCCGTGCTCGCTACGCACCGCCGTCGCCGCCGTCGCGTCGGCGACCTTCTCCAGTGCCGTCATCGCCGGCAGCCAGGTGGTGACGCGCCTGCTGACGGCGGGCGGCTCGGTCAGCGCCCGCTGGAAGACCGTCCGCAGGTCGGCGAGGGCGTCGAACGCCTGCCGGTGCAGCAGCGCGCCGCCGGGGCCGCCGTCGAACGCGTGCCGCAGGTACCGCGCCGTGGCCGACACCGCGTCGGCGAAGCGCGGCCGGACCGGGGCCTGCCAGCTCGCCGGCCAGGGCAGGTAGCCGACGAGCAGCACGATGGCGCAGCCGACGAGCGTGTCCACCAGCCGGATCTCCGCCAGCCGGGGACCCATCCCGGTGAGCAGGTCCACGAGCAGCACGACCACCGGCACCTGGAACGTCGACATCAGCCCCCAGTTGCGCTGCTGCCCGTACGGCAGGAGCGCGGCGAAGATCGCGATGGGGATCAGGATCGCGGGCCCGTACGGCACCAGGTAGAGCAACACGGTGCCGAGGAGCGCGCCGACGACGGTGCCGATGCCGCGCTGGACCGCCCGGGCGAACACCGACCCGAAGTCGGGCTTGAGCACCAGCGCGACCGTCAGCATGGTCCAGTAGGAACGCTGGATCCAGTGCAGCTCGCTGAGCACCGCCGCCACTCCCATGCACAGCGCCAGCCTGACGGTGTAGACGCGGGTCAGGTGCCCGTACATCATCCGCTCCCACGCCCGCCTGACCCGGGTGCCGAACCCCATCCGCTCATAAGGGGGACGCTCCTCCGGGACCTCGCCTCCGGAGACCAGGTCAGCGGCCTCGTTCACGGCCGAGCACAGCGCCCGCAGCGCCGGCGAGGACGGCTCGAACCGCCGCAGGCGGGGAGCGTCGCCGCCGGCCAGCGCCGCGGCGATGGCGCCGACGGCCTGCGCCACCTCGGGGGCGGGCTCGCGGCCCTCCTGCGAGAGCGACAGCAACGCGTTGCGTATCCGGGTGGCCTGGTTCAGCAGGGCGATCAGCCGGGTGCGCTCCTGGTCCGGCCCGGCCGCCGCCGACCGGGCGCTCAGCACCGTGTCGTAGGCCTTCTTGAGGGCGGTGTCGAACGCCTTCACGGCGTCCGCCCTGTCGGAGTGCCACCGCGACAGGAGGCCGCCGAGCGCCTGGTAGACCTCGGCGACGGCGGCGTCCTCGGCGGCGCGGGGACGGAGCGGCCAGCCGGCCACCGACAGCAGGAGCGCCCACGCCGCGCCGGACGCGTACAGCAGCGCTCCGGCGACGGGCCGTTCGGGGAAGGACACGCCGATGCCGAGCACCGTCATCACCAGGAGCTGGAGCCCGGCCAGCGAGCCCGCGGCGCCCACGAGGCTGATCAGCGCGGACACCGCCGAGACCACGACGACCACCAGCACCGTCCACCAGCCGAGCCCGTGCACGGAGTGGCCCACCAGGTAACCGGCCGAGCCGCCGGACGCCGCGCAGGCGATGCGGATGACCCGGGCGCGGTAGGTGCCGCCCCGGTCGGCCAGCGCCGCCGCCATGGCTCCCATGCCGGGCAGCAGCCCCAGCGTGAGCCGGCCCAGCGCCAGGCCGGCGATCAGCGGACCGGTGACCGAGGCGGCGACCCGCAGCATCGCCGGCCAGTTCGGCCGGGCGGGGACCGGCCGGACCGTCTCCACCAGCCAGCCGGGAGCGGCGCCGGCCAGCCGGTCGGCGGGACGCCGGAACGGTCCGAGCATGCGCGCGGGACGCGCTCAGCGCACCAGCTTGTCCATGCGGATCGGCAGGTCGCGGATCCGCACCCCAGTGGCGTGGTGGACGGCGTTGGCGATCGCCGCGGCGGTGCCGACGATGCCGATCTCGCCGATGCCCTTGGAACCCATCGGATTGAGGTGTGAGTCGTCCTCCTCCACCCAGAAGGCCTGCACGTCGCGGACGTCCGCGCACCCCGCGATGTGGTACTGGGCGAGGTCGTGGTTGAGGTAGTCGCCGAACTCGCGGTCCATGATGCTTTCCTCCAGAAGAGCCATCGACAGGCCCATGGTCATGCCGCCGATGAACTGCGAGCGCGCGGTCGTGGGGTTGAGGATGCGGCCTGCGGCGAACACGCCGAGCAGGCGCAGCACGCGGGTCTCCCCGGTGTCGGCGTCCACGCCGACCTCGGCGAACTGGGCGCCGAAGGCATGGCGCGCGAACGGCTCCTGCGCCCGAACCTCCTGGGTGGTGTCCGCGGTCGCCTCCAGCCCGCCGGGCGGCACCGCGCCCCCGGCGGCCTCCAGCCGGTCGCGGAGGGCCTCGCAGGCCCGCACCACGGCCGTGCCCCACGAGGCGCTGCCCATCGACCCGCCCGCCACGACGGCACTGGGCAGCGCGCTGTCGCCGAGCTCGACGACGACCAGGCCGGGCGAGGTGCGCAGGGTGTCGGCGGCGATCTGGGCGAGGATCGTCCTCGCGCCGGTGCCGATGTCGGCGGCGGCGAGGCGCACGGTGAACCGCCCGTCCGGCTCGGCCCGCGCGGACGCCGACGACGGGGCGCGGTAGGCCGGGTAGGTGGAGGCCGCGACGCCGGTGCCGACCAGCAGCCGGCCGCCGCGCCGCACGCCCGGCTCGGGGTCGCGACCGGCCCAGCCGAAGCGCCGGGCCCCCTCGCGCAGGCAGGCCACCAGGTTCCGCGAGCTGAACGGCAGCCCGCTCTCGGGGTCGGTCTCAGGCTCGTTGCGCACCCGCAGCTCCACCGGGTCGACCCCGCAGGCGATCGCCAGCTCGTCCATCGCCGACTCCAGCGCGAACATGCCCGGCGTCTCCCCTGGCCCGCGCATGTACGACGGCGTCGGGACGTCGAGCCGGACGAGCCGGTGGGTGGTGCGCCGGTGCGGCGCCGCGTACATCATCCGGGACGGCACGGCGGCCTGCTCGGCGAACTCCGCGACGATGGAGGTCTGCTCGTACACGTCGTGGGTGATCGCGACGAGCCGCCCGCCGGCCTCGGCGCCGAGCCTCACCCGCTGGATGGTCGGCGTGCGGTATCCGGTGACCGCGAACATCTGCCGCCGGGTCACGGCCAGCTTGACCGGCCGGCCGACCTGCTTGGCGGCCAGCGCGGCGATGACCACGTGCGGAAGGATCTTGAGCTTGGCCCCGAAACCGCCGCCGACGTAGGGCGAGACGACCCGCACGTGGGCGGGCGGCATGCCGAACAGCGACCCGAGCGACGCGCGGAGGCTGGAGGCGCCCTGGGTGGGCTCGTGGACGGTGAGGCCGTCTCCGTCCCACTCGGCGATCGTCGCGTGCGGCTCCATCGGGTTGTTGTGCTCGGCCGGGGTGCTGTAGACGGCGTCCACCACGACCGGGGCCGAGGCCAGGGCGGCGTCGGGGTCGCCGTCCTCGGTGTCGGTCGCGTAACCGGCGTTGACGCGCTCGGGACGGTACATCCGCGGGTGGTCGGCGCGCAGCTCGACGTCGTGCTCCTCGGCCGCGTACTCCACGCGGAGCAGCCGGGCCGCGTTGCGGGCGTCCTCCAGGGTCTCGGCCACCACGACGGCGACGTACTGGCCCCGATAGGCCACCCGCCGCGACTGCAGGACGGCCAGCTCCTCGTCCGCGCTCGGCAGCCGGGGCGCGTTGCCGTGCCAGATCGCCGCGACCACGCCGGGACGCTTCAGAATGGCGTCGACGTCCACCTCGAGGATCTCGCCCCGGGCGATGGTGGCCTGGACGGGCACCGCGTGGACCAGGCCCGCGGGGGCGTTGTCGTAGGCGTACCTCGCCCGGCCGGTGACCTTCTCCACGGCGTCCACGCGGTCGAGCGCGGAGCCGACGTGCCTGCTGCCGGTGACGGTCATCGCGCCTCCGCCAGGTCGGCGAGCACGCGTACCAGCAGGTTGCGGGCGAGGGCCACCTTGAAGCGGTTGAGCGGAAGCGGGCGGGCCGCGGCCAGCTCGGCGTCCGCCGCACGTCCGAACTCCTCCTCGGTCGCGGGCGCGCCGCGCAGTGCGGTCTCGGCCGCCTCGGCCCGCCAGGGGACGTGCGCGACCGCGCCGAGGGCGATGCGGCAGTCGCGCACCACGCCGCCGTCCACCTCGAGCACGGCCGCGACCGACACCACGGCGAAGGAGAACGACGCCCGGTCGCGCGCCTTGCGGAAGCGGGAACGGCCGCCCGGCCGCGGCGGGGGCAGCTCCACCGCCGTGATCAGCTCGCCGGGTGCCAGGACGGTGTCGCGGTCGGGCTCGTCGCCGGGCAGCCGGTGCAGGCCCGGCATGGGCACGACGTGCGCCCCGCCGGGGCCCTCCACGTGGACCTGCGCCCCGAGCGCGGCCAGGGCGACCGCCATGTCCGAGGGGTGGGTGGCCACGCAGCTGTCGGAGTGGCCGAGGATCGCCAGGTTGCGGTGGTCGCCGGCGCGGGCGGGACAGCCCGTGCCGGGGCTCCGCTTGTTGCAGGGTTTGGAGACGTCCTGGAAGTAGGCGCACCGGGTGCGCTGGAGCAGGTTGCCTCCCACCGTCGCCATGTTGCGGAGCTGGCCGGAGGCGCCCGCCAGCACGGCCTCGGCGAGCATCGGGTAGCCCCGGCGCACCAGGGGGTGCGCGGCCAGGTCGCCGTTGCGGACGCCCGCGCCGACGCGCAGGCCACCTCCGGGGGTCTCCTCGACGGTCGCGGGCGCGGCGCGGGTGACGTCCACGAGGGTGCCGGGAGAGACGACGCCGAGGCGCATCAGGTCGATGAGGTTGGTGCCGCCGCCGAGGTACATGACGTCGGTGCTCGTGCCGGTGGCCTCCAGCGCCTCGGCCACGGTGGAGGGGCGATGGTAGGCGAAGGGTCTCACCGCGCCACCTCCGCGATGGCCGCGACGATGCCGGGATAGGCGCCGCAGCGGCACAGGTTCCCGCTCATGCGCTCGCGGATCTCCTCCTCGCCGAGGCGCACCGGCTCGGGCGGCCCGTCTGGGAGGGCTCGCGCGGCGGGGTCGTGTGGAGGTGCGGCGGGGTCGTGCGAACACCCGGCCGCCTCGGGCCCGGCGCCGGGCGGGCTACGGGGGGTTACCAGGCTGGGCCATCCCGCCGCCGCCTCGGCCAGCACGCCGGCCGCCGAGCACAGCTGCCCGGGAGTGCAGAAGCCGCACTGCAGGGCGTCGTGGTCGATGAACGCCTTCTGGAGGGGATGGAGGGCGCCCCCGCTTCCGAGGCCCTCGACGGTGGTGATGGTCCTGTCGTCGACCGACACCGTGAGCGTCAGGCAGGACACGACCCGCCTGCCGTCCACCAGCACCGTGCAGGCCCCGCACTGCCCGTGGTCGCAGCCTTTTTTGGCGCCGGTGAGATCGAGGCGGCCCCTCAGGGTGTCGAGCAGTGTCTCCCTGGTGTCCACTGTGACCGGATATAGCTGGTCATTGACGGAAAGCTGGAGGTCGACAGTGATCGGAGCCGGGGCCGCGTCATCGTAGGTCGTGTTCGCATCGCCCTTCACCCGCGCTTCCCTACCCCCGGATGCACCTTCGCTACCCCATGATTCGTTCATCGTTGCCGGGGCCCGGCGCGAGCCCGGAGTGTCGCGCCAGGCCCGCCGAGGCGCGCCCGAATGGGCCGGTTGGCACCTGGACGGAGCCTGGGGTGAAATAGATTCTGTCTTTACCGAAAAGCGCGGCCGGGCCGCCCGATCGAGGAGGTCATCCGGTGGGCACATCGGAGCGCCAGGGCCGCGACGACCATGACGTCCGGGAGCGCCAGGACGCCGTCGGCGCCCGGATGCGCCGGTTCCGCAAGGAACGCGGCCTGACCCTGCGGGGGCTGTCCACCCGTTCCGGGCTCTCGATCGGGTTCCTCTCCCAGGTCGAGCGCGGCATCTCCTCCATCGGGCTCACCGCGCTGAACGGCGTCGCGGCCGCGCTCGACCGCAGCGTGGCCGACTTCTTCGACGACGAGCAGCAGAGCGCCGAGGAACGGGCGGGCGTCGCCCGGCTGCCGTCGCACTTCACGCTGACCAGGGCCTCGACGGCGGCCACCGAGTACGTCTCCGGCCAGCAGACCTACCGCATGCTGTCCGCGCGGGGGCCGAACCTCCTGCTGGAGCCGCTGCTGGTGCACATCGCCCCCGGCGGGCGGCGCGAGGACGCCTACGGCCACGCGGGCGAGGAGTTCGCCTTCGTACTGGAGGGCGAGTTGCTCTACGAGGTCGACGGCGTCGAGCACCGGCTGTATCCGGGCGACAGCGTCCACCTGCGCTCCACGGTCCCGCACAGCATGTACAACGACACCGACGGCGTCACGACGGTGGTGTCGGTGGTGACCCCGAGGCTGTTCTGATCCCGACGATCATGATTACCCCTCATGTCCGAGGGTGTGGGAACGCCGTTCTGTTAAGTGGGACGAAACACCATGAACATCGCGGCGGGGCGGCGCCGGCCGCGATCCGGGTGGGCTCGTGGCTCCGATCTCGGTACGGCCGGGGGCTCACAGCCGGGTGCGGCCGGGGCTCACATCTGGGTGCGGGCCGACCAGAGCTCGGGGAAGACGTCGCGGCGCAGACTGCGCTCGAGCCAGCTCAGCCCGCTCGACCCGCCGGAGCCGGCCTTCGCGCCCATCGAGCGCCGCACCGCCATGAGATGCCGGTAGCGCCAGTCGGAGAAGCGCTCGGACAGGTCGGTGAGCGTCTCGGCCAGCGTCCACAGCTCGTCGCCCGGGCCGCCCTCGGCGTAGACCCTGATCCAGGCGGCCTCCACCAGCGGGCTCGGCGTGTACTCCGCCGCAGGGTCGGCCGTTGCCGGGATCTCGAACCCCCGCCTGGCCAGCACGGCCAGCACGCTGTCGTACAGGCTCGGCCTCCGCAGGGCGTCGAGCAGCTCCTGATACACCGCTGAGCTGCGCCGATGCGGCCGGGTGAGCGGCTCGGACTTGTTGCCGAGCAGGAATTCCAGGTGCCGGTACATCGCCGACTGGAAGCCCGACGCCTCCCCGAGCGCGTCCCGGAAGGAGTTGAACTGGGCGGGCGTGAGCCAGCTCAGCGCGCCCCAGGCCGCGTTGAGCGCCTCGAAATACCGCACGCTGCGGGCGAGCACCGCGGTGGCCTCCACGACCTGGTCGTCGTCCAGCATCCGCTGCGCCAGCCGCCACTCCGACCGGATCAACCCGAAGTACAGCTCCATCACCTGTGTCGTCACCAGGAAGGCGCGCTCCTCTGGGACGTCGGTGACCGGCCGCTGGAGCCCGTGCAGAGCCTGCGCGGCCACGTAGTCGTCGTAGGGGGTGCCGTTCGCGAAGTCGAGGATGGGCGCCGCGGCGTGGTCGGCCGCCCCCCTCGGGGCGCGCCGCCGCGCGCCCACCGCTCCCGCCCGGGCACCGCCGGTCCGCCGCCTGCTGGTCATCTGAGCTCCTTAGTTCACCTCCATGTTCACTTAGATAGAATTTTAGTGAAATGATGATTCGGTGGCGATTCGACCGTTTCACTTTCGGGATGGAACGTGCAGGACGGTTTCCGGTTTGCGAGTGACGGAGCGTGACCGTGGACGCGATGGACTGGGCCTTGCTGGCCGAACTGCAGGCGGACGCGAGGCTGTCCTACAGCGAGCTGTCCCGGCGGGTGCACCTGTCGGCCCCGGCGGTCGCCGAGCGGGTGCGGCGGCTGGAGGAGACCGGAGTGATCAGCGGCTACCACGCCAGGGTCGACCTCGCCCGCGCCGGCCGTAAGGTCAGCGCGCTCATCCGGATGTCCTGCTACGGGGTGCGCTGCGTGCTGCGCGACAAGCAGGCGCTGGCCTGGCCGGAGATCGTGGAGGTCCACCGCGTCACCGGCGACACCTGCTGCCTGCTCCGCGTCGCCGCGACCTCGATGACGGCCTTCGAGGAGCTCATCGACCGCCTCGCCCCCTACGGCCAACCCTCCAGCATGATGATGCTGTCCAGCCCGCTCCCCTGGCGCGCCCTCACCCCCGTCGAGGAATGACCGGCTTCCCGCGCGAGGCGACCTTCATCTCAGGACCCCCTGGCGGTGGTCGCCACGAACCGGTCAGCCCAGGAACGGGGGGTCGACGCCGCGAGCCGGTCAGCCCAGGAACGCGGCGGTCGTCGCCACGAACCGGTCAGCGTCATCGACCCACGGAAAGTGGCCCGCTTCTGGCTGAACGACGAGTTCGGCGTTCGGGAACAGCGCGGCGTATTCGACCACGACGCTCGGGATCGTGTTCAGGTCGGTCTCTCCGGCGAGCAGCAGCACCGGCGCGGTGAACGCGGCGAGCGCCGCGCGGGTGGCATCCGGGTCGAAGGCGCCCTCAGCGCCGAAGGCGGCCGCGGCTTCGTCGTTCCGATGGCCGTCCTGGGCCGCCTGGTGGGCTTGTGCCGCCGCATCCCATCGACCGTAGAAGAAGGGGTCGATGGCCTTCCGGCCGTCGTCGGTGACGTTGCCGGCCACGATCGATTCAAGAGCCGCGAAGGCCGCTGCGAACCAGGGCTCGTCCTTGCGGAGCCTCGCGGTTTCAAGCCGGGACTCCCCGGTGGCGTCGATGCCGACGGCCCTGGTGCTCGGAGTGATCAGGGCGAGCTTGCCGACGCGTTGTGGGTGCCGGGCCACATACAGCACCGCGAGGTTCGCGCCGGCGCTGTGCGCGAGCAGGTCGAACCGGTCAAGACCAAGGTGCTCGCGCAGGGCCTCGACGTCATCGACGAGCCGGTCACAGCGGTAGGAGGCGGCGTCCTCCGGTATCGCGGACCGGCCGGTGCCCCGAGGGTCCACCATGATCAACTGCCGGTGCGCCGACAGGCCGCCGAGTTCGCCGAGGTAAACGGAGTCCTGCATCGGGCCGCCCGGCAGGCAGATCACCGGGATGCCCTCTCCGAACACCTCGTAGGCGAGCTCGGTTCCGTCATGCGCGGAGAAGGCGGACATGGCGAGGATCTTCTCAGCGGCGTTCCGACCAGGGCAACCGATTATCCGGCGGCCCGTGCTAGAGGTGGATCAGGCTGCCCTGGTGGTCGATGTGGTCGGCCGTCTCGTCGTCGAACCACACACCCTGGGTCGCCAGGTAGCGGAACCGGTGGACCCCCGGAGCCAGGATCACCGAGACGGTGCGCGTGCCGTTCCGGCGGCGGCGCAGCTCGTGGCGTCCGGGGCACCAGTCGTTGAAGTCCCCGACGACGCTGACCACGCCCTCGGGCCGGTCCACGGGCAGGGTGAAGGTGACACGGGTCTTGCGGCCGAACAGCAGCGTGCGCTTGAGCATCGAGGATCCTCCGGGTCGTGACAGGCCCAGCTTCCCGCAACGCCACTGATCTCCGATATACGGACACGCCAGACGTAACATACTGTTCACCCCCATTCCCCACCGATCCGAGCTCCGCACATCCCGCGCCCCCACCCCGCCAGACGGCCTCCCCTCCCCCACCGATGCGAGCTCCGCACATCCGGCGCCGCGTCGGCGGGAGGTGGTACGGCGAAGCCGGCGCCGCCGTACGTCGGGCAACCTGGCGTACCTGGATGGGCAGCTCAAGAAGCGCCGGCATCACGGTCGCGATCCGGCCCCACCCGGCACCCATGCCGGTGGTGAGCCAGGCCGACCCACCCGAGCAGTGGCTTCCCAACACGGCCAGGCGGGGTGGCCATGCCAGGGTGCCGGGTGGGCGGATCCCCCAGCCTCGGATCCGACACCTCGTGTTGTGCTGGGCACCCACGTTCACCAGGTTGCCCGCCGTATGCCGGGCGACCGGTGAAGGTCCGTGGTGACAGCCCCGGTCCGCCCTACTGGGGGCGGTGGAGGTCCAGGCGGATGGCCAGTTCCTCGGCGGTGGACTTCCAGATGGGCGAGGACGGGTCGATCACGGCGAAGTGGTCGCCGGGGGCTTCGAGGTAGGTCGCCTCGTCCCCCGCCGCCCGGGCGTACCTGCGGCCGATGTCGAGAAGGTCCAGATCGTCGGAGGCGCCTTGGACGATGAGCTGCGGGACGCCGAGCGGCAGCCGTTCCATCGGGCTGGACGCGGCGTACACCTCCGGGATCCGGTCGGCGGTGCCGCCCAGCGCGGCGGCGACGGCGCCGGAGCCCAGGTGGCGCCGGTCCCCCTCCACCAGGTCGAGCACCCCGGCCAGCGACACCGCGAGCGCCACCCGGCGCATGCCCGTGCCCGCCCGGGGCGTGTCGGCCACCACCCGCTCCTTGTCCGCCGCCAGGCGGAGCGCGAGCTGCCCGCCCGCCGAGTGGCCGATCACCGCGATCCGGTCGAGGTCCAGCGGGACGTCCACCGTCTCCAGCGCCGCGAGCCCGGTGGCCAGGTCGCCGGTCGTGGCGTCCCAGCCGTACAGGTCGGGGCGGCGGTACTCCAGGTTCCAGGAGGCGTACCCACGGTCGGCGAGGTCGATCGCGAGCGCGTCCATCAGGTCGGCCTCCCAGATGGACCTCCAGTAGCCGCCGTGGACCAGCACCGCGACCGGCGGGGGCGTGCCGTCGCCCGCGGCCGGCAGCCGCAGTTCCCCCCACTGGTCGGCGTGGCCGCCGTAGGGGACGCGGCGCGCGGGCCGGCGCGTCCGGTGCACCGCGTGGCGGATCGCCCAGACCAGCCCCAGGACCCCACGCCCCTGGTGGTGGGCGGCGCCGCCGGCCGCCGGGAGCGGGCCGACGCGCGCGAGGTCGAGCCATACCGTACGGGCCGCGCAGGCGGGCGGCGTGCCGATGAGCCGCCGGGCGTCCAGGTCGGGGCCCGGCAGCGCGACGACGGCCTGGTCGCCGCCCGCGCCGTCGAGCTCGGCGCGGAAGGCGTCCACATCGGTCACGGCGGCGAAACGCCCCGAGACGCCGAGCGCGGCCATCTCGCCCGCCGCCACCTCTTCCAGCAACCGCGTGTCCGCCGTGAGGCGAGGGCCGGCCACGACCAGCACGTGCACGTGTACTTCCTCCCGTTGGGTGACAGTGAGCGTCAGGTCGTCGATCCGGACCTCGCCCGGTCCAGCAGCGGCAGGACGGCGGTGCCGAGCAGGTGCACGCCCAGGTCGTCGTCGAGGCCGTGCGGCGTGCCGAACTCGACCCTGCGCACTCCCGCGTCGATCAGTGCCTGCGCCTGCGCGGCCACCTGCTCGGGCGTTCCGGAGAAGGCGAACATATCGAGCACGTCGTCGGGGATCAGCTCGCCGGCCGCCCGGTCGTGCCCGGCGCCGACCAGGTCCCGCACCCGAGCGAGCAGGTCCGCGGGTACCTCGGCGGTCGGATCCAGTTCCGCGACCACCGCCAGGTACATGGCGACCTCGGTGCGCGCCCTGGCCCTCGCCGCCGCGCCGTCGGTGTCGACGACGGTCACCGCGCCGAGCACGATGCCTATGTCGCCGGGGTCGCGGCCGGTCCACTCCGCGCCGGCGCGGACCCGCTCACGGATCACCGGCACCATCGCGGGGTTGGCGCTGCCGCCCACCTTGATCTCGTCGGCGATCCGCCCGGCGAGCGCCGCGCCCTTCGGACCCCACGCGCCGAGCAGCAGCGGCGGGTGCGGCCGGCGGACGGCGTAGCGCAGCCTCGTGCCGGGCTCCAGGCGGAACATGTCACCTTCGTACCCACCGGTGTCCCCGCCGAGCAGCCGGTAGATCACCTCGGCGGCCTCGGCGAGGGCGGTCAGCGGCCGGGGCTGGGCGATGCCGACCGCTCCGAGCCAGGTTCCCCGGGCCAGCCCCAGGTAGGCGCGGCCGTCTGAGGCGAGGTCCAGGGCGGCCAGCTGCCCGGCGATCTCGTACGGCGCGAGGGAGTAGGGGTTGAGGCAGGCCGTCCCTAGCCGTACGCGCCGGGTGGCGGCGGCCATCTCCAGCAGGGGGAAGATCGGCGGCTGGTACATCAGGTCGCCGAACACGCTGAGCACGTCGAACCCGTGCTCCTCGGCCAGGCTCGCGAGCCGCGCGTAGTCGCCGGGCCGCTTGTCACTCTGCAGACCGAGCCCGATCTCGGCGACGGTCATGGGTGGTTCCTCCAGTGGTCGGCTCGTCGCGGTCCATAGCGGCACCGCGCGGGTCAGGGCGGCGATCCCCGCAGGACCGCGCAGGTCAGGGTGCCGGTTCATCCCGGACCGCGCAGGTCGGGATGGCGGTTCATGCGGGCCCCGCAGGTCGGGACGGCGGTTCATGCGGGACCGCGCAGGTCGGGGGTGGCGGTGCACTCCGGCCGCTCAGGTCAGGTCGGCGGAGTTCATCCGGCGGCGCCGGGTGCGCTCCACCCGCATCACCAGGCGCTCCTCGGGGTCGGGGCAGGCGAACAGCGAGTCCTGGGCGAGCCAGTCCCCCGAGGCCAGGTCGCGCTGCTTGGCGGCGAGGAAGGGCAGGACTGAGGCCAGCGCGTACACGCAGAAGTGCTTGCCGTCGGGCAGGCGGAGGTGCGCGCTGTTCTCCAGTTCGAAGCTGTCGCCGACCCGCATGCCGCAGACCGACCGGCCCTCGATGCGATCGACGACGACCCGCAGGTCGTACAGCTCCATGTCCCCCTCGTCCGCCGCCTCCGCGTCCATCGCCATGTCGCTTCGCGCCGCCGTGGCCTTGCCCGTCTCCATGCCATCCTCGGCCGTCATAGGTCCGCCTTCGTCCTCGGGTCCGCCGTCAGGGAGGTCTCGCGGGCCGGTCACCGGACCGGCCCCTCGGCGCGGTCGTCGCGGCCGGCCTCTCCATTCAGCACCCAGCGGCCGTCGCGGCCGGCCTCTCGCCCCTTCGTCACCCAGCGGTCGTCGCGGACGACCTCTCCGCCCTTCATCACCCAGCGGATCCCCCGGAACGCCGAGGTGGTGGCCAGCGGGTCGTCGTCCATGGCGACCAGGTCGGCGTACCGGCCGGCCTCGACGGTGCCGAGGTCGGCGTCGGCGCCGAGCCACCGGGCCGGGCCGAGCGTCCCCGCGCGGAGCGCGCCCGCCGGGCCGAGGCCGGCCTCGGACATGTGCTCCAGTTCCCGTACCGTGGCGTTGGTCCCCTCGAAGGGCCAGAACGGGGGCATGTCACTGCCGAGCAGGACGGTGACGCCCGCGGCGAGGGCCATGGCGTAGCTCTCCAGGTGGCGCGGGCCCGCGCCGAGCGAGCGGCACTGCATCCACTCGGGCACGCCGAGTTCGTCGAAGAACTCCTTGCACCGCGTAACGAGCAGGGTCGGCACCAGGGCGGTGCCGCGCCGGGCCATCGCCGCCGCCACGTCGGGGGTCAGCTCGTAGCCGTGCTCGACGCAGTCGAGCCCCAGCTCCACGGCCTCGGCGATGACCGCGGCGGGCCCGGCGTGCGCGGTGACCTTGCGCCCCCAGGCGTGCGCCGTGGCCAGCACCGCCGCCATCTCGTCGGTGAACAACTGCGGGGTGTCGATGCGCTCGTGCTCCCCGGCGATGCCGCCCGAGATCATGACCTTGATCAGGTCGGCCCCGGCCTTGATCTGGTCGCGTACGCCGCGCCGGAACCCGTCGGCCCCGTCGCATTCCAGCGTGTCGGTGCCCTCGTGGCCGTGGCCACCGGTGCAGACCAGGGCGCGCCCCGCGGTGAAGACGCGGGGCCCGATCGCCCGGCCCGCCTCGATCGCCCGCCGCAGCGCGAAGTCCGCGTGGTCCTTCTCGGCGACGCACCGCACGGTGGTGACCCCGCACGAGAGGGTACGGCGCGCGCCGTCGGCCATGTACAGGGCGAGGTCGTGCGGCCCCATGCCCTTGACGTCGTCGCCCTGCCGGCCGGGCAGCGACAGGGACAGATGGGTGTGCATGTTGATCAGGCCGGGGGTGAGGTAGGCCCCTTCCAAGTCGAGGCGCCTGGCGCCGGGGGCCTGGCGCAGGACGTCCGCGCGCGGGCCGACGGCCGTGATCCGCTCGTCTCGCACCAGCACCGCCGCGTCGTGGACCGGGCTCATGCCGTCGGCCGCCCTGCCGTCCACCACGGTGCAGTTGACGATGACCACCTCGCCCATCGGCCGGCCCCGATCCCTGAGAGAAGCCGCTGTTCATGAACATGAGCAGCGGTTTGTTCACCGGTAATATAGCGGCCCGGCCGGGAGTATCCGAGCCGCCCTCATCTCAGCCGAGCTGGACGTTCATGAAATTTCACCCGAACGGCGGCCGGCGGGGAGGTGCCGTTCCGGATCAGCCGCAGCCCTCGAACTGCGGGACGGCGTAGTTCAGGGCGAGGCCCGACTTGGCGAACCACTTCTGCAGGAGCTTCTTGGCCGTGCCGTCCTGGTACATCTCGGTGATGGCCTTGTTGACCGCCTCGCAGCCGTCGATGTCACCGGTGCGGATGCCGATGCCGTACCGCTCGTCGCTGAACGGCGCGTTGACGATCTTGGTGTCGGAGGTGGCGAACCCCGCCAGGATCAGGTCGTCGGTCGAGACGGCGTCCACCTTGCCGGAACGCAGATCGGAGACGCACTCGCTGTAGGAGGCCGACGCGACGAGCGCCACGGGGATCTTGCGCTCCTCCTTCACCCGGCGCCAGGAGTTGGACCCGGTGACCTGGCAGAGCTTGCGGTCGCGAAGGTCGCGCACGTTGGAGACGCCGCCCTCCCCCGAGCGGACCAGCGTGTCCTGGTGGGCCACGTAGTAAGGGCCGCCGAACGACACCTTGGTCTTGCGCTCCGCGGTGATGGAGTAGGTGGCGACGACCAGGTCGACCGCGCCCTCCATGATCATTTTCTCGCGCTGGGAGGAGGGCGCGGTGACGAACCGCGCCTGCTTGCCGAGCTTGCGGGCGATGTAGGTGGCGACGTCGACGTCGAACCCCGAGTAGCCGCCGTTGGCCGCCTTCACCCCCAGGCCGGGCTGGTCGGCCTTGACCCCGATGACCAGGGAGTCCTTGTTCAGGACCGACGTGCCGGCGCCGCAGGAGGCGACGAGCGGGAGAGCCGTCGCCGCGGCCACCGCCACGGCGGCGGCCCGGCGGAAACGGCGGAGACGGCCTTCCCCGCGCCCGGGGCGGTACTTCCGAGTGAGCGTGACCATCAAGACGTTCCCTTCAGCGGTACTCGGCGAGCCGGGGCCGGACACCGATGAGGACCAGCAGGACGGCGGCGAGCGCGGCCGCGGGCGGCACCAGGTTCCACCCGCCGAGCGCGCCGTCGCCCTCGCGCACCGCGCCGTCGAACGCCTTGCGGTGCAGCGCGGTGAGCTTGACCAACGCGTCGTCGTAGGCGGCGAACGCCGGGCCCATGGCCTGGCTCACCGCCTGCCGCTGCCTGCCCCCCGTGGCCAGGCGCCGTATCTGCTGGTCGTTGTTCTGGAACGCCTGGTAGCGCGCGAGGACCTGCTCGAACGCCGGACCCTGCCCGGCCAGGGTGAGGCGGGAGGCCTCCGCCCCGAAGAACCCCAGGAAGTCCTTCTTGCCGCCGGAGACGAAGTCGTCCACCGTGGCGTAGTACTTGTCGAGGTTGCCGGCCGGGACGTAGAACACCGCCTGCGACTTGTCCAGGTACACCTGCTCGTAGGTGTCGGCCCGCTGCGGGTCGAGCAGGTAGCGGCTCTCGTCCCCGTGCAGGGTGTTGCCGATGGCACGGGCCCGCGACAGCGCGAGGACGGAGTTGAAGCCGTCCTCCTTGGCGTCCCTGAGCACGTTGCCCTCGTGGTTCAGCACGGCGATCGCGGCCACGGCGAGCGCGCCCACGACGATCGTCGCCACCAGCGCGGGCAGGTTGAACGTGCGCCGGAACCCCCGGCTCAGGAAGACCTGCAACACGATGAGCACCAGCAGGGCGAGCGCTCCGGCGACGCCCACCCAGATGCGCGCTTGCTGGACGGCGGACAGCTCGGCCAGGTAGGCGTGCCTGACGATGGTGCCGCTGTCGAGGGTCAGGTTGTAGGCCTTGGGCAGCAGGTCGAGCCGCATGAGGTCGGTGGCCTGGCGGTAGACGTCCAGGACGGCCTGCGGAGGCGGCCCGGCCGCGTGTTTCGCCTGCTCGTCGAGCAGCAGGGCGCGGGCGGCCAGCCGCTCGTACCGGCCGAGCCCGTCGAGGAGCGCCTGCACGGTCATCTGCTGGGTGGCGTCGCCGCTGGCGAGGTCGGCGGCCTGCAGCACGGCGCGGTCGGCCTGCGAGCGGCGCTCCTCGTAACGGTCGAGCATCCCCTGCCGGCCGGGGCCGAGGCCCTGCTCCCGGCCGATGAGCAGCAGGTTGGCGACCTGGGCGTCCATGTCGCTCAGCGCGAAGTACAGGTCCGCGGTGGTCACGACCTGCGGGCCCGCCGTGTGGCCGATCGCGTTCAGGCCGTCCCTGGCGTGCCCGACGCCGATGCCGACGGTCGCGAAGAGCAGCAGGATGGCGCCGGTCGCCAGGCCGGCCAGCAGGCGGATCCACCCGGGCACGGTGCGCACCCGCAGGACGCGGCGCAGCGGTGCCGGTCCGACGGCCTGGCCCGCCGGCGCGGCGGTGGCCATGGCCTGGCCGGGGTCGTGCGGGACGGGCGCGGGTGGCGGGGCCTGGGCGGTCGCGGGTGCGGGAAGTGTCATCTCAGGCCCTCCGGACCGTGATGACGGTCCACGCGCCGACGTGCACGCGGTCGCCGTCGGCGAGCGGAACCGGAACGTTGATCTCCACGGTCTCGCCGTTCACCATGGTGCCGTTGGCCGAGCCGGGATCGACGAGCTGCCAGGTGCCGTCGGGCAGGGCGAGCAGCACGGCGTGCAGGTGGGAGACGCCCGGGTCCTCCGGTGGCCCGGACAGGTCGATCTCCGGCGCGAGCGCCCGTGACTGGCTGCGCCGCCCGATGCGCATCTCGGTGCCGGCGAGGGACACCTGCCGCTCGGGGCAGTAGGGCGGGAACGCGACCCAGGCCGCGTCCGGGCCGCCCTGGGAGATCATCGTGTCGTAGTACGCGCGATCGGCGGCGATGACCGCCACCCAGCCGCCCGCGGGCGCCGGGGCCGGCGCGCCGCCGGTCGCGGGTGAGCCCCCCGGCACGGGCTGGGCGGGCTGCCACGACGAGCCCGCCTGCGCCGGCCGCGAGGGCGGAGCGGGCTGGACCGGTCGCGACGGCTGCCACGGCTGCGAGGGCGCAGCGGGCTGGACGGGCTGCGACGGCTGCCAGGACTGACCGGGCCGGACCGGTTGCGCGGGCTGCCACGACTGCGAGGGCGGCGCGGTCCGGGAGGAGTTCCCCGGCGGAGGCGGCGCGGGGGCGGGCTGCGCCGTACGGCTGCCGCCGCCGAGCACGAAGTCGTACCCGCACGTCTCGCAGAACCGGCCGCTGCGCGGCGCCCCGCAGTCAGGGCACGCGTCGAGCTGCTCGCCACCCGCCGCGGCCGACCCGGAGGCCCCGGGCGCGGAGGGCGGGCCGGCGGGCGCCGGCGCCTCGGGGGCGCCCTGCGCCGGAGTGCCCGACATCAGCGCGCCGCAGATGTCGCAGTACTCCTCGTCGGAGGAGTCGTGCCCTACGGGGCAGGTGGCCATCCTCAGTTCTCCGGGTCCTTGCGCATGCGGACGGTGCGGACCGACCTGGTGTCGAGCGCGATCTCGTCCGCCTTGTCAACGACGCGCTTGAGCCGCGCGGTTCCCGTCTCGGGGTCGACGTCGATGACCTTGTCGAGCAGCTTGGCCGTCTCCTCGTTGCCGGCCTGCTGGGCGATGCCGCGCGCCCTGCCGAGCCGGGCGGTGGCGAGCTCCTCGTTGCCGTCGTTGCGCGCCTGCAGGCCCTCCTGGATCAGCGAGGCGAGCTCCTGCTGGCCGGTGTAGTGGGCGACCCTGGGGTTGATGCGCGTGGACTGGACGGGGTCGTCGCTCCACTGGGCGAGGATGTTGCCGCTGGCCAGCACCTGGCCGGTGCCGGGGATCACCAGCTTGACCAGGCCGGCGCGCATCTCCTGGCCGACGTTCCCCGAGGGGACCCGCACGCTGACGTGGTACTCCCGGGACTCCCCGCCCCAGGCGCCGGTCGGGTAGTCGCCGGTGAGCGCGTCCACCTCGGTGCGGCGGCCGGTGAGGTCCTCGAGGGCCGGGGACACCTGCTTGACGAAGTTCAGCGTCGCCGCCCGCGGCGTCCACACGCGCAGCGCGACGTCGGCGACGGTCTTGCCCATCGCGGCCTCGGTCATGGCGCGGAAGTCGGCCTCCAGCTCCTCGGGCCTGCGCACGTCCATCACGCTGCCGAGGAGCGCCGAGCCGATCCTGCGCACCTCGGCGACCACCCAGTCGGTGCCGACGCCGCGGCAGTCGCAGACGAACTTGCCGGTGCAGTACGTCAGGTTGGCGTCGAACTCGGGGGCGGGCTCGTGCTCGTTCTTGCCGTCGGTCAGCAGGATGGCGTGGCGGATCGCGCCGGGATGGCCCACCTGGTGGGCGCTGAACAGGTCGGCGGCGCGGCGCAGCCACCGGCCCATGGCGGTGCCGCCGTCGGCCCGCAGCTGGGAGACCGCGGCCTTGGCCGCGTTCCGGCTCTGCGCGTCCGCCGGGACGAGCTGCCCCGTGCCCGGGAAGACCACCTCGGCCTGGTGGTCGCCGGAGATCACCGCGAAGTAGACCCCGTCGCGCAGCGTGTCGATGGCGGCCTGGGCGGCCTTGCGGGCGTCGGCGATCTTGCCGTAGGCCATGGAGCCCGAAGTGTCGATGATGATCACCTCGGCCGCCTCGGCGACGGGGGCCCGTTCGACCGGTCCGCTCGCCTCGACCGTGATGATCCCGTGGACCTCCTGGCTCCCCGCGGGCAGGTACTTGTTCTGGTCCACGCGAATGGTGAAATCAGTCACTTCTCTCCTTCGGGAATGCCACCGTCGCCTCCGCCCGCTCCCCCTGTCCGAACGGGATGATCGCGACGGTGATGTTGTCGTGTCCCCCGGCCTCGTTCGCCAGCCGTACGAGCCGCCGTGCCGCCGAGAGGGGCGTGCCGCTCAGGGCCGTGGCGGCCAGCATCTCGGGCTCGGGGTAGTAGTTCCACAGGCCGTCGCTGCACAGCAGCACCGCGCCCGGACCGTCGGTGGTGAAGGTCCTGACGTGCGGCACGACCTCTCCGGCGTCGGCGCCCAGCCACGCGGTCAGCATGTGCGTGCCGGGGGTCGCGTCGTCGGTGGTCAGCAGCGAGGAGTTGTCGCCCAGCCAGTACGCCCGGCTGTCGCCCACCCAGCCGACCGTCACCTGACGGCGCTCGACCACGGCGGACACCAGCGTGCACGCGGGCGAGTCCTCCCCGATGCGGGCCGAGAAGGCGACGGTGTCGGCGGCGAGCCGCACGGCCTCACGGGTCGCCGCCTCGGCGCCCTCCCCCTCGGCGAGCCTCTTGGCGATGGTGACCGCCGCGATGTCGGCCGCCGCCTGGGAGGCCTCGTCCGGGCGCGGCGAGGTGGACACCCCGTCGCAGACGACGGCCACGACGGCGTCCTGCCCGGCGGTCACCAGCGCCATGGCGTCCTCGTTGCGGCTGTGCCGCAGGCCGCGGTCGCTGACCCCCGCCATGGCCGCGAGCTCGATCTCGACGTGGTCGCGGCCCGTGGGCTGCAGCATGCCGCAGTTCTCGCAGTAGCCGTCCTGGCCGATGCTCGCCGACCCGCACGCCGTGCAGGAGGCGCGCGGGGCCGAGGACAGGTCGTGCCCGCACTGCTCGCAGAACGCCTCGCCGGCCATGACGCGGGTGCCGCACTCGGGGCAGGAGCCGGTCACCACAGCGTCCTCGGCCGCACGGCGTTGGCCCGCCCGATGAGGGCGTGACGCTCCTCGGTGGACCCGGCCGACCTGGCGAGCGCCCGGTAGACCCGCTCCAGCTCGCCGCGCACGCCGGGCTCGCTCAGCGGGGTGGTGCCGAGCAGCGTGCCGTTCCCGGAGACCGCCTGGCCGGTGACGAACCGGGCGAGCGCGCTCTCCAGCACCTCCGAGGCGAGCCCGTCGCGGTCGCGCGTGTCGAGCTTCAGCGTGCGTAACCGCTCGCCGGCGGCGACCAGCTCCGGTTCGGCGGGGGCCTGGCCGCGTACGACCACGGCGACCGCGGCCACCTGGGCGGCGGTGCGGTGGATGGAGGTCGGCGGCATCTGGTCCAGGACGCGGATGGCTCCCGCCCGGTCGCCGGCGGCGAGCCGGATGCGCGCCAGGCCGAAGCAGGCGCTGACGTAGGAGCGGTCGGTCCGCCAGATGGCCGCGTAGTGCCGTTCGGCCTCGGCGCTCGCCCCGGCGACCTCCAGGGCGAACGCGAGCGCGAGGCGGGGCGCCGCCTCGCCGGGGAACCACGCGTACAGGCCGTCGAAGAACTGCGCGGCCGTGCCGGCGTCCCCCGCGGCCAGCTCGGCGACCCCCCGGTACCACCAGAGCCGCCAGTCGCCGGGCAGGTCCTTGGCCGCCGCCGCGTACAGCGTGTCGGGGACGGGACGGCCCAGCTCGCTCAGCACCCTGATCAGCGCGAGCTTGGTCTCAGGGGTGGGCGGCGCGGACTCCAGCACGGCGATCAGCTCGTCGGGGCTGCCGGAGGTGAGACCTGCGAGCAGCCCGGCGGCGGGGTCGAGCGGGTCGACCAGCGGCACGGGGAGCCCGGACGCGGCGTCGGCGCGGACGAGCGGCCCGAAGGCCTGCCCGGTGGTGGCCGGGGCCAGGTCGGTGCCCACGGCGGCCCGCTCAGGGCCGAAGACGCCGGACTGCGCGGGGTGCGGCGTTCCCTCCTCGGCGGCGCGCATCTCGCGGAGCACGCCGACGAGCTGGTCGGACATCTCGGCCGCGCTCTGGAACCGCCTGCCCGGATCGGGATCGGTCGACCGCTGCAGGAACCGCTGGAAGGACTCGTACCGCAGGCCCATGTCGGGCAGCGGGGCGGGCTTCCCGCCGCTGGTCGGGCTGAACGGGAAGCTCAGCACGGCGAGCGTCCGGCCCACGGTGTACAGGTCGGAGGCGATGGAGGGGCCCTGCGAGGCGATCTCGGGCGCCTGGTAGCCGATGGTGCCGTAGATGGCGCTGTCGGGGTCGTCGATGCGCCGCACGGCGCCGAGGTCGATGAGCTTGAGCTGCTCCTCCACCTGGATGACGTTGGCGGGCTTGAGGTCGCAGTACAGCATGCCGCGGTCGTGCAGGTAGCCGAAGGCCCGCAGGATCTCATGACCGTAGGCGATGACCTGGGACAGCGGGAGCGCCTCGCGGTTGTCGCTCTCCCTCAGCCTCTTGCGCAGCATGTCCTGGAGCGGCTCGCCGCCGACGTACTCCATGACGATGTAGCCGACCAGCGTCCCGGTGCCCGGGTCCGGGTGGTTCACGAAGTTGAAGATCTTGACGATGTTCGGGTGGTCCATCGCGGTGAGGTAGCGCCGCTCGGCCTCGGCGGCGGCGAGCGCCTCCATGTCGCCGGTGTCGAGCAGGCCCTTCATCACCACCCAGCGGCCGTCGAGGTTGCGGTCGGCGGCCAGGTAGATCCAGCCGAGGCCGCCGTGGGCCAGGGCGCCCTTGACCTCGTACTGCCCGGCGACGAGGTCGCCCGCGACAAGTTTGGGGGTGAAGGAGAAGCGCTGGCCGCAGTGCGGGCAGAACCCCTCGGGCCGCCCGGGCCGGCCGTCCCTCTGGCGGCCGACCGGCTTGCCGCAATCGGGGTTGCCGCAGAAGCGCCGGTCCTCGGGCACCTCGGGGTTCGCGAGCACGACCGCGGAGGGGTCGCGGTAGGGGACGGGGGGCACCTCGACGAGCCCCATGCCCAGCATCCCCCGGCGGGAGCGGGTGCTGGCGCGGCGGGAGGAGCTGGTGAAGCCGGTGATGCCCGTGCGGACCGAGCCGGTGGGCGTCGTGCCAGGGGTGCCGGCGGAGGGGCCGGTCATCGCCGCCGAGGGTGGCACCGCCGCCGAGGGCCAGGCGGTGCCCGGGGGCGGCGGCGCGGAGGGCGGCACCGAGGGCCAGGCGGTGCCCGGGCGGCCGGGAGCGCCGAATCCCGGCGGACCGGGCGGCGTTCCCGGCCCGGCGGGCGCCGCCGGGCCCGTGCCCTGCGGCGGGGCCTGCGACGGGCGCGCGGCCTCGGGGAGAGGGGCCATGCCGCAGGTGTCGCAGTACCCCTCCACCACCGTGCCGGCGCAGCCGGGTTGCGTGCAGTTGGTCATCCGGCCGCTCCGATTCGAGTGATGGCCCGCTGGTACTCGGCGACCGCCACGGTCGCCCGCCGTAGATCGCACGGCGCCGTCCACAGAAGGTCGCGCGCCGCGCCGTACAGCCCGGCCAGGGCGACGTCCTCCGCGTGCCCGAGCCGCACCGCCTTGGCCTGGTAGGCCGAGAGCCGCCCGCGGAGCTCGTCGCGGCGGCCGATCAGGCCGCCCATCGACTCGGTGACGCGGCCGGCGTGCGCCAGCGCCTCCTCGACGCCGCGTTCGACCGCGGCCAGGCGCTCGGCCAGCTCCAGCCAGCGGCCGCCGGCCGTGTCCAGCGCGGCCAGCCGGTCGCGCAGCGTGGGCGCCTGGTCGGGCAGTTCGGGGAGGGACGGCGACTGGATCTTGCCGAGGACCACCTCACGGACGCGCCGCGCCTCCCGCTCGGCCTCGGCGACCGCCTCGATGCGCTCCTCCAGGCGTCGCGCGCGGCCGGCGTACTCGTCGCGGACGCGCACCGCCTGCTCCAGCGCCGCCCGGCGGGCGTCCACCGCGCGGGCCAGCGTGTGCAGTTCGCCGGCCAGGCCGGAGGACCCCAGGGGGTCTGTGGTGACCTGCGCGCGAAGGCGGCGGACCTCGACGTCGAGGCGCTCCAGCTGAGCGTCGGGCGTGCCGAGGCCGGTCTCCAGTTCCTTGGCCGCGCCGCGGGCGGCGCCGATCTCGTCCAGCATCGGGAGCAGCGCGTTCCAGGCGGCGTCCACGGCCGCGATCGTCTCGGCGATCTCGCGGTACGCCTCGTCCATGCGGGCGAGGACCACGTCCAGCGTGATCCACTCGCCTTGGGCCCTGAGCAGGGAGCGCTTCTCCAGCGGCACGTCGTCGGGCTTCAGCTCCACCGACCGGCCGGAGAGCAGGGCCGTCAGCAGGGCGAGGTCGGGCTTGGCCGCGGACCTGGCCTCCTGCGCGAGGTCGAGCACCCGGCGGTAGGTGTCGAAGAGCCACCACAGCGTCACGAGCCTGACCTGGGCCTGCTCCCACCGGCGCGCGGTCTCCCCCGTGGGGGTCATGCCCTTCAGCAGCCGGTGGCTCGGGTGGTCGTCGAGGTCCAGCATGTCGCCGGCGACCCGGTCGCGCTCCTCCATGCGCCGGCGCAGGGCATGGTCAATGCCCTCCAGGCTCATCGGAGGGCCGGCGGCCCCAGGCATGCCCAACGCTCCGCGCCTCCCCCGGTGCTGGTGACTAGTCCATCTACATACACATTCTTTCCATAATTCGGAAGCATGCGTGCGCCCGGCAGGGGACGGTACGGCGGGTATTCGATCACATACCGGTCACGCAGGTGTCACGGAGAGGGCGCCGAGGCCCGCGCGGGCGGGGCTCAGCGGCCGACGAGCCAGTTCCACACGTCCCTGACCACGTCGAACCCCACGTCGGCCACGACGCCGGTCTCGCACGCCACCGCGTCCTTGATCAGGTGCTCTATGGCCTCCTCGTCGCGGTACTGGACGGCGTAGTCGAGCCGGATGAGGTACTCGGCGTCCTCGCGGCGCCCGGCGTCCACCGCCCGAAGGATGTCGTCATCGTCGATCATGGAAAGGTTCCTCGTATCCGGCGTGGCGGTTTCCCGGCGGTCTCCGCGGCGCGCGGTCAGAGGGGGAACCGCGCGAGGTCGAACGCGCTGACGCCGCGGACCCCGTCCCAGACCAGGAAGTTGCCGTACTCGCGCATCGTCGCGACCGGCACCCCCGCGAGCTCGGCAACGTCGCCGAGCATGCGCTGGAACCGGAAGACGGCCGCCGGCCCGAGCTTGTTCACCACGCCGACCATCAGCCGCACGAGGTTGTAGCGGAACAGCGCCGAGCACGGCAGGACCCGGTGGCCGTCACGCAGCCGGGAGAACACCGCGGCGTGCTCGGGGTGGGCGGCGCGGTACCTGGCGCACACCTCCTCGGAGAAGTGGCCCCGGTAGCGGACGGCGTTCCGGTCGAAGCTCAGCCGCTCGTCGGAGATCGCGAACTCTCCGGTGTTGTACGTGGAGGTGCGGAGCAGGTCGCCCCAGGGCTCGATGAGGGCCCGCTCGAAGTGGGCGGCCTTGCGCTCCAGCCGGGCGGCCAGCGCCGGGGTCGGCAGGAACGAGCCGTGCGGGCCGCGCATGTCGAAGATCCACGGAGGCGGGGTGAGCGTGTCGGCCTTGGTCAGGACGAACGTCAGCTTGCCGAGCAGGCGGCCGCACGCGTCCTGATCGGCTCCCGCCAGGAGCATCGCAAGGCAGCGGGCGTCGGCGGTGGTCGATCGGCTGTCGGCGTGGATGGCCCATATGACGACATCGGACTCCAGCAGCTTCGCCAAATACATCGCGACGTAGGGGGCATTCTCGCTCAGCGACTCCCCCATTCCCGGCATATCCCAAAATGTCAGCATGTGATCGGAATTGCCGGGAATCGATATGGCGCGCGGTTCGCACGTGGCCGGCTTCACGTCCCCGACCGGCAGACTTGTACCGAACAGGGCGTTGAGCAGCGACGACTTCCCCACGCCCGTCTGGCCCATTATGGCGACGCTCAACGGCCTATTCGACTCGGCCTCGCGTTCGCGGCGCACGCGCCGCCTGACCTTTTCGAGCCCGCGCTCATCGAGCGCGCCTGCCGGAATGCGGTCCATCCTTGCCACAGGCTCACCTCACGTCATAGCGTTGACGAGGTTTTGCGGATTTTCGGTACCTGCCTCATCGTGGCCACCGATCCTTGCGATGACCTTGCGGAAAGGGCGCCGATTGACGATCGAGAACCGGCCCCCGGTGAACGTGGCGAGATTCGACATCAGATTGCTCGGCGAGGTCTCGATCCTGGTGGACGGATCGCCGAGGAAGCTCCTGCCGCAGACGGCCAAGGCCCTGGCCATGCTCGTCTCCGCCAGGAACCCCGTCCCGCAGAGCAACCTGGCCGCCGCGCTCGGGCAGAGTCCCGGCTGGCCGGTGCCCGATGTGGCGCCCCCGCTGTCCCGGCTGCGCCAGGCCCTCGCGGGCGGCGCGCTCGACATCCCGCCCGCCAAGTGGTCCCACGCCTACGAGCTGGTCGAGAGGGAGCACGGCTACCTGGCCGCCACGCTCGACGCCGCCCGCTTCGAGACGCGGCTGCGCGAAGGGCGCGAGCTGTACGACGACGGCGACCTCCCCGCGGCCATGGCGGCCCTGCGATCGGCGGCCGGCGAGTGGCGGGGCGCGCCGTTCGCCTCGCTGTCGGCCGGCTGGAGCCTCCCCTGGGTGTGCGAGACCTACCGCGCCAAACTGGAGGAACAGCGCAAGGAGCTGATACGCCTCGTCGCCCGGGTCGCGCTGCGGCTCGGCCGCCACGAGGAGGCCGCGTTCCTGGCCGAGGGCCCCGTCGGCGAGGGCGCCGGCGACACCACGGCGATGTGGCTGCTGCGCTTCCTCACGACCCTTCGTGAGGACGGCGCCACCGCGGCCCGCGAGGTCGTCGGACGGCGCCGGGAGCGCTCGCGGGGCGACGAGGCGGCGCGCCGCGCCGAAGACCTGCTGCTCCTGCACGAGCACGGCTTCGACGTACACGCCCCGCTCGGCGGCGGGGGCGAGGAGACCGGCGAGCACGGCGGCCCGCCGGTCCTGGTCGGCCGCCGGCGTGAGGTGCTGGAGCTGTCGCGCCTGGCCGACCGGCTGCGCGGCGGCGACGCCGTGGCCATGGCCCTGTGCGGCCCCGGCGGCATCGGCAAGACCCGCCTGCTGCGGGAGGCGGCGCGCCTGGCCGCCCGCGCCGGAGTCCCCGCGGTCACGGTGACCTGCCACGACCTCGACGCCCTCCGGCCCTGGCGCGAGCTCGCGGGCGCGGTCTGGAGTCACCTGCGACGCGACCTCGCCAGCGTGCCCGAGCCGATCAGCGCGCAGGAACGCGACACGCTGGAGAAGCTCATGACCGCCGGGACGACGGGCTCCCCCGCCCGGCCCGGCCACGAGCGCGACCCCCGGGAGCTGACCTTCCTGCTGGTCAGCCTGTTACGCAGGGCCGCCGGCCGGGGCCTGCTGGTGGGCTTCGACAACGCCCACCTGCTCAGCCCCTACGCCGAGGAGCTGCTGCAGCACGTCAGGAGAGGGCTCGGCCCGGTACCGGTGGGCTTCCTGCTCACCACCCGGTCCGAGGCCGCGCACTGGAAGGAGGCCATGGACACCGTCACGGTGTCCCCGCTGACAGAGCAGGAGGTGGGGCAGTGGCTCAGCCGGACGTGGCGGCGCCGGCCGACGGCCGGCGAGATCGAGGAGGCCGCACGGGTCACCGCCGGCCTGCCCCTGGCACTGTGCGCCCTCACCGAGGCCGGTGACCTGCGTCCCGCTCCCGCCGGGCCGGACGCCAAGGCGGGCCCCGCGTTCCCCTGGCTCGCGGCGGCCGCGATCACGGCGCTCGGCCAGGACATCGACACCGCCCTGGTGGCGCGGATGCTCGAGCTTGAACCGGACGAGGCCGACCATGCCCTGGCGCTCGCGGCGGCGGGCGGCACCGTGACCTGCCACGACCGGGTCCGCTTCGCGCACGATCGCTCGCGCGAAGCGGTGCTGGAGGAGCTCGGCCGCGATCCGGCGCTGGCCAGGGACCTGCACCGCCGTGCCTTCGAGTCCCTGACCGAACGCACGACCACAGGCGGCTGGGCCGACCCCGCCCTCCCCGTGCGCGTCGCCCTGCACGCGACGGCCGCCGGAGCCGCCGTCCCGGACGAACGCGCCGCCGCGGCGTGCCTGGACGCGGCGCGTGCCGAGCAGCGCGGGTTCGCCGTCGAGGGGGCGACCGCGTGGGCGCAGGCCGGCCTGCGGCTGCGCTGCGACGCCGCCACCCGCGCCGGCCTGCTGATCACCCTCGGAGACGCGCTCAGCGACGCGGGTGACATGGACGAGGCCGGACGCCGCTATCTGTCGGCGCACCAGGCGGCCGAGGGGCTGCCGGCGCTCGCCGCCGCGGCGGTGATCCGCCTCGCCCGCAGATGGTCGGCCCCCGGCCGGGTCGACCGGCAGCTCGTCCACCTGCTGCGCGGCGGCCTGGCCGCGCTGGAGCACGACGACGGCGAGGAGGCCGCGCCGCTGCGCCTGCAGCTCCAGGCCCACCTCGCCAAGAAGCAGACGATGGCGGTCGCCCAGAGCGCCGACGACCCCGTCCCCGACGGCCCGCCGCCCGGGGTGGAGCTCGCCCGCGCCACGCTGCGCGAGCTCCCGCCCGGCGCCGACGGCCTCGTCCGGTGCGAGGTGCTCAACGAGTGCCGCTGGGCGCTGTACGACCACGCCCACCCCAGGGAGCTTCTCGGCATCTCCGCGCGCCTCCGCGAGGCGGGCGTCCAGGCGGGGTCGGCGTACTTCCACAGCGAGGGCCTGGTCGCGCTGGCCATCGACCAGCTCAGGCTCGGGCTGGTCAGCGACGCCCTCGGCACCGTGGACGACCACCGCAGGCACGTCGCCCGCAACCCCCGCGCGCTCGGCCCGTGGCTGCAGAACACCCTGGACACGGTGATGGACCTGTGGAACGGCGACTTCCAGCGCGCCGAGGACCGCCTGATGGGCGAGTCCCTGCGGATGGTCCAGGAGCTGACGGCCGACCACGCCGTTCCCGCCGAGACCCTGTGGCAGACCTGGATGGGCCAGCACTACTGGCTGCTGTACGAACGGGGCCGGATGGAGGAGCTGTTCGACTCCGGTCTGGCAAGGCAGATCGAGCAGCACGCCTACTTCCCGATCTGGCGGGCCGCGCACGTCCTCGCGCTCTGCGAGACCGGCCGCCACGACGAGGCCGCCGACCGGCTCACCGCCATCGTCCGCGAGACCTCCGGCCTCGCCGCGCTCCCGCCGCACGGCTGGTCGGTGGCGACCCTCGCGTTGCTCGCCGAATCCTGTGCCCTCATCGCCGAGTCCACGGCATTCAAGGCACCCGACCCCGGACGAGCCGGACTCCCGGAGGGCCCCGAACACGCAGGCGGCACCGGACCGCGCGAAGGCACCGGGCTCCTGGAGGGCACCGGGCTGGAGGAGCACATCCCGCTGCTTCGGGCCCGGCTCGCCGCCCACCCCGAGGAGATCGCGCTCGCCGGATGGCCGACCGTGCTCTTCGGCCCGACGGCGCGGTCCCGCGGGCTGCTGGCGATGGTCGCGGGTGACGTGCCGGAGGCGCTGCGCCGCTTCGATGAGGCGACCCGCATGGTGTCGGCCGCTCCCCCGCACATGGCCAGGCTCCAGCTCGACCGCGCGATGGCACTGCGGCTCCTGGACCCCTCCGACCCCACCGGCGAGGCGACCCGCCTCCTCCACCGCTCCCTCCGCCTCGCCGACCGCCTCGGCATGCCCCGTCTCGCCGCCAAGGCCCGCACGCTTCTCACCGCGAGCTGATCACCCGGTCAGTGGCTGCGGGAGCCGGGGTGGGCGGCGTAGCCGGTGGCGGTGAGGGCGACGCAGGCGGCCACGGCGAGCAGGACCCAGGCGGCGCCCGCGTGCCGGAGCAGCAGCGCTCCGAGGCAGGCGCCGAGCAGGATGGACCCCACCGAGACGATCCGGCGCAGGGCGCGGGGGTTGGTGCCGCCGGCCAAGGTCGACTCCGCGGCCAGGCCGGTGAGCGTGCGGGTCAGCACGGTCGTCGTCAGGTCCGGGACGGCGAGGACCCGCACGATGGCGTTCTGCAACCCCATGGCGACGGCGACCAGGGCGATCACGAGGTGACGCTGGGCGTCGGTGGACGCGCCGAGCAGGGCCGAGGCGGCGGCGGCGAGGCCGGCCGCCGTGGCCTCGGCGGTCAGCGTGAGCAGGATCCGCGAGCGGCGGGAGCGCGCGTGGACGCTGATCCGGCCGCCGGCGACCGCCCCGGCGAGGAAGGCGAGCAGCGAGTTCAGCGACGCGGCGGCCGAGAACCCGGGGGCGCCGGCGGTGGCGAACCCGAGGATGACCACGTTGCCGGTCATGTTCGCCGTGAAGACGTGCCCGAGCGCCAGGTAGCTGACGGCGTCGACGCAGCCGCTCAGCAGGGTGAGCACGACGAGGGCCACGGGCAGCGGGTCGCGCGCGTCCCGCCGGGCCAGCGGCCTCATGGTCGGCCCTTCCTCATCGTCGACGGTTACACACCGTGACGCTAACGCAGATCGGGGCGGTGTTGTCGCAAGGCGGGCGTCACCGCGTGTGATGTCAGGCCGGGGTGCCGGGCGCGCCTGAGCGATTGGCCCTCAGGTTGGGGGATGAGGAAGCGGGCGGGACGGCGAAGGATGAGAGGCGGGCATACCCGTGCCCACTCGCACGCATGTCGGAAGGAGCGCGATGATCGGCATCGACATTCCTCTCTGGGCGGCGCGGCTGCGGGCGTGGCGGCGCGGCAGGCTGTGGAACCGGGAGGACCTCGGCCGGCGGCTCGCCGACAACGCCGACGAAAATACCCGCGACCGCATGCCCGCCGGGGAGGATCTCACGGCGATGGTCCGCGCGTGGGAGGCCGGCGAGCGGCGGCCCGACGCGCGGTACGCCGAGTTGCTGTGCCGCGTGTTCGGCGCCCAGGAGGCGGAGCTGTTCGGCCAGGACAGGGGGGAGCCCGCCGGCACCACTCTGTGGCACCACCTGACCGGCGTGCCGCTGATGCCGGGACGGTTCACCGCCGATGAGGAGGAGCGGACCGGCCGGGCCATCGAGGACCCGCGCCGCGCCGACCGGCAGACCGTGGCCTACCTGGAGTCGGTCCTCGCGGAGTGCGACCGGCCCGACCGCCACCCCGCCGAGCTGGCCGGCGCCCTGTCCCCGGTGTTCGGCGTGGTGCAGGGGTTCCGCAGCGACGCGGGGCGGACCGTCCGCCGGGCTCTGATCACCCTTTCCTCCGAGGACGCGGAGGCCGTCAGCCGCATGTGGTACGAGGCGGGGCACCTGGAGGAGGCGTTGCGGTGGTCGGACCGCGCCCGCCGCGCCGCGGCCCAGGCGGAGGACGAGCGGCTGGTCGCCTACACGCTGGCCGGACGCGCGGGTCTGACCGGTCCGGAGAGCGATCCCGGGGAGGTGGTGGAGATCGCGGTGGCCGCCCGCGAGCGGCCGGTCCGCGAGCACGCCGTCCCCTCTCCGCGCCTTGAGGCGGTGGCCCGGCTGCGGGAGGCGCTGGGGCACGCGATGGCCGGGGAGGAGGACATGTGCCACCGCCGGCTGGAGGAGTCCGCCGAGCCTCCGGGGGAAGAGCCGGAGGAGCGTCCGAGGTTCGGCTTCGACTACTCCCCGACCCTGCACGAGCTACTGGCCGCGGAGTGCCTGCTCGACCTCGGCCACCCCGATGACGCCATCCAGATCCTGGAGCGGGAGCTCGGGGAGGCCGGGCGGAGCCGCGAGACGGCCTACGACCTCGCCCGCCTCGCCCACGCGTACGCCGACGCCCACGACAGCGAGCGGTACGCCCAGGCCGCCCGCCGCGCTCTGGACCTGGCCAGGGAGACCGGCGCGGCGCGCGCCCTGCGGGAGCTCGGCGTCACGCGGGCATCGAGGTACCGAGTTCCAGTGTCGACGGGAGTTCGGCACGGCTGGTGATGTCGAGCTTGCGGTAGGTGCGGGTCAGGTGCTGCTCGACGGTGCTCACGGTGACGTAGAGCTTGTCGGCGATCTCACGGTTGGTGTAGCCGGCCGCCGCCAGCACCGCGACCCGCCGCTCGGCGTCGCTCAGGACGGCGGTGACGTCGGCGGCCTCGGCGGTGGCGCCGGGCACCGCGACGGGGGCCGCGTCCCCGTCCCGGGTGAGGGACCGGTTCAGCGGGTCCGCGTGGCATTCCTGCGCGACGGCGCGGGCCCGGCCGCCGATCATGCCGGCGCGGCGGTACTCGCCGAGCCCGTGGAAGGCCTCGGTCAGGTCGACCAGGACGCGCGCGAGCTCGTACCGGTCTCCGCCGGCCTGTAACAGGTCGCCGGCCTGGCGTAGCAGCATGGGGCGGTGCCGTGCCTCGCTGGTGGCCGCCAGCAGGCGCATGGCGATGCCGTGGACCCGCGGGGCGCCCGTGCCGCACCGCCTGATCTGCTCCTCCACCAGGCGGCGGGCCTGGTCGGGCCTGCCCAGGCGCAGGCACGCCTCGGCCGCCTCCGCCCGCCAGGGGATGAGCCAGGGCACGTCGAGGTCCCACCGGCCCATCAGCTCGCCGCACCGCTGGAAGTCCCTGAGCGCGAGCTGCGCGTGGTCGGTGGCCAGGCTGTACCGGCCTCTGGCGTGCAGGTAGTGCAGGCCCCAGCGGGTCTGGAACATGGCCTCGGGCACGGGCTGGTCGAGCAGGTCGTTGACGGCGTCGTGGTTGCCCATCGCGGTCGAGGCGATCACCAGGCTGGACAGCGGACCGCCGACGGCGACGCCCCAGCCGGTGAGCGGGATGGTGTCCAGGGCGAGGCGCCCGTGGAACTCGGCGCCGAGCATGTCGCCCTGGCGCAGGGCGATCTCCGCGCGGATCGCCGAGAGCCGCGCCTGCCTGCTCGGGGCGTGCCGGGAGGAGGCCTCGTCGATGAACAGGTCGCACCAGGGGGCGGCCTTGTCGGGCCTGCCGCCGTAGGTGAGCGCCAGCAGGGCGCTCTCGACGGTGTCCATCGACATCTCGTCCAGGCGGGAGCTGCGCAGGATCCGCTCGACGACGGTCACGATCTCCTCGCGCGGCCCGCGGGTCAGCACGGCGGCCAGCGTGATGGCCGACTCCAGCCGCCGGTACGCCGACACCGACAGGATGGCCGCGCGGGACTGCTCGCTGCTCACCTGGGGCAGCTGGGACAGGAACGGGGTGTAGGAGCAGCGCAGCCAGGGGCGGGTGACCACCAGTTCGGTGACGGTGTCGGCGTCGAGCGGCTCGCCCGACTCGCTGAGGCGCTTGAGCACGTCCTGGGCGTCGTCGAACCGGCCGTGCCACAGCAGGGCCTTGGCGAGCACGACCGCGTCGCCGCCGCGCAGGTGGCCCCGGTGGAGCGCGTCGGTGAGCCCAGAGAAATGCCCGGTCGGCGTGCTGGGGTTGATCCGCCATTCGGCCCGCATCAGTGCGGTGGTGAGCCTGACCCGCTTCTGGTCGTCGGCGCAGATCCGGCAGGCGAGGCGCAGGTAGGCGACGGCGGCCTCGACCCGGCCCTCGCGTAGCGCGTGCCGGGCGGCGTCGGCCAGGACGTCGGTGGCCCAGGGCTCGTCGAGGCCGCCGGCGTGCAGGATGTGGTCGGCGATCACCGTGGTGGAGCCGCCGCCGTCGTAGGCGAGCGTCGCGGCGCGCCGGTGCAGGTCGCCTCGCTCGCCGGGGTCCAGCTCGGCCAGTACGGCGGCACGGGCCGACTCGTGCCGGAAGCGGCCCATGGCGAGCAGGCCGGCGACGGTCAGGGAGTGCAGTTCGCGGCTGACGTACTCCTGGCTGACCCCGAGGAGCCGGTCCAGGGAGTCGGGCTGGCCGAGGACGCCGAGCCCCCACGCCACCTGGAGCATCTTGGGGTCGGCGCGGTGCAGGCAGGAGATGACCGCCTGCCCGTAGCCGTCTCCCGGGACGAACTCGGCCGGGGGCCGCCCGGCCGTCCGCGTGGCGGTCTGGTAGTCCTCGATCAGCCCGGTGGCGAGCAGCGGGTTGCCGCCGCTGAGGGCGTACCACTCGGCGGCGAACCGTTCCGCGGCCTCGTTGCCGAGTTGCTCGGCGACCATGCTCATGACGCCGGCCTGGGACAGCGGGGAGAGCTGGATGCGGCGGCAGTGGGGCTGGCGGAGCAGCTCGGTCGGGAAGGAGGTCTCGGCGTACCGCCCGTGGGTGGAATGGCTGAACACCGCGACGATCGAGGCGAACCTCACCCGGCGCGACAGGTAGGCCAGGCACAGCAGCGACGCCCGGTCGGCGTGGTGCACGTCGTCCACGACGATCATGAGCGGGTAGCGCTCGGACAGTTCGAGGAGCACGGTGCACAGGGCGTGGACGATCTGGGCGTCCACCTGCTTGAGCGGTTCGGTCCCGGGGGCGGCCGACATGACGGTGCGAGCGCCCTCCGACAGGAGGGCCATGGCCCGATCACGCTCCTCCAGCACCAGCGGGGCGTCGTGGATGAGCTGCCCCATCACGCCGAGCGGCAGGTCGCGCTCGGCCAGCGAGCCGGTGGCGGTGATGGGCAGCGCGCCGAGCTCGGCGGCCTGCTCGGCGAAGGAGTGCAGCAGGTCGCTCTTGCCGGTCGCGACGGTTCCGCTCACCAGGGCGACCCGGCCCTTTCCCATGATGGCGCTGGCGAGGAGCCCCTCCAGGGAGGCCAGGGCCTCCTGTCGTTCGATCAGGCTCATGACGAGCCTCCCTTAATCCGATGAAAACCACATGTGGCCGCGTGGTGCCTTCCGTTTGTCAGGGCTTGTCCTGATTTGGAGTCAATGGCCACGCTAGGCTCGGCCGCCTTCCACCCCCTATCGGGCGGCTATCCGCGGCGAGGTCACCGGACGGGAGGCGCGGGGAGCGGGGATCTCGACCTCGGGGGCAAGGGCGAGGTGGGGGTGCGGGGAGTTCGGGGTGTCCAGGCGCGCGCGGGTCATGGCCGACCGCACGGCCGACATCGCGGCCGTCTCGACCTCGGAGGCGATCCCGGCGCCCCAGATCGACCGCCCGCCGGCCCGGCACTCGGCGTACACCACCGCCTCGGCGCCGGCGTCCCTTCTCGGGACCGCGTCGTGGGCCGCGTGGTGGACGGCCCGCACCTCCACGCCCCACCGGGCCAGCGCGTCCATGACGCCCTGCAGGCGGTCCGCCCGCCCGCCGCCGACGTCGAAGCGTTCCCCGTCGATGTGCAGCTCGGCCGTCACGGGGTCGCCGCCGAAGACCAGTGGGATGGGCAGGGCCGGGTACTCCAGGTATTCACGGTCGAACAGGGCCCTGACCCGCTCCGGCGTGATCTCGCCGCCTTCGGCGTCGGCCCGGGCCTGCACGGCGCGCGCGAAGTCGGTCTGGAGCGGGCGAGGCAGGTGCATGCCGTGCCAGGCGCTCATGATGTAGGCCACGCCGCCCTTGCCGGACTGGCTGTTGATGCGGACCACGGCCTCGTAGGTGCGCCCGACGTCCCGCGGGTCGATCGGCAGGTACGGCATCTCCCACGGGAGGTCCCGGACCTCGGCGCCCGCCTCCCCCGCTGCGCGCTCCAGCGCGTCGAAACCCTTCTTGATCGCGTCCTGGTGCGAGCCGGAGAAGGAGGTGTACACCAGGTCGCCGCCGTAAGGGTGCCGGGGGTGGACGGGGATCTCGTTGCAGTGCTCGACCGTGCGGCGGACGCCGTCGAGGTCGGCGAAGTCGATGCCGGGATCCACGCCGTGGGCGAGCAGGTTGAGCCCGAGCGTGACCAGGCAGACGTTGCCGGCCCGCTCCCCGTTGCCGAACAGGCAGCCCTCGACGCGCTGGGCTCCGGCCAGCAACGCCATCTCCGAGGACGCGACCCCCGTACCGCGGTCGTTGTGGGGGTGGATGGACAGGCAGACGTGGTCCCGGCGCGAGAGGCTGAGGTGCAGCCACTCGATCTGGTCGGCGAACACGTTCGGCAGGGAGCGCTCCACGGTCGTCGGGAAGTTCAGGATGATCTCCCGTCCCGCCTCCGGGCGCCAGACGTCCATCACGGCCTCGCACACCTCGAGCGAGAAGTCCGGCTCGGTGTCGTTGAAGAGCTCCGGGGAGTACTCGAAGCCGAGGTCGCAGCCGGGCAGCAGCTTGTCCGCGTACTTCATGACCAGCCGGGTGCCCTGCACCGCGAGGTCCTTGCACTCGTCCCGGTCCATGCCGAAGACGACCCGCCGGAACAGCGGCGAGGTCGCGTTGTACAGGTGGACGGTGGCGCGCCGGGCGCCCTCGAGGCTCTCGACCGTGCGCCTGATGAGCTCGTCGCGCGCCTGGACGAGGACCGAGATGCGCACGTCGTCGGGGATCAGGTCGCGCTCGATGAGCGTGCGCACGAACGTGAAGTCGTCCTGGCTGGCCACGGGGAACCCGACCTCGATCTCCCGGTAGCCCATGCGCACCAGCAGGTCGAACATCGCCATCTTGCGCTCGGGGGTCATCGGCTGGGCGAGCGACTGGTTGCCGTCGCGCAGGTCGGTGGACAGCCAGCGCGGGGCCGAGGTGATGGTGTTGTCCGGCCAGCGGCGGCCGGACAGCGCCACCTGGGCGGACGGGCGGTACCGGGCGGCCGCGGGCCTGCCGGAGCGGGGGGCGGGCACGGGCGGCGCCGTCCTCCTGATGTTCGCGGTTGTCACTGTCGGGTTCCCTTCTCCCCGTGCATGCCCCTCGGTCGCCGCGCATCGCCCGGAAGGGTGGAGATCTGACCGGACGCGGCGGGAATGCCGCCGGTCACGCGATCCTGAAATGCGTCGAATACGAATAAGGGGACAGCATCACTTGGATCTGATAGGCGTCCGTCTCGTCCTGCATTCGGAAAGTAACGATTATCTCGGGATAGGCGGCACTGACACCTAGGCCGACGAAGTAGTAGTCGCTGTCGAAGATGATGCGGTAGATACCGCGCTCGAGCTTCTTGTCACGCCATTCGCTTATGCAGCCATCGCTGTCGGTCTCGGCTTCGGCCAGGTCGTGCCATCCGCCGCTGCCGTCGCGCTCGAGGCGGGCGCGTACGCCGGCGGCCGACCGGCCGTAAACGCCGTCCAGCGCCTGCGCGGTAATACTCATGTCCAGCACACCTATCTGCCGTGCCCGCCGCAACGGACGGCTTCGGCACATCGCGATGGCGCGCCGCTCACCGGCGCTCCTCAGTGCGAGCACGCGAGCTGGTAGGGCGTTTCCATCCGGTTCCACCGTCCCTGACCCGACGCACATGCGCCCGGGACCTGAGATGCCGCCGGCACCGGCCAGTCCCGGCCTGGGGGCAAGAGTGCCTAACGCCACTATCGATTCACCTTCGCCCGGCTATTCACCGCCATCATCCGGTGCCCCACGAGGCGTCCCGCCGCAGGTCATCCCCCTTTCGGCACGCCTCGACCGGGCCACGATGGCGTCACCGACCGGAAATATCCGCGTAACGCGCGAAATAGCCGGATTCATGCCGTGACCTGCCCTGATGGCGGGTGAGAAGAGATCCGATA
The DNA here is from genome assembly GCF_023276435.1 of Sphaerisporangium perillae. Classification (GTDB taxonomy): domain Bacteria; phylum Actinomycetota; class Actinomycetes; order Streptosporangiales; family Streptosporangiaceae; genus Sphaerisporangium; species Sphaerisporangium perillae. The sequence continues at coordinate 333,419 of NZ_JALLPO010000002.1, forward strand.
AGGAGCGAATGGTGGCGCTTTCTACGTTGATGGCGTTCCAGCGAATCCGCTGGTGAACACCGCACCGCGACACAAGAAGAGGTCAGGGAAAATGAGCGCTCAGAGTGGTAGCCGCGTCTTCCGGTCCCTTATCTTCATCGTCGCCATCGGCGATATGGAGGCCATCGGCGCCTTCTCGAGCGCCACGTCCACTCCGCGGCTTTCCCAACTGTCAGGGCCGGGCATTCCGCGTCGCCGCGTGATGGCGGGATCCGGCGGCAACACGCCCTGGGGCTGAGCATCGCCGGCGATGTCGCGCCTTGCCTGCCGGCCTCGCCTGAAACGTCCACATCCGGCCACGCCGTTCACCGAACGTTCCGACAGAGCCCGTAAAAATCGCCCACAACGGGACATAACACAGACTGGATCATTGCCCGCAACCACGAACTGGTTGCATACGCAAATGACCATACGAGTTCGGAAAGTATTCGTAGACTCTCTATAGCCCCGAACCTCTTATAGTAGTACGATCCAGACATAAGTGACATCGCCATATGTAACCAGCTCGCGTCCGACAGTATCAACGCGAGTCCCGTTACAGGCCGACCAATGCGATGTCAACTATGGGGGCGGATCTCCTGGCGCCACGCATCTGTATACCTCTCGCATCGGAGGGTGATCAAACTTCCGGGATGGGCCGCGAGCTTTCTTGCGAGGAGATGCAGTGCAATTCGCGATTCTGGGAGCGCTTGAGGCGGCTGCCGCCGATCGGCGGCTGGATCTCGGGGGGATCAGGCAGCAGATCGTGCTCGCCGTCCTTCTCCTCGACGCCAACCGGGTGGTCACCATCGGCCGGCTCATGGAGGCGATCTACGGCGACGAGCCGCCCACCACCGCCCGCGCCCAGGTGCAGATCTGCATCTCCTCACTCCGGCGGCTCTTCGCCGCCAACGGCAGCCCGGACATCATCTCCACGCAGTCGCTGGGGTACTCCATCCGGGTCGCCGCCGACCAGATAGACGCGCAGCGCTTCGAGAGCCTGGTCCTGCGGGCCCGGCGCGCCCGCGAGAGCCGCAACGTCAACGAGGCGATACGGCACTATCGCGAGGCCCTGTCGCTGTGGCGCGGGCCTGCCCTCGACGGCATCGAGAGCAGGCTCGTGCAGTCGGCGGCCGGCAGGCTGACCGAGAACCGCATCACGGCCAACGAGGACTGCATCCAGCTTGAGCTGGATCTCGGCCGGCACCACGAGCTGGTGGGCGAGCTGACCGAGCTCACCGAGGAGCATCCCCTCCGCGAACGGCTCCGCGGCCTGCTCATGACGGCTCTGTACCGTTCGGGACGGCAGGCCGAGGCCTTGCAGGTCTACCGCAACGCCCGCCGCACGATGATCGAAGAGCTGGGCATCGAGCCCAACGAGCGCCTGCAGCAGCTCGAGCACGCCATCCTCACCTCCGACGAGAGCCTCGCCGCCCCGCCGCAGCCCCCCGACAGGGCCGACCCGCAGGCGGCGGCCCCGGCGGTGCCCAACGTCCCAGGGATGCTCCCGACCGACATCGCCGACTTCACCGGCCGCACCAAGCAGGTCGAGGACATCCGGCAGCGCCTGATGCTGGCCTCGGAGGACCGCTCGCGCTTCGCCGTGCCCATCATCGTGATCGTCGGCAAGCCCGGCGTCGGGAAGACCACCATCGCCGTCCACGCCTCCCACGCCGTCGGCGAACGCTTCCCGCACGGGCAGCTCTTCGCCGACCTGCACGGCGCGGCGTCCCGTCCCACCAGCCCCATGCAGGTGCTGGAGCGGTTCCTGCGGGTCCTCGGCGTGGCCGGCACCGCGATACCCGACGGCCTGGAGGAGCGCGCGGAGATGTACCGCGCGCTGCTCGCCGACCGCAAGATGCTGATCGTGCTGGACGACGCCGGCAGCGAGAGCCAGGTCCTGCCGCTGCTGCCCGGCAGCCCCTCCTCCGCCGTGATCATGACGAGCAGGAGCCGGCTGGCGGGGCTCGCCGGCGCCGTCCACGTCGACGTGGAGATCTTCGACTCCGACCAGTCGGTGAACCTGCTGTCCCGCATCGCCGGCATCGAGCGGGTGCAGTCGGAGATCGAGGCCGCCGAGGCCCTGGCAGAGCTGTGCGGTCACCTGCCGCTCGCGCTGCGCATCGCCGGCGCGCGCCTGTCGGCCCGCCAGCACTGGAGCATCGAGCAGCTCGTGAGCCGCCTGGAGGACGAGACGCGGCGGCTCGACGAGCTCAAGCACGGCGAGATGGGGATCCGCGCCAGCATCTCCCTCACCTACGACAGCGTCAGCGAGGACGCCCGCCGGCTGTTCCGCCGGCTGACGGTGCTGGACTCCCAGATCTTCTCCGCCTGGGTGAGCGCGGCCCTGCTGGACCAGCCCCTGGCCATCGCCCAGGACCTGCTGGACGACCTGGCCGACGCCCAGCTCATCGAGACCACCGGCGTCGGGTACGGCGTGCACAGCCAGTACCGCTTCCACGACCTCATCCGCGTGTTCGCCCGCGAGCGCCTCGCCGCAGAGGAGTCGCCGGCGGACCGCAACGCGGCGCTCGGGCGCGTCCTCGGCGGGCTGCTCTTCCTCGCCGAGGCCGCCCACCGCCGCGAGTACGGCGGGGACTACGTGCAGATCCACAGCGACGCGCCCCACTGGCCGCTCCCGGCCAAACTGGTCGACCAGCTGGTCGCCGCGCCCCTGCAGTGGTACGAGCGTGAACGCTCGATGCTCGTGTCGGGCATACGGCAGGCGGCCCAGGCGGGCTTCGTCGCCCTGTGCTGGGATCTGGCGATCAGCTCGGTGACGCTCTTCGAGTCGCGGGTCTACCTCGACGACTGGCGGGAGACCCACCAGGTGGCGCTGATGGCGGCCCGGCAGGCGCAGGACAAGCGCGGGCAGGCGGCCATGCTCTACTCCCGGGGCTCGCTGTACATCACCGAGCAGCGGTTCGGCGACGCGCGCTGCGACTTCGAGGCGGCGGTCCAGCTGTTCGAGGAGATCGGCGACACCCAAGGGACGGCCCTGGTCATCCGCAACATCGGCTTCCTGGACCGGCTGAGCGGGCGCTTCGCCGACTCCGAGTCGCACTACCGTCGCGCTCTGGCGATCTTCCGCGGCAACGGCGACCAGGTCGCCTCGGCGTACGTGCTGCACAACCTCGCCCAGCTGCGGCTGGAGTTCGACGACCTGCCCGGCGCGCAGCTGCTGCTGTCGGAGGCCCTGGAGCTCAGCCGCAGCAGCGGCAGCAGGCGGGTCGAGGCCCAGGTGCTGCACCGGATCGGCCACACCTACCTGCAGTCCGACCAGCCGGCGCTGGCGGTCGAGGTGTTCGACGAGGCGCTCGCGGCCGTGCGCAACATCGGCGACCCCACCGGCGAGGCGTACGCCCTGCACGGGCTCGGCATCGCGCGGCTGCGGCGGGGCGAGCTGGCGGAGTCCGAGAGCGCGCTCAACCGCGCCCTGATGCTGGCGAGCGCGTCCAGCGAGCACATGGTCGAGGCGCGGGCGCAGCTCGGGCTGGGCGAGCTGGCCATGGCCAGGGACGACGGGCCCCAGGCGGTCATCCACCTGGAACAGGCGCTCTCGCTGTTCCGGCAGATGCACATGCCGCTGCAGGAGGCACGGACCCTGATCAGGCTCAGCGACGCCCAGCAGGCGGCCGGGGACGTCGAGGCCGCGCAGGACTCGCTGGCCCAGGCGCTCACGCTGACCGACAAGATGGACGCCCCGGTGGCCCAGCAGATGCGCGGCCAGCTCACCCAGCGGCTCGGCGAGCAGACCTAGGGCCGCTCCCCTTGCGGGCGCAGCCGGTTCAGGCGGAGGGCGAGCTGGATCTCAAGGGCGCGCTCGGGTGACTGCCAGCCCTCGCCGAGCAGCCTCCCCACCCGGTCCAGGCGCTGGGTGACGGTGTTGACGTGGATGTGCAGGCGCTCGGCGGTCCGCGACAGGCTGGACCCGGCGCCGAAGTAGGTCTCCAGGGTCTGGACGAGCGCGGTGCCGCGGCGCCGGTCGTAGGCCAGGACGGGCCCGATGGCCGCCTCAAGGAATCCGCCGACGTCCCGGTCGCGCCCGATGAGCAGGCCGACGAAGCCCAGCTCGTCGCTGCTCGCCCCCTCGCCGTCGCGTCCAAGCGACAGCAGGGCCTCCGCGCACCGCCGGGCCTCGCGGTAGGCCTCCGCCACGGCGGCCGGCCCGTGAACCGGGCCCGCCGCCCCCGCGGTGACCGGGGTGCCGAGCGAGGCGCCGAGCTCCCTGGCGACCCGCCGCGCCGCCGCGGCGGGGTCGACGCCGGGCAGCAGCAGGATGGTCTCCTCACCACGCGCGGCCACCAGCCCGTGGCGGGAGGCGGCGTCGGAGGACGCCCAGAACACCGTGCGCTGGGCCGAGACCGGCTCCTGCGCGCTGTGCCTGGCGACCACCAGGGTGTGCGGGGCGTCGAGGTCCACGCCGAGGAGCCGCGCCCTGCCGTACAGCGCGTCAGAGTGGACGATCCTGCCGGTGAGCAGGTCGTCCAGGAGCTCGCCGCGCACCCGGCCCTCGGCCGCGGCGGCGGTGCGGCGGAACAGCATGAGCAGCGCGGTGACCAGGGCCGCTCGTTCCAGGATCCGCTGGTCGGCGCCGGAGACCTCGTCGGGTGTGCGCAGCACCAGCGTGCCGAGGTTCTCCGGGCCGGAGGCGACCGAGGCCACCCACAGGTCGCCGCGCTGGACGGTCCTGCCGAGCTGCCGGGAGGCGGCGGCCGCGGCGGCGACCTCGTTCTCGTCCAGCTCGCCGGCGGAGCCGACGGCGGCCAGGCGCCGGCCGTCGGCGTCGAACACGACGATCGCGCCGCCGAGGATGTCGGTGACCACGGCCGCGACGTCCTCGACCCCGCCGCCGCGCACGACCAGGCCGGTCATGCGGTCGTGGGCCTGCGCGGCCCGCTCGACGGCGGTGCTGCGCGCCTGCAGGAGCCGGTTGGCGGCGCTGAGCTCGCCGAGCGCCGTGCGGGTCTCCTCCAGCAGGCGGGCGTTGTCCAGGGCGACGGCGGCGTGCGCGCCGAGCGAGGCGAGCAGCGCCACCTCCTCCTGGGCGAAGGGGCGCGCGCTGCGGTTGGCGGCGAACAGCACGCCGATGATCTGGGCGCCCAGCCGCATCGGCACCCCGAGGATGGCGACCAGCGCCTCCTCCTTGACGGCGACGTCGATGTGGGTGCGGTGCCGGAACCGCTCGTCGGCGAAGTAGTCGGGGCTGGCGTAGGGCGTGCCGGTCTGGGCGACCAGGCCGCCGAGCCCGGCGCCCATCGGCAGGCGCAGCTCCCGGAAGGCGGCCGACACCGAGCCGTCGGTGACCCGCATGTAGGTGTCGCCGCGGTCGGCGTCGTGCAGCGTCATGTAGGAGATGTCGGCGTGGAGCAGCCTGCGGGCGCGCCGGACGATCGCCTCGAGCACGGCCCCCACGTCGCGCAGCCCGGCCAGGTCGCCGGCCGTCTCGAACAGGGCGGACAGCTCGGCCTCGCGGCGGGAACGGTGCTCCAGCAGGGCGCGCACGCGCAGCGCGGCGAGCTTGGCCTGGTCGAGCTCGGCGAGCACCTCCGGGGCGGCGCCGGCGGCGCGCGCCTCGACCAGCGGGGCCTCGAACTCCACTGGAGCGGCCTCGCGGGCGAGCAGGTCGAGAAAGACGGTGCAGCTCATGGGGTTTATTGTCCCCTTGATCACGATTTATCCCCCGATGCGTTGACCGGCGCGCCGCGGACGCCGGCGCGGCCCCGGACACCTCCTGTGTGCGTCCTAGTGGGCCGTCCACCCACCGTCGATGGTGAGGGAGGCGCCGGTGATCATCGACGCCTGCGGCGAGCACAGGTAGGCGACCGCCTCGGCGACCTCCTCCGGCTCGATGAGGCGCCGGACGGCCGCCGGGGCGAGCATGATCTGCTCGACCACCTCATCGGGGGGAAGGTCGTGGACGCGGGCCTGGTCGGCTATCTGCTCCTCCACCAGCGGGGTACGGACGTAGGCGGGGTTCACGCAGTTGGAGGTGACGCCGTGCGCGGCCCCCTCCAGGGCGATCACCTTGGACAGGCCCTCGAGGGCGTGCTTGGCGGTGACGTAGGCGACCTTGTACGGCGACGCGCGCAGCCCGTGCACCGAGGAGATGTTGACCACCCGGCCCCAGCCGCGCTCGTACATGCCCGGCAGGGCCCGCCTGGCCAGGCGGAAGGGCGCCTCGACCATGATCTTCATGATGGCGGCGAACATCTCCGGCGGGAACTCGGTGATCGGTGCGACGTGCTGGAAGCCGGCGTTGTTGACCAGGATGTCCACCCCGCCGCAGTCGAGCGCGTCGACCGCGGCCATGTCGGTCAGGTCGGCGGTCAGTGCCAGCCCGCCGATCTCGCCGGCGGCCTCGCGGGCCTCCTGTTCGCGGACGTCGAGGATGACGACCTGCGCTCCCGCGCCGGCCAGCCGCCGGGCGCAGGCCCTGCCGATGCCGCTGGCTCCGCCGGTCACCAGTGCCCGCCGGCCGGTCAGATCCACCCCGGCTACCTGCCCGGCGGTCACGCTCGTTGAAACCACAGCGAATGCTCCTAGAAGTACATGAATGCGGCGAGCTACCTCGAACAGGACCAGGGGCCGGCGGCTACACCGGCGAGCCGACGTCCTCGGAACGGCTGGGTGCGCCGTTCGGCGCGTCCCCGGAGCCGGGCTTCCCCGGGCCGCGGCCGGAACGCGCCTGGAGCAGGTCGCGCGCCGTCCCCCAGATGCCCCGCCGGAACACGAGCACGATGATCACGAAGATCGTCCCGGTGACGATGCCGATGCCGTCGAATCCGGCGGTCACCAGATAGTCGTTGAGCTCCACGACCAGGGCCGCGCCGATCACGCCGCCCCACAGCGTGCCGATGCCGCCGAGGACGACCATCATCACCACCTGGCCTGAGGTGGTCCAGTAGACGCTCTCCAGCGAGGCGAACCCGTGGCCGATCGCGAAGAGCCCGCCGGCCAGCCCGGAAAGCGCGGCCGACAGCACGAACGCCAGCAGCCGGTAGCGGTCGACCGGGTAGCCCAGGGCCTGCGCCCGCGCCGGGTTGTCCCTGATGGAGGCGAGCACCCTGCCGAACGGCGATCGCACGATGCGCCACACCGCTACGAACCCGGCCAGGACCAGGGGCAGACCTGCGTAGTAGAACAGGAACGAGTCCGACAGGTCCAGGCCGAACAGCTCGCGCGGCACTCCCTGCAGGCCGTTCTCCCCGCCGGTCAGGTCGCGCCACTGGTTGACGACGAAGTAGACCATCTGGGCGAAGGCCAGGGTGACCATCGCGAAGTAGATGCCGTGCAGCCGTACCGACAGGTAGCCGATGGGCAGGGCGAGCACGGCGGCGAACGCCGCGCCGCCGAGCACGGCGACCGGGAAGGGCAGCCCGCTGTGCACCGCGATGAGGCCGGCGACGTAGGCGGCGCCGCCCCAGAACGCGGCGTGCCCGAAGGACAGCAGCCCGGTGAAGCCGAGCAGCAGGTCCAGCGCCGCGGCGAACAGCGCCCAGCAGGCGATGTCGAGCGCGACCGGAGGGTAGACCATCCAGGGCAGCGCCAGGGCGAGGAACAGCCCGGCGACGAGCAGGAGCGGCCTCGCGGCCAGCCGGGAAAGGATCACGACGGCGACTCCTCGCGTCCGAACAGGCCGGCCGGCCGCCAGAGCAGCACGACGGCCATCAGGATGAACACCAGCGTCTGCGACAGGGCGGGTACGTAGAGGTTGCCCAGCGCCGAGACCAGCCCGATGGCGAACCCCGCCGCCACCGAGCCGAAGATCGAGCCGAGGCCGCCGATGACCACGACCGCGAAGACCGTGATGATCAGATCGGCGCCCATCAGCGGGTTGACCGCGCGCATCGGGGCGGCGAGCACGCCCGCCAGCCCGGCCAGCGCGATGCCGAAGCCGAAGACCGGCGTCACCCAGCGCCCGACGTCGATGCCGAGCGAGCGCGTCAGCTCCGGCCGCTCGGTCGCCGCCCGGACGATCATGCCAACGCGGGTGCGGGTCAGGACGAGCCAGACCACCACGCAGACGACCAGGGAGAGGGCCAGCACGAACACCTGGTAGGCGGGGTAGGTGAACAGCCCGAGGTCCACCGTGCCGGACAGCAGCTCCGGCCGGGGGTAGGGCTGTGACTGCACTCCGTACTCCCGCTTGACCAGGTCCTGCAGGACCAGCGCGAGCCCGAAGGTGAACAGGAAGTTGTACAGCGGGTCCAGCGGCGAGAGCCTGCGGATGAACAGCCGCTCCAGCAGGGTGCCCGCCACGCCGAGCACGACGGGGACCACCACCAGCGCGACCCAGAAGTTCACGCCGAAGGAGTCGAGCAGCACATAGGAGCCGAACGCGCCGAGCATGTAGAAGGCACCGTGGGCGAAGTTGACGACGCCCAGCATGCCGAAGATGACGGCGAGGCCCAGGGCGAGCAGGGCGTAGAAGGCGCCACCCACCAGGCCGTTGAACGCCTGTTGGAGCACGGTGACCTCCAAGGGACGGCCGGCGGGGACGGGTGTCCCCGCCGGTGGGGACTGAGCGGGGTGCGCGCTCAGAGCTTGCAGGCGGGATTCGCGGGCTGGAACGCCTGGTCGGCCGGGATGGTGCTGAGGATCTTCTCGTAGTCCCAGGGCTCCTTGACCTCGCTCGACGGCTTGACCTGGGCCAGGGAGACGTCGTGCAGCAGCAGGTGGTCCTGGGCGCGGATGGTCGCGTTCTGGGCGAACACATCCTGGAACTTGTAGCCCTCGAGCTGCTTGACCACCGCGTCGGAGCCGTCGGTGCCGGCCCGCTGCACCGCCTCGAGGTACTGGACGGCGGCGGAGTAGTTGGCGGCGTTGGGGAAGCTCGGCCGCTTGGCCACCTTGGCCTGGAACTTGTCGGCCCAGGCGCGGTTCTCGGGGGTGGCGTTCCAGTACCAGGCGTCGGTGAACTTGGTGCCGGCCAGCGCGTCCGGGCCGAGGGAGTGGATGTCGGTGATGAACATGAGCCCGACGGCCAGGCCGATGCCCTTGTCGCGGAGCTTGTACTCGTTGTACTGCTTGACCAGGTTGACCAGGTCACCGCCGGCCTGCATGGTGCCGAGCACCTGCGGCTTGGGGTCCAGGCCGGGGGCCTTCAGCAGGAACGTCGAGAAGTTGTCGTTGGGGAACGGCGCGGGGTCGCTCTGGATCACGGTGCCGCCGGCGCCCTGGACGGCCGCGGTGAAGTTCTTCTGCATGTCCTGCCCGAACGCGTAGTCGGGGTAGACGATGTACCAGTTCTTCGAGCCGTCCTTGGTGACCGTGTCGCCGGTGCCGTGGGCGAGCATGTAGGTGTTGTAGCCATAGTGGAAGGTGTACTTGTTGCACTGGGCGCCTTCCAGCTCGGTGGTGGCGGCGCCGATGTCCATGAAGATCTTCTTCTTGGACTTGGCGACGCCCGCCACCGCCAGCGCCGCGGCCGACGAGGGCACGTCGAGGATGATGTCGGCGTGCTGGCGGTCGTAGAGCTCCTGCGCCTTGGAGTTGGCGACCTCCGGCTTGTTCTGGTGGTCGGCCGTGATCACTTCGATGTCCTTGACGACCGCCTTGTCGCCATATTTCGCCTTATAGTCGTCGACGGCCATCTTCACGGCCTCGACGCTGCTCTTGCCCGACAGGTCAGCGTAGATCGCCGACTGGTCGTTGAGCACCGCCAGCACGACCTTGCCGTCGCTGAACTTCTCCCCGCTCCCCCCGCTACCGGGTCCACCAGCGCAACCGGCGAGCGTGGCTCCCGCCGCCACCACGGCGGCCGCTCGGCCCAGAGCTTTCATGTATGTGTTCTCCTGTCTGTGTGCGTGGGCCTCGCTCCGCTCGGCCGGCTCGGGGCGCCTTGCGGCGCCCCTCGCGGCCGGCGAGCCAGGGTGAGATCAGATCCCGAGGTAGTCGAGGAGCTCGTGCTCCCGGGCGCGCATCTCGTCGTTGTCCAGCGACTCGACGACCCGTCCCTCGGCGAGCAGGTAGTGACGGTCGGCGACGGTCGCGGCGAAGTGCACGTTCTGCTCGATCAGCAGCACCGTCGTGCCCTGCCGCTTCACCTCCCGCAGGATCTCGCCGATCTGCTGGACGATCAGGGGGGACAGTCCCTCGGTCGGCTCGTCGCAGAGCAGCACCCGCGCCCCCATCCGCAGCACCCGGGCCAGCGCCAGCATCTGCTGCTCGCCGCCCGAGAGCTTGGTCCCGGGGAACGCGCGCCGCTCCGCCAGGCGGGGGAAGGTCTCGTACACCCGGGCCAGCGACCAGGGCTCAGGGCCGACACGGGGCGGCAGCGTGAGGTTCTCCTCCACGGTGAGCGTGGAGTACACCCCGCGATCGTCGGGGACGTAGCCGAGGCCCTGGCGTGCCCGCCGGTGCGCCGGCAGCCGGGTGAGGTCGGCGCCGAGGAAGGAGATGCTCCCCGAGTAGCGTCCCTGCAGCCCCATCAGGCAGCGCAGCAGCGTGGTCTTGCCCGCGCCGTTGCGGCCGACGAGCGTGACGATCTCGCCCTCGCCCACCTGGAGCGACACGTCGCGCAGGACCTGCGCCTCGCCGTACCAGGCGGACAGGCCGCCGACGGTCAGGATGGGCGTGGTGTCAGTCCTCGGCATGGGGGTCTCCCAGGTAGGCGCTGATGACCCGTGGGTCGTGGCGGATCTCGGCGTAGGGTCCCTCGACGAGCACGCGGCCGCTCTGCAGGACCGTCACGCGGTCGGCCAGGCTGGACACGACGCTCATGTTGTGCTCGACCATCACGACCGTCCGCCCGGCGCGGACCTTCCTGACCAGCTCCACGGTGCGGTCGATGTCCTCGACGCCCATCCCGGCGGTCGGCTCGTCCAGCAGCAGCACCCGCGGGTCCAGCGCCAGTGCGAGGGCCAGCTCCAGGGCGCGCTTGTGGCCGTAGGCGAGGTTGCCGGCCGGGATCTCGGCGTGCGCCGCCAGGCCGACCTGGTCCAGCAGTTCCGCCGCCCGGTCGCCGAACCGGTCCAGCAGCCGGTGCGAGCGCCAGAACCGCCAGGTGAGCCCGGTGGCGCCGGCCAGGGCGAGCTCGACGTGCTCGCGCGGGGTCATCTGCGGGAACAGGCTGGTGATCTGGAACGACCGGGCGACGCCCAGGCGCGCCACCTGCTCCGGGCGCCTGCCCGTCAGGTCGCGCTCGCCGAGCAGGATGCGGCCCGCGCTGGGCTTCAGGAAGCCGGTCAGCAGGTTGAACAGCGTCGTCTTGCCGGCGCCGTTGGGACCGACCAGCGCGTGGACGCTCCCCTCGGCGATGTCCAGGTCGACCCCGTCGACGGCGCGGAAGCCGCGGAACTCCTTGGCCAGGCCCTGCGCCCGCAGGACGGGACCCTCCATGTGGCTCTCCTCGTCGTCTCGATCCGGCCGTCCGGGGTTACCCGCAGATCACCGCGGCGTTAACGGACGAAGTCGTTGTGACGGGGAACACTAAGTGAGCCGGTGGAACGGTGCCATGTGGCAGACGCACATATTCCACTGCTTCAGGGCGGATAACACCCACATCTATCGCAGGTCAGAGCATATGCCACGCTTGCCGGGCCGTACCTGTGTGGCCAGAGCGCGCCGGAACGCACACCCCGGCGGCGGTACCGGTGGAGGCCGATGGAGACCGGCCGGCGCGGCGCCGCCCGCACCATGGCGGCGCCGGACATGGGCGCGCGGCCGATTGTGGGCCCGGCGGACGTGGCCGGGCTCACAGTGGATGAGCACCATGGCGGTCACCCCGCACGACAGCGTGTCCCCCGTCCTACGTGAGGAGCCCCCCATGCGATCCACCCGACGACGGCCGCGCCGGCTACTGGGCCTGGCCACGGCCGCCCTGGCCGGCACGGCCCTGCTCGGGCCGGTGCCGGCCCACGCCGCCGCCGCTGCCTGCCCCCGCCTCGACCAGATCACCGTCCCGGGGGCGGAGAAGCAGATCTCCGCGTGCCTGGACGACCTGACCACGGCCGGCACGGTCGCCTCCGGGCATTCGATCGCCGCGGAGTGGGCCGGCCTCACGCCCGCCGGCGCGACCAATCCGAGCGGCGTCCCGGGCGCGCAGATCGACGGCTACTTCCCCGACACCTCGACGTTCAACACCGACCACGGCTGGAACCACGACAGCCAGTTCGTCATCCGGCTGCCCGAGCACTGGAACGGCGGCCTGGTCGTCGCCGGCCCGCCCGGGAACCGGAGGCAGTACGCCAACGACTTCGCGATCTCCGACTGGGTGCTCGCCCGCGGCTACGCGTACGCGGCAACCGACAAGGGCAACAGCGGCCTGCAGTTCTACCAGGACGGCAGCAAGCCCGGCGACGCCATGGTGGAGTGGAACCAGCGGGTCACCCAGCTGACCCGCGCGGCCAAGACCGTGGTGGCCCAGCGGTACGGCCGGGCCCCGCGCCGCACGTACGCGGCCGGGATCAGCAACGGCGGCTACCTCGTGCGGTGGCAGCTGGAGAACCATCCCGAGCTGTACAGCGGCGGCGTCGACTGGGAGGGCACCCTCTGGCGCGAGAACGGCCCGAACCTGCTGACCTCCCTGCCGGCCACGCTGCGGGCGTATCCGGCCTACGCCGCCACCGGCGACCAGGCCGCGCACGACGCGATCATCGCCGCGGGCTTCGCGCCGGGCTCGGAACCGCTGTGGGACTACCACTACAAGGTCTACTGGGACCTCACCCAGCGGATCTACCGGGAGGAGCTCGACCCGGCCTACGACGGGGCGACCGAGGCCGGCACGCCGTTCTGCGCGGCGGGGACGCCGGGCTGCGACGCCGACTACGACTACGCCTCCCGCCCGAAGGCCGTCCACGACGCCGTCGAGCGGATCTCGCTGACCGGCCGCATCGGGCGCCCGCTCATCACCCTGCACGGCACGCTCGACACGCTCCTGCCCATCGGTGAGGACTCCGACGTCTACGAGAAGCTGATCAGTGCGCGGGGACGCGACCGGCTGCACCGGTACTACCGCATCGAGGGCGGCAACCACGTCGACGGGCTGTACGACGCCAACCCGGGGCTGCTGCGGCCGATCCTGCCGTGCTTCCGCGACGCGTTCGAGGCCCTGGAAGGCTGGACGACCCGAGGTGCGACGCCGCCTCCCGACGCCACCATCCCGCGCCCGGCGTCCGGGGACCTGGCCAACTCCTGTTCCCTCTCCACGACCTGACCGGAGCGCATAACAGCACGAAGGCCCGTATAGGGAACCCCCGCTTCCGATCGGTTGGAATGCCAGCTCGGCCGCCGTGGCGCGCCGCGCGGCCGGATACCCCTCCTGCATGCAAACTCTGCGCGATCGCTCCATTACCCAGAGTTTGCATCACGCAGGAGGAACATCGGATGACGACCATCGACCGCCGGGGGTTCGCCCGGCTGGCCGGGTTCGGCGCCGTCGGATCCCTCGTGGGCGCGGTCCCCGCCGCGCCCGCGACGGCCGCCGCCGCGCCCCTCCACACGGCGCCCGGCCGCGCCGCGCGCACGCCGGGCTGGGACACCTGCCTGGAGGTGGCGCGCGACCTGCTGCTCGTCGGCGAGGACGGCTCCGACCTCAAGCTGAGGTACCTGCGGGTGCTCATCGACAAGGGCCTGCCGAAGACCCGCTCGCCGAAGAAGGTGCTGATCGTCGGGGCGGGGATCTCCGGCCTGGTGGCCGCCACGCTGCTGAAGCAGGCCGGCCACCAGGTCACGGTCATCGAGGCCAACGGGAACCGCATCGGCGGCCGCATCAAGACCTTCCAGACCGGGTTCGCCGATCCCGCCCAGTACGCCGAGGCGGGGGCCATGCGCATCCCCGGCTTCCACCCGCTCACGCTCGCGCTGATCGACAAGCTCGGCATCCCGCGCCGCCCGTTCTACAACGTGGACGTGCGTCCCGGCGCGGAGGCGAGCGGCCCCACCCCGCCCGTCGTCTACACCTCGCGTGGCGGCCACGTCTGGCGCTCGGGCCCCGCCAAGGGCGAGTTCAGGGCGCCGAGGCGGCTCAACCACACCTGGATCCGGGTCAACGGCATCTCCCAGCGCCGCGACGAGTACGCCGCTGACCCGCGCAGGATCAACGCCTCCTTCGGCCTCAAGGACCGCAGGACCACCGCCCAGATCCTGGACGACGCGCTCGACCCGGTGCGCGACCACTTCTCCGTGACGCGCGGCGGCAGGCGGGTCGACAAGCCTCTCCCCGACCTGATCAGGGGATGGGCCCGCGTGCTGCGGGAGTTCGACGGCTACTCGATGCACCGCTTCCTCACCGAGCACGCCGGGCTGAGCGACGCGGCGATCGACGCCATCGGCACCGTGGAGAACCTCACCTCGCGGCTCCCGCTGGCGTTCATGCACACCTTCCTGACCAGGAGCCTGGTGAACCCCTCGGCCACCTACTGGGAGATGGCGGGCGGCAGCCGCCTGCTGCCGTACCGGCTGGAGCCGGGGCTGCGCGAGGAGATCCGCATGGACCGGCGGGCCGTGCGCATCTCCACCTCCGGCGGGGGCGTGCGCATCGAGACGGTCAGCGAGAAGGGCAGCGACGAGTCGTCCTCCGCGCCGCAGACGCCGACCGAGACCTTCCACGGGGACGTGGCGATCATCACGATCCCGTTCCCCGCGCTGCGGCACGTCGAGATCGCCCCGGCGATGTCCTACGCCAAGCGCCGCGCCGTGATCGAACTGCACTACGACTCGGCGACCAAGGTCCTGCTGGAGTTCCGCAAGCGCTGGTGGGAGTGGGACGAGGACGAGTGGAAGCGCGAGCTCGGCCCGCGCTACCGGCCAGGGCCGGCCACGCACGTGACCGGCGGCGGCTCGGTGGCCGACAACGCCAACCGGTTCACCTACTACCCCTCCCACCGGGTGCAGGGCAGCGAGGGCGGCGTCGTGCTGGCCAGTTACGTGTGGTCCGACGACGCCTCGCGGTGGGACTCGATGGACGACGCCGAGCGCTACGGGTACGCGCTGCGCGGCCTGCGAGAGGTGCACGGGGACCGGATCACCGAGTTCTACACCGGCCGCGGCCAGACCCAGAGCTGGCTGCGCAACCGCTACGCGTTCGGCGAGGCCGCCGTCTTCCTCCCCGGGCAGATGACCGAGATCCACCCGGCGATCGCCGTTCCCGAGGGCCCGCTGCACTTCGCCGGGGAGCACACCTCGCTCAAACACGCGTGGATCGAGGGCTCGCTGGAGTCGGCCGTCCGCGCCGCCCTGGAGGTCAACGCCTGACGGCCGACGCCTCTCCCCCGCCTGGCGGACGCCTCCGGAACCCGGGCCAGGCGGGGTGTCTTGCGCAAGGCCCCGCGCGGTTAAAACAATGTAATGCCCCGATGAAAGGAAGCTTTATATAAACCACCCCCAAGCCCCGATCGATTCACCTTTTCTCAAACGCCTGTAAACAACCTTGAAACCTGCCCGCAACGTGATAACTTGAGTCTTTCCAGATAACTCGGAAGCGCCTTGCCCGCGAAGCGCGGATCATCGCGGGCAAGGCCAGGATCAGCGATGGACCCCCTGGTGAGGTGCCACGACGGGCACTCCCATCACCCATCACCGGTCCACTCGCCCTAGTACGCGACCGGCTACACGCAGAACATCGGGGGCACAAGGCGACCATGACGATGGAAAGCGCTATCCCGGCCACTGCTTCCGCACGCAGCCCTTTCGCCGCTGAAGAACTCGTGGGGAAGTACATGATGCTTGCTGAGGTAAGCGGACGCACGCCGGCACAACGGACATCGCTGCGTTCACGACTTCGCCCACGATCCATTCGCGGACGGGTCACGGCTCTGGTCGCCCTCCTTGCGACGCTTCTCCTCATCCCTTCGAGCGTGGCGGCCGGTGTGGTTGCACATCAGTCGGTGGCGAAGACCGAATGGCTCGAGGCCCGGCAGGAGTCCACGCTCGTCGCCGCCGCCGACCGTCTCGGCCGCCTGGAGGATCCCATCAAGCCCGACCTCACCGGGGTCACGCTCATCCAGGTCGTCGCGCCGGACCACCGCGTGGTCGCCGCCTCGCCCGCCGTCCGGGGCCTGCCACCGCTGACGACGGTGTGGCCCTCCCCGGCGGACCCGGAGCAGGACGTGCGCACCTGCGCTCACCAGCATCTGGGGTGCGTCAACCTCGCCGCGCAGCGGGTCTCGAACGCCGCGGACTCCAACGTCGTCTACGCCGGCGACCCGGCGCCGGCGGGCAGCATCACCGGCGTCATCGACTCCATCTTCGTCATCCAGGGCATCGCGCTGATCCTGCTCGCCGTCGCGATGACCTGGAAGGTCACCGGGCGCACGCTGCGGCCGGTGGAGGCCATCCGCGCCGAGCTGGCCGCGATCAACGTCAACGACCTGAGCACCCGCGTCCCCCAACCCGTGGGCAACGACGAGATCGCCCGCCTGGCGCACACGGTCAACGGCACGCTGACCCGGTTGGAACACGCCAAGGACCAGATGGAGCAGGCCCTGAACCACCAGCGGCAGTTCGCCGCCGACGCCTCGCACGAGCTGCGCACCCCGGTCGCCGGGCTGCGCGCGCAACTGGAGGAGGCGCAGCTCCACCCCGAGGACACCGACCTCAAGCAGCTGCTCAACTATTCGCTGAGGGACGTCGACCGGCTCCAGGCGATCATCACCGACCTCCTCCTGCTGGAGCGGGTCAACACCGGCACGCCGCAGTCGCGCACGCTCGTCGACCTCGCCGAGATCGTGCGCGCGGAGGTGGCCCGGCGGCCGGGCCGCTTCCCGGTGCGCCTGGATCTGGCTCCGGACGTCACGATCGACGCCGTGCGCACGCAGATCGGCCGCGTCCTGGGCAACCTGCTGGACAACGCCGAGCGGCACGCCAGGCGGTCGGTGAGCGTCACGGTCCGCCGAGAGGGCGACACCGCCGAGCTGATCGTCGACGACGACGGGGACGGCATCGCCATGGAGGACCGGGAACGGATCTTCCAGCGCTTCACCCGCCTGGACGCGGCCCGCAGCCGCGACCGCGGAGGCACGGGGCTCGGCCTCGCCATCGCCCGTGACATCATCGAGACCCACGGGGGCACGATCGTGGCGGCCACCTCCCCCGCCGGCGGGGCGCGCTTCATCGGGCGCATCCCTTTGGCCAAATCGAGCCAGGCCGGCCGCTCCCGGACCGCCAGTCCCGCGTAGCCGCCGATCGCCCGCCGCGGACCGCTCCGCGCTGGGCCGGGCACTTCGCGACGCGCGGGCCGGGCACTTCGCGACGCGCGTCTCTTCAGGCGCCGCCGCGACGTCTCCAGCGGAGCCGTCTCTCACGTCAGCGTGGCCGGAACAGGCACCGACAGCGCGCGGAGCAGCACCGCGACCTTGCGGTCCAGCTCCAGCCCGACGGAGGCGACCTCTGGTATGCCGAAGCTGCCGAACCCGCTGCTGGGCCGGTCGAAGACGAGCCGCGTCACGCCGTCGGCGCCTTCGCAGATCGCGGTGCGGAGCGGCGCGTAGAGCATGACGGCGGGATCGTGGCGGAACATGCGCTCGGCGATGACATGGTTGCCCATGAGGTACTCCGTGCAACGGAAACGGTCTCCCGCCAGCCGCATCATCGTATGCGCGTCGTACCTCCAGTAGATCATGAAGCCGTGCGGCGCGGACCGGTCGGTGAGCTCGAGCACCTCCCGCCAGGCCGCGCCCCGTTCCATGAGCTCGCCGAACTCCTCGGCGGGATAATCGGGGACGGCCCGCTCGTAGCGGGCGCGGAACTCCTCGTACGGCGCTCCGACGTCGATGGCGAATCGCGTGACGGCGCGCGTCACGGCGTCGATCCGCATCCCGGCCGTCATCGTCCCCCTCGCACCACGCGGGCCCGGCGCTATCCCAGGTCGGGATGCGGGAGGTAGCGGTCCAGCCAGACCGGGCCGGGCTCGGTCGTCATGAACGTGTCCATGTCGTCGATCTCCCAGCCGGCCTCCAGCAGTTGAGGCAGGAGCGGGTGCACGCCCGGCACCGCCACCTGGACCTCCTCGACACCCGGGTGCGCGCCGACCGCCGCGAGCACCGCGTCGGCGCAGTCCTGCGGGGTCTCCCCGCCCGCCGGCCCCACCTCGAGGTCCTCGCCGACCAGCCGGGCGAGCGCGTACCCACGGCCGGTGAGGTGCAGCGTCACTCCCGGCAGGCCCGCGTACCAGGACAGGGTCCCGGTCCGGTCGCCGCCCGTGAGCCGGGCGTCCAGCCTGCCGGCCTCCCGCATGCCGGGCGGCTCTCCCTTCTCCGCCCGGGGCCCGTCCACCGGTCCCCGCGCGGCCGGCTCATCCGGCGCCTCCTTGCCCCGCGCCTCGGCCCCCTGGGACCCGGAGTCCTCCGGCGGGGGGCTGGTCAGGTAGAGCAGCGGGCACACCGGACGCATCCCCTGCCTCACGTACAGGCCCAGGGCCCTCGGGTCGTCCGAGGCGAACGTGACCCGTGGCGTGCCGGTCGGCAGCAGCCGGTCCAGGATCTTCCGGCCCACCCCGGACGACTGGTGGTCGGGAAGGACGTACAGGTCGCCCAGGTGGGAGACCTGCCCCCGGCGGAGCACCCCGCCGAAACCCACGATCCGCCCGTCGACCTCGCCCACGACCAACGTCCCGAACGCCCGCTCGGCATCAAGGAAGTCCGGCATATCCGTCCAGTCGTCCAGAGTCTCGAAGCGCGAGGCCACTTCCCGTACGCCCGGCATGTCCGCGTCCACCGCGACGCGCACGATCGATTCACCCACCCGCGCTCCTCACCTGCGAATGCCGCCACGTACCGCCTACCCTGGAACTGGTTCGCCCACCTCCTTCCCCAGGAAGATCGCAGCGTGCCAAGCGGGTGTGCGGCCGCGTCATCCCCCTGCGGCCGGTTCCGGGGCGGCGCCGGACAGGCGGAGGCATAGGGACTTCACCTCGGTGGCGGCGTATGCGTCTTTTTCCAGGGGCTCGCTGCAGAGGAGGACCGGGGCGTCGCGGGGATGTGCGGGAAGGCGGCCGTGGCTGCCGCGCACGGGGGCGGGGTCGAGGGGGAGGACCGGCATCGTGTAGCGGAAGCCCAGCGTCTTGCGGGCGAGCGCCAACCCGGCCTTCGCCTTCACCCAAGGGTCCTCCGGGTCGAGGAACAGCTCGGCCGGGTCGTAGCCGGGTTTGCGGTGGATGTCGACCAGCCGGGCGAAATCCGGGGCCAGCGCGTCGTCGAGCCAGTAGTAGTAGGTGAACCACGAGTCCGGCGACGCGACCGCGACCAGCTCACCGGCCCTCGCGTGATCGAGCCCGTACGCCGCCTTGCCCGCCTCGTCCAGCACCTCCTCCACGCCGGGCAGCGCGGCCAGGATGGAACGCACCTTCGCCACGTCGGCCGGGTCCCGTACGTAGACGTGGGCCAGCTGGTGGTCGGCGACGGCGAACGCGCGGGAGGTCCAGGGGTCGAGGTACTCCATCCCGGCCTGCCGGTAGACCGACAGCAGGCCCTCCCGGCGCAGTGTCCGGTTGACGTCGACGGGGCGGGAGACGTCGGTGATGCCGTACTCCGACAGCACGACGGTGACCGCGCCCATGGCCGCCGCGTCGTCGAGCAGCGGCTTGAGCACCGCGTCCACCTGCCGGGCGGCGGCCACGGCCTCCGGTCCCGAGGGGCCGTACCGCTGGAGGTCGTAGTCCAGGTGCGGGACGTAGACGAGCGTCAGGTCGGGCTTCTCGCGGGCGAGCATCAGCCGGGACGCGTCCACGATCCACTGGCTGGACGCGATCCCCGCCTTGGGCCCCCAGTACGAGAACAGCGGGAAACGGCCGAGTTCCCGGGTCAGATCCACCCGGAGTGACGGCGGGCTGGTGTAGCAGTCGGGGGACTTGCGCCCGTCGGCGTGGTAGATCGGTCTCGGCGTGACCGTGAAGTCGGTGGCCGCGCCCATGGCGTACCACCAGCAGATGTTGGCGACGCGGTAGCCCGGGTGGACCCTGCGTGCGTCGTCCCAGATCTTCGGTCCTTCTACGAGGGCGTTGTGCTGCCGCCACAGCAGGATCTCCCCGAGATCGCGGAAGTACCAGCCGTTGCCGACGATCCCGTGGTCGCGCGGAAGCGTACCGGTGAGCAGGGTCGACTGTACCGAGCAGGTCACCGCGGGCAGCACCGTCCCGAGGGTGGCCGAGCGGCCGAGCTTGGACAGGTTCGGCATCGCTTCCAGCAGCCGGGGCGTCAGGCCCACCACATCGATGACCACCAACGGCCGCACGGCATCTCCTGTGCTATTCGTCACGGTTCTCCTCCTCCGAACGTCACGGCGCCCCGCCTTCGGTCGTCGAGTGCGCCGTGCGCCCTGCCGGTCGTCACGGGTTCTCCTCTTTCAGGCCGAGGCCGATGAGGCGGTCGCGGATCCAGGCGAGTTCCAGCGCGATGCCCTCGACCAGCGCCTCGTCGGTCTCCGGGCGGCGGTCGCCCGGCAGCGCCTGCCAGGTGTAGGTCTCCACCTCGACGTGCGAGGTCAGCGCCGAGGGCCCGGCCAGCAGCACCCGCAGGGTCTTCTCCAGCACGCCCCGGGTGGAGGAGATCGGCGCGGCCGGTGGCGCGTGCAACGGGACGTGGAAGTGGACCCGCCATGGCGCATCGCCGGGCAGGTCGCCGCCGAGAGCCTCCCCGAGGTCGTCCGTCCCCCGGAGTTCACCGGCGGGCGATCCGGCGCCCGGCTCGCGGGTCTGGTGGATGAAGCGCGGCTCGGCGAAGGCCGCGAGCGCGTCCCGGGTGGCCGGGTCGGCGGGGTCGTCCACCTGGAGCGCGCAGGACGCTTGCAGTTTCACCACCGGCAGCCCGGCACCGGCGAGGCGTTCCGCGGCCTCGACGGGGTCCTCGAACTGCACGGCGAGATGGCAGGCGTCCAGGCAGACCCCGAGGTAGTCGTGGTCGACGCTCGCGAGGTGGTGCGCCGCCTGGGTGGTGTTCTCCACGACGCAGCCCGGCTCCGGCTCGAAGCCTACCCGGATCGTGCGCCCGGTGGCGGCTTCCACCTCGGCCAGCCCTGCGGCGAGCCGGTCGAGCGCTCCCATCACCAGGGCGGCGCGCTCGGGCGACCAGGGGGTGCGCCAGGCGAGCGGGAGCGTGGAGATGCTCCCCGAGCCGACGTCGTCGGGCAGCAGTTCGGCCAGAACGCGCGCCAGGGCCAGCGTGTAGTCGAGCCGCTCCGGCGTGGTCCAGTCGGGATGGTAGACCCGCAACTTCGGCGAACCGGGCACCCCCGAACCGCCGCCGGCCGCGCCGCCGTCGTCCCCGTAGTCGTGGAAGCCCTGGTAGGGGAAGCCGTTCAGCGTGACGACCTCGAGCCCGTGCTCGTTGAGCGCGCCGCGCAGCCGTGCGACCTCACGAGCCTCGGCGGTCAGGGCGTCGCAGACCGGTCGCGACAGCCACAGCCCGAGACCCAGCCGGGGAACACCAAGGCGTTCGCGGATCGGCCTGGCGAAGCGGCGCAACTGCCCGAGCACCCCGGCCAGTTCCTCGCCCGGATGGACGTTGGTGCAGTAAGCCACGTGGACGATCGACCCGTCCGGATGCCGGAACCTCATGACACCTCCGCCAAGGCGGATGGTAGGTGGCCGGCCCGGCGAAGGGATGCGGGTGCTCCTCTAGTCACGTGGGGCTCCGCGGAGGACGCTGTTGCCGGCGTAGTCTTCGCCGGCCGTGGCCTCGGACAGGTCCAGGCGGCCGCTCTGGCCGTAGAACGCGGCGGGGTTGTCCCACAGGACGGTCTCCACCTCGGCCTCCGAGAAGCCGGAGGCGAGCATGGCGTCAGCCACCGCGCGGGTCTTCAAGGGGTCGCTGCGTCCCCAGTCGGCGGCCGAGTTGACCAGGATCCGCGCCGGCCCGTACTCCTTGAGGATCGTGATCATCCGGTCCTCGTCCATCTTGGTGTCGGGGTAGACGGAGAAACCCATCCAGCAGCCGCTGTCCGCGACCATGCCGACCGTCATCTCGTTGAGGTGGTCGACCAGCACCCGCTCCGGCGGCAGGCCCGACTCGCGTACGACGTCGAGGGTGCGCCGGGTGCCGACGGCCTTGTCCCGGTGTGGCGTGTGGACCAGCACCGGCAGGTCGTGCTCGATCGCCAGTGCGAGCTGGCGGGTCAGGGCCTCGTCCTCGGCCGGGGTGATGTCGTCGTAGCCCACCTCGCCGACCGCCACCACGTGGTCCTTCGCCAGGTAGCGCGGCAGCAGGTCCAGTACGGGACGCAGGCGCGGGTCGTTGGCCTCCTTGGGGTTCAGCGCGATCGCGCAGTGGTGGACGATCCCGAACTGGGCGGCGCGGTAGGGCTCCCAGCCGAGGAGGCCGTCGAAGTAGTCGGCGAAGGTGCCGGGGGAGGTGCGCGGCTGACCCAGCCAGAAGGCGGGCTCCACCACGGCGCGCACCCCGGCCTGGTACATGCGCTCGTAGTCGTCGGTCGTGCGTGAGGTCATGTGGATGTGCGGGTCGAAGATGCGCATGAGCGTTCCTTGCTCTCCGATCAGTTGAGGTGGCCGGCTTCGGTGAGGAGGCTGCGTATGCCGGTGAGCACGGCGGGGTGGCGTTCCACGAGGGGCCACACGTCGGGTGGGACCTCACGTCCTGCCAGCAGGCGTTCCCGCGCGTAGTCGGCCATCATGCGGGCCAGCTCCTCGTCGGCGCGCCGGTCCAGGCCTGTCACTGCGCCGAGTGGCACGCCGATGAAGACGCACTTCAGCACCGCCTGCCGGTAGGCGTGATCGGGCAGGTGTTCCGCGGCGTACGGGCCGAGGGCCGCCCGCACCAGGCGGGCGTCGTTGGTGCGCAGCGCGTCCCGGACGATCGGCAGTCCGGCATCGCCGAGCCGGTTGCACGCGGCCAGCACCGGCAACGCCTTGAGCACCGCGAGCCGCTCGGCGGCGTCCCCGTGGGCGTACAGCTCGAAGATCGTCTCCCCGAGCGGCGCCCCGGTGCGGGACAGGGCGCGGAGCAGTTCCACCCTGACCGCCTGGTCGACCGTCCAGCCGGGGAAACCGGGGATGGGGGCACGGCCGCAGGCCCGCCCGGCCAAGGGGAACAGCGCGGCGAGGGCCCGGTCGTCCGTACGGATCCGCTCGGTGGAGGCCGCCAGCCATCGGGCGCCCTCCTCGCTGAGCACGAACCCTGGTAGGTGTGGCGTCGTCATCGTTCTCTCCCGCCTCTCATCGCGCGACTCCGTCGCCGCGAACGCCCGTCCTGCCCGAGAAGTCCGGCTCCGCTCCCCTCATCGCACAGCTCCGACGCCGGGAGCGCGTGTCGCGCCGTGCGGGGCCGCCTCGCGGAGGAAGCGCAGGGACCGGGCGGCGACCAGGGGGGCTGCGTGGCTGTGCCGGGGCAGTTCCACGCTGACCAGGCCCCGGTACCCGACCTCGTCCAGCGCGGCGAGGACGGGCGGGAAGTCGATCTCCCCGTCGCCGAACTCCAGGTGCTCGTGCACGCCGCGCCGCATGTCGTCGATCTGCACGTTGACCAGGTACGGCCCGGCCCGGCGCACGCTGTCGGGCACCGGATCGGGTTCCAGGCAGCGGCAGTGCCCGATGTCCAGGGTCAGGCCGAGCCGTTCCGGCCTTCCGGTCAGCTCGTGCAGGCGCTCGAACCGCGCGATGGTGTCGACCAGCATGCCCGGCTCCGGTTCGAAGCCGAGCGTCACCGCACGGGTACCGGCCTCGTCGAGTACGGCGGCGACCCCCGAGACGAGGTTCCGCCAGGCCCGCTCCTCGCCCACCTCCACCGGCCGGATCCCGCTCCAGAACGAGACGGCCTCCGCGCCGAGGTCCGCGCCGATCCGCACGGCCCGCCGCAGCAGGTCGATCCGGGCGGCCGCCGCCTCTGGGGGGTGGAGCAGGGTCGGGTGGTGCTTGCGGAAGGGGTCGAGGACGTAGCGCCCGCCCGTCTCGATCACCACGGCGAGACCCAGCTCGCCCAGCCGGGCGGCGACCCGGTCCACCTGGTGGCCGATGTCCGGCGCGAAGGGATCCAGGTGCCCGGCGTCCAAGGTCAGCGCGACGCCCTCGTACCCCACGTCGGCCAGCACCGCGAGCGCCTCGTCCAGGCGGTGGTTGCTGAAGCCGTTGGTGCCGTAGCCGAATCTCACGTCGGAGAGACCTTCCTGGACAGCCTCCTGGCGAGGGGATGGGCCACGGCCAGTGCGACGGCCGTGGCGAGGTGCCCACGCCCGGCGGTGAGCGCCGCCTGCAGTGGGAGCAGCCCGAGGATGCTCTGGCCAACGGCCGTCCGGGTCCGTCCCGCGTCAGGGGTGCGGGCGGCGGCGAGCTGCGCCCGCCCCACCAGACCCGCGTACGCCCCCACCAGCCCGAGTGCGGCCAGCTTTCCCGCGGTCACGGCGGGTTGGGCTCCGGCGGGTGCGATCGCGGAGGAGACGTGGACGGCCGCGAGCCCGGCGGCCAGGGCGGTGGCGGTGAGCGCCGCGGCGGAGCGGGCCGTCGACCCTCCGCTGACCTCGCCACGGCTCAGTGCTGTCACCCCGTACGTGTGCGCGGCCACGGCGCCCGCCGCCAGCAGGCGCGCCCTTCCGCTCCCCGGCGGGACGCGGCGACCCGCGGAAGTGCCGGGAAGGACACCGGAGCGCGGGGAAGCGGGGACCGTGCCGCCGAGGAACACGTCCAGCCCGCGGGCCGCGGCCATCGCTAGTGGCCCCGCCGCCGTGTCCTTGAGCACAAGGTCGTAGGCCCACACGACCGCGGCCAGGCCCGTCGCGACGCCGAGGGCTCCGCGGCCGCCCGTCCGGGCCGCGAGGAAGAGGCCCGTGGCGGTCAGCCCGGCGGCGAGCCCGAGCGCCTGGCCCGGGCGGACGCGTCCGGAGGGGATGGGCCGCTCGGGCCGCTCCTCGGCGTCCAGGTCACGATCGGCGTAGTCGTTCAGCGCCATGCCGGCCCAGTAGAGGCAGACCGACGACAGCGCGAGTCCGGGGCTCACCGCTCCCCCCGCGGCGGTGTCACCGGGCACGGTGAGCGCGGCGGGCGCCCGGACCAGCTCGGCGAGCGTCCCGAGGTCCACGGTCACGCCAGTTCCCCGGCCCAGGCGCGCAACAGGTCGTACTGGGTCTGGAGGCGATGCTCGTCCAGCGCGATGGGGTCCTTGAAGAAGAACCCCAGCTCCTTGACGGCTCCGGCGTGGCCGCGTTCGTGCGCGCGGGCGAGCAGCCTGGCCAGGTCCAGCACCAGGGGCGCGGCGAGCGCGGAGTCACAGCCCTGCCAGGTGAACTGCAGCGACATGCGCACGCCGAGGAAGCCTTCGAAGGTGATGTGGTCCCAGGCGGTCTTCCAGTCGCCGAGGTGGGGCACATGGTCGATGTGGGTCCGGCCCTCGACGGAGTGGCCGAGTATCCCGGGCAGCGCCCGCTCCTTGGAGATCCGCTTGCTCTCCCCGGAGGCCGGGTCGGCCAGCGTGGCGCCGTCTCCCCCTCCGAGCAGGTTGGTCCCCGACCAGGAGCGCACGGCCAGGGCACGGTCCGCGAACATCGGGGCCAGGGCGGTCTTCACCAGGGTCTCCCCCGTCTTGGCGTCCCGGCCGGCGTACGGCACTCCGCGGGCGCGGGCCAGTTCGTCGAGGGCGGGCAGGGAGACGCCGGTAGACGGGGTGAAGTCGATGTAGGGGCAGCCGGCGCTGAGGGCGGCGAAGGCGTACAGCGAGCTCGGCGGCAGCACCCTCCCGGGCCGGTCCAGGGCCGTGGTCAGCGCTTCCAGGCTGTGGTGAGCCGGATGCGGTACGGCGGGCGGCTCGGTGGAGGCCACGTGGATCACGACCACCCGGGCGAGGCCGCGGCGCTCCCGGAACTCGGTGAGGTCGCGGATCAGCGCCTGTGCCATGGCGCCCTGGCCCTCCGCGACGGAGGTGTCACGCGGCCGGGTCCACGTGTCACCGGCCATGCCGGGCCGGCCGGCCGCGTCGGACCAGGTGTCCGCGTCCGCGGCGATCCCAGACCGGATCTCCGCGTCGGCGGCCTCCAGATCTTGGCGTACGAGTTCGGCCAGCGGCGCTGGGATGACCCCGGCCCGGCTCAGCTCCTCGGCCTTCTTGGGCAGCGGCGTGCTGGAGATGTCGTGCCCGCCGAAGACCAGCCGGTCGAGCGGCGGGAGCCCCGCGTCTGCGAAGTCGGGGGCTTCTGTCACGCACCCGATGGGCGCCGCGAGCCCGGCTCGCAGGGCCGCCGCGCCCGTGACGACTGTGGTGGCCACCGAGCCTCTTGCCCCGATGAGCCATACTCCGACGTCCATCAGCTCTCCTTCTTTCACGAGCCGGCCGCCGACAGCCGGCCTAGTGCGGTGGAGCAGGGAGCGGCACCCGCCCCGGAGCCGGTTCGTCCGGACATCCGGTCTATTTCCGGCGAGTGCCGCTCCCGGGGTGTCACTTGGTGAGCGTGAAGGTGTCCACGTCGAACAGGGAGCCGGAGCCACCGGTGAACACCAGGAACAACGCCCCCGACGCCGAACCGCTCAGCGTGGTGGACACGTTCTGGAAGGTGTCCCAGCCCCCGGTCGAGGGAACCGTCACCGACCCCAGCAGGGTCCCGGTCTGCGAACCCGAACGGATCTGGATCGTCCCACCCGGACCGCCCGAGGCGATCCGGGCCGAGAACCCGGTCACCCCGGCCGTGCTCACCGACGCATAACCCGCCCAGTCACCGTTGTCGATGTAACCGAGCGTCGTGCCGCCGCTCGCCCCCGCATGACTCGCCGGCTGCACACCCGACTGCGAGGTGTACGACTCACCCTCCACCGGCGTGGGGGCGGTGGACTTGGTGAGCGTGAAGGTGTCCACGTCGAACAGGGAGCCGGAGCCACCGGTGAACACCAGGAACAACGCCCCCGACGCCGAACCGCTCAGCGTGGTGGACACGTTCTGGAAGGTGTCCCAGCCCCCGGTCGAGGGAACCGTCACCGACCCCAGCAGGGTCCCGGTCTGCGAACCCGAACGGATCTGGATCGTCCCACCCGGACCGCCCGAGGCGATCCGGGCCGAGAACCCGGTCACCCCGGCCGTGCTCACCGACGCATAACCCGCCCAGTCACCGTTGTCGATGTAACCGAGCGTCGTGCCGCCGCTCGCCCCCGCATGACTCGCCGGCTGCACACCCGACTGCGAGGTGTACGACTCACCCTCCACGGTGCCGCCGCCCCCGCCCGTCGGGGGGTTGCAGTCGGCCTGGACCATGCCAGCCGCGTACCTGATGCCGCCGAGCAGCAGCGCCCGGTAGCTCGGCTCCGCGAAGGACTCGATCGTGTGGCCGAGGCCGGTGTAGAACGACCGGCCGGACGCCTGCGGATGGCACCAGGTGATCGGGTGGTCCCCGCTCATCTCGCCGCCGGTGTAACTGCTCTCGTCCATGCTCTGTAGGACGTGAACGGTGGAGCGGGGGTTGGTGCGGTAGTTGTACCACTCGTCGGTGCGCGTCCAGGTCGCCGCGAGGCCGGAGGTGGCGGGGTGCGTGCGGTCCTCGTTCTTGACCGTCGCCTGCTGTATCGCCGGATGGCTCTTGAACCATGCGCCGACGAGCTGTCCGTAGTACGGCCAGTCGTACTCGGTGTCGGCCGCCGCGTGGATGCCGACGTAGCCGCCGCCACCGTTCACGTAGGAGGCGAAGGCGGTCTGCTGGGCGTCGTTGAGGACGTCACCGGTGGTGCTGAGGAACACCACCGCCTTGTACTGCGCGAGGCCGGCCGCCGTGAAGGCGTTCGCGTCCTCGGTGGCGGTGACGGTGAAGTTGTTCGCGGCACCGAGGTCACGGATGGCCTGGATGCCGGTGGGGATGGAGTCGTGGCGGAACCCTGCGGTCTTGGAGAAGACCAGCACCTGGTAGGCCGGATCGGCGGCCTGCGCGGCCGCGGGGGCGAACTGGGCTGCGATCACCGTGGCGGCGACCAGCGCCAGGACGCGGCGCATGACCTTGAACATGGATGGTCCCTAAGAGTCGTCAGCGGGTGATGGTGAAGGTGTCGACATCAAGCAGGGAGCCCGAGCCGCCGATGAACGTCAGGAAAAGGGACCCGGACGCCGAGCCGGTCAGCGTGGCCGACACCGTGGTGAAGGTGTCCCAGTTGCCGGTGTTGGCGACGTTCACCGAGCCGAGCAGGGTCCCGGTCTGCGAGCCGGAGCGGATCTGGATGGTGCCGCCGGGGCCGCCGGAGGACACCCGGGCCGAGAAGGTCTGCGCGCCCTGGGTGTTGACCTGCGAGTATCCGGCCCAGTCGCCGTTGTCGATGAAGCCGAGGGTCGTGCCGCCGCTGGCCCCCGCGTGGGCGGCCGGCTGCAAGCCCGACTGGGAGGTGTACGCCTCGCCCTCGGTCGTGGTACTGGTGCCGCCGGTCGTGGTGTCGATGGTGTAGGCGTCGAGGTCGAACAGGTTGCCCTGGCCGGTCACGCCCTTGAACACCAGGTACAGCGTGGTGGTGCCGCTGGGAACGTTGGCCAGCGTCCCGGTGACGTTGACGAAGGTGTCCCAGCCGCCGGTGTTGGCGACGTTCAGCGATCCAAGGAGCGTGCCGGTCGCCGACCCCGCCCGTACCTCCAGGGTGCCGCCGACGCCGCCGGAGGAGACCCGGGCGGTGATGCTCTTTGCGTTGCTCAGCGCGTACGGCTGGAAGGAGATCCAGTCGCCGTTGTCGGTGAAGCCGACCGTCTTGGCGCCCTCGGCCCCGGCGTGGTCGGCGGCCTGGATGCCGGACTGGGCGCCGAAGTGCTCGGCCTGCCGGTGCCTCGGCTGGAGCGTGCGGGGGCTGGTGGAGGTCAGGCCGCCCTTGTCGGTGTAGGAGGCTTCGAACACACCGAAGACGTTCGCCGCGGCGTCGTGCTCACCGTCGACGGGCACCGCGATGGATCCGCTGCAGCCGGTCTTGGAGGTGATCTGGTGGCGGTGGCTGTCGTGCCCCAGGAAATAGGTGACGGTCACCTTGGTGCAGTCGATCGCGCCGTCTTCAGGATCGCTGACGGTGACCTGGAAGGGCACGGTGTCGCCGAAGGAGAAAAGCTGGCCGTTCACCGGCTGGGTGAGCGTCACGGTCGGGGCGGTGTTGCCGACGGTCACGACGAGGCTCGCCGTCCCGGTGAGTCCTTGCGGGTCGCGGACGGTCAGCGTCGGCGAGTAGGTGCCGTTGGTGGTGTAGGTGTGCGAGGGGTTGGCCGCGGTGGAGGTGCCGCCGTCCCCGAAGTTCCACGAGTACGTCAGCGCGCCGCCTTCGGGGTCGGAGCTGCCGGCCGAGGAGAAGGTCACCGCCAGCGGGCTTGGGCCCGAGGTCTTGTCGGCGGCCACTTTGGCGATCGGGTTGCGGTTGGTCGCGCCGACGTATTCGACCCTCCACAGGGCCTGGTTGTCGCTGCCGGTGCCGTAGTCGAGCACGTACAGGGCGCCGTCGGGGCCGAAGGCCATGTCCATGACCTGCGTGCCGGTCCAGGGGAAGTCCCCGATGTCGCCGTAGGTGCCGTCGGCCTTGACCTCGATGGCCTTGATCCACTTACGGCCGTACTCTCCGGCGAAGTACCTGCCGTCCAGGGACTGCGGGAACTTGACGCTGGAGTTGAGCGAGGCGTCGTACCGGTAGACGGGGCCGCCCATCGGCGACTCGGAGCCACCGCCGAACTCGGGCGGTGAGCCCGCCTCGCCGCCGTACCTGATCCAGCTCGGCTTGGCCGGGGGCAGGGTGGTCAGGCCGGTGTTGCGGAAGGAGTTGTTGGTGGGCCCGCCGGCGCAGTTGTACTTGGCTCCGGAGGGGCCGCTCGGGAAGGTGTACTCGTTGTAGGTCTCGGCGGTGGTGTTCGTGCCGGTGCAGTACGGCCAGCCGTAGTTGCCGGGGCCGGTGATCCGGTCGAACTCGACCTGGCCGCCGGGGCCGCGGTTCGGGTCGGGGCCGCCGGCGTCCGGGCCGTAGTCACCCAGGTAGACAATGCCGGTGGCCTTGTCGACCGACATGCGGAACGGGTTGCGGAAGCCCATTGCGTAGATCTCGGGCCGGGTCATCGCCGTCCCGGGCGCGAACATGTTGCCCGAGGGAATGGTGTACGTCCCGTCCGGCTGCGGCTTGATCCGCAGCAGCTTGCCGCGCAGGTCGTTGGTGTTGGCCGCCGACCGCTGAGCGTCGAACTGCGGGTTGCGGTCGGTGCGCTCGTCGAGCGGCGAGTAGGAGTTCGACTCGAACGGGTTGGTGTCGTCGCCCGTGGTCAGATACAGGTTGCCGGCCGCGTCGAAGTCGATGTCGCCGCCGACATGGCAGCACTGCCCTCGGTCGTTCGGAACCTTGAGCACGACCTTCTCGCTGGCCAGGTTGAGCGTGTCGTCGGCGTTCAAGGTGAAGCGCGAGAGGTGCAGCTCGCCCTTCCACTGGTCGAACTGCGCCTGGGTTCCGCTGGTCGGCGCGTCACCCGCCGGCGTGGTCAGCTTGGGCGAGAAGTACAGGTAGATGTAGCGGTTGGTGGCGAAGCCGGGGTCCGCCGCGACCCCTTGGAGTCCTTCTTCGTCGTGCGTGTAGACATCGAGCTGACCGGCCACTTTGGTGTTGCCGGACGCGTCGGTGACGCGCACCGTGCCGTCGCGGGCGGTGTGCACCACCGAGCGGTTGGGGAGCACCGCGAGGGACATGGCCTCGCCGAGTTCCGCGCCTCCGGTGGCCAGGCTTACCTGCTGGTAGTCGGAGGCCGGGATGACCGAGGCTTGGGCTGCCGGGCCGGTGGCGGTCACGGTCGCCGCGCTGCAGGCGACGACCAGTGTGATCGCGGCGAGCAGCCGAGTCCACGGCCGAGGACGTGGTGACATGGGGGGTCCTTTCCTGACTTGGGGGGTCAGTCAGGCAAGGCGCGCGCCGCCGCGCTTGCTGTCGGGTCGGGTGGGGTCGGTGTGGGTCGGGGTGGGCGTCGGTGGGTCAGGTGGATCGGTGGTCGTGCCGCTGGAGGGTGCCGCCTCCGAGTGCCGGTCTGCGCGGAGCGGAGCCCCGCAAAAAGACTATTGACTCACGAAATTATCTGTCATGCGTCCTACAGGCGTCCATGGAACACCGCGCCGACTGCCGGACCAGCGCGGCAGGACCGTAATGAGGTTCTAACACGGCCACTTCTCGCAGTAAATCCCCGCAGCTCGGGCGGCGCGTCGGCCATGACATGTCTTGACATCCGACACGGCACAGCCGATCGCGTTACGGAAGTGTTACGTAAGCCGAAGCGCTTCGACACTTGCACCGCTTGGGAGAAGCGCTCTTTAATGCGAAAAGCCTGCAAAATTTCTCGAGAAAACCGCAAGTTGTTCGTCGATCGCTGAAATTTCAAGCGGAGCGGTACGGCCGTCGCTCCCTGAGACTCCCGTCCACCCGGCCGGCGAGACCCGTGACGGGGCCGTTCCCGCCGACTTCGGCTCCGCCGCGGTGGTGCCGCTCGTACCGGTCGGGCGGACGGGCCCCCTCGTACCGGCGAACCCCCCCATCGACGCGAGGAGTCACCGACCATGCCGAACTGGCGCACCGCGACGGCCGCCGCCGTCCTTCTCGTGGCGTCGGGCCTGACGCCACTTTTGGGACGGCCGGCCCTCGCCTCGCAGAACGCACCGCAGGCCGCCGCCGGCCACACGGCCGCCGACGTCCAGCTGTTCTACTACCCGTGGTACGGCAGCCCCGCCGTCGCCGGCAGCTACCGGCACTGGCAGCAGGGCGGTCACACGCCGCCGGACGACATCGGCGCCGACCTCTACCCTGAGCTCGGCCCCTACGACTCCGGCGACCTGGCCGGCGCGGTGACCCAGCACATGCGCTGGATCCAGCGGTCGGGCGCCGGCGTCATCGTCTACAGCTGGTGGGGGCAGGACTCCTACGAGGACCGGCTGGCCGCCGGCGTGCTGGACACGGCCGCGCGGTTCGGCATCAAGGTCGCCTGGCACCTCGAGCCGTACACCGGGCGCACCGCCGCCTCGACGGTCGCCGACATCGCCTACATCAACTCCCGGTACGGGAACAGCCCGGCGTTCTACCGTGACGCCGCCCACGGCGACCGGGGCGCGTTCTACGTCTTCGAGAGCCTGCGGATCACCGACTGGACCGCGCTGGACCAGGTGCGCTCCAGCAGCATCGTGCTGGCCCAGACCACCGACACCACCAAGGTCGCGCACTTCGGCGGCATGTACACCTACGACGGCATCGCCGGCGCGACGGCGCCGGGCTGGAAGGGCGCGAGCGACTTCTGCAAGGCCAACGGCCTGATCTGGGCGCCGTCGGTCGCCCCGGGATACATCGACGACCGCGCGGTGCCGGGCAACACCACCCCCACCCTGGGGCGCGGCAACGGCGCCACCTACGACACCGAATGGCAGAACGCCCTGGCCCCGGCCACCGGTGGCGATCCGAGCTGGGTCTCGGTCACCTCCTTCAACGAGTGGCACGAGGGATCGGTGATCGAGCCGGCGAGCTCCACCCCGCCCGCCGGACGGGGCTACCAGACCTTCGACGGCGCCTACGGCAGGACGGGCGCCGACGCCGAGACCGCCTACCTCGACCGGACCAAGTACTGGGTGGACCGCTTCACCGGGACGACCACCCCACCGGCAAATCCGAACCTGGCGGCCGGACGGGCGATCAGCGCGAGCAGCCACACGCAGGGCTACGTCGCGGGCAACGCCAACGACGGGAACGCCGGCACCTACTGGGAGAGCGCCAACAACGCGTTCCCGCAGTCGATCACGGTCGACCTGGGCGCGGTGAGCGACGTCACGCGGATCGTCCTCACCCTGCCGCCCTCCTCCGCGTGGGGGCGCAGGACACAGACGATCGCGGTGCTGGGCAGCCAGGACGGCACGGCGTACTCCACGATGGTGGCGCCGCTCGGCTACACCTTCGACCCGGGGACCGGCAACACCGCGACGATCACCTTCCCCGCGACGTCGCAGCGGCACATCCGGCTGACCTTCACCGGCAACACCGGGTGGCCCGCCGGGCAGGTGTCGGAGTTCCAGGTGTACCGCACGTAGGCCTGCGGAAGATCACGGCACGGTCGGGCCCACCTGTCGGTGGCTTGACCGTGCCGTGACATGATCAAGGTAAGGTTTTGTCTGATTTGCACCATTTTGGGGTATCTGCTACGTTTGCTTTTGCCCTAGCGAGTCATCCGCGGGCCATGCGGCCGCACGTGCCGCCGTACCGAAGATGGCCGAGCATACGGCGGTGCAACGTACCCGCCCTCCGGGCGCTTTCCCTGAGCGCCCACCCGATCCGGCGCAGCCCCCCACCGCCCGTGATCAGCAGTGATTGATCACCGCGAGGAGGACCCGCGTGCCCATCCCTCTCCCCGACTCACCATGCCGCCCGCGGCTGTGGCGCCCCCGCTCGATCCGCGGGCGGGTCACCGCGCTGGTCGCCCTCCTGGCGATGCTCCTCCTCGTCCCCTCCGGCGTGCTGGCCGGGATGGTCGCGCGCCAGGAACTGGCGAACGCCGGATGGCTGGACGCGCGCCGCGCCGCCGGCCTCATGGCCGCCGCCGACCGTGCCGGGCGGCTGACGGACCCGATCGTGACGAGCAGCGTGCCCGGGGCCAACGTGATCCAGGTGGTGGCGCCCGACCGCAAGGTCATCGCCTCCTCGCCGGACGCCCGCGGGCTCGCGCCGCTGTCCACGCTGTGGCCCACGGCCGAGGACCCGCAGAGGGACGTGCAGACCTGCGCGAACGCCCGCCTCGGCTGCGTGCGCCTCTCCGCGGCCCGCGTCTCCCCCGACCCCGGCTCCAACGTGGTCTACGCGGGCGGCCCGGTCCGCACGGTGATCGCGACGGGCGTGTTCGACGCGCTCTTCGCCATACAGGTCGCGGCGCTGATCTCCCTCGCGATCTGGGCCGCCTGGAAGATCTCCGGCCGGACGCTGCGGCCGGTCGAGACCATCCGCGCCGAACTGGCCGCGACCAACGTCAACAACCTGAGCAGCCGTGTCCCCGAACCTCCCGGCGACGACGAGATCGCGCGCCTGGCGCGGACGGTCAACGGCACGCTCGAACGCCTCGAGAGCGCCAAGGACCGCATGGAGCTGGCACTCGCCGCCCAGCGGCAGTTCGCCTCCGACGCCTCCCACGAGCTGCGCACCCCGGTCGCCGGCCTGCGCGCCCAGTTGGAGGAGGCCCGGATGCACCCCGAGGACACCGACCTCGAGGACCTGCTGGACCGCACGCTTCGCGACGTCGACCGGCTGCAGGCCATCATGACCGACCTGCTCCTGCTGGCGAAGCTCAACGGGGGCACGCCCAGCGCGCTCGCCGAGGTGGACCTGGCCGAGTCGGTCCGCATGGAGGTCTCCCGGCGCACCGACCGGCTGCCCGTACGGCTCCGGCTCGTCCCCGAAGTGGCCGTCAGGGGCGTCGACACCCAGATCGCCCGCGTCCTGACCAACCTGCTCGACAACGCCCAGCGGCACGCGAAGCGCGGAGTGCTCGTGGAGGTGCGCCGCGACGGCCGGACCGCCGAGCTGGTGGTCTCCGACGACGGCGACGGCATCGCCGAGGCCGACCGCGAGCGGATCTTCGAGCGCTTCACCCGGCTGGACGCCTCCCGCTGCCGCGACCGGGGAGGCACAGGCCTCGGCCTGGCCATCGTCCGCGACATCGTCCGCGCCCACGGCGGGACCATCGGGGTGGACACCGCCGAGGCGGGCGGCGCCCGCTTCACCGTGCGGCTGCCACTCGACGAGCCGCCGGCGGACGAACCCGCCACGCCCGGCATGCCGCCACTGCCCCTGGCCGCCGCCTCCACCCACTGAGCGGCCCTTTCCGCACGTCCCTCCGGCGAGCCTCTGGAAATGAGTTTGCGCGCGCATGGGATTTGGCCCGTGATGTCCAGGAAATTGTGAAGGACAGGCGGTTCTCGGGGTGCGCTCAAAGCGCGAGTGACAACGCCGTCCTGCCCATCACGGAAACCGCGGAACAGTTCAAAGCACCGTCGCCGACGGGAAGGTGTGTGGCGTGGCAAGCGTGGATACCACCAGGAACAGTCGCCAGTCGGAGAAAACAGTCACGGCCACGGTAGGCCAGGCCAACGCCGGAAAGGTGGTGAGTGGCGGCAGGAAGCCCGAGTCCGCCGCGGGAACGTATCCCACAACTGAGTGGGAACGCAGGATGCGGGACATCGTGCAGGCCGGCGGCATGCCGCCGCTGGACGTCACGGCGCCCTCCTACGAGGAACTCCGGCCCTACGGCCACCGCGAGACCGCGGGATTCCCGGTCTACAAGAACCTGGAAAGGCGGCTGCTGGAGGCGGGGCACCATCCCGATCCCGAAATCGCGCACGTCCTCGCGACCTGCGCCGCGTACGCCTATTCGGACGCCAGGACGCTGTCCATGATCCTGGCGAGAATGGGCCTCGAGGACAATCACTGCCAGATGATCCAGACGTCGGTCGACGCGATGCTCATCTGCTCGACCGCCTTCTTCATCCAGAGCGAGAGCGGCAAGGTCGGAATCCTCTGCTACCGGGGCACCGAACCGCTCAATTTCATCAACTGGCTGAGCGACATCGACCTGGAGCCGGAGCGCATCGGCTACCAGATCGGCGACCCGCGCGCCACCGTGCACGCCGGCACCTACCGCAACGTCCGAGCCACGCGGTACGAGGTCATGAACATGCTGCGGCGGGCGTCCGAGCGCCAGCCGGGCCACATCGGGCAGCCCGACGGCGCCTCCCGGTCCGGCGACGCCTACGGCTCCGCCCCCTCCGAGGGCAACCTGGAGGCGCTCTACATCACCGGGCACAGCCAGGGCGGGGCGATGGCCGCGCTGCTGGGCGTCATGATCAGGCACGAGCGCAAGTACAGGGAGGCGCTCGGTGACCGGCTGAAGGCGGTCTACACCTACGGCCAGCCCATGATCGGCGACCCGGCGTTCGCCGAGGCCTGCGAGCGGGACGAGTTCCTCCGCGAGAACGTCATCCGCTACGTGTACGACAGCGACATCGTCCCGCACCTGCCGTCCACCTCGTCGGGCCCGTTCCGGCACTTCGGCCGCGAGTACCACTACCGGGTCCCGCACCTCCGCAACAGCCTCATCGACACGCTGACCCACCAGCGGTTCGCCACGCATGCGAGAAGGGGCCAGTGGGAGGCCAGGAGGCGGCCGACGTCGCAGCTTGCCGGGCTGCTCGGCATTCCGCTGTCGGCGCTGTCGTTCATCGCCCGCAAGTTCGAGGCGACCCGGTCGCTGCCCGCCGTCTACTCGGTCGACGACCACCTGCCGCAGCACTACATCTCCGCGCTGACCCCGCCGGGGGTCCAGAACGAGTACGGCGACTAGCCGTACCCGGCCCGCCGGCGACACGCCGGTACCTCGCGATCGCCGATCCGCCGCCAGGCGGGTCGGCGATCCGCTTTTCCGGAGATCCAGCCGTCCTGCCGCGATCGGATCGTCGCTCTCCGTTACGATGATCGAGGTGTCGATCCACAGTGGAGGAGAATGCCATGCGACGTGTCATGACGGCTCTCGGTGCCCTGCTCGCCGCCGCGCCACTGGCCCTCACGGCCCCGTCGCCGGCCACCGCCGCGACCGGAACGCTGACGATCGAGGGCGACGAGGTCCCGCGCACGCGGCTCGTCGATCCGGCGCCCGGGTGCCACGCGCTCCCCTGGTTCTCCCTCATGACCAGGGTCACCGTGATCAACAAGACCGATGCCGACGTCATCATCTACTCGGGTGAGGGTTGCAAGCGGGGGCTGCTCCGCGGCGCGACCCTCGTGCGGGCCGGCACCCTTCGCGAGCGCACTCTCACCGGCACCTACAGCCTGATGGTCCAGCCCACGACCTGACCACGAGGCCGGACCAGGCCGGGGGGCCGATCAGACCGAGGCTCCCGGGGCCCTCGGCCCGTCCAGCAGGCTCGCGAGGACGTCCATACGGCTCGATGAGACGCACGCGCATGCTCGCGCGCTTCTGAACGATGGCCCGTCTCGGCGGGTGCCGCTTGACTGGTGGCAGAGAGAATCAGAAGGGACCTGAAGATGGAGCTGTTACGCAAGGTCGTCCTGGTCGCCGCGACGATGAGCACCGGACTGATCGCCGGCCTGTTCTACGCCTACGCCTGCTCGGTCATGCCGGGTCTGAACAAGGCCACCGACCGTACCCTGGTCGACACGATGCAACGCATCAACGTGGCCATCCTCAACGGCTGGTTCGCCCTGTGCTTCGCCGGCGCGCTCGTGATGACGGCCCTGACCGCGATACTCCATCTCCACCAGGAAGGGCGCGCTCTGCTGCCGTGGCTGGTGGCCGCGGTGGTCCTTTACGCGGCGACGCTCGTCATCACCTTCGCGGTGAACATCCCCCTGAACAACGCCCTCGACGCGGCCGGGAAGCCCGGCGACATCGCCGACCTGGCCGCCGTGCGCGAGGCCTTCGAGGCACGGTGGGTCCGCTGGAACCTCGCCCGCACGCTGACCTCGGTCGCCGCGTTCGGCAGCCTGGTATGGGCGGTGATCGTCTCCTGAGGGCGCGTGGCCGCGGCCGGGCTCAGACGTTGAAGTATTTGGCTTCGGGGTGGTGGACGATCAGGGCGGAGGTGGCCTGTTCGGGATGCAGCTGAAACTCCTCCGACAGGCTCACCCCGATCCGGCCCGGGTCCAGCAACTCGAACAACTGCCGCTGGTCCTCCAGGTTCGGACACGCCGGATACCCGAACGAGTACCGGCAGCCGGTGATGTTGACCTTCAACATGTCGGCCAGCGACTCATCCCCGCCGATGCCCAACTCGCCCCGCACCCGGGCATGCCAATACTCGGCCAGCGCCTCGGTCA
Organism: Sphaerisporangium perillae; assembly: GCF_023276435.1. Classification (GTDB taxonomy): domain Bacteria; phylum Actinomycetota; class Actinomycetes; order Streptosporangiales; family Streptosporangiaceae; genus Sphaerisporangium; species Sphaerisporangium perillae. The sequence goes on from NZ_JALLPO010000002.1 coordinate 371,130, forward strand.
ACTGCACCGACAACCCATGCAACTCCAGATAATCGCGGTAGGCGTCCTTGGCGAACAACTCCGCCGTCGCCTCCGAGATCCGGCTGCCCATGGTGGCCACCTGAAACGCCACCACATCCACCTCACCGCTGTCCTTACCGCGGAAGAAATCCGCCAGGCACAGATGCCGGTCCCGCCGCTGCCGCGGGAAAGAGAACCGGGTCCGCTCATTCCCGGTCTTCTCATCCAGGATGATCAGATCATCGCCGTCGGACACACACGGGAAATACCCATACACCA
>NZ_JALLPO010000020.1 GCF_023276435.1 Sphaerisporangium perillae
GCGCGTGGCGCGCGCCCTGATCGCCGGGGACGTCCGTGACGGGGCCGTCATCCGGGTCGACGAGTCCGGCGGCGAGATCACCGTCTCCTACCAGAACCCGGCAGACGAGGAAGCCGAGCAGGCGGCCTCCGGCCGGAGCGCCGCGTACTGATCCGGCGCGTCCACGCGTGCCGGCGCGCACCAAGAGGGGAGGCCAAGCGATGTCATCCTCGACCGTCGTGAAATGCCGCGTGTGCGGGCACCAGAACCGGGTGCCCGCCGCCGCGGACGGCAAACCGCGCTGCGGGAACTGCCACGAGCCGCTGCCGTGGATCGCCGAGGCCGGCGACGACGACTTCGCCGAGGTCGTGGAGGCCGCCGCGATTCCGGTCGTCCTGGACCTGTGGGCGGTCTGGTGCGGCCCGTGCCGGGCCGTGAGCCCCGTCCTGGAGGAGCTCGCGGGCGAGATGGCGGGCAAGATCAAGCTGGTCAAGGTCGACATCGACCACGCGCCCAAGCTGGCCGACCGGTTCGGCGTCCAGGCCGTGCCCACCTTGATGGTCATGAAGCGCGGCCGGGTCGTCGCCCAGCGCGCGGGCGCCGCCCCGGCCCCCGTCCTGCGCGCGTGGATCGACGAATCCCTGCGCGCCGCCTGAGCATCCCGGGTACGGGCGGACGGGCACAGGAACGGGGACGGCATGAGCGAGCGGACACAGGAGACGCCGGACCTCTACGGGGCCTATCCCCGGCTGAGCGAGCAGATGATCGCGATGCTCGCGAACCACGGCGAGCTACGGTCCACGCGGGTGGGGGACGTCCTTTTCCAGGAGGGAGAACGCGACGCGCCCTTCTACGTGGTCGTTTCCGGCACCGTGGCGACCGTCGAGCCGTACGGCGAGGAGGAGCACGTGCTCGGCGTCCACGGCCGCGGCCGGTTCCTCGGCGAGCTGGGCCTGCTCACCGGCCAGCCCGGTTTCCTCCGGGCCGTGGTGCGCGAAGCGGGCGAAGTGCTCGCGGTGCCGGTGGAGGAGCTGCGCGCCCTGGTCAGCGGCAACCCCGTGCTGGGCGACCTGATCCTGCGGGCCTACCTGATCCGCCGCAGCATCTTGATCGAGCTCGGGGCCGGGTTCCGGATCATCGGGTCGCGGTACTCGCTGGACACCCGGCGGCTGCGCGAGTTCGCGGCGCGCAACCGCCTGCCGCACAAGTGGATCGACCTGGAGGAGGACAAGGACGCCGAGAGGCTGCTCGACCAGCTCGGCTTCGGGCCGGAGGACACCCCGATCCTGATCCTGCGAGGCGAGCACGTACTGCGCAACCCTTCCAACGCCGAGCTGGCACGGGTGATGGGCCTGTGCACGCCGCTCGCGCGGGAGATCGTCGGTGATCTCATCATCGTCGGCGCGGGACCGGCCGGCCTGGCCGCCGCCGTGTACGGGGCATCGGAGGGGCTCGCGACCGTGGTGATCGACTCCGTGGCGACCGGCGGGCAGGCGGCGACGTCCTCGCGCATCGAGAACTACCTCGGCTTCCCCTCCGGCATCTCGGGAGGGGAGCTCGCCGACCGGGCCGTCGTCCAGGCGGAGAAGTTCGGCGCGCACATCTCGGTGCCGGCCGAGGCCCTCTCGCTCGGCCGGCGTGAGGGGTACTACGTGGTCGGCCTGGATGAGGGCAAGGAGGTCAGCGCCCACGCAGTGATCATCGCGACGGGGGTGCGCTACCGCAAGCTGGACGTGCCGCGCCTGGAGCGGTTCGAGGGCGAGGGCGTCTACTACGCCGCGACCCTGTTCGAGGCGCAGATGTGCCTGCGCGACCCCGTGGTCGTGGTCGGAGGGGGCAACTCGGCCGGCCAGGCGGCCGTCTTCCTGTCCCGGCACGCCGCGATCGTCCGGCTGCTGGTGCGCTCGGACGACCTGAGCCGGGACATGTCCCGCTACCTCATCGACGAGATCGCGCGCAACCCCGGCGTCCAGGTGCTGTTAAACACCGAGGTGCGGGAGCTGGTCGGCGAGCGGGTGCTGGAGGGGGTCATCGCCGAGAACAACCGCACAGGGGAGCGGCGGGAGATCGAGGCCAAGGCGCTCTTCGTCTTCATCGGCGCCGTGCCGCACACTCAGTGGCTGGCCGGCGACGTGGTGCTGGACGAGAAGGGATTCGTCCTCACCGGGCACGACGCCGTACGCGCCGGGCTCGACGGCGAGCGGTGGGCCAAGGAGGGAAGGCCGTTCCTGCTGGAGACCAGCAGCCCCGGCGTCTTCGCCGCGGGGGACGTGCGCAGCGGGTCGATCAAGCGCGTCGCCTCGGCGGTGGGCGAGGGGGCGATGGCCGTCCGCCTCGTCCACGAACACCTCGAGACCGGCGGACTGCCGCCTCTGTGACGCAGGCGGTTTCTCCACCCAGGGGTGGAGAAACCGATGTCCACCGCTGCGCCGATCCCTCCAGGCGCGCGCGTTTCTACTGTTCAACTCATGAACCCCATCGAAACCGCCCCCTTGGCGATCGCCGTGACCGCCTTCGTGGTCTACCGCCAGATGAGGATCCGGGTCGCGACCGGCTACGGCCTGCAGATCTTCGCCCTGATCATGATCGCGGTAGGGCTGCTGTCCGGCGGTCTCATCGACACACGCGACCTGGCGCTCAGCGTGGCGTTGATGGCCGTGGACCTCGCCTGCGCCGTCGCCTTCGGTTTCCTGCGCGCCGCGACCGTACGCGTGTGGCGCGACGAGAAGGGGGTGACATGGTGCGGGGGAACCGTCTGGACGCTGCTCGGCTGGCTGGCGTCCATGGTCGCCCGGATCGCCCTCTACGTCGTGGGCCGGGCCTTCGGGATGGCGCCCGCCCCGACCGCCATGCTGCTCTTCGTCGGCGTGACCATCGGCGCGCAGGCGTTGCTCGTCGCCCGGCGTGCTCGCGCGCTCTCCGCCTCCGGTGCGGCCTCCGTCCCCGCCGGAGTCTGAGTACCGCCGGCTTGTCGGTATGTTTCACAGCATGGCGGGACTGCGAGGGCGGACGGCGACCATCGCGGCGCCCTCGCGAATCCTGCTGGTCATCGCCTTCGTGGCGGCCCAGGCCGGGCAGAACCCGGGATTCCCCCTCACCGGCCGCGGGATGCTCGACGCGGGGCTGACGCTGACGGTCGCCGGCCTGCTGGGCGCCGCGCCCCGGCGCGGTGCTCCCAATGCGTCGTCGCCGAAGACGGTGCTCGGGATCCCGGTCAGGCTCGGCACGGTGACGCTGGCCTCGCTCACGCTCCTCGTGGCGTCTCCGGACAGCAAGCCCCCCATCGCCGCCCTGCTCTTCGCGGTGGGAGCGGCCGCCATCAGGTATCCGCTGCTCAGGGCCCTCCCCGTAGGGCTGCTCACCCTCGCCGGCCTGATCGTGGTCGGCATGGCCGGCGGGCACTGGGACCAGGAGCTCAGCCTCGCGGTCAGCGCGTGCGTGGTGTTCCTGTTCGCCTACTCGATCCGGCAGGGCCGCGCGGCCAAGGACGCCGAGGACAGGGAGGCCGTGCTCGCCGAGCGGGCGAGGATCGCCAGGGAGATCCACGACATCCTGGCCCACTCCCTGTCCGCGCAGATCGTCCACCTGGAAGGTGCGCGCCTGCTCCTGCGGGCCGACCGCCCGCAGGAGGCGCTGGACCGGGTGGAACGGGCCAGGGACCTGGCCAAGAGCGGCCTGGAGGAGGCCCGCAGGGCCGTCTCCGCGCTGCGGGAGGACATCCCGCCGCTGCCGGAGGCGCTCAAGGTCCTCGCCGAGGAGTTCCGGGCCACGACCGGCGAGGAGTGCACGCTCACCGTGACCGGCGCCGAGCGCCGCCTCGCCCCCGAGGCCGAGCTCGCGGTGATCCGCACCGCGCAGGAGGCGCTCACCAACGTCCGCCGTCACGCGCCGGGCGCGGCGGCGGCCGTACGGCTGTGCGCCGAGGACCGGGGGTGCGAGCTGGAGGTCACCAACCCCGCCGGTGACACGCCTGGGACCCCGGGTGGAGGATATGGCCTCGTGGGGATGCGGGAACGGGCCGAGCTGCTCGGCGGCGAGCTGGAGGCCGGAGCGGTGGACGGCGGCTTCCGGGTCCGCCTGCGCCTGCCCGTGACCGGTGCGCGGGCATGACGAACGGGCTCGTGCCGACCGGCGGCGTGCGGACGGGGTCCGCATGACCGCCCTGTGTGCGGACGGGGCGCACATGGCCGCCCGCGTAGGGATGAGGGCCGCGTGACCGCCCGGGTGCTGGTGGTCGACGACCAGACGGTCGTGCGCGAAGGGCTCACGCTGCTGCTCGGGCTGCTGCCCGGCATCGAGGTGGTCGGCTCGGCCGGCGACGGCGAGGCGGCTCTGCGGCTGGTCGAATCCGAGCGGCCGGACGTGGTGCTGATGGACCTGCGAATGCCGAGGATGGACGGCGTCGAGGCGACGAGGCGCGTCCGGGCGGCCTATCCGGACACCCAGGTGGTCGTCCTCACCACCTACTCCGACGACGAGTCGGTGTTCGCCGCACTCCAGGCGGGAGCCCGGGGATTCCTCACCAAGAGCGCCGAGGCGGAGGAGATCGCCCGGGCCGTCGAAACCGTGATGCGGGGCGGCGCCCAGCTCGACCCGTCCGTGCAGCGCCGCCTCCTGGAGACCATGGCCCCGCCGGCCGCTACAGGTACGACCGGCGGCTCCGAAGCGGGGCATCGCGGCGGTAGAGGGCCGGGCGATGTGCCCGGTGGCCTCACCCGGCGGGAGGCCGAGGTACTGCGGATCATGGCGCGGGGAAGGTCCAACGCCGAGATCGCGGCGGACCTGTTCATCAGCGAGGCCACGGTCAAGACGCACATCAACAACCTCTTCGCCAAGATCGGGGTGCGCGACCGAGCGCAGGCCGTCGCGTACGCTTACCGCCAGGGCCTGGCAGACCTCTGACCAGCACAGACCACACCTGACCGCCCAAAAGCACATCTGACCGGCGCGAACCAGACCTGACCGGCACGCAGGCGCGAGGGCGCGTCCGGGAGCCGGTGGAGCATGGCGACCATGCCGGAGGTGGACTACGAGCAGGATGAGATCTTGCCGGTGGCCACGCTTCCGGAGGAGATCCGGGGAGGACCTCAAGACTCGTCGAAGATAAAGATGTCAAGGAAAATTCATTGTAAGCGGAATACGTTTAAAGCTGAATTCGCCTTCAGTGAAAATGTGCCGACAGTGAAAAAGGTGTCAGCCGGTCGGGATTCCTGGCACGGTGGAAGTCGTATTTCGTCGCGGGTAATACCGCGGCGAGCAGACGACCCATCTGGGAGCAGGTGACAGCGGTGACCCCGAGCAGTCCTTTCCGCGACCCCTTCGCGACGACCTTCCAGGCCGCCTCGCGCCCCGTCGAGACACCCCCGGCCGCGCTGTTCGACCCCATCGGGCAGCGGTTGCTGCGCGAGCGCATCATCTTCCTCGGCCAGGAAGTGGACGACGAGATCGCGAACAAGATCTGCGGGGAGTTGCTGCTGCTCTCCGCCGAGGACGCCAGGCGGGACATTTTCCTTTACATCAACTCGCCGGGCGGTTCCGTCTCAGCGGGCATGGCCATTTACGACATCATGCAATATGTCCCGAATGAAATCTCGACGGTGGCGATGGGCCTCGCCGCGTCGATGGGGCAGTTTCTGCTCTGCGCCGGCACCGCGGGCAAGCGTTACGCGCTGCCGCACACCCGCATCCTGATGCACCAGCCCCTCGGCGGCATCGGCGGCACGGCGTCCGACATCAAGATCCAGGCCGAGCAGATGCTCTACACGAAGAAGCTGCTCGCCGAGCGCATCGCCTTCCACACCGGCCAGCCGCTCGAGCAGATCGAGAAGGACTCCGACCACGACCGGTGGTTCACGGCCCAGGAAGCCAAGGATTACGGCTTCGTGGACCAGGTCGTGGGCAGCGCGAACCTGGTCTCCTCCGCCGGCCCGGTCTCCTGACCTCGTGCAGGCGATGACCACAGACGACGAAGGGAACCGCCATGCCTGAAAACCGACGCCCGGCCCTCGGAGGTGTCGCGCCCATCCACGGCCGGTACATCATGCCGACCTTCACGGAGCGCACGTCTTACGGCGTGAAGGAGATGAGCCCGTACAACAAGCTCTTCGAGGACCGCATCATCTTCCTCGGCGTGCAGATCGACGACACCTCGGCCAACGACGTGATGGCCCAGTTGCTGACCCTGGAGTCGCTGGACCCCGATCGTGACATCAGCATCTACATCAACTCGCCCGGCGGGTCGTTCACGGCCATGACGGCGATCTACGACACGATGCAGTTCGTCCGCCCGGAGATCCAGACCGTCTGCATCGGCCAGGCGGCCTCCGCGGCGGCCGTCCTTCTCGCGGCCGGCACGCCGGGCAAGCGGGGGGCGCTGCCGCAGTCGCGCGTCCTGCTCCACCAGCCGGCCATGGAGGGCAGCTTCGGGCCCTCCAGCGACATGGAGATCCAGGCCCGCGAGATCCTGCGGATGCGCTCGCTCCTGGAGGAGCTCATCGCCAGGCACTCCGGCCGGACGGAGCTGAGCGTGCGCGCCGACATCGAACGGGACAAGATCCTCACGGCCGCCGAGTCGAAGGCCTACGGCTTGATCGACGACGTCTTCTCCAACAGGAAGCGCACCCCGGCCCTGGTCCGCTGAGGCGCCGGCCCTGGTCCGCTGAGGCGCCGGCCCTGGTCCGCTGAGGCGACCGGCACCACGAAACGGCGAAGGCGCCGCCCGCCGAGGAGACCCTCGACGAGACGGCGCCATCGCCATGAGATCCGGACTGCCCGGCGTCAGGCCTGGCCGGCCTTCTCCAGGGCGGCGCAGCAGGTGCCCACGATCAGGCGGGTGACCACGTACGGGTCGCAGTTGGCGTTGGGCCGGCGGTCCTCGATGTAGCCGTGCTTGTCGACCTCGACCTGCCACGGGATGCGCACCGACGCGCCGCGGTCGGACACGCCGTAGCTGAACTCGCTCCACGGAGCGGTCTCGTGCATGCCGGTGAGGCGGTGCTCGATGTCGGCGCCGTACCCCTTGACGTGCTCCTGGGCCTTCTGGGCGAGCGCCTCGCAGGCGGTGATGATCGGGTCGTAGCCCTCACGCATCGCCTTGGTGGAGAAGTTCGTGTGCGCGCCCGCGCCGTTCCAGTCGCCCTTCACCGGCTTGGGGTCGAGCGTGGCCGACACGCCGAAGTCCTCGGCGATGCGGTACAGCAGCCAGCGGGCGACCCAGAGCTGGTCGGCCACGGCGATCGGCCCGGCCGGGCCTACCTGGAACTCCCACTGGCCGGGCATGACCTCGGCGTTGATGCCGGAGATCGCCAGACCGGCCTCGAGGCAGGCGTCGAGGTGGGCCTCGACGACTTCGCGGCCGTACACCTCGTCGGCGCCGACGCCGCAGTAGTAGAAGCCCTGCGGGGCGGGGAAGCCGCCGACCGGGAAGCCGAGCGGGCGGCCGTCCTTGAAGAAGGTGTACTCCTGCTCGATGCCGAACCAGGAGTCCTGGTCGGCGAAGCGCTCCGCGATCGGGGTGAGCGCCGCGCGGGTGTTGGTCGGGTGCGGCGTCATGTCGGTGAGCAGCACCTCGCACAGGACGAGGACGTTGTCACCGCCCCTGATGGGGTCGGGACAGGTGAACACCGGCTTGAGCACGCAGTCGGACGCCTTGCCCGGTGCCTGGTTGGTGCTGGAGCCGTCGAAGCCCCAGATCGGCAGTTCGGCTCCATCGGCAAGAATCCTGGTCTTCGACCTGAGCCGCGCGGTGGGCTCGGTGCCGTCGATCCAGATGTACTCGGCCTTGTAGGTCACGACGATCCCTTCAGCAGGTCAGACTCCACACGTGTCCGCAACGCCGAGATTGTCAACCAGCCGTTTCGAAGCTGTTGCCCGTTTATGAACGCCATGTGAAATCGTGCACGAGCCGGAGTGGCGTTCCTCACACATCATGCCTGGTCAGGTACCCCGTCCGGGATGCCGTCCGATGTGGATGCGGGCGAGGTCGGCCGCGTAGGCGCGCAGGAGGTCGTGCATGGCGTACGTGCCGGTCCGGCCGCCGGGGCCGATCAGGTGTGCGTGGGCCAGCACGCCGAGCAGACGGCGCGCCTCCTCCGGCCCTTCCCCGATGAGCGCGGCGGCGGCGTGGGCGTCCAGGTCGGGGCCGGGATGCAGGCCGAGCACCCGGAACGCGCGCGCGGCGTCCGCGGGAAGGCGCCGGTAGGACCAGGAGAAGACCGCCCGTATCGCCGCGTGGGCATCCCCGCCCGCGTCGAGGAGGTCCAGCCGCCGTCGCTGGTCGGCCAGTTCGGTGACCAGATCCGCCAGAGTGCCGGCCGGGCGTGCGGTGGCCAGTTCGGCCGCGACGCGCAGCGCCAGCGGTAATCGCGCGCACTGGCCGGCCAGCACGGCGGCGGCCTCGGGTTCGTCCTCGACCCGCGCGCCGATGAGGGTGCGCAGGAGCGCGGCGGCGTCGGCGGGGGCGAGCAGGTCGAGGTGCAGCCGGTGCGCGCCGTGCAGGGCGACGAGGCCGGCCAGGGAGTCCCTGCTGGTCACCACGACCACGCATGACGGCGTGCCGGGCAGGAGCGGGCGGACGTGCTCGACCGACGACGCGTTGTCCAGCACGATGAGCATCCTGCGGCCACTGAGCTCGGTGCGGTAGCGCGCCGACCGCCCGTCCAGGTTCGCCGGTACGTCCCGCGAGGGCACGCCGAGGGCGGACAGGAACCCCGCCAGCGCGCCGGCGGCCGACACCGGTTGCCGAGGAGCGTAGCCACGCAGGTCGACGTAGAGCTGGCCGTCGGGGAAGTGCTCGCGCGCCCGGTGCGCCCACCGGATGGCGAGGGCGCTCTTGCCCACTCCCGCCGTGCCGGACACCGTGACGACGGCCATCGTCGGCCGGGCACCGCCCGCCCGCCTGGTCTTCGCGGGAAGGAACAGGGAGAGCTCCGCCAGCTCGGCGTCCCTGCCGACGAAGCCGGGTACCTCGGCGGGCAACTGGGCCGGGATCGCCCACCTCCTGCCGATATCCCTGGCCGCACCGCCGGAGTGCCCAGCGGTGCCGCCGGCTTGGCCGGCCGCACCGCCGGTGGTCTGCCGGAGGGTGCCGCGGAGGATCGCCTGGTGGATCTCGCGCAGCTCCGGGCCGGGTTCGGTGCCGAGACGGTCGACGAGCTGGGCCCGGACGACGGCGTAATGGTCCAGCGCCTCGGCGTCCCTGCCCGTCGCGGCGAGCGCCCGCATGAGCACCCCGGCGAGCGGCTCGGCGAACGGGTACTCGGACGACAGTTCCCCGACCGGCGCGAGCACCCGGTCCGGCCGGCCCAGCCGCAGCTCGGCGCGGCCCCACTGCACGGCGGCGTCGAGCCGCTGCCGGTTCCAGCTTTCGCGCATCCGCGCCGCCCACGCCCCGGGAAGATCGGCGAGCGCGGTCCCCGCCCACAGGCCTAGTGCCTCCCTGAGCAGCTCTGACCGTTCGGGGTCAGGACGCCTGTGGTCGTAGGCGGCGAGAACGAGCCTGCGGAACCGGTGCAGGTCCACCGATTCGAGCTCCACTTCGAGCGCGTACCCGCCGGTCCGGCGCACGAGTGCCGCCGCCTGCTCCCTGGCCGGGGGTCCCCGCTCCAGCACCCGGCGGATCCGGTTGACGTAGGTGTAAAGGACGCTCCGGGCGTCCGTCGTCGGGGCCTGGTCCCAGACACGGTCGATGAGCGCCGACCAGGGCACCAGCCGTCCGGCGTCGGTGAGCAGCACGGCGAGGACCGTCCGCTGCTTGGCCGACCCGAGATCGACCACGCGGCCGTCCACCGTCCACGCGACCGGCCCCAGCAGCTGGAACACCGCTACTCCCCGTTAATCCGCCAAAGGCGACATAGCGCTTGAAAATGGCGCTTCAAATTTAATCCAGATTCCTTCCAGGCACCTCGTGGATGATCCAGATCGATGAGTTGATCACCGCTCGCGCGGCTCGAGAAGGGTGCATTCCATGGGGGTACGACAGGGTGTACGACACGGTGTCGCGGGGCTTTCCATCGTCTTCGCCGCCATCACCTCAGGGTTGCTGACCGCGTCCCCGGCCTACGCCGAGCTGTCCTCCGCCGAGCTCGCGGCGAAGACCGACGAGTACATCTTCCAGGTCTCCATCGAGAGCTTCCTCAGTGCGCGGGCCGCACAGCCGTACGCCGACCAGCTCGACTGGTCTTCGGACGGTTGCTCCTGGGCGCCGGACAAGCCGGAAGGGTTCAACTTCCTGCCCTCCTGCCAGCGTCACGACTTCGGTTCCCGCAACTACAAGCGGCAGGGCCGAATGAACGAGGATGCTCGCGGACAGATCGACCTGAACTTCAAGGACGACATGTACGACGTCTGCCGTAAGTACAGCGGGCTGCAGTCGTACAAGGGCGTGATCTGCCGCCGCACGGCGGACGTCTACTACACGACGGTGCGCAACCTCGGCGGCTCATGAGGTCAGATGCCGCGCCGCATCGTGCGGGTGCCCCAGGCCAAGGCGGCGGCGCTGCCCGCCGGAGAGGGTGCCCGGCTTGCGGGCCGCCAGCGGTTCGAGGTCCAGCATGCCGAGCACCTCGTCTGCCCGCCGTCGCGTAAACATGAACGTCGCGTTTACATTTCTCCGCTACCTGCGAGAACGCGTTTCGGCATGCCGCCGGCAAGGGCGTTCACGGGCCTTTTTCCGCGGCGGAACACGTCCCCGGCCTGCGCTTTTCCACAGGCGATGAAGGGGAGGCGAAAAAATATCTCCGCGATTTCCCTGGAGTGGGTCAGGCCCGCCGGTCGTTCAGCCGGCGGGCTTCAGGGAAACGCGCGCCCAGAATGGGGAGCGGACGCCGGGCAGGTACGGGCTGTCGAGGCGTTTGGCGAGGACGGCGGGGATGCCCTGCTCCTTGGCGACCTTCAGCACGGACTTCCCGTCGCCGGGGAACCACGGGGTCGGCTGCCAGTGCGGGCCACGGAGCGAGAGATGGTCGAGCGTCCGCCTCCGGTCCTGGTAACTCCTGCCGAGCAGGTCCCCGGTGTTCAGGCGCAGCACATCGAAGATCATGTAGATGGAGGCGCCGCCAATCTCCGCGATCTGACCGTCGAGCACGGCGGGCAGGCCCCAGATGCTCTTGCCGAGACCTTCCAGGCCCGGATGATCCTCCAGGGAGAGCGCCGCGCCGTCCGCGCCGACGAAGCGCGCCCGCCCGTCGCCGAGGACGGCCAGGGCCCGCGTCCCGCCGAGGTCGAACTCGAAGCCGTACGCCTCCTGGTCGCGCGGCAGACGCTTGCGCTCCTCGGCGAGCATCGGGCGCAGCTCGCTCGCGGGCGGCAGCGCGTCCTCCGGCGCCGGGTCCATCCGGTGGATCATCCAGTTCTTGCCGTTGGTCGGGAACAGCACGTACCGGCCGGCGGCCCGCGAGCCGTGCAGGACCACCTTGACCTCGCGGTCGGTCCACTTCTCCGTCTCGTAGGTGCCCCGATCCCAGATGAGCATCAGGCCGCCGCCGTACTCGCCCTTGGCGATCTCGCCCTCGAACGTGGCGTACTCCAGCGGGTGGTCCTCGGTGTGCACGGCGAGGTGGTTGGTCTTCGGGTCGAGCGGCAGGCCCTTCGGCACCGCCCAGGAGACCAGCACGCCGTCGCGTTCCAGACGCAGGTCCCAGTGCAGGCGGCGCGCGTGGTGCTCCTGGATCACGAAGGTGTCGTCATGCCCGGTCGGGAGCGGACCCGGCTCGGGCACGGGCTCGGGCGTGCGGGCGGCGTCGCGCTTGCTCCGGTAGGGGTCCAGCTTGTCGGGCGACATTGCCGTTTCGTACCCATACTCCAGTGGTGACGCACCCGCCACCTGACCGGCGCTTAGCTTTCCCCCATCGCCGCGTGCCCGTCGGCGGGAAGCTCGTGCCGATCCGCCGGGGCGCCGGCGGGCGGGTCCGCTTCGGGGATGGGAGTCCAGGCGGCGGTCAGGGCGCCGCCGAGCAGGCCGAGGATCATCCCGATCAGGAAGCCGCCGATGTTGGCGTAGATCACCGACATGATGGACAGCAGTATGGCCACCACGCCCAGGAACACCCGCTGCGCCGGCTGGAACAGGATGAGCAGGCCCACCATGATCATCGTGATGGAGAGCAGGTACGTCAGCCCTGCTTGGGGCGAGCGAATGATCAGCGTGATGGCATCGAGCGTGAACGGGATGCTGAGCAGTTCGACCCCGGCCACAACGATGATCAGCCCGCCCCAGAACGGCCGCGAGCGCCGCCACGACTTCACGTTCCTCCGTCCTTTCGGGCGCGGGGCGAGTATGGATGCGCCTGGCTCCCGGCCGCGCTCCTGGCGGCGATCCCGGCTGTGCTCGTCGTCGCGATCCTGGTTGTGCTCGCGGTGAGATTCTTCGATGACTAGAAGCACGGGTGATCGCCGACCAGAACGCGCAACCTGCTGTCCGGAAGAGTGATCTTGGCGGCGCTCAGGGCGAGCAGGATCTGCCTGGAGTTCCGCGTGACCACCGTGGTCGACTGCTGGCCGAAGGTCCCTGGCGGTCCGGTGATGCCGGGAACGGTGTCCAAGGTGCTGGCGTCCCGGCCGACCTCGAGGTCGGTGTAGGTGGTATCCCCCGCGATCATGAGCGCCTTGGTGACCTGATGCTCGCTGGTCACCGGCTCGCCCTGATCACCGGCGGTGGTCTTGAGGGTCACCGGCCCCAGGGGGGTGGGAAACTTGACGCTCTGGCAGAGGTCGAACGTCTCCACGCGCCGAGCGCCGACGACGTACACGGGGATCACCTTGCCGTTCTTCATCTCGACGGTGCTGCCGAACTCGACGACCCCCAGCGCCTTGATCAGGCTGGCGGAGATCTTGATCGGTGTTCCCGCGACGACGAACGAAGCGCCGATGGCGCCCTGCACCGCGGCGCCGACCAGCAACGTCGCCACCACTGTCGCGGGCACGAAAAGCAAAGCGAAGCGCTTCCACCGCACGCGACCCTGTTCACGCATGGTCACACCTCATATCGCCTGCTCGGTGACGGACGCCTGCCGGCGATCCGCACGGCTTCGAAGCGACTATGAGGATCTTTCCCCCCGCTCATCAACCGGCCACGCCGGACATCACCGTACGTTTGCGCCGATCAGAGTCGCGTCCGTGAAATAGGGACCGCCACGGCAGGGCGCTTGACACGCCGCGGCGCACGGCATGAATCGCCTCTCCCGATGCTCCCGCCGCTCCCGCCGCTCCGGCGCCGGTCACCCGGTGCCGGAGCGGGTCCCGCGCGGGTCGGAACGGTTCCCGGAGGCGGTCAGGAGGACGGACCCCACTGGGCCCCGACACCGGCGCTAGCTACCCGCCGGTTCCTCCGGCGTCCAGGCCTCGGCGCCGGTGGTGACGCTCGTCCCGGTGCGGAGGGACTCGCCGATCGCCAGGCTGATCAGGTGGTCCTGGCAGCCGTCGGCCAGGGAGTAGGGCTCCGGCGCGTCCCCCCGGCACCACGCCGTCATCCGGCACAGGAGCGAGACGACGGCCAGGTCGTCCTCCGAGAAGCGCGCACCCTGGTACTCGTTGCGGTAGACCACCCGGCCGTCGAAGGAGATGTGGTCCAGGTCGAAGCCTTCGAGGTTCAGGTCGATCCCGGTCTGGCGCCGGATCAGGTGCGACTCCACGGGCGTGCTCGGATCGACCAGGCGCACGACCCGGTCGTCCACGATCTCACCCAGCGATCCCCGGATGACGATCCGGCGCGCGCGCAGCGGATTCCACCACTGGTTGTCGGTGAAGTCGTAGAGCCCCATCCCCGCGGGGAACTCCAGGGTGGCGATCGTGGTCGCCATGTCCTTCGGCGTCGCGCCACCCGTCCAGCCGTCCTTGGACAGCGGGTCGGCCAGCGGCGCGGTGAACGAGCGCGCGTTCACCGTCGCGTCCTGGAAACCGGCGCCGAGCAGGTGCCGGATGACCGACACGGCGTGGTACAGGTGCGTCGAGGACATCTGCACCGAGGTCACCTCGCCGATCACCCCCTCGCGGACCAGCGCCAGCCGCGCCGCGTGCCCTGGCATGTGCAGGTACTGCTCCGCCACCTGCACCAGGCCGCTGGAGCCCACCGCCGCCCACAGGTCGCGCAGCCCGTCCAGGTCGGCCGCCGGCGGAGTCTCCGCCAGCACCGGGACGCCGGACGCCACCAGCTCCTTGGTCACCTCCGGGGTGACCGGCCACGGCACCGAGGGGATGACGAACTCCGGGCGTTCCGCGGCGAGCAGGTCCCCGACCGAGCGGAACGTCGGCACCCCCCAGCGGGACTCCACCTCGGCACCTCGTTCGGCCGTCCGGGTCACCACTCCCGACACCGACAACCGCTCCGGCAGTTGCCTGGCCAGCCGCAGAAAGAACTCCGACCGCCACCCGCTCCCCACCAGGCCGAAGCGACCTGCTGCCTGCCTACTCATGATTTTCCCCTCATATGGCCATATGGCGAACCGGCCGGCGGCCTGGCTCGGACCGGAGCCGCGTCATCCCAGCCAGTCCTCTTTCGGCGCCGCAGATGCGCCGCTCGCTGTCGCCGCCGCCGTACCCGTTCGAGGTGTCCACGAAGTTGATCTGACCCTCGAACACCTCGAGCATGATTGTGACCGCGCGCTCCGCGCTCATCTCGTAGCCGTAGAGCCCGGCATGCTCGCCAGCGGGCTCGTCCCGACACACAAGGGCGTCACCGCCGGCCCCGTGGCTCCCAGCGGACCAGTCCGCACGAGCACCCCGTCCTTCCGAGTCGCGTACCGCCGGCGCCCCACCCGGCGTCCGCCGGACTTTCGCCCGGCCGGAAAGAATCATTGCCTAACAGCGGACAAAACGGAATCACAGCGGCTCGTCCCTCGAAGAGCGGCCAGCGTCATCTCCTGGCTGTGGGCGTAGAGGTTGACGCCCGACGCGACGACGGCCCGCAGGGCGCGCACTGGCACGGAGAACAAAGGCGCACCCCGAGCGCCGCGTAGGGGAGCGGGAGTGGGGTGTGAAGTCGGGGGATACAGCACGATCGGGATGTTCGTGGGCGAGGAGGGCGGGCGATACTGGGCGGCATGGAGCCGGAGACGGAGAAGGCTGTTGAGTGCGACGTGACCGATCAAAAGGCTGTCAACGGCGACGTGACCGATCAAAAGGCTGTCGACGGCGACGTGACCGCTCAGAAGGTCGTCGAGGGCGACGTGGCCGGGCAGCAGGCCGTCGAGTTCGACGCGTTCGAGCGGGCCGGGTGGCGGGGCCGTAGTGAGGCGTACGGCCGAGGGGTCGCGCAGATCACCGGTCAGATTGTGGGGCCGCTCCTTGACGCGGCGCAGGTCGGTGCCGGGATCCGGGTCCTGGACATCGGCTGTGGCCCCGGCGGCGTGAGCGCGGCGGCCCTGGCCCGCGGCGCGGTCGTCACCGCCGCCGACGCCGAACCGGAGATGGTGGCGGCCACAGCCCGGCGCCTCCCGGGGATATGGGTCGAGCACGCGATCCTGCCGGTCCTCCCGTTCGAGGATGGCGAGTTCGACACGGCCGTCGGCAACCTCGTCATCAACCACGTCGGTGACCCGCCCGCCGCCGTGCGAGAGATCCGCCGGGTGGTCCGAACGGGCGGCCGGGTGGCTTTGAGCTGCTGGTTCTACCCGGCGATGCGCGCCACTGTCGTCTTCGACGAGGCGGTCGCCCTGGTGGGCCTGCCGCGCCCCGCCGACGTTCCGCAGACGGCCCCGTTCCAGGTGTACGCCCAGCCCGAGCCCTTCGCCGAGTTGCTCGCGAGTGCCGGCCTCACCCAGGTACGCGTGGAACTCCTGGAGTGGCGGCATCGGGTCGATCCGGACGCCTGGTGGACCGCCATCCTCACCGGAACGGCCCGGACCGCCGCTGTGATCGCCCGCCAGAACCCGGCCACCATCGAGCGGGTGAAGGAGGCGTACCACGAGATCCTCATTCCGTACCTGACCGGCGACGGCCACGCCGACCTCCCCGCCGCCGCCCTCATCGCCTCCGGCACCGCTTGAGCACGCCGCCTCCGGCCGACCGGCGGAGGCCGGCTCAGGTAACAGCCGCCCGACGCCAAGTCCCACGGACGTCCAGTCAGCCAAGTCAGCGGAGTCAGCCGAGTCAGCCGAGGTCGAAGCGGACGCCGGTGAGCTGCTCGGACAGGGTCCAGAGCCGTCTGGCGGTCTCGGGGTTCTTGGCCGCTTCGATGGGGACCACCAGCGTCGGATAGCCCCTGGACTCATTGCGACCATCCGGGCCGATGAACTGGCCGGTGGCAGCGTCCGGATCGGTGGCGGCGTACAGCTGGGGCAGCACCCCCATGCGGACGTCCTGCGCCGCGAGCCGGTTGCCCACCTTCATCAGCAGGTTGAGCAGGCCGGTCGGGCCGCTGGACTGGAGGTTCGTGTCCGTGTAGCCCGGGTGGGCGAGGATGCTCTTCACCGGGTTCCCGGCGGCGCGCAGCCGACGGTCCAGTTCCAGGGCGAAGAGGACGTTGGCGATCTTCGACTGGGCGTACGCCCCCATCGGCGAGTACTTGCGCTCGCTGTTGATGTCGTCGAAGTTGATGGACCCGCGCCTGTGCAAGGTCGAGCTGATGGTGACCACTCGCGCGTCTGAGCCGCTTTTCATCGTGCCGAGCAGCAGGCCGGTGAGTGCGAAATGTCCCAGGTGATTGGTCGCGAACTGCAGCTCGAACCCCTGTTTCGTCAGCGACCGCGGGCACATCATGATCCCGGCGTTGTTGACCAGCACGTCCACCGGCGTACCGTCGGCGATGACCGTCTCGGCGAAGGAGCGCACCGAGTCCAGGTCGGAGAGGTCGAGGTGGCGTAGGTCGAGCGCTGCCTCGGGCTGCTCGGCACGTAGGTCGTCCAGCGCCTGCCGGCCCTTGTCCAGGTTGCGCACCGCCATGATGACCCGCGCGCCGCGGCGGCTGAGCGCCCGGGTGGTCTCCAGGCCCAGGCCGCTGTTGGCCCCGGTCACGATGAAGGTTCTGCCGGTCTGGTCTGGAATGTTGTCCGCTGTCCAGCGTTCCACGATGATCCCTCACGTATTGGGCGGCGTCCTGCTGCCGTCACATGATATCGACGCTTTGGCAGAAACTGTCAATCATGACAGAGTCTGCCTGAGAGTGCGGTCCTTGCTGCCTCACCTCGGTATGGTGGTCGCCGTGACACCTCCAGGGCAGCCCGGACGACCATCGAGCCTCGCCGAGAGCAAGCGGAGGCTCGTGCGCGACGAACTGTCCTCGGCCGCCCTGAAACTGCTCGCGGTTCAGGGCTTCGAGAACACCACGATCGACCAGATCGTCGCCGCCGCGGGCGTGTCGCAGCGGACGTTCTTCCGGTACTTCAAGTCCAAGGAAGACGTCATCATCGAGTTCATCGGTGACCTCGGCGCCTGCCTCCGCACCGGGCTGGCCGCCCGCCCGGCGGCCGAACCGGCCGGTGTGGCCCTGCGGCACACGTTGTCGGTCTTCGTGGACGCCTACACGGCCTTCCCCGCGAAGTCGCTGTCGCTGGTCCGGCTCACGCTGGGCACCCCCGCGCTGCACGCCCGCTACCTGGAACGCAAGGCTCGGTGGCAAGCCGAACTCGCCGCCGAGCTGGGCCGCCGCGCCGCACTCGACCCGGACACCGACCTGCGTCCCGCCCTCACGGCCGCCGTCGCCCTCGACGCGTTCGACATCGCCCTGGCCCACTGGGCGGCCGGTGACGGAAAGTCCGCTCTCGCCGATCTCCTCGACGAGGCCTTCGCCCTCGTCGCCCACACGCTCACGATGATCGACCCCGAGTAGGGGCGTGTCGGGGCCGATCTCAGCCGATCTCAGCCGATCGGACGGCATCGACCGCCGGCGTCAGCCGAACCGGTCTTACACGCGGCCGGCCATCGTGCGGCAAATCAGGTGACTCAGGTGGTAGGCCCCGGTTAGCCTTCCGGTGATGTTGGTCCGCGCCTGGAGGTAGTGATGCAGCAGAGCAAGGTCACGGCCACCGCTTCGACGCGAGGGCGCGCCCGCTAGCAAGCAGGCTGACGCTCCTCGCCGCGAGGCGGTCTCCGGCCCATTGACCGCTTCCTTTGCTGAGGAGCTCTGTTTTGCGTGCCCTCCTGTCCGTGCGACTCGGCGCGGACTTCTCCAAGCTCTGGACCGCCTCGGCGGTGTCCAACGTCGGCGACGGCATCACCATGGCGGCAGGACCGCTGCTCGTCGCCGCACTCACCAACGACCCCGCGAGCGTCGCGGGAGCCGCGCTCGCCCAGCAGTTGCCTTGGGTGATCATCGCCCTGTTCAGCGGCGTCTACGTCGACCGGCTCGACCGCCGTCGTCTCGTCATTGTCGTGAACGTGCTTCGCGGCCTCGCGCTGACCGTACTGGCAGCGACGATCGCCACCTCCACCGTCTCGGTCCCGCTCATCTACATCGTGTTCTTCCTGCTCGGCGTCGGTGAGACCCTCGCTGATACGGCGTTCTCCGCGCTGATACCCGCCACGGTCGCACCGGAGCAACTGACCTCGGCCAACTCCCGGCTCACAGCCACCACCATCCTGGGCAACCAGATCCTGGCCAAGCCGCTGGGTGGGTGGCTGTTCGCGGCCGGCGCGACGCTTCCGTTCGCCGCCGACGCGCTCACCTTCCTGATCGCGGCGGCACTGACCTCAGCCGTACGCATCCCCCCGCCAGGGCCGGCCGCGGACGACGGCGCACGCATCTCCTCGCCGGAGTCCACGGCGGACGGCGGCACACGCGTCTCATCGGCGGAGCCCACGGTGGCGCGGCGCAGCGTACGTGAGGACATGCTCGCCGGGATCCGCTGGCTGTGGCGGCATCGGCTGCTCCGGACCCTCGCGATGAGCATGGGCATGGCCAACGTGGCCTTCTGCGCGCCGTTCGCGGTCTTCGCGCTCTACGCCCAGCAGCGGCTGGACCTGAACGAGGTCGGGTACGGCCTGCTGCTCACCGCGTTCGGCGCCGGCGGTCTGGCAGGCAGCGCGCTTGCCACCAGGCTGCAGGCCAGGTTCCGGGCCACGGTGCTGCTGCGCGGCGGCCTGATCGTCGAGATCGTCACCCACGCCGTACTGGCCGCCACCACGGAGCCACTGGTCGCGGCGATGATCCTGACCATCTTCAGCCTGCACAGTGTGAACTGGGGCATCATCGTGGCCACCCGGTTCCAGAGGGAGGTGCCGGACGGACTGCGCGGCCGAGTCGGCAGCGTCTACGCGTTCATCCAGGTGGGCGGTGCGGCGGCAGGTTCACTGCTGGGTGGCCTGATCGCCCAGACGGTGACGATCACCACCCCGTTCTGGGCGGCGGCAGCCGCCATGACCATTATCACGGCAATCGCTTGGCGCCCCCTGCGTACCGCCTGAACAGGGACCCCGCCGATAGGACGAGAGCCCGCCGGCGTCGAGCCGCCTCGACACCGGCGCCGGCGGGTGGACTCCAACCGCGATCGTTTACTCGAAACGGGACGGGTCTCCTGCTCCTCTGCGGAGGATCTCCGGTTCGTCCTGTGAGAAGTCGATGACCGTCGTCGGCACGGCGCCGCACTCACCGGCGTCGATCACGGCGTCCACCACGTGGTCGAGCCTTTCCTTGATCTCCCAGCCTTGTGTCATGGCGTCGGTCTCGCCGGGCAGGAGCAGGGTGCTCGACAGCAACGGTTCGCCGAGTTCGGTCAGCAACGCCTGCGCGACGACGTGATCGGGGATCCGGACGCCGACGGTCTGCTTTCTGGGGTGCATCAACCGGCGCGGCACCTCCTTCGTCGCAGGCAGGATGAACGTGTAGCTGCCGGGAGTCGCCGCCTTGATCGAGCGGAACAGCGCGTTGCTGACGTGGACGAACTGGCCGAGCTGAGCGAAGTCCTTGCACACCAGGGTGAAGTGGTGGTGGCTGTCGAGCTGGCGGATCTCCCTGATCCGGTCGATGCCCTCCTTGTTGCCCACTCGGCAGCCGAGTGCGAAGCACGAGTCGGTCGGGTACACGATCAGCCCGTCCGCACGGACGATGTCTGCCACCTGACGGAGCACCCGAGGTTGCGGGTTGTCCGGATGCACGTCGAAGTACTTTGCCATGCATGGGAGCTTAGAAGCGATCGCTCCGGCGCCACGCCCCCTGACCCGCGATCCGCGCGCTGCGCGGTTCATCGGGTACTACAACAATGGCTCCAACCAGGACTCCTACGCCGCGCTCCTGGGCGAAGGCGGCGATGGCGTTCCCTGATCTCTGGTGCACTGCGAGCGGCGTGCTCGGCAGGGCTTCAGCGGGTGGAGAGCGCCGTCACCGCGGTCGCGTACATGGTCGACTTGATCGTGCCGAGCGTGGGACGGTCCTTGCCCGCCAGCGGCCGGACCCGTTCCGCGGCGGCCTTGAGCAGGCCGGCTTCGTCCGCGACCTCGTCTACCAGCGCGAGGTCGCGGGCCTCGACGCCGCCGAAGCGCCGCCCGGTGGTCATCGAGGCGACCGCGGCGGCGGGGGTCAGCTTGGCCTGGATCAGCGCGGCCATGCCGGCGGAGAAGGGGATGTGGATGTCCACCTCGGGGAAGCAGAAGTAGCCGCGGTCGGCCCGCATGATCCGGAAATCGTGGGCGATCGCGAGCATCGCCCCGGCGCCGAACGCGTGCCCGTTGATGGCGGCGATCGTCGGGACGGGCAGGGTGAGCATCCTGGCCAGCAGGGCCTGTACGTCCGCGACATAAGGCATGAGCTGGTCGCCGTGGCCGGCGAGCCACTCCAGGGCGAGCCCGTTGGAGAAGAACTTGCCCTGCCCGACGGTGACCAGCGCGGCCGGTCCAGGGTGGTCGACGACGGTGTCCAGTAGGGAATGGACGCTCTTCATCCAGTCCGGCGAGAAACGGTTCTCCCCGTCCCCGAGGTCCAGCACGAAGACACCGTCCTCCTGACGCAGCTCCGGCATGATCAATCCTTTCCAGAAGGGACGGGCCGCTCACCCTGTGCGGAGGGGGCGGAGGGGAGGGGCGGCTCACCTTGTGGGACGGGTCGCTCACCCTGTGCGGATGGAGAGGGTTGCTCACTTTGCTGGGTGGCGGCGGGCGGGGCCGCCCGCCCAACTCGCGGGGGTGGCGGTGGGAGGCTGAGGACCGCGCGGACCGCGGCCTCCAGACGTTCCCGGCTGTCGGCCCCGATCACAACTCCGCCGTCCATGGACGGCGCGGTCAGCGCCCGGCGGAACACGGCCGTCGGCAGGTCGACCACGCACAGCGTCACCACCTCGACGCTCGCCCCGTCGGCCCGGCCCCACAGCGCCCGCGCCAGCCGGACCAGCAGTGCGACCAGCCGCTTGTCCAGCGCGAACATCGCCTCGGCCAGCTCCTGCGGCACCTCAGGGCCGAGCAGCCGGTCGCGGCGGATCTCCATGAGCATCCGCGCCGCCGCGGGCCGCCGGTCGGCGAACACCGCCGGCGCCCCGGCCGCGGCCACCACCGCCGCGACAGCCGCCTCGCGCCCGTCTTCCCGCACCGCGACGACCGGCTCGGCCTGCACCGCGTCAACCTGCTTCGCCTGCACCGCGTTGAGTGGCTCGGCCCGCACAGCGTCGGCCGGCTCGGCCTGCACTGCGTCAACCTGCTTCGCCTGCACCGCGTTGAGTGGCTCGGCCCGCACAGCGTCGGCCGGCTCGGCCTGCACTGCGTCGACCAGCTCCACCTGCAGATCCAGGAAATCGCCCGCCGCCCTGAGCCACACTCGCCCGAGCAGCGCCGGCAGCGACCCGAACGCGTGATAGATCGCGCCGTTCGACACCCCGGAGGCCGCCGCGAGCCCTCGTACCGTGAGCCGCTCCGGCCCGCCGTCGGCCACCAGCCGCTCGGCGACGTCCAGCAACCGATCGAGGTCATGAATCCGAGGCCGAGGCACCCCGCCACAATAACAGAGCACCCGCTCCATAACAGCCCCTCGCGCCGGAGCCGCCCCCGGGATCCCCGCGGCTCGCGCGGGTCACGCACGGGCGGGGGGACCGTTCACCATGGCCGCGAGCCGGGTCTGCGGACGGGTGTCACGCGTAGGCGGGCCGGGCTCCGCGGACGTTCATCATGATCGCGTATACCGACGTCGAGGCGGTCATGAAGAGCCAGTTGCGCTTGAGGCCGCCGAAGACCAGGTTGGACGTCTTCTCCGGCAGCCGCAGCTTGCCGATCAGGGTGCCGTCGGGGGCGAAGCAGTGCACCCCGTCATGCGTGGCGGCCCAGACGCGTCCGGTGTCGTCGAGCCGGATGCCGTCGAACGAGCCCGCCGTGCACTCGGCGAGCACCTTGCCGCCGGACAGCGTGCCATCGTCGTGCACGTCGAACACCCTGAGGTGCTTGCGCGGGGTGTCGACGATGTACAGCAACCGCTCATCCAGGGAGAACGCCAGCCCGTTGGGCCGTTCGAAGTCACCCGCCACGACGCGGACCTCGCCGGTGACCGGGTCCGCGCGGTAGACCTGGTCCGCGCCGATCTCGCTCTCCGCCCGGTTTCCCTCGTAGTCGCTGCTGATGCCGTACGAAGGGTCGGTGAACCAGATTGAGCCATCCGACTTCACGACCACGTCGTTGGGACTGTTGAACCGCTTGCCTTGCCAGCGGTCGGCGATCGTGGTGATCGAACCGTCGTGCTCGGTACGGGACACCCGGCGGGCGCCCTGCTCGCAGGAGACGAGCCGGCCCTGGGCGTCGAGGGTGTGGCCGTTGGTGTAGCCGGCCGGGGCGCGGAACGGCCCGACGTTGCCCGTCAGCTCGTCCCAGCGCAGCATGCGGTCATTAGGGATGTCGCTCCAGGCCAGGTAACGACCGGCCGGCACGTACACCGGCCCCTCGGCCCACCGGCAGCCCTGGTAGATGCGCTCGACCCGCTCGTCACCGCCGACCGAGGCGAAGCGTTCGTCCAGCACTTCCAGCTCGGTGGGAATGGTCTCTGTCATACCGATAGCAAAGACCACAGAACCTGATCGCGTCAAATCCCATTTTATCTTGATAATGTTCGGTAATGGACGATATCGACAGGATGCTGATCGGCCTCCTCCAAGAGGACGCCACCCAGTCGTACGCCGCGCTCGGCGCCGCCGTGGGCCTGTCGAGCGGCGCCGCCCACGAGCGCGTGAGGAAGCTGCGCGAGCGCGGAGTGATCCGGCGCACCACCGTGGACGTCGACCCGGTCGCCGTCGGCCGAGGCGTGCTGGCCTACGTGATGGTCGACGGCACCACCTGGATGGGCGACACCCGCCAAGCCCTGAGCGCCATCCCCGAAATCGAGGAGGCCCATGTCATCGCCGGCCCGGCGTCCCTCCTCATCAAGGTCAGAGCCGCCACCACCCAGGACCTCCAAGCCGTCCTGCGGAGGCTGTTCGACATCAACGGTGTGACCCGAACCCAGACCATCGTCGCCCTGGAGACCTTCTTCGAACGCCCCGTCCACATCCCCACCGGCCCGTGACGGTCGTGGTCTGATCCCGACTGTGACCGGGCGACAAGCCGCTTGACGCGTGAGCACGCGACACGGTCTGGGCTGGGGGTGCGTCAATGGAGGGCACCCGGTGCAAGAAGCGCTTCAACGGCAACGGCCCGAAGAGCTGAGCGGTCGTCGTCACACACTCCATGGCGCCGGGCGGTCCCTACAAGGGCCGCCCGGCGCCGCTTTGAGCGGAAGCCGGTGTACTCCCGGTCCGCTCTCAGTCGTGGGTTCGGTCCAGCTCCATGATCGTCGCACCGAGGACCTGGATCCCGGTGCGGATGTGATCGAGCTCGGACCACTCTTCCGGGCAGTGGCTGCGTCCGGCCTTCGACGGGACGAAGATCATCCCCATCGGGCAGAGCCGCGCCATGTGGACCGCGTCGTGGGTCGCACCGCTGGGCACCGGCTCCCACGCGATTCCTAGCGTGTCCGCCGCTCCCGAGATCGCGTCGTGCACCGCGGGGTTCGCCGGCACCCGCTCGTTGTCACGGGACCATTCGACTTCGACCTCGACTCCGTACCCTGCGGCCTTCAATCTGATCTCCTCGGTCAGCCGGCGCATCGCCGAGGAGAGCCAATCGGAGTCCACGCTGCGCATCTCGGCGTGCATGCGCACCGTGCCGGGCACCACGTTGGGCGAGCCCGGCTCAGACGACAGCCGCGAGGTCGTCGCCACACCGTGTGTCGGCGCACCGCACCCTTCCCGCCGGACCGCGAGCACCGCCTCCGCGGCCGCGACCAGCGCGTCGCGCCGGTCACCCATGGGCATGGTCCCCGCATGGTCGGGGCGCCCTGCGAAGGTCGCCAGCATCCGCTCGATCCCTGTGATAGCGGTCACCACCCCGATCGACACGCCCCGCTCTTCGAGTAGCGGTCCCTGCTCGACGTGCAGTTCCACGTAGCGGTGCAATGGCCGGGCCGCGGTCCAGCCGGAGGCGGCGAGCACACCGGAGGGATCAAGTCCGAACGCGGTGTAGCGGTCACCGAGGCGATCGCCGCGGTAGTCCCTGCGATCGAGGTGGGCGGCGGTCAGCTCGCCGGCCAGCGCACGGCTTCCCAGGCAGCTCAGGCCGAACTCGTTGGACTCCTCACCGAGGAAGTCGATCACCAGCAGGTCCCGCTCCAGGCGGATGTCGTGCTCGGCGAACTGACGTACCAGCTCCAGCGCGCCGAGTACGCCGACGATCCCATCGAAGCGACCGCCCGATTCCACCGTGTCGGTGTGCGATCCGGTGACGAGCGCCGGCGCCGCCGGGTTACGCCCATGCAGCACCCCGACGAGGTTCCCCGCGCCGTCGGGGTGCACGTCGAGACCGGCGTCGATCATCCGGGACCGCACCCACT
Source organism: Sphaerisporangium perillae (assembly GCF_023276435.1). Taxonomy (GTDB): domain Bacteria; phylum Actinomycetota; class Actinomycetes; order Streptosporangiales; family Streptosporangiaceae; genus Sphaerisporangium; species Sphaerisporangium perillae. The sequence goes on from NZ_JALLPO010000020.1 coordinate 24,743, forward strand.
CCCGCGATGCACGGTAGGGCTCGGAGAACACCGTTCTGGTCCATCCGCCGCTCTCCGGATCGCGGATCCGCGCCAGGTCGAGCAGGTCGCGCTCGACCCGTTCCGGCACCGGAGCCAGCGCTTCGGATTTAGACGACATTCGCTCGTTCCTCATTCCCCAATTGCGACGTGGTCGGCCGACGGGTTGTCACAACGTCGACCGGGCCAAGAAGCGGCCGCGTCCCTCTGACCCGATGTACTTCCCGCCCCGCGCGACCAGCTCTCCGCGCGCGTAGACGGCGTCGATGGCACCGGGCAGCGTCCAGCCCTCGTAGGGCGTGTAGTCCATCCGCTGGTTCTGAGTCTGCGCGGAGATCGTCGTGGTGCCGTTCGGGTCGAGGATCACGATGTCGGCGTCGGCTCCGCTGACGATGGCTCCCTTGCTCGGGAACAGCCCGAACTGGCGGGCGGGAGCGGTGGCGATCAGGTCGACGAACTTCTCCAGCGAGATCCGTCCCTTCTGGACCCCTTCGGCGTACATGACGATGAACCGGTGTTCGACGCCCGGCCCGCCGTTGGGAATCGCCCGGAAGTCGTTCTCGCCCAGGCGCCGCTTCTCCTCCAGGCAGAACGGGCAGTGGTCGGAGCTGACGACCCCAAGGGTTCCCGCGCGCAGCCCGCGCCACAGTGCATCACGATGCTCCTTGGTACGCAGCGGGGGCGTCAGCACCACCTTGGCGGATTCGAATCCCGGGGCGTCGTAGAGCGACCGGTCCAGGGTGAGGTAGTGCGTACAGGTCTCGCCCGCGACCGCCCAGTCCTTCGCCCGCGCCTCGGCGACGGCCTCGACGGCGCCCTCGGTGGACAGATGCACGAAGTAGAGGGGAGAGTCGGCCATACGGGCGATCTGGATGGCTCGCCGCACCGCCTCGACCTCGGTCGACGGCGGACGCGACACCTCGTGCGACCCGGGCCCGGTACGGCCGGCGGCGACCAGATCGGCGGCCAGCCGGTCGATGACATCGCCGTTCTCTGCGTGCACGCACACCTGGCCGCCCACGGCGCTGGAGCTGCGTAGTACTTCGAACAGCGCGCCGTCGTGCAGCATGAGGCTTCCGCGGTAGGCCATGAAGACCTTGAAACTGGTGACCCCGGATTGCATGATCTCGGCGAACTCGTCCGTCGCGCCCTCGTACAGGTCGGTGACGCACATGTGGAAGCCGTAGTCGATGACTGCCTTGCCCTGTGCCTTCGCCCGATGGTTCTCCAGCGACTGCAGCAACTTCTCCCCTGGCGCCTGCATCGCGAAGTCGACCAGCGTGGTCGTCCCCCCACATGCGGCTGCTCGGGTTCCGGTGGCGAAGTCGTCCGAGGTGGTCGTGCCCATCATCGGCGAGTCGAGATGGGTGTGCACGTCCACGCCACCGGGTAGCAGCAGCCGACCCGTGCAGTCCACTCGTTCGACATCCGTGAGGGTCAATCCCGAGAGGTTTCCGACCGCCTCGATTTTCCCGTCGCGCACCAGCACGTCCGCATCGACGGTCCCGCCGGTGTTCACCACGCGACCACCGGTCAGCATCAGGTACGTCATCTCGAAGCCTCCTTGTCCATGAGTTCGATCATTAATCAGTTGTCAGTCGGCCGCGGGCACCGGATCGGCGGACCGATGGCGCTCCGCGACGGGCTCCGCCGCCCGCGCCGCCGCGTCCGGCCGAAGGCGGTCCCTCCACACGCCACTGTCGCGGCGAGGGCCGAGGTCTTCGTTGAACAATCGGGGGGTGGGGGGGCAGGCTCTGCCAGAGATCAAGATCTTCCTGAGCACGTGGAAGGCCGAGATCAGGCCCGCTTCGCCGGTCAACGCGTTCGGCGTTCTCGGCGGAATCGGGACGGCTCTGAGGTGAGGTGCCACCTTGGGACCGTCCGACATGGCGTCGGCCTATGCGGGCGCTCGCCGTAAGATCGGATTCGCCGAGCAACCCAAACGTTTGCGCTTGATTATGGACAAACGTTTGCGTCCAGGTCAATGGCACGTTGTGATGGTGTTGCGCGGCAGGCCGCGCTCGTGTTGTCACCGGGGTCACGGCACGAGGGGTCAGCGCTGTCCAGCCTCCCCCCGAAATCGGGCAGACTCATCACATGCCTGTCTCCAAGCATCCCTCTCGCACGGGCCCGGTGACTTTGGCGTCAATCGCTGCCCACGCAGGCGTGCACCTCTCAACCGTGTCGCGTGCCCTGAGCGCGCAGCCGGACGGGGTCGGGCCGGAGACGGTGGAGCGGATCCGCACACTCGCTCACGAGCTGGGGTACCGGCGTGACGCCGCCGCGCACACGCTCCGCACGGGCCGGACGCGGATGATCGGCGTGCTGGTCCCGCGTCTCACCGATGTCGCGCTCGCCACCATCTACGAGGGGATAGACCAGGCGGCTACGCGGGCCGGGTACAACACCGTCGTCGCCAACACCCGTGACGACGTCGAACTCCAGCGCTCGTGCCTGGACCTGCTGCTCTCACGACGGGTCGACGGGCTGATCCTCGGCGACTCCCGGACCGGCTCCAACCTGATTCCTGAGCTTCAGCGCACCCAGGTGCCGTTCGTCCTGGTCATGCGACGCCTCCCCGGTCAGATATCGATCACGACCGACGACGTCGAAGGCGGCCGGCTGGCCGCGGAGCACCTCCTGGAGCTCGGGCACAAGCGCGTCGGTGTGGTTGCCGGCGATCCCTCGGCCAGCACAGGGGCGGAGCGCACTCGCGGGTTCAGAGACACCTTCGCCAAGGCCGGGTTCCCGATACCCGACGAGTACGTCATCGACTCCGACTTCCACGTACGGGGAGGCCGCCGAGCCGCCGAACGCATCCTGCGGCTTCCCGTGCGTCCGAGCGCGATCTTCGCCATCAACGACTTCACCGCGATCGGTGTGATGGGTGCTGTCCGCGACGCCGGCCTGCAGGTGGGCTCGGAGATGGCCGTCGTCGGCTACAACGACCTCGACCTGGCAGAGCAGCTACCGGTCGGTTTGACCTCGGTGCGCTCGCCGCTGACCGAAATGGGCGAGCTGAGCGTGCACACCCTGCTGGACATGCTGCAGGGCAAGAAGGTCCGCTCCCGGCGCCTACGTCCGGTGCTGATGGCCCGGGCATCGACACTCAACTCACGCTGACCCCAGGGGAAGCCCGCGCCTGGCAGTACACCTCTATCGCGGAGAATGATCGCCTTTGCCCCAGGTAATCGCCTTTTTGGAGGGCTTCGAGGAGGCTGAATCCGAAGGCCGAGAGGGCGCGACTGTCGGAGCTGACGACGCCACGCGAGACGGCCAGCAGGCCTTCGTGATACGCGTTGCCCACGCCCTGCGCCAGACGCCAGACGGAGATCTGTCGGCAGACCTCGCTGAATGGGATCGCCTGTGCGGGTCGCGCCAGGCGGACATCAGGAAACCGTGGTGGCAGGGAGTTCGGCGTGAAACCGCCAAGGTTGTTGGCAGCGAGCCAGACAATGCCACCGGTCACCGTGAGCATCGCCGTGATGACGCACACGAGGAGAGCACTCGCGAAGCTCCCCATACGTAGTAGCGGTCCTGGTGCCTGGAGATCGTCAGGCCAGTGATGGCGGTACCGGCGTACGAGGCGCAGGCTCGTACGGATCCCGGCACCGATGGCGACGGCGATCACTCCTCCGAACAGTGCCATCGACACGTGTGTGAGAAAGTGCACCCCCAGCACGTTGGCGATTGGTAAGGGCGTGCATATTCCGGTGCCTGTCTGGCACGCGCGAATGAGCGCGCGGCCCAAGAAGACCAGGACGAGGACGCTCCCGCTGAGGTATGCCGTCAGCAGCCCATAGATCGGGCCGAGGCCTGCGCTGCCTGGGCGATCGCTCATCACCGTGGTCACCAGGGCGGCGATGGCGGCCACCATCGCGACGAGCGTCACCCCCACCCACACCCTGCCTTGGGACTCTGCCTGAAGATCGGGAAAGAGGCTGAGGCCGAACGACTGAACCGTCGGCAGCAGCCCAGCGGGCAGGACGAGATCGGCGACCAGGCTGAGCAGGAAAACGGCCGACACAGGGATCAGTACCGCTCCCCGGGGCCGCCGGGACCCGGGAAGCGGAGCGCGCGTCGCACGCAGCCGGGCGCTGAGTGGGAAGAGCACCGCGACGATGAACGGGAGCAGCACGACGATCTCGAACAGGCTCGTCACCGTCTGGAAGAACAGCTGGTACCCCGGACTGCCGAGGGCCACGACGTTCAGAGCCGCCGACCAGCTGCCGAGTAGAGCGCCGAAGAACAGGCCGCCCAGCGGCACGGCCAGCAGGAGAGGACGCCGGGCGACGGCGACGACCGGCAGCCACGCGGCCGCGGTGACCGCGCTCCAGCGGCAGAAAGCAACGCAGATGACCGCTAACAGAGCCGCCGCAGCCGCCGCGAGTCGCCAATCCCGTAGGACCAGCGCGGCCAGACTCCCCTCCGTGGTGGAGAACGTGGCGCCGAATCCGAGCAGCAGGCCCAGGGCGAGGACCAGTCCTGGCCTTATGCCGTTCGGCACGCCGCCGCGCAGGCTGAGCGCGAGCAGCGTGGCCCGCCACATCATCGTCCCCACGACCGCGGCCACCAGCAGCCCTACGACGAACCCGCCCAGCAATTGTCCGTAGCGTCCCTCGCCGCCGAGTGCGTACGTCGTAAAGCCCACCAGGTACGGGTAGGCGAGCCCTGCGGAGACGCCGGTGGCCAGCGTATCGATCAGGCTCACCCGGAGAAGCAGGTCGGGCTCCTCGACGACCTGCTGCCGCAACCTGGTCGGGGGGTGCCAGAGCAGGAGACGCCGCCACCCTTCCTGACCCACACCGAACGCGGCGACGAGAAACGCCGGGTCCCCCGCGGCCCGGTTGACCTGGGCCGCTCGTACGTCGGCATAGTGCTCACGGGAGCGTCCGATTCCGACGGAGATCACCAGCACGATGAGGAGTGCCGGCACCAGCGGGATCCCCTGCCTGAGAATCAGAGCGGGGACTTCGATGAGCAGGATGACCGCTGCGGCGATCGTGATGGCGAGGAAGACCCACCAGGAGACGAGCGCGAGCGAAGTGATGTCGAGGTCGCGATTGCGGATGTGCGCCAACTCGTGCCGCAGGATCGCGCGAAGCCGGGGACCCGACTGCGGATACTCACGCACCAGGCCGACGCTCAGCCGGATCCGGTTGGAGGAGAACCGTCCGAACGCGCGACCGGCCACCCCTCCGTCGTACGCGTCGATGAGGATCCCCGGCCGACGGCGGCCTCCGCCTTCGGCGACCAGGTGATCGATCTCGGCTGACGCCTCGGGATAGGTTCCGGCCGGCAGAGGCAGCAACTTCTGGCGGCGGACGGTCAGCCAGGGCTTGACCGCATGCCCGAGCACGACGACGGCCAGGAACGTTCCAGCCACGAGGACGGCGAAGAGAGCCCTGCTGAACTGCGCGTGTGTGTAGCAGTCCAGGTAGGCGCCGGTCACCTGCGCGGCGGGCGTGCTGGCGGCGATGTCGTCGGCCCAGGTGGCGCACGCCCGCTGGATCTCTCCCCAGGAGACCATTCCGTCCGCGAGGTGCATCGCCGTGGTGATCGTCAGACCGATCAGCAGGATGAACCGGGTGGTGGTCGCCGAGGGCAGCGCGAACGGGTCGGGCCTCATCGCGGTGCGACCCAGTGGCCGGCGACCGCATTGGCGATCTTCGGGGCGGTCTCCTCGTCGGCGCCGTGCCGAATCGCGGACTGATGGGCATGGACAAGGAGGGCCGCTCTCTGCTCCGGAGGGTACGGGGGAAGCGGCTGGTCACCTCGTTGCCGCCGGAACCGGGCTTTCAGCCTCGTTCCCAGGGATCGCCCCGATGCCAGCAGCAGGTCCTTGCTCAGATCGGTGATGACCGCCACCACGATGCCGCTCAGGATCGGCGCCGCAGTCGCCCATGCGGACGCATTCGGCTCGTTGCGGCCGTCCCGTGCGCGGCGGGCGGCCCTGGGATGGGCCAGATGAGCCTGAGCGACGAGGTCGAAGTCCCGAAGCTCGTCGGGAGCCAACTCGGCGACGACCTCACGGGCAAGGTCGATAGCGGTCTGGGGCACAGTGCCTCCGACGGAGAGGTGATCCGAACGTGCGCCCCGATGCCGCCCAGCGTAACCTCCAAGGAATCTCCATGGCCCCTGTCGGCAAGAGTTTCCCGGTACACCACGGGGCGTGCGGAGTAGCACCGTTCAGCCGTACGGTCGATTGGCTGAGAGGCGTTACGTACGCCCATGACGCGGAGGAGCAGGAATGAGCGCTTCAGGTCTGTCGACGGTACGGCTCGGACGGATGCGCGAGGTGCTGACCGGGCATGTCGCACGCGGCGACCTGCCGGGCCTGGTCGCCCTGGTGGCTCGGCGCGGCGAGGTGCACGTGGAGGCGATCGGCACGAGTGAGGCCGGCGGCGACGGTGGGCCGATGCGCCGCGACGCGATCTTCCGCATCGCCTCGGTCACCAAGCCGGTCACGGCGGCGGCGGCGATGATCCTGGTGGAGGAGTGCCGGCTGCGGCTGGACGACCCGGTGGACGAGTTGCTGCCCGAACTGGCCGACCGCAAGGTCCTGAGGCGCCCAGACGGGCCGCTCGACGACACGGTTCCGGCACATCGGCCGATCACCCTGCGCGATCTGCTGACGTACCGGATGGGCCTCGGCGCGGTGATGGCGCCGCCCGGGGCGTACCCGATCCAGCGGGCGATGAACGAGGCCGGGCTGTCGCCTGGCCCGGAGGCCGCACCGATCGAGCCCGATGAGTGGATGAAGCGGCTCGGTGACCTGCCGCTGGTCCACCAGCCGGGGGAGAAGTGGATGTACCACACCGGCTCCGACGTCCTGGGAGTGCTCATGGCCCGGGCCATCGGGCGGCCGCTGGAGGAGTTCCTGAAGGAGCGACTCTTCGGACCGCTCGGCATGAAGGACACCGGATTCCACGTCCCCACCGACAAACTGGACCGGCTGACCGCCTCCTACCGGCCCGATCCCGGGACGGGGGCGCTCATACTCGACGACGACCCCCACCAGACCCGATGGGACCGGCCGCCGGCCTTCCCGTCCGCGGCCGGGGGACTGGTCTCTACCGCCGACGACCTGCTGGCCTTCTGCACGATGATGCTGAACAAGGGGCGGTACGGCGGGGAACGCATCCTGTCCAGGCCATCGGTCGAGCTGATGACCACCGACCAGCTCACCGAGGAGCAGAAGGCGGAGAACGCCGTGTTCTTCGGAGGCGGAAGCGGCTGGGGACTTGGGGTCAACGTCGTCACCCGGCGGAGCGACCTCGCGGCCGGCCCCGGAGGGTTCGGCTGGAACGGCGGCACGGGTACCTCCGTCTACACCGACCCGGCCGAGGAACTGATCGGGATCCTGCTGACCCAACGGCACATGACCTCCCCGATGGCCCCTGCCGTCTTCCGCGACTTCTGGACCTGCGCCTACCAGGCCATCGACGACTGAGCGGAGCCAACCCTCCCGAACGCCCCCTCCACATTCCCGCCCCGACCAGTGGATGACCCCGCGCTTCAAGAACGTCACGGTCGTCCGCTGCCGGCCGCCTACCCGTCGGCGTTCGCGTCGAGGAGCAGGGTGTCCAGACCGCGCACCAGGCCGGTGCGACCGCTCACCGCCCGAATGGCGAGCAGGGTGCCGGCCACGTACGGCGTCGGTGTGGACCCGGCGTCATGCCGGATGACGAGGCGCTCATCCGGAAGCGCGAAGACGACCTCGGTGGACACGACGAAGCTGGGCAGCCGCAGCGAGTGCACCTGGGTGCCCGCCACCGTGGCGCCACGGGCTTCGACGTACCCGCTCGTCTCGCCGATGGGGACCTGAGGGGCGGGCACGTTCACCTCGGCGAGGCGCTCGGCCAGCTCGCGAGCCGTTCCACTGGGCGCGTCGGGCTTGCCCGCCGAGGCGTAGTCGATGATCTCCCTGTTCGGGAGGTGCCGGGCCACGAGGAGGGCGGCGGCCTGGGCCATCGCCGCCGTGATGGAGAAGTTTCCGGCCGCCACGACCCCGACGCCGGCTTCCCGCGCCGCGGAGTCGATGCCCGCGAAATCCTCCGCGCTCAGGCCGGAGGCGCCGATGATGACGGACACGCCGCGCGCGATGGCGGCCAGCGTGTTGCCGAGAATCGCGTCGTGCGAGGTGTAGTCGACCAGCACGTCCACCCCGTCCAGCGCATCGGCGACGCGGCCGAACACCGGGACGCCGTTCGGATCGCCATGCCAGACCTCCCCGAGGTCCCGCCCGGCGGCCGACCGGCTCACCGCCGAACGCAACTCCAGGTCGTCCGAACCGAGAACGGCCTCGGCCACCGGCCGCCCGGTCCAACCGGTCGCCCCGGCCACACAGATGGAAAGCATGAGAGACTCCTCCGGTTCGGCGACCACGATCAGCCCGTGGTCAGTGCGGTCACCATGATCCCGTACATGGTCGACTTGATCGCGGCGAGGGTGGCGCGGTCCCATGGACGGCATGTTCTTCCCACGCCGCACGGTTCATGGGCGAGGAGGCGTACGGCCTCGGCCAGGTGACGGCGTACAGTCCGTATGTACGCCGGGTCGGCAACCGCAGCCTGGCTGCGTTCAAGGTGATGCGATGAAGTGCAACTGGGCGTGGGGGCCGTGCAGGCGCCGCAGTTCGCGGAGCGTGTCGACGGTGATAAAGATTCGTCCGTGAGGCGATGGAACGTGTGCGCCAGGCCGCCGTCGCGGAGCAGGACTTCGAGCGCAACGGCTTCATCATGCATGTGGGGACAGCCAGATCGACCACCTGGACGAGGAGATCAACCTGTCGTGTCGTTCGTCGAACTCGTCCCGCCGGCCAGCGGATAACGCTGATGTGCGCCGACCCCGCCCGCCCGCCCGAGACGGTCCTGCGCGTCGCCCTGTTCGTCCTCTACACCGAGAAGATGACCGAATGCAGGGCCTTCTACGAACAGCTGGGCCTACGGTTCGAGACCGAGAAGCACGGTTCCGGTCCCGAGCACTTCGCCGCCGTGTTCCCTGACGGCTGCGTCTTCGAGATCTACCCGGCCACCGCGGGGAAGGTGACAGGCGCCGTGCGGCTGGGGTTCGCAGGGTCAGGCGCGTCGTTGACCCCGCCGCTGGACCCGGGCCGCCACCTACTCAAAGACCCCGACGGCCGTACCGTAGAGATCTCAGCGAAATGACCCGCCATGCGATCGCCCTGCTGACCGCAGTGTCCTCCGGTTCCGGCAGTGGACGGCTTGGTCTGTCAGCCGGCGGATCGAACGCTCATCCGTCGGCTCGGCTGAACCCTCTTGTAGTCACGGCGGTATGAAGCCAAGGCAGCAGCGCGCCGCCGAGAGTCGCCGCGCTTGGGGGTCGCCATTCCGGTGCCGGACGAATAGCCTGATTTCGTGACTGAGCGACGCGCCGGTGAAATCCACGGGGCTCTGCGAGCCTCAGACGCGGACCGTGAAGCGGTGTCGGACCGGCTGCGTGTGGCCGCCGGTGACGGCCGGATCACCCTGGAGGAGCTGGAAGAGCGACTCGAGGCCGCGTACGCAGCCAAGACCTACGCTGAGCTTGACACGCTGGTCGTGGATCTTCCGCAAGGTCGGTCGGTGGTGCCCGATGCGCAGCCGTTGGTTCTTGAGACCCGTTCGGGGACGATCAAGCAGGTGGGGCGCTGGATTGTGCCCGAGTGGATCACAGCCAAGGTGACGATGGGCAATATCACGATCGACTTCACCGAGGCGGTGTGCCGTCATCGGGAGGTGCGCCTGGAGGCCACCTGCGGGTCGGGCCGGATCGTCGTCATCGTGCCGCGCGGCTGGATCGCCGTCGCCGACGGGCTCGTCACGGGGATGGGCCATGTGATCAACCAGGCGAACGACCCTGCCGACACGGAAGTGGCGACGACGCTGCGAGTGAGCGGCAAGGTCGGCATGGGTCGCATCAAGATCAAGTACTCCCGCCGCTGACAAGCCGGACTGAAGTCTCCATCGAGCCGGGGCGGTTCAGCTGCCGCCTTTTCCCCTGCATGGTGGCCGGTCTCAGAGTGATCGACGATCAGGCCGAATCTCTGAGTCGCGAATTGGCGGCCTCAAGATCGAGTGCCCAGGCTCTGACAGTCTCCAGATGCTCCTGCTGAAGGCCGACCTTCGGATCCGGCTGGACGAGAAGCGTAGGGATTCCCGACAATGCACGGGCTACCGCCCATGTGTGGTCGAGGGAGGTGAAGTCGTCGTCGATCCAGGCGGCAGGAGCCGTGCCGAGGAAAAGCTCGACCGGGTCTCGTTTCCAGAGGTAACCGTTTGGGTGGCTCGTTGTGATCTTTGGTCGCCCGAGTTCGACGTGTGGGAACGCGGGTAACCCGAGCGCGGGACCGATCAGGATGCTCGCATCGCCGCGCCAGCTGGTGCACCAGACAGGAGCAAGCGGCACCTCAGCGAGCAAGCCCAGGAGCATCGGGCCGTGAGTGCGGTTCAGCCAGATCGGGACCGGCTTGGCGGGATCGTAGCCGGTGGGGACGACGAGGTGACGGGTGTGGGTCTCAGGGCCGTGGCCCGCGCTGTCGGGGAACGGGATGAGGACGCCGTCGATGTCGATGAGCAGGAACGCGACGGACATGGAGAAACTCCTCCTTCACGTACGTGGTCAGAGACTTCGTGCGGTGATGATCAGAGTCAGCGGATTCGCCGAGGCGTTGGAAACCTCATGCAAGTCCTGGACGCGGAGCCCGGCCCTGGCCAGCAGACTCGGCCAGGCTGAGACGGCCGGCTCCCAGCGCTGGATTGGGAGTCGGTTGCCAAAGGGCAGGATGAGCGTGTCGCGCATGAGCCGACCGCGACGGTCGGGATGGGGAACGCTGAAAGCAAGCAGGCCTCTGGGCCTCAGCGTGTCGGTGATTGCGGGAAGCAGGAGGTCAGGCGGAGTGAGCCCGACGGCGCCGAAGACCGAGTAGCACGCATCGAACTTCATTTCCGTTTTGGTGAGGAACTCCACGGCGTCGCCTGCCGTGAAGGCGACTCCGGGCAGATGTCCGTACCGTGCGCGTGCCCGCGCTATCTGGCCACGTGCGATATCGACGCCCATAACGCGGGCACCGCGGTATGCGACAAGGTGTGCCAGGTGGTGCCCTGCACCGCAGCCGAGCTCGACCACCGTGGCGCCCCCAAGGTCTCCGAGGATCTCCGCACCGGGTCCGTCGCTCATATGCTGGGTCCAGTGCATGCGCCCTGGCGCTGGGCTCGGGGTCGGCGTCTCGAAGTCTTGGCGTTGTCGGGCGTGTTCGTCCCATGCCGCGCGGTTCATGGGGCAAGCAGGTGGATTGCTTCGCTGAGGTGACGGCGGACGGTCCGGAGGTAGGCGGGGTCGGTAGTGGGGTCGGCGATCCAGTGAACCGCCTGATCCATGAACCATTCGACGATCCAGACGCGGTGCCATCCCAGTGCCCATGCCTCAGGGCTCAGCCCACCCCGCGACACCCGGGCCTCGGAAGGGCCACCCGACGCCAGGTAGGACTCGATCAGCCCGCCCACCCTGGCTGGATCCGCGGCGTCGATGGTGCCGGGCCAGGAGGCCAGGTCGAGCAGGCCGGGACCGTTGAAGGCACGAGCGAAGTCCAGCAACCGCCACCCCTTCTCGCCGATATGGAGCGAGGACGGGTGAAATTCCGAATGGCAGAGGCCGTACGGCGGCAGCTCGGCACCCTCCGACCGAGCCGGTGCCGCCTTCTCCGCCGCGTGCAGCATGTCGGCGATATCGGTCGCATCGGTCCACCGGCCGACCTGCTGCAGGTAGGCCAGATGCGTCAGCGCCCGCGCAGGCAGAAGTCGCAGTCTGGCCACCTTGAGATTGATCGCGATGATCTCCGACGGGCGGACGGCGTGCAGTCGCACCGCGGCGATGGCCGCGTCTTCGTCGGCGGCTTCGCGGACGGGCTGGCCGAGGTCCTCCATGACCATGCCCAGGGTCTCATCGAAGACAGCTGATCCGTACAAGGCGGGGACGGGAACGCCGTATGCGGCAGCGAGTTGGAGCGCCTGGTCCTCGGCGGTGAATGGCTCGGCTGCGTATTTGAAGATGGCGGTGCTGCCGTCGGGGAAGCGCAGGCGCTCCACGGCCGACAGCGACCAGGCACGCATCGGTTCGCGGACCGGCTGGCCGGTGAAGGCCGACTTCGCGCACAGTTCGGCGCAGAGCCGGGTGACGGTCGCCTCATCCACAGAGGTCTCCTTGCGATCAGTCAGGCCTGTACGACTCCCGCTGAGCGATAGCCGTACAGGCAACGGGTTTCAGAGGACGCGGCAGGCGTAGACCTGGGCGATCCACTCCTCGCGGAAGCGGGTCAGCTCGGTGCGGAAGTTGTCCATGGATGCGCCGTACGGCACGCAGGCGCCGCCGGACTGGTCGGGTACGGACTGACACCCGTGAACCAGGCGTCCTCCGAGCGCGGCGTGCGCCTTGATGGACTCGATCCGCCGATACTCGTTGAACCAGGTGCCGTGGTAGACCTCGTCGAGCATCCCGCCATCCGCGTCGTCGAGGTCGAAGACGACCGATGTCGCCGCGGGGAAGAACCAGCAGGGCCCGACGTTTGAGATGTGCCCATTGAGCTCAACCTTGTTGAGAGCCATGAACGTAGCGGCCTCGCGGAGCATACGCAGGTGGTCGGGGGTCACCTGCGGGAGGCCGAGGCTGGGCAGGTGCTCCGCGCGGAACAGATAGCTGTAGACGTTCCAGGCCGTGACGAGGACCTGTCCAGCGTCGGAGGTGGAGATGCCGTGTGTCTTCACGAAGTCGAGAGCCAGCTGCTCGACGGCGGTCTCCGTGGTCTCGTCCGTCGAAAGGAGGTCTTGCTGAACGAGCGGCCAGTCGCACAGTAGCCAGGAGTGCGACTCGAAGCGGAAGAAGTACTTGGCGGCGTCGATGGCGACTCTGGTGCCGTCGACCGTGATACCGGGCAGACGGTTCCAGCGTGGGTCGAGAGGCTCCGGCAGGTCCGTACTGATGGCCTGGGATGGCGGGGCAGTGATGGTCATGGGTCACGCTCCACTGAGGCGAATCGTTGACGCCCCATAGCGTCCCTGTCCTGCGTCGGGGCTACTGCCACAATCTGTGGCAGCCTCTATGTCACCCGCGCCCAGGCGGCGAAGGCCAGGAGGGACTCGCGAGAGGCCCTTTGCAATCGCAGCATGGTGGTCAGCATTTCGCGCACATGCCGGTGTTCACGGGTGTGCTGTGGCGCGATTCGGCGTGCGAACTGTAGCGACGCGAAAGCATCGTCGCGTCGTCCTGTCCACAGCTGAGCGCGCGCCAGGTCGATGTAGTAGTGAGAGCGGCGTTCCCGTGGAAGGTCGTCAGGCGGTGCCCAGGCCCCTACCGTACGGATGGCTCGCTCGCCGTCGCCGAGTTCGGTGGACACGGACACCTCGTGAATCCGCACGGATGACGTGCCGAACGCGGTGCCGTTGTAGACGCCTTCACGGACCATCAGTGCCACTTTCCCGGCCTCGCGCAGGTGATCCCACGCGGTCTCCCGCATGCCTGCTCGGCCGGCGACGACGGCTGCCCGCATGTGCAGGGCTCCGTAGGCCGCGGCTGCTTCCTCTGACCTCGCCGGCCTCAGCCGTGCCGCGGCCTGGTCGAGTACGCGTAGTGCGGGCTCCAGATGGTTGTCTGCGAAGAAGATCTCGGTCCTGACGTAGGCCGCGGTGGCGGCGACGGTCTCGTCACCGCTCTGGTCGGCGGCCCAGCGCATCAGTTCTATGGCGCGTGCGGAGAGGTCAAGGTAGCCGTACTTGAATGCCACTCCGTCGGCGGCGCGGCACGCCAACGCGAGCAGCGTCGCTATGCGTTCCCGATCGCCGACGACCTGCGTGTGCAGCGCCCGGGCGAGATCTTGCATCAGCCCGGGAATCACGCGGGCCAGCTGGATGTACTGGGCTCCGAGCCGCCACGCGATCGCCCTGCCGACCGCCGCCTCCAGTTCCGCCAGTGATCGACTCGGCCCATCAGCAGGCAGATCGAACAGGGCGATGGCCCGCCGGATGTCCGGGATGGCCGCGTGCACTTGACTGTCCGTGAGGGCCGACGTTCCGGACAGATGCGCGGGATCGACGTCCAAGGCGTGGGCGATGGCGGCAAGGACCTCAGGACTGGCACGCCGAGACCCTTGCTCTATCTTGCGCAGCAGACTGATCGATATGTTCGCCGCTGTGGCCAACTGGGCCTGGCTCATCCGGCGACCGGCACGTACGGCCGCTATCCGCTTGGCGTAATCGGGGAGGGACATGTCGGCTCCGCTCCGTGACCTCGGTCAGACCGTACCGCTCGATGCGTCTCCCGTAAGGGCGGATCACTGTAACCGGGAGAGAAGCGCGGGAAGCTCCGTCAGAGAGCTGATCCTCCAGTCGGCCGTGTCGTGGACCGCAGGATCATCGGCCCACAGATGTCCCCACGGGCCTCGCCGAATGAAGGCGGTTCGCAGACCGGCAGCCTTGGCAGGGACGATGTCGTTGTCGCGGTGGTCGCCCACGTAGACGATTTCGTCGGGCTCACCTGGAGCCATCTCGATGACGCGGGCGAAGAATCGGGGGTCCGGCTTCGCCACCCCCCACTCGGCAGACGTCGCGATCTGGTCCACAGGGAGTTCGAGGTCCCGCAGCAACTCGGCCGCCCGGGCGGTCTGGTTACCCGCGATCCCTACCCACAGGCCCGCCTGGCGCAGTGTGGCCAAGGCCGGGCGGGAATCCGGATAGAGATCCTCCTCGTCGATGCGTTCGCCCTGCCCGGCTTCCTCACGAAGAGTGCGCTCGCGATGCAGGTCGAACCCCGGACGGAAGTACGTGAAGGTCTCGGCGTTGTCCCGGCCCTCGGCGGTGACCGCGCCGAGCACCGCCGAGAAGGTGTGCCTGGGTACTCCGATCCAGTCTGCCCACGCGCCGAACTCCCGGCTGTCGTCCAGCAGCGTCTCACCGACGTCGAACACCACAGACACGATCACATCGACAACTTACGCTTCCGGGCATTGCCGCTGAAGCGCTCATTCGCGGGCTCGGCCGAAGCCGAAAGGGTCGGCGGCTTTCGCGAGTGTCGGCTCCCCGGGAGGCGACACTTTGCCATCATCTCCTCCGGGCATTCCGACCCGTTCGGCCTCAGGTGACGAGAGCAGGCAGCGGACCTGCTTGCCGATGGGCGTGAGAGCGACGTCCCAGCCTGGGGCCAGGGCGTCCAGCAGCCACAGGCCGCGGCCGGACTCGGCGTTCGGATCGTCGGGGGCTGTTCCCGACCGTACGGGAAGGCGAGCCGGGTTCGGGTCGTGCACCTTGACCCAGATCCCCTTGACGTCCTGCTCGACCTCGACGACGACCGGGGCCCAGTGCCCGCACGCCCGCACGGCGTTCCCGATCAGCTCCGACGCGACCAACCGCGCCGACTCGGCCACTTCCATGTCGACTCCGGCCGCAGCCAAGATCTCCAGTGTCACCGCCCGTACAGCCTGGAGGTTCTGCTCACACACATTCATGTGCACCACGAACCCCCTCGCCCCCCGAGCCAGATAGAACCCCAAAGCAGCTTCCGTCCGCTCCGCCCGCATGGTGACTCCTCCTGATACGCACGTACGAGTCCGAGTACCGCCACTCGTAGTCGCGGATTGAAGTAGATCGCTTACGGGGCGTGACGGTGACTTGCCGTAGATGATGAAGGCTTTCCGGTCATGGGCGCAAGCTTTCTACCTAACTCGGTGTGAGAAGTCGGTGACTGGCTGGTTGCTGGAGTGCCAGACTGCGCTCATGCCCAACGCTCCTGTGGTGCCGACCGTTCGGCGACGACGCCTCGGCTCCACGCTGAGACGCCTCCGCAACGAGGCCGGCCTGACTCTGGACGAGGCGGCTGCCGCCATGGGCTGGAAGGCCCCGAAGATGTCCAAGATCGAGAACGCGTCCGCGACCATCCGGCCTGCGGAGGTTGTCGCCCTGCTCAAGGTGTACGGCGTGAGCGATCGGGAAGTCTTCGATGCTCTAGGGAACCTGGCCAAGGACGCCGGCAAGAAGGGCTGGTGGCAGACCTACAGTGGGGTCGTCTCCTCCGCCTACGCGGACTACATCTCCCTGGAATCGGACGCCGAGCGGATCTGCGAGTGGTCGCCCTTGCTCATCCCCGGCCTGCTGCAGACTGCGGCGTACGCGCGGGAAAACATCGCAGGCATCACCCACTTCCGTAGTCCGGAGGAGGTCGCCGCTCTCGTGGAGGTTCGCCAAGCTCGCCAGGCCGTTCTCAGCCGTCCGGGCAACGCAGTGGAACTCTGGGCGATCATCCACGAGGCCGCCCTGCACCAACGCTTCGCCATCCGCCCGGCCACAATGCGCGAGCAGCTTCGCCGCCTGCTTGATGCCGCTGAGCTGCCAAATGTGACAGTTCAGATCATGCCGTTGGACTCCACGGCACACCCGGGCATCTTGGGAGGTTTCAGCCTAGTCACCTTCCCGAGACCCATCCCTGACCTCGTGTTGTTTGAGAACCTCAGCGGCGCGACCTACGTTGAAGGCGGCGACACGACAACCTTCGCAAAAGCCGTTGAACGCATACGCGCCTCCGCGCTATCAGTGGAGGACTCCCTCGCACGTATCGCACAGCTGGAAGAAGGTAGCAAGACGTGGACGGACCCAAGGCGGAGCTCTACGCGTACGACCTCTCCGCCGCCACCTGGCGCAAGTCCTCCGCCAGCGGCGCCGAACACAACTGCGTCCAGATCGCCAACCTCCCTGGCGGCGCCAAGGCCGTACGAGACTCCAAGAACCCCAACCGCGGCCCACTCCGGTTCACCGTCTCGGAATGGGCCACCTTCCGTCAGGGCCTTCTCGACGGAGAGCTCTGACGATTAACGCAAGCTTGTTCACCTTGCATTGAGGTCCGTTACCCGGCGATAGCAGCGCGGCGGAACAGGTCGGCGGGCATCTCCTCGTCAAGTTGCCAGGTCACGGCCATGGGTCTCTCTCCCCTGTGTTCCACGTACCGAGCCGTGCCGTGGAAGACGAACGGCTCGGGGTGCCGGTTCTCATCCTCTTTACGTTCCCGCGTGAACAGCAGCACGTGGCTGCCGTCTCGTTCATGGTGCTGATAGCGGAGCCCAGTGGTCGACAGTGCGCTCGTGCGGTGTTGGGATTCCCAGTGGAAGAGGCTTGGGGTGAGCGCGAAGTCCCGGTACATGGTCTGTGGTGAGAACTCCTTTTCATTTTTGTGCAAGGTGACGAGGAGCGCATCACACTTCGTGGTCGGGATCCAGGCGACGCCTTCCCTCATCGTCGATGGTACGGAGCCACCCAATGTCGCCCACCCAAGAGCCGCAAGGATCTCGTCGCCCGAGTACCTGGCGTTTACTGCGAGGGGTACTTGCCCCAACGGCTCGGGGAGAGGTTTGGCTACGTGTCGGGGACGCTCCGTGCCATAGCTGATCACTTGCCGGATCTCTTCGCACAGTGTGGATTCTGCACGCAGTCGCGCGAGAGCTTCGTCGTAGGAACTGAAGCCTCCGCCGTCACGCCAGAAAGAGAAAAACAGCATGCGAGCGAAGGCCTGCCCAGTAGGCGAGCACTGGTCATATGGGGGGCCATCGGCCTGGAGTAGCCGCGCATAGGCCTCGGCTCGGCGCTGGTCGTCCACGTGAAGCAGTGCTCGCACGCGACGTCCAAGCGTCTCCTCCATAGGGGAGGCATCTCCGTCGATAAGCCCCGTACGGCGCAGTAGCCAGGTCCAGTAGCGACGGTTGCGATACACGTCGCGGATGTCGCGCCCGGTGGTTTCGAGATAGCCAATAAGGGATGTTTCTGCGTAGGAGCGGATTTCCTGAGTAAGTGTGGTGACAGTTGCGCTGAGATGGACCTTAAGCTCGGCGAGCAGGCGGTCCTTGGTGACCCGATCAAGGACGACCTGGCATCCTGACGGTAGTAGGGGAAAGTCTTCCTTTGCCTGACCTTCCAGCCGCCCCCGAGCAAACCCGGTCAGCGCCTGGTACCGGTTGCCGAACCGGTACTCCTTGCGGTGCTGGCCGACGAAGTCGAGGACTGTCAGCACGTCTTTGTCGGGTGTACGGCGGAGCCCACGACCAAGCTGCTGGAGGAATACAGTCGCGCTCTCGGTTGGGCGCAACAGGAGCAGCGTGTTGACATCTGGTACGTCCAGGCCCTCGTTGAACAGGTCCACCGCGAATAGGAACGTGACCGTCCCATCGCGCAGGGCGCGCAACGCCGCCTTACGTTCGGCATCATCGGTGGAGCCGTCTACGGCTAACGATTTCAGGCCGGCGCTCGTAAAGAAGTTGGCCATGAAGTGCGCATGGGCTACCGAGACGCAGAAGCCTAGCCCGCGGACCGCCGCCAGGTCGCTGGTCTTGTCCAGCAGCGCGTTGAACACTAGCCGAGCGCGGGTGGTGTTGCCTGTGAACACGTCGTCGAGCGCACGGCTGTCATACGAACCCCGAGACCACTTGACCTCACTGAGATCGGTCTCGTCGTTGATCCCGAAGTAGTGGAAGGGGCAGAGCAAGTCGGCGTCGAGTGCGTCCCATAGTCGGAGTTCGGAGGCGATGCGCCGGTCGAAAAACTCATCTTGAACCCAGATGCCGTCGGCCCGCTCGGGGGTAGCGGTGAGCCCGAGCAACTCCTTTGGCTTGAGATGGTCGATGATCTGCCGGTAGGTGCGGGCGGCAGCATGGTGGAACTCATCGATGACCACGACGTCGAAATGGTCGGGGGTGAAAGTCTCGACGCCACGGGAGTTGAGTGACTGCACCGAGGTGAAGACGTGCCGCCAATGCCTGGACCGCTCGTCCCCAACGTGCAGCTCGCCGAAGTCGGGTACTGCTAACACTTGCCGGTAGGTGCCCAGTGCCTGTGCCAGGATCTCTCTGCGGTGCGCGACAAACAGCAGGGAGGGCTGGCGGCCGAGTTGTTGTTGCAAGTTGCGGTAGTCGAAGGCGGCAACCACCGTCTTTCCGGTCCCGGTTGCGGCCACCAGTAGGTTGTGGTGCCGGTCGTGCACGGTCCGCTCGACGTCGAGGTCTTCCAGCATTTCTCGCTGGTGCGGGAAAGGATGCGGGACCAGCGCGGGAATGTCGAAGAGCCGCTGACCGGCCTTCGAACGGGACAACGCCTCGTCGAGCCGTTCCCCGTCGGACGCTGGGTCGTACGGCTCGAACTGTGGCCGGTTCCAGTAAGAGTCGAAAGTGCCCTCGAACTTGTCGAGCAGCCGCGGGGCGGTCACTGACGACAGGCGGACGTTCCACTCCAGGCCATCGAGTAGAGCGGCGCGCGACAGGTTAGAGCTTCCAATGTAGGCGGTGTCGAATCCGGTGTGGCGGCGCAGCAGCCAGGCTTTGGCGTGTAGGCGAGTGGAGTTCTGTTCATAGCTGATTCGAACCTCGGCGCCGAAGTCGCGTACCAGTCGGTCCAGCGCGCGCCGCTCGGTCGCACCCATGTAGGTGGTCGTGATGACGCGCAACAAGGCACCACGGCGCCGCAGCTCAGCGAGCGGCTGCTCCAGGATGCGCAAGCCAGACCATTTGACGAACGCGCACAGCAGGTCCACCCGATCGGCGCTGGCCAGTTCGGTCGCGAGTTCGTGGGCCAGGTTCGGGTCCTCACGGGCATTCGTGAGGAGCGCCGCCTGCGACAGCGCGGTCAACGGTCGCTTGGGAGGGGTCGAGCCAGGCGCGTTCTTGATGATCGAAAGCAGCCTGTTGGGACCGTCCTCGATCGCCTCGGGGTCGGCCAATTGCTGGAGAACCCGATTTGCCAACTCGACCTGCTCGTCGGGACTCTTCAGCGCGGCCAGCGCCCGGCCCGCGGCCTCACCGATGAACCGGCCGAGCAGGTGCGCGACCTCTTCCTCATCGACCTGCGAGACTTCGACACCATAGCCCGAGGCACGCCAGCCCTCCGCGCGTCGCGCGAGCTGACGAGTGAGCACCGAGTCGTACAAGCCCAGAACGGGTTCGTTGTCCACAGGCAGCCGCCTCCTATCGACGAATCCGAGGAGGCAATCTCCTTGATCGACGATTAGGGTAGCTTCTCCCCAACCGTGATCAAAAGTCCAGCCCTTTAGCGGTGGGGAAGAGCCTATTGCCGAAAAGGCCTGCAGATGTCAGTGGAGTTGCACAGCGGCTCGCAGAAGTTCCGGTCCGCCAGGTTGACCATTCCGGGGCCGAACGCGTCCACAAGGTCGTCGGCCAGGGGTTGCTCCCCGGTTCCATAGGGGCCGATCGCCGCCGCGCGTGCCCATCGGGTCGCACACGTGACTAGGGTGACCACTCGGGCATGCGGGTTGTTTCCGCCGGTAGGAACGGCGAACTGCTCCGCGCACGAGCCGATCGATGGCAGCGCCATCGTGGTTCCGTCGATGGCGGTGACCACCAGCCAGAACGCGTATGCGCCGGAGATGTCAGCGCTCATCTGCGGTTCCATCGCGGCGGCCTGGCCGAACAACTCGCTCAGCGGGGCCTTACGCAGCCGAGTCTTGGCCGAAGAGAACGCCCCCGGTGGGCACCGTGGCGGCGGGGAAACGCGGAGGAAGCTGGGCGAAGGTCCGCGCGAGCACCGCGTCGTAGCCTTACCCGCTGTACAGGCAGCAGTTCAGCACAGCCGCCAACGTCACCTCGCCGGGCAGGTCCCGCCGCCGCTGATCGACATACCCGGCTGCCTCCAGTGCCGCGATCACCTGCTCTGCGCTGACCAGGCGGCCCAGCAGCGACGGCCACCGATGTCCGCATTCGTTCCCATTTCGGCCGCCGGCCCGGCGGCGATCAACTCGCGCAGCGACCGCCGGACTTCCTCACCGCGTCGGCGGACACGTTCGGCGGAATGGTGGACGCCGTGGACGAGACGAGCGCGGGCATGTCAGACTGCGACAACGAAGCTCCTGGATCGACGTTGGATCTCGACAATCCCCGTCCTACAGGAGCTTCTACGTTGCAGGCGGCGACCCACACGATCTTGCTGAGGGTCCAGTCCCGCATGTCGTCCTTGACTTGCTTGATGACGACCTGGTCGGAGGCGTTGCCGGGCCAGCACCAGCAGCGGACCGGGATCCCGTCCCGGGTGACGGCCATACCGATCACGATCTGCGGGAGATCGTCGCGGGATTCCTTGGACTTGCCGTGGGTGCGAAACCCGGCCGGATCCACCCCCTCAGGCGCCTGCTGCCCGTCGGGCAGCACCTCGCCCCGCTCGGTGCGCCCGACCCCTCCAACTCGAAGTAGGTGGAGGTGGTGTCGAAGAACAGCAGGTCGACCTCGAGGTTCAACAGGTTGGCGACCTGGTCGAACACCTGCTTCTCCAGATCGTCGCGGACCTCGTGCAACCAGTCCATCGCCCGGTAGCAAGCCTGCTCGCCGATCTCGGCAAGGCCCTGGATGTGTACGGTTCGTCGATGCGCTGGCCAAGCAGTGGGGTATCACCCGGCGGCGTGGGGACGGCATGGCGGTGTGGTTCGGCGTCGACGAGAAGCTGCCCGAGGCATGGCTGGACCTGCGGCTCGCTGACGAGAGCTGAACCAGGAGGCTGCGGTATGTCCCACCTCAGCGACAGGGACCGCCAGGCGCTCCGTCTGGCGTCCGAACTTCGTCAACGCATGCACGACTGGCTGGGGCGACGCGGGATTCCCACGTCCCTGTTCGTCTCGCCCTTCGTCGATCGGGCCGGCCAGCAAGCGTCCTGATCCGAATGAACGCTCATGTCGCTCTAACGATGATCCTCGGTTTCGAGGAGCAGCAACAGATGCAGCATTCCCGCGTGCCACCCGACGTTCCGACCTGGCCGCCGCGCAACGGGCGCTCATGATGTCGATAGACACCATAAACCGCTGCCGAGGTGATCAAGAAGGTCTGTGGGCCGAGAACCACGCCACCCAGTACGGCGAGTTACGGGATCAGAGGCGGCGGGGCCGTTGCTTGGCCGCGTCAAAGGATGCCGGCGAGATCGGCTGTGATCAGCCTGTGCGGAGCAGGTGGCGTAGGGCTCGCGCGGAGGGTGTGCCCGGGTCCGCGGTGATGAAGACGACCTGCTGGTCATCGCCGGGGACGGTGAGCACATCGCAGTTCAGGCGCACCCGGCCCACCTGCGGATGGGTGAGCGTCTTGGTGCGGTGACCGGGGGCGTGCACCGGGTTGGCGTCCCAGATCTCGACGAACTCCTTGCTATCGGTGTGCAGTTCCGCCAGCAGGCGGGTGAGTGCCCCGTCGTGGGGATAGCGGTCGGCGGAGCGGCGCAGCCGGGAGACCACGATGTGGGCGAACTCCTCGGCGCTCGAGCTCTCGTGAAGACGGCCAAGGCGCAGGAACCGCCGGCGGGCCAGGTTTGGTTCCGTGCTGAGATCGCCGCCCAGCAGGGCGTTCGCGAGGGGGTTCCAGGCGATGACGTCGTAGGTGGCGTCGGTGACGATGGCCGCCGTGTCGGGAATGCGGCGCAGCAGGTCCGCGACGTGCGGGCGCACATGCCGCACCGGGCCGGCGGGCGGTGTCGGATTGGTGCCGGCCAGCTGGAAGAGGTGGATTCGCTCGGCCGGGGTGAGCCGGAGTGCACCGGTGAGGGCGTCCAGGATCCGCGGCGACGGGCGCGGGCCACGAGATTGTTCGAGGCGGGCGTAGTAGTCGACGGACATGTGCGCGAGCACGGCGACCTCTTCCCGGCGCAGTCCGGGGGTTCGGCGGTGCCGGTCGGTGGGCAGCCCGACGTCGGCGGGGCGCAGGTTCTCCCGCCGATCGCGTAGGAAACGGGCCAGCTCCTGCCTCGCCATGGGCGCCTCCTTCCGGCTGCCAGGGATCGGGTGTCCCTGGATCGGCCCAGGTCAATACGGAATTGTCGACGCTATGAACGGTTCCACAGCACCAAACGATTCCACTGCGCTGGTCACCGGTGCCAACAAGGGCATCGGCAAGGAGATCGCGCGGCAGCTCGCCGCGGCAGGGATGACCGTCTACGTCGGCTCCCGCGACGCCGGACGGGGAGCACGGGCCGTCGAGGAGATCGGCGGCGACGCCCGGCTGCTGGTCCTCGACGTCACCGACGGCAGGAGCATCGCCGACGCCGCGCGCCAGGTCGACCGCCTGGGCATTCTGGTCAACAACGCCGGCATCATGGTGGACAGCGGTTCGGCGATCGAGGCCGACATCGACAGCTTCCGCCGCACATACGAGACGAACCTCTTCGGGGTCCTCGCGGTCACCAACGCGTTCCTGCCCGCGCTGCGCCGCTCCACCCGGCCCCGTATCGTGAACGTCTCCAGCGGGACCGGATCGCTGACCTGGAGCGCAGACCCGGAGCACCAGTTCGCGCTGGCAGCCGGCTCCAGCGCCGCCTACCGCTCATCCAAGTCGGCCGTCAACGCGGTGACCCTTTTCTACGCCCAGGCGCTCGCCGCCGAGGGGTTCAAGGTGAATGCCCTGGCCCCGGGTCTGCGGAAGACGGACCTCAATGCCCGCGCCACCGCCAGCGACGGAGATCCGGCCGAGGCCGCGGCCGGGGTCGTCAGACTGGCCCTCCTGCCGGACGACGGCCCCACCGGCCAGTTCTTCTCCTGGGACGGAACCGCCGTGCCGTGGTAGGGGCCCTTGCCAGGGCGTAGTGCAGCCCGGTATCGCCGGGAGTTCACGTGTCGCCCCGGCTTCACACGTTCGGCAGCGGGGGAGTGGGGACATTACGCCGGCCCATCTTCGCCCGGCGCTCGTTGATGAAGTCCTCCATCGAGAGCGCACCTTCCTCCGTGTCGGCCGGCGGGAAGGCCGCGCTGAGGCGGGGGAGTCTGCGGGCGCGCCGGGTCTGGCCTTCGTCGATGCCGTCGTCCTCGGGGTCCGGGTTGATCGGCAGGTCGATGCCGCGTTCTTCCAGGACGCGCCAGAGCCCGTCTTCCTCCCCCGTGGCCTTCTCATACGCGTCGTCGGCCACGTAGTCGAGGATCTCCCACTCCGGCCATTCCACCTCATCGTATGCAGGACTGGCTGAGCGGCCGAGGGGTTCCCACGTCCCTGCTCGTCTCGCCCTTCGTCGATCGGCGCTCGTGAACGGATCACCGTGTTCGGCGATGAGTCGGTCAGTGCTTCTTGTCGCTGTTGTGGTTCTTGCCCTTCACGACGATGAGGTCGTCCGCGTCGTCGTGGTTGCCCACGGTGGCGGTCACCGTGTACGAGCCTGGCTTGGTGCGGTTCGACACTTTGAGGGTCTTCCTCGCTTTGCCGTCGTGGACGGCCACGGTGTAGCTCTTGCCGTCGATGCCTTCGACCGTCGCCGAAGTGCCGTTCCTGACGCCCTTGGTCGCGATGTCGACGGTGTAGGAGTCACCCTGCCGGACCTTCCCCGAGCGGGGAGAGCCACCAGCCCGCAGCATGGATCCCGCTGGACCACGACTGGGAGGGCGCTTTCCCGGAGGACCGGCCAAGCATCCGCGAGTACGCGAGGCAGCTGACGGGCACCGCCCGCTAGCGCTAGCGACGCGCTCGGTCTCGTCGAGCTTGTGGAACTGGGTGATGGCCAGTCCGACCTCTTCTGAGTGGGCGTTTGAGCGGCGGCCACGCGATCGGTCCGATGGAGTAGACGACCACGATCACCAGCGGGATCCACACGCGGTGCACCGCCTGGTAGACCGGTCCCGGCGGGCGGACCCCGGCCGGCCTCGCCGCGACGGTCAGGCCGGAACCCGGCCGGGTCCTTCTTCGATCGCCCCTCCCGGACCGGGTCGACGGGCCGGCTCCTCCGGGAGGCGGTTCATGAGGTTCGCTCGCGGGCCACCTCTCGGACGTCGCCATTACATGTCGGTGTCATCTGGTTTGGGGACCTTGATCAAGCGTCGGTCTCGTGGTGCTGTAAAAGTGCGAGGCGTGCTCACATCGGCGCGGAGAATGCCGCCGATTGCTCCTACCACCCCCACCACGCCGACGCGACCCACGTCATGGAGCCAGTCCTTCGAGAAAGCGGAAGAATGCGAAAACTGTCGTCATTCACGTCGACCGCGAGGGCATCGAAGTCAGCGACCGTGTCAGAGAGGAGCACATCGTCCCCAACGTTCTTCAGGCGTAAGCGTTCCCGGCTCGGGATCGTGCTCGGTGCCACCGCTCTTTTGGTCGTGATCCCCGCGTCGGCGGCCTACGCCGATCCGCCGCACAACCTTCCCCAGTCGGCCGGAGGGTACGAGCAGTCGTTCTCGCCGGCCTACGACTACGACGGCGACGGCTGCTACGCCACCCCCGCCATCGGGCCGGACGGGACGCTCGCCCCGGGGCTGAACCCGACCGGCGCGGTCAACGGCAACTGCCGTGACCAGTCGGACCTGGACAACTCGCAGACCTACGCCCGGTCCAAGTGCAACAACGGCTGGTGCGCCGTCGTGTACGCCAGCTACTTCGAGAAGGACCAGGCGCTGCCCGGCATCAGCCTCGGCGGCCACCGTCACGACTGGGAGCACGTCATCTCCTGGATCAACCAGGCGTCCAACCAGGTGGAGTACGTGTCGACGACGCAGCACAGCAGCGTCGTGACCTACACGCGCTCGGAGGTGCGCTTCGACGGGTCGCATCCCAAGGTCGTTTACCACAAGGACGGCGCGTCCACGCACTTCTTCCGGCTCGCCAACGGCAATGACGAGCCGCCGGAGAACCACTACCACAACTGGCGCTATCCCCCGCTCGTGGACTGGAACGGCTGGCCCAGCACCTCGCTGCGCGACAGGCTGATGAACGCGGACTTCGGTTCCGCGACCATCAAGATCAATGACGGGAGGTTCGGGGGCCTGCTGTCGAGCGCCAAGCCAAGTGGCATCCCCTTCGACCCCTCGGCCTGACGACCCCGATAGGTTCAGACTCCCGTCAGCCTCGCGAAGGCGGGCTCACAGCGTGCTGGTGGGCCGGAGTTGCGAAACTCCGGCCCACCAGGACGGCGATGGTGCCTTGCGTTGTGCGGGACCAGGTGGGTGCGTTGAGCGCACGCCAGCGGGCTTGGGCTGACTCGGCCGACGTCGTATCCAGGGGGCCGCCGGCCAGGGGTATCTCGGTGCCGGTCATCGGTCGGCTTCACTAAAACCGTGTCCCATTTGGGGGTGAATGGTCGTTTAGTGTGTCATTGAGCGGGTCATGTCCGAGCTGTCTACAGTTGCGTTCTCGCCTCCTCAACCTGGCGCATGATGGCCTGGGCGCCGCTGGCGTCGGCGATTGAGCCCGCCTCGTCGATCAGCGCCAAGGCATGATCACGGCGGCCTTGTGCGGCTGCGACGTAGGCCAGCCCGACCAGGTTCGCGGCAACACCGGGCAAGAGCCCGATCTCTCGCCGAAGCCGCGTCGACTCCTCCAAACGCTCACGCGCGGCGTCCAGCCGGCCGGCGATGTGGTCCGCGTACCCCAGATGCCGAAGCGCGTACGACATCGTGAGCTTGTCGCCGACCTGCGCTGCAAGTTCATATGACCGTTCGAGAAGGGGAACCGCGGTGTCGTTGTCCCGCATGGACATCTGGTGGTAGGTGCCGACCCAGAACAGCGCCTCGCCTTCGCCTCGTACGTCGCCGAGCCCCTGATAGAGCTCGGTGGCGCGCTGGAACATGGCCAGTTCGTCGGGGTTCTCGGTTCGCTGCTCATGAGAACGAGCCTGCATGATCCGGCCGCGTGCTACGGCGAGATCGGCCTCGACCATGTTCAACTCCCGCTCCGCTGTGTCCAGCGCATCGACATCGCCAACGAAGACGGCCCGTTGGCAAGCTTGCCTGGCCCGTTCGATTCGATCTTCTGTACTCATCGTCTCCCCGTCCATATGCGTCTGCGTGGCCCAAGGTCGCACAGCGCATCACGCTAGGGCGTCCCGACCGGGTTCGAGCCCGCAGCAAGACAGCGCCGGTATGGCCGATAGGCGAAGCGTCGGAGGGCCGTCAGGCCCTCGGAAATACTGCCCGAGCCGAAGGCGAGGACCATATCCCTGCAAGGGGGCGGTCAGAGTGTTGTTTCGTAAGCCGTCGCGTTCGCCGGGCGGGGCTGGTGGGCCGGAGTTGGGGCACTCCGGCCCACCAGGATGGCGATAAGTGTTCTACGGGGCTGGGTACTCCGGGACGTACACCGGCACACCGATTTTGGTCGTGTCGGCCGGGCCGCCCACGCCGTTGACGACGTGGTCGATGATTCCGGCGCTGAGGTTGACGGTCATGATGTGGTGCAGCTTGACCCCCGGGCTGTCGGGAACCTCGAAGCCGTTCTCGGTGTGGATCGCCGGGTTGTTCTGGTTGAAGACGTAGACGCCGGCGCCGTAGAGGTTGTGGGTCTTCACGCCGTTGCCGACCTTGTAGCCGGCAAAGCCCTCGACGTCGCCGTTCATCCAGTCGGCCTGGGTCGGCGGGTCGTACGGCAGCTCGTTCTGGTACAGGATGGTCGTGCCGTCGTCGCCGTTCCAGACCGTGTTGTACCGCTGGAAGTGCTCGACGAACAGGCCCGTGGCCGTGACGTGGTCACCGTTGATGACGGCGCCGTAGCGGCCGATGTTGGTGTTCCACCGCTGGGTGTCGGTGAAGCCCTCGACGCCGTGGTCGCCACGCCACACCCAGGTGTGGTCGATGAGCACGTTGTCGCTGTTGACCTCGAGCGCGGTGTCGGCCTTGCCGACGTGCGGTCCACCGACGCGGAAGTACACGTCGGACAGGGTCGTCGGGTTGTCCGCCGAACCCGGAGGTCTGCCGCGGTCGTCACCGTTGCCGTGGTCATCGTCCTTGCCGTGGTTCTTGCCCACCCGCAGCAGAACCGACGATTTCTCGAGGCCCGCGTCGACCGTGACACCGGCGATGACGACGCCGGGGACGTCGGCCACGTCGAGCGGGGTCGAGCCGTTGACGGCCGTGAGCGTGGCATGTCCGATGCCCAGGACGACCGAGTCGGGGCGCTTGACCTCGATGCTCCGCGCGATGTCGTACACGCCGGGCGTGAGCAGCAGGTGCTTGCCGCGCGCGAGCTGGTTGTTGATGACCTTCACCGAGTCGGACGGCTTCGCGACGAAGAAGTCCTCGATCGGCAGCGTACGGCCCGGCGTCATGCCGTTGGCCCATGTGATGCCACGAGTGTTCTTCTGAGCGGAGGGCACGCGGACGTTGTACCTGCCCTGCGCGTCGACGAACAGGTACGGCTTCTCGCGGCTCACCGGAGTGGTGTCGAGGGTCGTGTACGGCGGGTTCGGGAAGGCAGCGTCGTCCGGAGCGCCGACGACACCCGAGAAGACCTGGTTCCACACTCCGTTGGACCAGCCGGCGACCTCGCTGTTGCGGGTCAGCCACTGCTGCTGCGAACCGTTGGTGACGGACGGCAGCTTGGAGTCGGCGATGAAGCCGCCGCTGGCGTACTGCGGGCCGGCGGTGCAGTAGTCCATCAGCGACAGGTTGCCACCGCTGACGTTGAGGCGGCGCATGGACACGGCCTGGGAGACGGCCCAGAAGTTCGCCGACGACCTGCAGCCGTCCTGGCCGGCGGCATTGACGTTGATAGACAGGTTGGACAGGGTGCGCCAGAAGTTGACGAGCGCGAGGCAGTTGCTCGTGCCGCCGTTCTCCAGGCAGCGGTTGTAGACCTCGACCTTGCCGTTGATGACGACGTCGGTTGGCGAGGCGCCCAGGCCGGCGATCTCGGTGTAGTAGCCGACCTTGATCTGGAGCGGGTGCTCCGCGGTGCCGTACGTGCCCGGCCTGAACAGGTAGGCGTGGCGAGTAGTGCCCATCTCGTTGTCGACCTGCGTGGCGTGCGCCGCGTCCAGGGTCGCCTCGATCTCGCTGACCGGCATGCTGGGATCGAAGATGGTGACGTTCGGGCCGAAGTCGGGGGTGCGGGGTTCCGGCGAGGCGGCGGTGGCGGAGGTTCCCGTCGTCATGACGGCGGTCATCAGCCCGAGACCGAGCGCGAACGCCTGGCCGAGTCGCCTGCGGGTGGGGCGCCGCCTCGCGGAACCTCCACTGCCAGGAGGCTGGGTCGTCATACGGTGCGTCCTTTCCGCTGGGCGTGCGGCGCTACGTGGACAGAAGACGTCGGGTGGATGGCGGACATGAGGACCAGGCGAATGGGGTGCTTCGAGGGGTGCGGAAGCGCTCTCGCGTGCCGGGCGTTCACAATGGTCATCGACCTGTCTGCTGGGGGACGGTGGCCGGACACTAGGGGTCGAAGCTGGGAGAGCGCTCTCTCGCTACGAGACATGTGTCCAGCCGTGGAAGATGGATGTTGTTGGGATGTTTCTACCGTGTGAATCGGTCCAGCGCTATGTCCGCGCGGCGGTTGATTTTTCCGGACGAGCGCTCAGGGGTCCGCCACCGGCGGGCTGGGTCGACGGCGCCGGGAGGATCGTTCAGCGTCGTCTGCGCACGGTGAAGACCTGACGGGCATTCGACGTGATGGTGCTCGACCGGACTCCTTACCGCCTGAGTCCTCTTTCGCGCCGCCCGGGCCGTAGTCCGCGCAGCACGAGCACGCCGCCGGCCAGCAGGAAGGCGAGTGCGACGACGACCCAGCCAGCGCCGAGGGTCGCCAGCCGGCCCGAGATCAGGCCTTGCACCGCCGTCGCGGCGCCCACGATGGGGTCCTCGGCGGATCCGCCGTCCAGCACGCGCAGCTCGTACCAGCCGTAGTACAGGACGTACGCCCCGGCCAGCACGAGCAGGCCCCCGCCGGCCCGCGACACGTACGGCAGGATCCGCCGGAGTCTGGCCACCGCGGCGGCGCGGGTCAACGCCACCGCGAGCGACAGTACGGCGACGACCAGCCCCATCCCGAGCGCGTACGCCACGAAGGCGCTCGCCCCGCCCACCAGACCGCCGCCGGCCACGGAGGCGGAGGTCACCGCCAGGAACGGGCCCACCGTGCACGACAGCGAGGCCACCGCGTACGACAGGCCGTACCCGTACAGGGACAGCGGCGAGGCGGTCGGACGCCCGGTGGCCAGCCCGGGGAGACGGACCAGCAGCTCGCGTCCGCTCAGCAGCCAGGCGCCGAGACCGATCAGGAGCGCGCCGATGACGAGCGTCGCCCACGGCAGATAACGACCGGCCGACACCGCGAGCGCGGTGACGGCGAGCCCGAACAGCCCGAAGACGGTGACGAACCCGGCCGTCATCGCCGCCGGCAGCACCAGCGCCCGGACCAGCGGTCCGCGCCGGTCCCGCCCGTCGTCGGCGATCAGCATCGTCAGGTAGGCGGGCAGCATGGCGAAGCCGCACGGGTTGAACGCGGCCACCGTGCCTGCGGTGAACGCCAGGGCGAGCGGCAGATCGGCGGCGGTCATGCTCGCCCTCCCGAGGGGACGTTGATCACGGCCGCTGCCGGTCCGGTCACCAGCATGGCGGCGCTACCCGGCCAGCAGTTTGCGGACATGGCCGTCCAGCGCGTCCTGGCCGAGCGGCCCTGAGGCCTTCGTCGTGCTCCCATCCGGTCTCATGAACACGAACGTGGACTGCTCACTAACGGCAAGCTTCGTCCACACCGCGCCCTTCTCGTCCGAGAGCTGCACGATGCCGCCGGTTCCGGTGCGCTGGACGAACTCCTTCATGGCCGCCTCGGTGTCCAGGCCGGCCACGCCGACGAACGCCACATCGCCGTACCGGGCCGCCGCAGCCTTGACGGCGGGCGCCTCGGAGCGGCACTTGGGACACCACGGCGCCCAGAACCAGAAGACGACCGGTTTGCCGGCGAGGTCCGCCCCGCGGAACTGCTGACCGTCGAGCGTCTTGGCCGAGAACTCCAGCGCCGCGGGCACCGCCGCCTTCACCGCCGGACCGGCCGAGGACGGCGCCGTCGCCGGGGCGGAGGTCACCGGGGCCGACAACGGCGCGTCGTTGCGGACCGGGTTGGCCGCATCGTCCCATCCGGCCCCGCACGCGCCGGTCATCAAGACCGCCAGCGCCACGACGGCCGCCCTACGAGCTGTGATCATGCGATCAAGCGTAGAAGCGTTTCCCCTCGCCAGACCTTACGAGACCATGACGGCTCCGCGCACGCTCGCGACGTTTGGCCACGCGCATGCCCATGCCGCTGATGGCGGTCATCGCGAGGAAGGTGTCGGGCATGTCGAAGAGGCCCTGAGCTGACCGGTCAGCCGCATGATGCCCTGGCGGAGGCGGCGCGGGTCACGGGCGGAGATCTGTCGGAGGTCTCTGGCAGGATCGCTTTCATGGGCGAATCGCTGAAAGGAAAGGTCGCGTTGGTCGCTGGGGCGACTCGGGGGGCGGGGCGGGGCGTTGCGGTGGAACTGGGAGCGGCGGGGGCGACGGTGTACGTCACGGGCCGCAGCACGCGAGAGCAGCGTTCGGAGATGGACCGGCCGGAGACCATCGAGGAGACCGCCGAACTGGTCACCGCCGCGGGCGGTCAGGGAATCGCGGCGCAGGTCGACCATCTGGAAGCCGAACAGGTCCGGGCGCTGATCGAGCGCGTGGAGCGGGAGCAGGGCCGCCTCGACGTGCTGGTCAACAACATCTGGGGCGGTGAGCTGATGTTCAGCTGGGACCAGAAGCTCTGGGAGCACGACCTGGACACCGGCCTGCGCATCCTTCGGCTCGCCATCGACACCCACATCATCACCAGCCATCACGCCCTGCCACTGATGATCAGGAATCCCGGTGGGCTGGTGGTCGAGATGACCGACGGCACCGGGCAGTACAACGCGGAGAACTACCGCATCTCCTTCTTCTACGACCTGGCCAAGACCTCGGTGATCCGGATGGCGTTCGCCCAGGCCAAGGAGCTCGCTCAGTACGGCGGGACGGCCGTGGCGCTGACGCCGGGCTGGATGCGTTCGGAGATCATGCTGGACGCCTTCGACGTCACCGAGGCGAACTGGCGTGACGCGCTGGAGCGGCAGCCGCACTTCGTCATCTCCGAATCGCCGGCCTTCGTCGGCCGTGCCGTCACGGCGCTCGCGGCCGACTCCGACGTGGCCCGCTGGAACGGGCAGTCGCTGTCCAGCGGGCAGCTCGCTCAGGTCTACGGGTTCACCGACATCGACGGCAGCCGGCCCGACGCCTGGCGGTACCTCGTGGAGGTTCAGGACGCGGGCAGACCCGCCGACGCGACGGGTTATCGCTGATATCGGTGGGGGCGTGCCGCCTGATCGTTCGCTGCGGTCGGCGAAGGTGATGGCTTCGGAAGTGTCGAGGGTGAATTCGGCGCCGAGTGCGGCGATCATGGCGATGTACTGGGTCACCAACTCGAGGGAGTCCGCGCTCAGCCGGATGGCGCACTCGTCGGGCCCGCGGACCTCGATGTCCCCGTGGATCGGTGCGATCAGGCCGGCCCGCACGGTGTCGGCCGGCAGCCGTACGGTGATCCACGCCGTGTAGCGGTTGATCGGCGACGAGGGTCGCGGACTCGACCGCTGAATGGGTTGTCGCAAGCGCCCTGAACTGCGACCGTGGTCCCATGGCAAATGAGGTGTTGCGGGCGATCTACTATCCTTTCTCGCGCACGCTTCAGGAAGCCACTCTCAAACGTGCCATTCTGCTGTATGACGAGGTGCTGTTCATCGACCCGAAAACATCACGGGTCCGGGCGGGTCTGTACGACGTGGAGCACCATCAGCAATATCTGCCCGACAATGCCGCACATCGCCTCAGCGCAGAGTGGGCATCGATCGCGAAGCGCTACGCCCTCTTGGAGTCCGAAGGTCTGGTCAGATTCATCGATCCCGGGCCGATCGTGGAACGGGCGGCCGCCGACAGCGTCATTACCGGAGCCATGCAGGCGGACATGCTCGACCAGCACGTGGTCGATCTATTCGCGGAGCATCCGCCCACCTGGAGCATGCTGCGCAGTCGCATCCCTTCCGCGGCCCTGCGATTCCTCAGCCACCAGTACACCCCGAGGGTGCTGTATCCGGAGAACACCCGCCGTGCGTTCGAGGTCGTCGACGGATACGGTCACGCCCTCTTCGCCGACGGCAAGCCTGACCAGGAGTTCTCCCTGCCAGGCTGGACCAAGCGCACCGCAGTCCCGGACGAGCGAGAGTGGGCTGCGGTGCTCCCGTACTACCTGGGCTCGTCCATCGCGACCAGTACGGCGCTGGCCATGGCGGTCCAGACCGAAGCCGTGCCGCTGACCGACAGCGACGCCCATTTCCGGCTGTTGTCCGCCAGGTTCGCCCGCGCCGCCGCGACCGCACCGAGCATCTCGGAGATTCCCGGATTGAACCGGACGTTCTCTCCAGCCGCCGCCCAGAAACGCGCCCTGATCGAACAGCGCATCGTGGATTCGGTACTCGACAAGGAGGCGTTGGACGCTCTTTCGCTGGAGGACTGCCTGAGATATCGGGAAGAGACGGCGGATCAGCGGAGCCGGTTTCGCTCCTACCTCACAAGTGTGGTCCGCAAGGTCAACGCCGAGCCGTGGTCGCCGGAAATCGAATGGGAAATCGCGGAAGAGATCCAGGCTGCACAGAGAGAGCTGGACGAGCACGCGGGGGCGCTACGAAGCACCTATCGGAGCCTGTTCAAGCGCACGGTGGTCGGTATCAGCGTCGCATCCGCGCCGGTACTTCTCACCGCCGTCTTCCCTGGAGTGTCCCCCCTGTGGGCTCTCCTCCTGGGCGGCGGCACGTTGAGCGGAGTCCTCGCCGACCCGATCAAGGAGCTTGCCAACATCTGGCTTGACCGCACGAAAGACACCAATGGCCTCACTTACCTGATGGAACTTCCCACTCAATAAGGCCGCCGTGCCACGCCCGCCTCGCTGGAGATGGGCCCACTTCCCCGAGACCGGCCAACGGTGCCGGCGCAGCAGCGTCCCCGGGCTGACCAGACGCTCTCGCCGTAGTTCGTGCGGCCTTGCCGGCATTGGGAGGTCTGGCAGCGGTAACATTGAATTTGGGTCGGCGCACTCTCATGTGCGACGTCCTGGAAGGGGCGGCCTCGGCGTGAACACGCCGGGGCCGTTTTGGGTTTGGACATAATGGAGCCGACGTGGGTTTCCACCGTGCGGTCGGTGAGCCACAGCCGGCGGGCGATCCCGACGTTGGCGGTCGGCTCGGTGGCCGGGGTCGACTTCGGTACGGTGGCGGCGCTCTGCCGTGCCGACCCGAGCCTGCGGGCGGGCTTTTGAACTGGGCGCGCGGTTCGGCGGGGCTTTAGTCGGGACACTCCAAGGAGAGGCGATAGACGCGTACGACGTTGCGGACTGTCTTTTCGCCTTGGTCGGCGGTGTATTCCGCCACCTTGACGTAACCACGCTTGTCATAGATGCGTGCCAGTTCAGCGCTTCCCGCCCAGTGGTCCAGTGCCAGCGCGGGAGCCTTGTGCGTCCTGGCACGGCGCTCGACTTCGTTCATGAGCGCCGAACCGACGTCTCGGCCGTCGGGGCCGCGGTGGGACATGACGGTATGCACGAACATCGATCCTTCGGGAACCAGCCCGGTGGGGATGCGTGGCGGGATCAAGGGTGCTGCGGCCAGAAGCCCCACACACTTGCCGTTCCGCTCGGCCAGCGTGATGACATCCTGGGACACCCAGTCTGTGACCCGCTCGGGGAAGCCCGGAATCTGGGAGAACGGCACTGTTCCCCACTGTTCTGTTCGGCCGTGCGCGACGAGCCATTCGAGAACCGAGTCCATGAGCGAGAGCAGGGCCGGAGTGTCGTCGGCTGTTGCTTGGCGCAGGTTGATCTGGCGGTCTGGCATGAACGCCTCCCAAAGGTCTAAGCTTTGCCGGATACGAATAATTTAGTTTTCTAAGGGTTAGATTGTCAAAGGAAAAGAAGATCCGTGTCCTGACCAGGGCTGTGCAGGAACTTCAGGACGCCACCGATCTCATCGACGAGCTGGCGGCCCGGCGTCTGGGCGTCAATCGCACGGACCTGCGCTGTCTGAGCCGGTTGAGCGCACGGGGCGCGCTGACCGCGAGCGAGCTGGCGGCCGTCGCGGGGTTGACTGGGGGGGCCACGACGACCGTCATCGATCGGTTGGAGCGGGCCGGTCTGGCCCAGCGGGTCCGCGACCGCGCGGATCGGCGCCGCATCCTCGTTCACCTGACCGAGCGGGCCGAGCAGCTCAGTATGGAAATCTGGGGGCCGATCGTGAACGACGCTCAGGCCGAACTGCGCCAGTTCAACCTGGCTGAGTTGGAACTGATCGAGAGGTTCTTGTCCTGCGCGCTGGATAACCAGAAGCGCCACGCGAGTCGGCTGCGGGACGGATCATCGTGACGGCCCACTGGTTGGGCGCTCGTGTGCGTCGTCGGCCACGTAGTCGAGGATCTCCCACTCAGGTGGCTCCACCTCGTCATCGTCGGCCGCCGGGCGCTGGACCTCGGGCCGTCGGTGGCCAGTCGTTCCAGCTCGGCGCGGTCTCCCTGCTCGACCTGGACTCGCTGACCGCGATCAACACCGTCCCGGTGACCGCGCTCAGCACGGCCGGGAACTCGATCACCCGTAACCTGACCTGGCTCCAGGCGAACGGGAACTCGCTGCAGCTGATCTCGGTGCCGGACGACGGCCAGTCGACGCTGGTGACCTACAGCACGCCCGCACTGTCCTGACCCCGCGCCCCCGGCCTGAGGTTCCGCCCACCCGTCGGCGCAGGCCACGGGCGGGCGGTCACCAGCCGGTTTGGATGCAGGTGCGGGGCCCACTCGTGCCGTTAGGCCGCCTCAGGCAAGGTCGGTGCGGACGAGGCGCAGGAACGCCTTCAGGCCGGTGATCAACTCCTGGTTGTCGCTCAAGCCGTCCACGGTCTCGTCGAAGCGGCGGGCGATCTGGGTGATGCGGCGGTGCAGGTCATGGTCGGCGGTTTCCGCGGCGGCCCGGGCGTCGGCTAATTCCACGCGGGTCTGGGTGAGCCTTTCCTCGAGGTCGCGGACCGTCTCGTCGAGCCGGGTCCGGGCGTCGGCGAGTTCGCCGACCTGAGCGCGGAGCGTGGTGACGTCTTGGCGGGGGTAGTGCAGTTCCCCCATCAGGGTGGCGATGCGTTGGCGCAGGTGACCCAGGTACGACCCGGCGGGGCGGAAGCAGGTGGCCAGCAGGTAGAAGCCCGCGAAGTAGTACCCGATCTGGGCGCCGGAGAAGAAGGTGATCACGGCGATGACGGTGGCGGAGACGAGGTGCCCGGCCACGGCGAAGCGGAGCATCCGGCGGGCGATCTCGCGTGCCTCGTCTTCGCGCGCCTGGGGGACCTCGATGCCGCGCTCGCGTGACAGGTGGGTCTCGTGAACCACCCTGCGGGCGGCGAAGTAGAGGTTCCATGGCACGGTCAGCAGGACGATCAGCCAGGTGAGGCTGATGGCGCCAAGCCCTACGGCGAGCAGGATGTCCGGGGCGACTCCCGCGTACAGGATCAGCCAGGCGGCGACGATTGCGAAAGCCAGTGATACCAGGAAAATCCACCATTTCATGGCGACCATGATGTCCTGGGGAGCGTGCCCGCGACATCGCTGTCGTACTCATCTTCATCTGAGGCTCCGCGCGATGCGGCCGATGTCAGGGCGGCCCACCACGCAGGCACCGGTGTTGTCCAGTAGGTCGCGCAGGTAGTCCGCGCTGGCCGCGGAGGTGCGGTACGTCAGTCGGTCCGGGTCGTTCGAAGGCGTCGCCACCTCGCCACTGGTGCACCAGGCGAACAGCCGATCGAACCCTGTCTGGTCCGGCCCTGCGATGAACCCGTCCAGCGATACCGATGCCTGCGCGATAACTCTTCCCATGTGCCTCTCCGAACTCTCAGCCTGCGTAGGAATTGTCATCGTCGGCCCGCAGCCGGGCTGTGACCGGGCCGGCGGTCGCAGCCCTTGACAGGGGCAGAACCTAGCACATATAAAACCGTCTAGTTATTAAACCGAGAGGTAATTTTCATGGGTGTCGACGTTCTCGACGCGACGTTCGCCGCGCTGGCCGATCCGACCCGGAGGGCCATTCTGGCCCGGCTGGCGGAGGGTGAGGCCACGGTGACCGAGCTGGCCGCGCCGTTCGCGATGACCCAACCGGCCGTATCCAAGCACCTGCGGGTGCTGGAGCGCGCCGGCTTGATCTCCCGCGGACGCGACGCGCAGCGCAGGCCGTGCCGGCTGGAGGTCAGCCCGCTCAAGAGCGCCATGGACTGGCTGGCGAACTACCGCGGCTACTGGGAGGAGAGCTATCAGCGGTTGGACGACCTGCTCGGCGAGCTCCAGGCCGGCGGACCAGGCGCCGTCGATCGGGAGGCCCCGTGATACCTCCGCGAAAGAACACCGAAGGTCTGTCGGTGATGGCACCCTCCGACACAGAGCTCGTGTTGAGTAGGACCTTCGCCGCATCCCGCCAACTCGTCTTCGACGCGTTCACCCAGCCCGAGTTGCTCCGGCGGTGGCACGGCGCTCGGGGCTGGCACCTGGTCGTCTGCGAGATCGACCTGCGTCCGGGCGGTGCCTGGCGCTTCGTCTCGCGCGGGCCGGCCGGCGCCGAGTTGGGGCACGGCGGGGTGTACCGCGAGGTCGAGGCGCCCGCTCGGCTGGTCCAGACCGAAGTCTACGACGGCTGGGACGCGGGCCCCGCGCTCGTCACCACCGTCCTGGATGAGGGGGACGGCTGGACCACGATGACCACCACGGTGCGCTACTCCTCGCGAGAGGTGCGTGACAGTGTGCTCCGGACCCCCATGGAACGGGGCGCGGGTGAGGCATACGACCGCCTCGCCGAGATGCTCAGCGAAACAATCTTGAAAGGCAGGCTCCGATGACCGAGACCCAGCCCACGCAGGCGGATATCCCGGCCGAGGTGGCCGCACCACCCGTCCGTCCCGGCATGTTTCTGCTCGAACTCGTGCCGCTGCCCGTCGCGGACATCGACCGGGCCAAGGACTTCTACGCCGACCGCCTCGGTTTCAACCTGGACGTCGACGTACAGCCCGCGGAGGGAGTTCGGGTCGTTCAGCTCACTCCGCCCGGCTCGGCCTGCTCGATCACCCTGACCGAAGGCATCTCGTCCCTCGACATGCCCGTCGGCACGTTGCGCGGCCTGCACCTGGTAGTGAGCGACATCGAGGCGGCCCGCGCGACGCTCGTTGAGCGCGGTGTGGACGTAGAGCCGGTCGAGGACCTGGGCGGCGTCTACTACGCCCGCTTCGCCGACCCGGACGGCAACACCTGGACTCTCCAGCACATGCCCTGGCGCGCCTAGAGGACGTGTTCCTTTGGATCATTCGAACGTCGAACAGGGAGAGCTAGGTGGCCCGGCTCGCATCGTTGGCCGGGTAATCGACGTGGCGACTGGCGGCCAGCAGCAGACTGTCTCCAGGACTTGATCTTGGAGGTTCGTCAGTGGACGCAATATCCGGCCAAAGCGGCGTGACAAGCGGTTACGCGACGAGCAGGAGCACGCTGATCGCCAGCATCACCACGGCGGTGGCCCTTCCCCTCTTGGCGACAGCGCCCACTATCTAGCGGCGCTAGTAGCGATAGCGACGGTACTCTATCCTCGACAGGATGTCTAGCGTTGCTATGATGTCGTCATGTCCGCCATCCACGAGCGCCGCGAACGTGAACGCGCCCACCGTCATCAGCTGATCATCACAGCCGCGCGCGAACTCGCGGAGGCCGAAGGCTGGGAGGCGGTGACGACGCGACGGCTGGCTGAATGCGTCGAGTACAGCCAGCCGGTGCTGTACAGCCACTTCAACGGCAAGGACGCCATCGTGAGCGCCGTCGCCATCGACGGCTTCAGCGAACTCGCCGCCCACCTGCGCCGCGCGCGGCTGGCCGCCGAGCCGGGGCAGGCCCTGCGCGCCGTCTGCCGCGCCTACCTGGAGTTCGCGACCGAGCGACCTGCCCTGTACCAGGCCATGTTCATCCTGCCCACCGACTTGAAGTTCGCGAGCGCCGAGACACCGCCCCCGATGCGGGCTGCTTTCGGCGAGTTCGTCAGCTGCTTCCGCCCGGACAACAAGCGACGCGAACTATTCGCCGAAGTCATCTGGAGCGCGTTGCACGGCATGGCCGTCCTGTCGGACAGCGGCCGCATCCCCCCGGACGGACAGGAGGAACGGCTCGACTTCCTCATCACCCAGATCGCCGGCCCCCCAATGAGGCCAACCACGCCATAAGGGGCTTGAAAGGCCAAGGATCTGAGCAGAGCCACTAGGTCGACGCGCGTAGGTAGGCCAGGGCGGCCAGGACTCGGCGGTTGTCCTCGTCGGTGGAGGGGAGGCCGAGTTTGGACATGATGGAGCCGACGTGGGTTTCCACCGTACGGTCGGTGAGCCACAGCCGGCGGGCGATCCCGACGTTGGTGCGTCCTTCCGCCATCAGGCCGAGTACTTCGCGTTCCCGGGTGGTCAGGGTGGCGAGCGGGTTGTCGGGCCGTCGTGTGCTGAGGAGTCTGGCGACGACCTCCGGGTCGAGTGCGGAGCCGCCGGAGGCGACGCGGCGCAGGGCCTCCAGGAAGTCGTCGACGTCGAAGACGCGGTCCTTGAGCAGGTAGCCGAAGCCGCCCTGGGCGACCAGTTCGATGCTGTGGCGCGTCTCGATCTGCTGGGAGAGCAGGAGGACGCCCATGGCCGGCCAGCGTTGCCGTAGCGCGCGGGCCGCCCGGGCACCGTCGTCGGTGCGGTCCGGGGGCATGCGTATGTCGACGATGGCGAGGTCCGGCTGGTGGGTCTCGACCGCTTCGATCAGCGCGTCGGCGTCGCCGACCTTCGCGACGATCTCGTTCCCCGCGTCGGCGAGAAGCCTGGCGAGCCCTTCGCGGAACAGCGCGGAGCGGCACCACGACGGGTGCACGGCGGCTGACCGGCATCGATTGCACGTCCACCGGTTCACGCGTGCTGGGTGATCAGGAGTCCTCTCGTTCCGCGGAGCTCCGAGCACGGGGAAGCTGGGGAGTGCCGATCTCTCTGTGCCCGATCATGAGCTGGGGACGACGGTCTCGCCCCTGGCGATCTTCTGTTCGACCTCGTCAAGACGCGCCCTGATGCCGTCGATCCCGCCGCCCGTCCTGGTGAAACCGATACCGTTCTCCTTGATGCCGTAAACGGTGGGGCCCGGCTCGGCCGAGCCGGTGGAGAAAGCCTTGAGAAAGTCGAAGACCACCATGTCGACCCGCTTGATGACCGAGGTCAGGACAACGTCACGCAGTGAATCATCCGCGGTGCGGGCCTCGTCGCCTTCGGCGCCGATGACGTGGCCGCCCGCCGCCTTGGCGGCCCGCATGACACCGAGGTTCGAGCCCCCCGCCGCCTGGAAGAGAACATCGGCGCCCGCGTCCAACATGCCGGTCGCGACGAGTTCGCCCTTGGCCGGGTCGTCGTAGCCGCTGAAGTCCGGAGGGCGGGTCAGATACTTGACTTCGAGCCCGATGTCCGTCTTGATCGACTTGGCGCCGGCGACGAAACCCGCGGCGGCTCTCTCGATGTACGACCCGTCCTCGACCGCACCGACGAAGCCCACGCGACCCTTCTTCGACAGCAGCGCCGCCGCCGCACCGGCGAGGAACCCGCCCTCCTGCTCGGCGAAGACCAGGTTGGAGACGTTCTTGCCCACGGGCTCCCCGCTGTCGACGATCGCGAACCTGGTCTCCGGGAACTCGGCCGCGACGCTCTTGACCGCGTCGGAGTAGGGAAAGCCGATGGCGATGACAGGGTTGTATCCGCCTCGGGCGAGCACCCGTAGCCGTTCTTTCTTTTGCGCGTCCGTCTCGCCCGCGCCCGCCTCCAGTTCCTTGAGTTCGCGCACGCCGAGCTCACGCTTGGCACGGTCGAGACCCAGCGCCGCCGAGTCGTTGAACCACATATCGCCCCGGCCGTTGACATCGAAGGCGACACCGACCTTGTCCAGCCGGTTGACGATGGTGGTGGAGGGCGTGACGTGGCTGGAGGGAGCGGCGGGGGACATGGCGGCGGTAGAGGTGCGGGGGTCGGAAGGCCGGGCCCAGAACCAGACGCCCGCCGTGACCGCGAGGGCGACCAACACGCTCAGCGAAGGGACGCCTGCTCGGGACACGATCCGCCGGGAGCGGGTCGCCTGGCGTGAATCGCTCATCGCCGCCGGAGCGGTGACCACCGCGGGCTTCGGCACGGGCTGGTCCGCCGAACGAGTCACGGCGGAGGCGGGGGACGGCGACGGCCGGATCCGCTCGCCGGTCGTCGCCGCAGGAGGCCGGCCCGTGCCCTGGCCCACCAGATGGAGCATGATCTCGGCGGCGGTCGGCCTGCCCTCCGGCGACTTGACCAGGCACCGGCCGAGCAGTGAACGCAGGGGCTCAGGCACCCCTCCGAGGTCGGGTTCCGCGGTGAGGACGGCGTGGAGGAGGGCCGGAACGCTCGGGCCGCCGAAGGCGTGACGGCCGCTGGCCGCGAAGACCATGGTCACCGCCCAGCTGAACACGTCGGCCGGTGGGCCGACGGAATCGTTGGCGATCTGTTCGGGCGCCATGTATGCCGGGGTGCCGGCCACGCCGCTGCTGGTGGCCGTGATCGAGTCGAGGGCGCGGGCGATGCCGAAGTCGATCACGCGCGGCCCATCGGGGCCGAGCAGCACGTTGCTCGGTTTGAAGTCGCGGTGTACGACGCCCGCTTGATGGATCGCCGCGAGTGCGCCGGCCGTGCCCAGCGCCAGTCGTACCAACTCGTCGCCTGCGAGCGTTCCACGTTCCTGGACCCGTTGCTCCAACGAGACACCCTCGACGTACTCGCTGACGATATACGGGCGCTCGCCCGCCATGCTCACTTCGACGACACGTGCCGTGGAAAACGTCGCCACCCGCCGCGCGGTGGCGACCTCGCGCAGGAACCTGCGCCGCGCCCTCTCGTCCATCGCGTATTGCGCGTGCAGGCTCTTGATGGCGACCACCTCGCCGGCGGGGGACTCGGCGAGGTAGACCGTGCCCTGACCGCCTTGACCGAGGCGGCCGAGCACCCGGTAGTCGCCGAAGCGGTCGGGATCACCGGGCCGTAACGGGAGCGGGTCGCGCATATGACCTCCATCGTATTGATCCGACGATAGCCATGAATGGCGCGCTTGACGGAGATACAGGGCAGTTCGTGTGGCCGCGCGGGCAACGCGGGCAGCGGTCTACTGAAGGGCGAAACTCCGCGACCGCGACTGCCAGTTGCAGCGAGTGGTTCCTCTGATGGAGTGGCGCGAGAACGAGTAGGCAGCCTGGGCCTACCTCGTGGTGCTTTGCGCATCTTCAGACGTCGAGTTCGCTGAGTTCGTCGTCGGTGAGCAGTCGGGAGCGGATCAGGAAGCGCACGCCTTCGGGGGCTTCCAAGGAGAAACCGCTGCCTCGGCCGGGCACCACGTCGATGGTGATGTGGGTGTGCTTCCAGTACTCGAACTGCGACGACGACATCCACACCGGGATCTGTTCGCCGACACCGTCCACCGTGAGATCGCCGAGGTGGACGTCGGCGTTGCCGGTGCGGAACTCTCCCGCTTGGTAGCACATCGGGGCGCTGCCGTCGCAGCACCCCCCGGACTGGTGGAACATCAGCGGTCCGTACTGTCCGGTGAGCCGTCGCAGCAGGTCGGCCGCGGCATCGGAGAGGTCCACTCGCTTCGCCGCAGGACGGATCCGGCGCTCCTGAATGGACATGATCAGAAGAAACCCTGGGCGTTTTGCGAGTATGACACCAGCAGGTTCTTCGTCTGCTGGTAATGGTCGAGCATCATCTTGTGGTTCTCGCGACCGATGCCGGACTGCTTGTACCCGCCGAACGCGGCGTGTGCCGGGTAGGCGTGGTAGCAATTGGTCCACACCCGCCCCGCCTGGATCTCACGGCCGGCGCGGTAGGCGGTGTTACCGTCGCGTGACCACACTCCCGCGCCCAGCCCGTACAGGGTGTCGTTGGCGATCTTTATGGCGTCGGCGTAGTCGTCGAACGGCGTCACCGACACCACCGGGCCGAAGATCTCCTCCTGGAAGATCCGCATCTTGTTGTGGCCCTCGAACACCGTCGGCTGGACGTAATAGCCGCCGGACAGTTCGCCGCCGAGATCCTTCCTCTCGCCGCCGGTGAGGAGTTTCGCGCCCTCCTTCTGGCCGATGTCGATGTAGGAAAGGATCTTCTCGAGCTGGTCGTTGGAGGCCTGTGCCCCGATCATGGTGTCGGTGTCCAGGGGATGACCCTGTTTGATCTTCTCCACCCGCGCGATGGCGTCGGACAGGAACGCCCGGTAGATGGACGACTGGATCAGCGCTCGTGACGGGCAGGTGCACACCTCACCCTGGTTCAGTGCGAACATGGCGAAGCCTTCCTGCGCCTTGTCGTAGAAGGCGTCCGGCGCGTCCGCGACGTCGGCGAAGAAGATGTTCGGGCTCTTGCCGCCCAGTTCGAGGGTGACCGGGACGATGTTCTCGCTGGCGTACTGCATGATCAGCCGCCCCGTGGTGGTCTCCCCGGTGAATGCCACCTTGCGGACCCGCTGGTGCTGTGCCAGAGGCTTACCGGCCTCCACGCCGAACCCGTTGACCACGTTCAGCACGCCCGGCGGAACGAGGTCGGCGATCAGGTTCAGCAGCACGTGGATCGAGGCCGGGGTCTGTTCGGCGGGCTTCAGCACCACCGTGTTTCCGGCGGCCAGCGCCGGGGCCAGCTTCCAGGTGGCCATCAGGATCGGGAAGTTCCACGGGATGATCTGCGCGACCACGCCGAGGGGCTCGTGGAAGTGGTAGGCCACGGTGTCGGCGTCGATCTGCGAGATCGCGCCGTCCTGCGCCCGGATCGCACCGGCGAAGTACCGGAAGTGGTCGATGGCCAGTGGGATGTCCGCGGCCAGGGTCTCCCGTACCGGCTTGCCGTTGTCCCAGGACTCGGCCACCGCGATGGCCTCCAGGTTCTGCTCGATCCTGTCGGCTATCTTGTTCAGCACCTGGGCACGCTCGGCGGGCGAGGTCCGGGCCCATGCGGCAGCGGCGCCTTCCGCGGCGGCCACCGCGCGGTCGACGTCCTCGGCGGTGCCCCGGGCGACCTCGGTGAACGTCTTGCCGGTCACCGGAGTGGGATTCTCGAAGTATCGGCCCTTTGCCGGAGGTACGTACTCACCGCCGATGAAGTGGTCGTAGCGCGGCTGGAACGTCACAACACTGCCCGGCTCACCCGGCGCTGCGTACGTGGCCATGCGTCTGCCTCCTTTATGGTGAAATGACGGTTATGTACCAATTTAGGAAGGTGGACGTTGCAGCATCGTTGCACCGGGGAACGCCAGGGGCTCGGTCGGCTGTCCGCCTTCGCCGAGGCGGGCGTTGCATAGCATGTTGTCGTAAATCTGATCACTGGCAGTGACGGCTACCCCCCACGCCCTCGTCAAGATCGCCGT
The DNA here is from genome assembly GCF_023276435.1 of Sphaerisporangium perillae. Classification (GTDB taxonomy): domain Bacteria; phylum Actinomycetota; class Actinomycetes; order Streptosporangiales; family Streptosporangiaceae; genus Sphaerisporangium; species Sphaerisporangium perillae. The sequence goes on from NZ_JALLPO010000020.1 coordinate 68,984, forward strand.
GGAGTGCACTATGAAAGTCAAGCCTGGTGAAGCCTCGACAGCCCTGGGCCTGTCGTCGGACCCTGTAGGGCAGTTTCATCTGTTGCAGCGGGTGCACGATGCCACGCTCGGTGACGAGAAAGCGTCGGCGTCGCCCCGTCCGGTGATCTCCGACTCGTGGCGGCGCTCGCTGGCCGCGCGTGTGAACCCCGAGGACTACCGGCCGCCGCTGGTGTACAGATCGGATGAAGTGGCCGAGGTGCGCTCGGCCCATCCGCTGCAAGCCGTGGTGCCGTTGCTGCGCGATCTGCTGGCCGGCATCGCGGACGAGTCAAGGCACGTCATGATCGTCACCGATGCCCTAGGCACCATCCTCTGGCGCGAGGGGCCGAGTGACATCTGCCTGCGCGCGGACCCGGTTGGGTTGTGTGAGGGCGCCCGCTGGGCGGAGGACTCCATCGGGACCAACGCGATGGGCACCGCCCTCGCGATCGACGCCCCTGTGCAGATCTACTCCGCCGAGCATCTGGTGCGTATCTACCACACCTGGACCTGCGCGGCCGCGCCGATCCACGACCCGGATACCGGGGACACGCTCGGCACGATCGACGTCAGCGGACTGCTCCAGGCGTTGCACCCCGCGGTGGTCAGCCTGGTCAGCGCCACCGCACAGCTCGCGGAGAGCCATCTGCGCCGGCGGATGGAGGCGGGTGACGAGCGGCTGCGCACCAGGAACATGCCGCACCTGGCCGCACTGCGCGGCGAAATGGGCGCGCTGCTGACTCCGACCGGGCGGATCATCGCCGCAGAGCCGCACGGCAACTGGCCTGAGCGTATCCAGATCCGGTCCGGTGCGGACAAAGTCCTGCTCGACGACGGCCGTGAGGCGCTGGTCGAGCCGCTCCCCGAGGGATACCTGGTCCGGGTCCCCCGCTCGGCGCGGGCGGCGGCACGCCGGCCCAAACTGTCACTGTCGTTCCTCGGCGATCGCCCCGTGGCGGTGCTCGACGGCCGCGAGCTGCCGCTGACCTTGCGGTGGGCCGAACTGCTCGCCCTGCTCGTCCTGCATCCCGCCGGGTTGACCGCCGAGCAGTTGGCGCTGCAGCTTTACGGCGACGACGGCAACCCCGCGACGGTGCGCGCCGAGATCCATCGGCTCCGGGCACACCTCGGCGGTGCCGGCATGCGGGCCAAGCCGTACCGGCTGCTGGCCGACGTCGAGGCCGACTTCATCGCCGCACAGGCTGCGCTGTGCTCGGGTGACGTGCGCGCCGCGGCTGCGGCCTGCCACGCACCGCTGCTCGCCAATTCGGAGGCACCCGCCATCCGGGCGGAACGCTATTGCCTGCTCGCGGCACTGCGATCGGCCGTCCTCGGTCACCGTGACCTCGATGCACTGTGGACGTTCGCGCAGAGCGAGCCCGGCAGCGATGACCTCGAGGTGTTCGAACGCCTGATCAGGGACCTGTCCGCGCACGACCTGCGGCGGCCGGTCGCCGCGGCCAGGCTTGCGTGGCTGCTCGCCGAGAACGAGGAACAGTGAGCGCTACGTCAGTGCTACGTAGCGTTTCGTAGCATCTCGCACATCTCGGCACCGCCTTGAACATCCATGCGTTCGCCCCTGAGGCGGTGACGACTCCGGTGGTACCGGCCCCCGCAGGGCTCGGTGGAGGAGAAGGCAGGTACGAGCCCATGACCCCCGTAGAGATGCCCCCCGTAGAACTGGATCCGCAGCGCGATTACCCGTTGGCGTCGCACCGTCCGGAGTTGCTCAGGACACCGACCGGCAAGCGTCTCGACGAGATCACCATGGAGGCCGTCCTGGCCGGCGAGGTGGCGGCCGAGGACCTCCGCATCGCGCCGGAGACGCTGCGGCTGCAGGCGCAGATCGCGGACTCCGTCGGCAGGCCGCAGCTCGCGCAGAACTTCCGCAGGGCCGCCGAGCTGACCGCGTTGCCGGACGAGACGGTGCTGGAGATCTACAACGCCCTGCGGCCGCGCGCGTCCACGAAACAGCAGTTGACCAAGATCGCGGAGGGGCTGGAGCGTGGCTACTCCGCCACGCTGTGCGCGCGACTGATCAGGGAAGCCGCCGATGTGTACGAGCGGCGAGGCATCCTCGCGAGCTGAGTACGCCACGCGTTCGCCGGCAACAGACGCATCAGGAAGGTGAGACCGGAGATGAGCACCAAGCGTGCGGCCCCTCGTCAGACGTCAGTCCCCAAGCGGTCCAAGCGCACGGAGATTCTGGAGAACCGTCCAGTCAACCTCGACGGCTTCGTGGAGGAGCGGCCCGAGGTCGGCATGGTCGCGATGGACAGCCCGTACGACCCGCGGCCGAGCGTGCGGGTGGAGAACGGGATCATCGTGGAGATGGATGGGAAGAAGAGGGAGGACTTCGACTTCCTTGACCAGTTCATCGCCGACCATGCGATCGACGCCGCGGTGGCCGAGCGGGCGATGGCCCTCTCGCCCACCGAGATCGCGCATATGCTCCTGAACCCCAAGGTGCCACGCGGCGAGGTGCTGGCGGTGTCGTCCGGCCTGACGCCGGCCAAGCTGCTCGAGGTCGTCAAGACCATGAACGTCGTCGAGATGATGATGGCGCTGCAGAAGATGCGGGCGCGGCGCACCCCGGCCAACCAGGGGCACTCCACGAGCGCACGGGACAACCCGGTCCAGGTGGCGGCGGATGCCGCGGAGGCCGGGCTGCGAGGGTTCCGCGAGCTAGAGACCACCCTCGGAGTGGTGCGATATGCCCCGCTGGTGGCCATCGCCCTGCAGATAGGTGCGCAGGTCGGGAAGCCCGGCGTGCTCACCCAGTGCGCGCTGGAGGAATCCACGGAACTCGAACTGGGCATGCGCGGCATCACCGCCTACGCGGAGACGATCTCGGTGTACGGCACCGAGCAGGTCTTCTGCGACGGCGACGACACCCCGTGGTCGAAGGCATTCCTCGCATCCGCCTACGCGTCCCGCGGGATCAAGATGCGGTTCACCTCGGGTACCGGCTCGGAGGTGCAGATGGGCAACGCCGAAGGCAAGTCGATGCTGTACCTGGAGATCCGTTGCATTCTGGTGGCCAAGGGGGCCGGGGTCCAGGGTCTGCAGAACGGCTCGATCAGCTGCATCGGCGTACCCGGTGCGGTGCCGGCGGGAATCCGCGCGGTACTGGCCGAGAACCTGATCGCCAGCACCGTCGACCTGGAGTGCGCGTCCGGCAACGACCAGTCGTTCTCGCACTCCGACATGCGCCGCACCGCGCGGCTGATGCCGCAGCTGTTGTCCGGCACGGACTTCGTCTGCTCGGGCTACTCCGCCGTGCCCAACTACGACAACATGTTCGCCGGTTCGAACCTGGATCCCGAGGACTTCGACGACTGGAACACCATCCAGCGGGACCTGCAGGTCGACGGCGCGCTCCGGCATGTCCCGGAGCCGGAGATCCTCGCCGCCCGCAACCGGGCCGCGCGAGCACTGCAGGGCGTGTTCGCCTACCTGGACCTGGCGCCGATCACCGACAAGGAGATCGAGGCGGTCACCTACGCCCACGGTAGTAAGGAGTTGCCGCCCCGGGACGTACTCGAGGACCTGAAGGCGGCACAGTCGGTGCTGGACCGGGGCATCACCGGACTCGACATCGTCAAGGGGCTGGAGGCCGGCGGTTTCCCGGAGACGGCTGAGGCGCTGCTGGGCGTGCTGAGGCAGCGGGTCTCCGGTGATCTGCTGCACACCTCGGCGATCCTGACCCCGGAGCTGACGACGCTCTCGGCCGTCAACGACGCCAACGACTACGCGGGCCCGGGTAGCGGCTACCGCCCAAGCGGTGCGCGGTGGGAGGAGATGAAACGGCTGCGGCACGTCGTCAGCGCCCTCAACCCGGAACAGGAGGTCGGCCACCCCTCCCATCAAACGGTGGGCAAGAGCGGGGACGTGATCACGGCTGACGGCCGGGCTGCGGGAGGCGTGGTCGGCGAGCGCACGCTGCACCTGGAGGAGAAGGGCGCGGCCCGGCCGGGGCGCCGCTCGGACGAGGTGGTGATCGGCGTCTCGCCGGCCTTCGGTGAGTTCTTCTCCAAGACCATCGTCGACGTCTCGCACGCGGATGTGCTGCGCGAACTGCTGGCCGGGGTGGAAGAGCAGGGGGTACACGCGCGTGTCGTCCGGTTCCGTGCCAGCGCCGATCTCGCGGTCATCGCCCAGAGCGCGGCCAGGCTCTCCGGATCGGGCATCGGGATCGGCATCCTCTCACGCGGCACTACCATGATCCACCAGAAGGACCTGGTTCGTCTGTCCAACCTGGAGCTGTTCCCGCAGGCACCGTTGATGGATCCGGCGACCTTCCGCATGATCGGCCGCAACGCGGCCCGGTACGCCAAGGGCGAGTCGCCAGAACCGGTGCCCTCGCGCAACGACCACATGGCCCGCCCGCGCTGGCAGGCGAAGGCCGCATTGCTGCACATCAAGGAGACCGAGTTCGTACGCCCTGACGCTGAACCGGTAGAACTCGGGGTGCTGATCCGCATGGCTGACGCCGGCTGAGGCTGGGGGGAGGCTATGTCCCTGGTGGTGGGGGTGGACATCGGTAACTCGACGACGGAGGCGTGCGCCGCGCACATCGGCCAGGACGGGAAGATCACCTACCTTTCCGGGGCATTGGGCAGGACCTCTGGCGTGAAGGGCACCACGGAGAACGTCCCGGGTGTCGTCGAGGTCGTGCGCCTGGCCCTGGCCAGGGCCGGATGTGATCCGGCCGAGGTCCAGGCGGTGCTGGTCAACGAGGCGACCCCTGTGGTCAGCGGATTGGCCATGGAGACGATCAGCGAGACGATCATCACGGAGTCCACGATGATCGGGCACAACCCGGGAACTCCCGGTGGTGTCGGGCTGGGGGTCGGCGTCACCGTGGCCTTCCCGAATCTGCCGCGATGCGCCGCCGGGAGCGCGGTGATCTGCGTGGTCGGCGCGGGCGTCGACTTCGAGGACGCCGCCGCGGGGATCAACGCCGCCATCGCGCGCGGGGTCCGGGTCACCGGGGTGGTCGTGCACGCGGACGACGCCAACCTCATCGCCAACCGGCTGGGCGAGCCGGTACCGGTGGTCGACGAGGTCACGCTGGTGGACAAGGTGCCGCTGGGCATGCCGGCCGCCGTCGAGGTCGCGGAGCAGGGCCGCACCATCCGGACCCTGTCCAACGCATACGGGATCGCCACGGTGTTCGAGCTCGACTCCGAGCAGACCCGCATGATCGCACCGGTGGCGCGGGCGCTGGTGGGCAACCGTTCGGCTGTCGTGGTGCGTACCCCGGCCGGGGACATCACCGACCGCAGGATCCCCGCGGGAACCCTGATCCTGATCGGAGAGAAGACCAAGCGGGAGGTCGAGATGGACGCCGGCGCCGAGGAGATCATGTCGACACTGCGCCGGGTGCGGCCTTTGGTCGACGCCGTTGGCGACCCCGGCACACATGTCGGAGGGATGCTCGCTCGCGTCCGCGACACCATGTCGGAGCTGACCGCGATGCCTGTCGATACCGTGCGCGTTCAGGACGTGCTCGCCGTGGACACCTTCGTACCCCAGCGGATCACCGGTGGCCTGGCAGGAGAGTTCGCGCTGGAGAACGCGGTCGCGTTGGCCGCGATGGTGCGTACGAGCAAGGGACCGATGGAGCTGCTCGCCGCCCGGCTGCGAGAGGCACTCGGTACCGAGGTGCTCATCGCCGGTGTCGAGGCCGACATGGCTCTGCTGGGCGCGCTCACCACTCCCGGTGCCGGCAGGCCGGTGGCGATCCTCGACCTCGGTGGTGGATCCACTGACGCGGCGGTGACCACCGACGGTGCCGAAGTGCACTCGGTGCACCTGGCCGGTGCCGGCGATCTGGTCACCAGCCTGATCAACTCCGAACTCGGGCTGGAGAACCTGGAACTCGCCGAAGAGATCAAGAAGTTCCCGCTGGCCAAGGCGGAGAGCTTCTTCCACATCCGCATGGAGGACGGCACCGTTCGCTTCTTCGACAAACCCCTGCCTGCCGACGCCTTCTCCCGCGTTGTCGTGCTCACCGACTCCGGCATCCACCCGATACCGACCCGGCACGGCGTGGAGAAGATCCGCCAGGTGCGCAGGTCTGCCAAGCACCGGGTCTTCGTGGTGAACGCGCTCCGTGCGCTCGAACAGGTGGCCCCGGACGGCAACATCCGGCACATCATCGGCTTCGTGGTGGTCCTGGGTGGTTCCGCGCTGGACTTCGAGATCCCAGACATGATCGCGGAGGCCGTCGCGGAGTTCGGAATCGTCAGCGGGACCGGCAACGTGCGTGGCTCAGAGGGCCCGCGCAACGCGGTGGCCACCGGCCTGGTGGCCGGCTACGCGTTGGCACGGGCGAACGGCACCGCGGTGAGGGGCTGATGGATCATGCGTCATACGCCCGCCGATGATCGGCCCTTCGATCATGTGGGGCAGAACCGGCCCGCTGTCGTGGTGCTTTGCCATCCGGACCCCGGAAATCGGCACTGCGTGCGTGAGATCAATGCCGGCATGGAGGAGGAGGGCGTGCCCTGCCGCACCGAGAACGCGGCGGACGGCAGTGCGCGGGAGCTGGCCCTTGCCGCTGCCCAGGCCTCCAATCTCGACGTCGGGGTAGGTGTGGACTCCGTAGGAAACATCTGTGTGCACCACGCCAAGCTGCCGCCGGACGCCCCCGCGGTGGCGGGCCCGGCCACGAGTGCCCGCACCATGGGCCACAACGCGGCCCGGCTGGTTGCCGGCCTCCCGTTCAAGCAGCAGGAGGGCGTTCGCCGTGCCTGACCACACCGCCACCGGGTGCCCACCCAGGAGAGTGGCGGGCCCCCGCCACCTCATTGACCAGTGAAGGGAGACATCGTGCCCGCACGACTCGGCCTCGCCGACGCCCGGCACGTGCTGGACGCAGCGCTGCGCAAAGCTGACGAGATCGGCCAACCCATGAACGTCGCCGTGGTGGACCACGGTGGACACTTACTGGCGTTCGCGCGCCAGGACGGTGCGATCCTCGGCAGCATCGACATCGCCGCCCGCAAGGCCCGTACCGCCGCGCTGATGGAGATGACCACCGAGCAACTCGGGAAAGCCGCCGCACCCGGTGGCCCGCTTTACGGCATCGAAGTGACCAACGGAGGCCTGATGATCTTCGGCGGCGGTATCCCGCTGACCGAGGCGGGCGGTGAGGTCGTCGGCGCGGTCGGGGTGAGCGCGGGAACCGTAGAGCAGGACATCACGGTCGCCCAGGCAGGTGTGGACGCCTGGGGCGGCGTGGCAAGGTAGGCGCTGGCGCCGACCTTGCCCGCGGAAGGGGCAGCAGGGCCGACCATGTCGATGATGTCGTTCAGCCGGCCGCCGTTGTCCTACGAACTGGTCAAGGGGTGGCGGGGGATTCGAAGGGCTCGCCGACCGCGTAGGTGACCAGTGAGGTCAGTACGTCCTTGACCGACTCGCGGTCGCGCACGTCGCAGAGGATGATCGGGGCCACTCCGTCCAGGCCCAGGGCTCGCTGGATCTTGACCGGATCGTGGCGCCGGGCCCCGTCGAAGCAGTTGACCGCGACCACGAAGGGGAGCCCGCGCTGCTCGAAGTAGTCCACGGCAGGGAAGCACTCCTGCAGGCGGCGGGTGTCGGCGAGCACGACGGCACCGAGCGCGCCGACGGCCAGTTCATCCCACATGAACCAGAATCGGTCCTGGCCCGGGGTGCCGAACAGGTAGAGCCACAGTCCTTCGCGGAAGGTGATTCGGCCGAAGTCCAGCGCGACGGTCGTGGTGGTCTTCGACTCCACGCCGGAGGTGTCGTCGACGCCGATGCCTCGGTCGCTCAGTAACTCCTCGGTGTGCAGCGGCCGGATCTCGCTGATCGTCCCGACCATGGTCGTCTTGCCGACTCCGAAGCCGCCGGCGATGAGGATCTTGATGGCCATCGCCGGGGTGACGTCGGTCACGCCCGGCTCAAAGGCTGCGGAGCCCATGCAGCACTTCCCTGTAGATGCGTTCGTCGATGGCCTGCGCCGCAGGCTGTGGTCGGTCGATGGTCACAAGGCCGTCACGCCGCAGGTCGCCGAGGATCACGCGGGTGATGTTGAGCGGCAGTTTCAGCTGCGCCGCGACGTCCGCCACCGGGGTGGGCCTGCGGCAGATCGACAGCACGGTCAGATGCTCCGGGATCAGCTCCGACGGCTCGTAGAACGTGCTGACGGTCGTGACGATGGCCACCAGGTCGAAAGCCTCGCCCAGTGGGCGCGCACGGCCGCCGGTCAGCCCGAAGAGCCTGACCAGCGGCCCGGGATCCTCTCCCGTCACGATCTTGAACCGTTCCAGGCGGGTGCCGGAGCCGCTCCCCTCGGCTGTGCGGACAGGTGTTCGCCGACGCGCTTGACCATGAGCGCCATCTCGTAGGTGATCATGCCGAGCTCGGCGTCGCCCGCGGCCAGCACGGCCAGCCGGGCCCCCTGCCCTGCCGCGGTGACGAACAGGAAGCCCTCTTCCAGCTCGATGATGGTCTGCCGCACGCCGCCGAGGCCGAAGTGCCGTCCCGCACCCAGTGCGAGGCTGTGGCTGCCGGCGGAGATGGCGGACAGGTGCTCGGCGTCCTCCCGGGTCAGTTCCCGGGAGCCGCCCATGGCCAGTCCGTCGGCGGACAGCACGATGGCGTGCCGCACGCCGGGGATGCGCTGGGTCAAGTCATCCAGCAGCCAGCTCAGTTCAGGTCTGGGGTCGGGCATCGGAATGGCCCTCCTTTCGGTTCCACATGTCTTGCTCCTGCTCGGTCTGGCTGCGGCCCTGCTGCCAGCCCCGTTGCATGGACGACATGAGCTTCATGAGCTCCTCGGGGGATCGCACGGAGACGTCGTGCTGTTCCGGGGAACGTTCCCGGCGGAGCTGGGGGGCCAGGCTGGCCTGCCGTACTCGCACCGGTAGCCCGTCCAGGTCATCGTCGGCGTCCGGCATGGACACGGGCCGCCGCACGGGCGCCGGCGACGCGGGGGGCTTGTGGTCTTGCTGCTCGGCCAGGAACCACCCCGATGGGCGTTCCGGGCCGCGGTCCGCCGGCCGGTCCTGCGTGCCGGCGAGCGCCTTGGGCCGAGCTTCCGGGCCCGTGCTCAGCGCCCGTACGGCCCTGTCCGGCCGGGCGGGCCCGGTCTGCCCGGCCCAGCGCGGCGCGGCCTCGGCGAGGGGCGTCTTCGAGGGGGCGAGCAGGCTCGACGGCAGCAGCACGATCGCGGTGGTGCCGTCGTAGGGCGAGGGCCGTAGCCTGATCTTGATGCCGTGCCGGGCCGCGAGCTTGGCGACGACGAACAGGCCCAGCCGGTCGGTGTCGACCAGGTCGAACTCCGGGGGGTCGGCGAGCTTGGCGTTGAGGTCGTCGAGGGTGTCGGGGCTCAGTCCCAGGCCCCGGTCCTCGACCTCCACCGCGAAGCCGTTGGCCGCCGTCATGGCCCGGATGTGGACCGTGGTGTGGGGCGGAGAGAAGAGGGTGGCGTTCTCCACCAGTTCGGCGATGAGGTGGATCACGTCGGCGACCGCGGCGCCGACGAGCAGCGGTGCCTGCGGCATGGACGGCATGGTGACGCGGGTGTAGTCCTCGACCTCCAGCACGGCGCTGCGCACCACGTCGAAGATCGGCACCGGGTCGCGCCACCTGCGGGCGGGGGCCGAGTCGGACAGGATGATCAGATTCTCCGCGTGCCGCCGCATGCGGGTGGTCAGGTGGTCGAGTTTGAAGAGATCCTCCAGGATCTCCGGTACTTCGACCTGGCGCTCCATCGTGTCGAGAAGCTCGAGCTGGCGGTGGAGCAGTGCCTGGTTGCGCCAGGCGAGGTTGAGGAAGACCTGGCCGACGCCCTTGCGGAGCGTCGCCTGGCTGACCGCGGCCTCCACCGCGGTGCGCTGCACGGCGGAGAACGCGTGCACGACCCGGTCGACCTCGGCGGTGTTCGCGGAGTCCAGGTGGGGGGCCTCGGTCGCCGGGTCCACGTCGTCGCCCTTGCGCAGCCGCTCGACCAACCGTGGCAGCCGTTCCTCGGCCAGTTCCACGGCCGACGCCTGGAGCCGACGCAGCTCGTTGATCATGGAACGGCCGAACCGGTAGGACAGTGCGACCGACACGATGACCGCGAGCAGGCCGACGCCCAGGACCAGCCCGATCCGCCAGTACGCGGCCGTCTTGAGCTGCTCCGCCTCGGCCGCGGCGCGCACCAGTTCGTACTGGGTGTCCCGGTTGATCTTGCCGATGAGGGCGCCGGCGTCGCTCTTCCACACGGCGGGTTGCACCGGAGGCGCGCCGTTGGTGTCCCACACGAAGAGCGCGTCCTCCACCGCCACGAGCCGCTGGTAGGGGGCGCTCTTCACGAGGTCCTCGTAGTGCACCCGCAGGTCGGGGCCCACGTCGCGGCCCGCGTTGGCGAGGACGATCCGCCGGCTGGTCATCCCGGCGACGAACGCCGCGCGGTCGGTGGGGGTCATCCGGTGGCGCACGATCGTCGAAGTGAGGACGGCGTGCTCCCTGCCCAGGTACTCCGCGGTGGCGCTGAAGGCGGCCATGCCGCGCACCGCGCGGTAGGACGACACGTCGCTCAGCGTGTCCCCGTCGCTGAACTGCCGGTTGGCGGTGGCGATCAGGTCGCTGTACGCGTCGATGATCTTGATCGGTGGGGAGAGCCTGCGGCTGTCGGCGGCGGCGCGAAGCCCGTCCAGCCCGTCCAGCGCCGTCACCAGGGCCCGCACCTCGGCGGGGGTGTTGGCGGTCCCGCCCTGGACGTCGACGACCCCGATCACCTGGCGCAGCCGCTGCACCTGGGCGTCGGTGATCTTCCGCTGTTCCGTCAGCGGCTTGTCATCGGCGGTGCCGGCGACCGCCTCGGCGGAGAGCTGGCGCTCCTTCTGGAACTCGATGATCAGCTGCTGCACCGGCGACCCGATGGCCTTCCAGCGGTCCTGGGTCTGGGAGATGGTCGCGATCTCCTCGACGCTGGAGTAGGCGATGAAGCCCCACAGAGCGATCATGGAGATCAGGGGAAGCAGGAGGATTCTGAGCAGCTTCGAGCGGATCGGTGGTGGGGCGCTCATCCATCATGTCCAATTCCGCGTGTGCCGGGCCGCCGTAGGCAGCCGGCGGCCATGGCCCTCCCCGAGAACGCATGCCACCACTGATACGGCCTTGATCTGGACAACTATGCCTATTGGGGCAGAAGTGCTTCAAGATAGCGAATGCGAAGATTGAGTATCGATGTCTAAGGGGTTGGTTCACCCTCCGTGACGAGAGGGCGGGCTGTGCCACTCGCCTAGGTGAACTTTGTCGAATCGCCTGACAAGTTGATCACCGGGATGGCAGCCTTGCCCCTTGTGCGAACAAAGATCATGATAATGAGTGTTTGTGGCGCCATGGTCGCCTTGGCCGGTTCGGGGATGGCGAACGCCGAGGCTCGCGCCGCCGCCCCCACCTTCCAGCTACCCTTCCCCTGCGGGGAGACCTGGATCGGCAGTAGCGAGAGCTTCGCCCACACCGGCAACGAGATCGACTTCAACGGCAAGGCGAACGACGGGAACGCGGACCTGGGGAGGACCGTCGTGGCGGCGGCGGCCGGCACGGTGGTGATCTCCGCCTACCAGACGAACAACGGCTTCGGCAACCTGGTCAAGATCCGTCACGCCGACGGCAGCGCCACCCTCTACGCGCACCTGAACTCGCGCTCGGTCGGTCAGGGTGCCAGCGTGGCGCAGGGTCAGAAGATCGGCACCCTGGGCAAGAGCTCCGCCAAGTACAAGATCATCGCCCACCTGCACTACGAACAGCGTTCCGCCTCGGGCGCGATCGTCCGTGCCTCCTTCAACGGCTCCACCTTCAACTACCCCGGCCAGAAGGTGAAGTCCAATAACTGCGGCGGCGGTACCGCGCCCAAGAAGGCGCCCTCGACGTCGAACCCGTTCACCGCGGCGAAGGTGTGCGGTTCGGGCTTCAAGCAGATCGACTCGGCGCCGCTCGGCTCGCAGGGCCGCGTGGTGCTGATGTACTCCTCGGCCACCGGCCAGAACTGCGTCACGACCCTGCGCAACGGCGGTACCGGCAAGATCGGCGCCAGTGCCTACCTCGAGGTCAAGGGCAAGTCCCGGCAGACCGACTCCGGCAGCTACCAGTACTACGCGGGCCCGGTGAAGGCCAAGGCCGTCCGAACCTGCGTGAAGTGGGGCGGCTCCCTCGGCTCCGCCAAGTACGACAGCCCGTTCGAGCACTGCGGCTGATGACCGCCGGGAGCGGAGGACCTTGAGGTTCACGACCTCGGGCCTCCGCTCCCGACGACTCAGGCATGGCCTGGGCGAAGACGCCGTCGATGACGGCGCGGAGCGGCTGCTTCAGGGGGAGCCGCTGTCCGGGGTCAGCAGACGGTGCCCGGCCCGGCCGCGGTGGCCGCGAGCAGGTCGCGCACGAGGTCGAAGTCGATCTTCTCCGGCTTGCGGAAGCGCAGGCAGCCCTTGCCCATGTCGTGCCCGGCCAGGCGCTGCTCGAAGGCCGCGCGGACGTCGGTGCGCAGTATGTAGAAGGAGATGTACTGCTTCTGGCTCGCGAAGCCGATCTCCACGACGCCGTCCCGCGCGTAGGAGGGCATCCCGTACTCCATGCCCTCGGTGAAGCCCTTGAGCTCCGCACGGCACAGATCGCGCAGCCTGGCCAGCGCCTCCCTGCGCTCCCCGGGCACCTCGGCCAGGTAGCCGTCCACATCCGCCGCCTTGCTCTGCACCATGCCGAGAGCTTATGCCGGAGGGTCGAAGTCCGCCCCGAGACCACCGGCGGCGAACGGTACTGATCGTGGGCATGTTCGCATCACGGAATGGCTGGCTGCGGCAGAGGAGGAAGACATTCGCGTAGTGGTCAGCGCGGCCACCCTCGTCGAGGTCTCCCACCAGAGGCTCAATCGAGCTCGCTACGAATGGACGCTGTCGCGCCTGACCGTCGGCGGGTGAAGGTGGCGAGCAGCAGGATGAGGGCCGACTGGGCGAGCATGCCCGGAGCGAGGGGTGGGGCCGGGCCGACCATCTTGGTCAGCGCGTACCACCACTGGCTGATGGCGGGCAGGGTGTCCCACGTGGCCGCGTATCGCTGGTCGAGGACGCCGGCGTCGTGGTTCGCCGCGACGTGCGCGTAGACGCCGTACAGGGACGCCAGCAGCACGGCCACCGTGACCAGCCGGACGGCGGCGAGGAGCCTGCGGGAGTTCCGCAGGTACATGAGCGGCACGGCGATCGCGAGGAGGGCGAGCGCCGCCCAGGGGATCAGCTGCTCCACGGTCTTCCAGTGCTGTTCGGTGGCGAGCTCGAAGGCGGCGCCGAGGACGCCGATCACGGTCAGCGCCACCAGCCCGTGCCGGACGAGGCCGCCGTCGTTGCCGCCCGTGCGCGGATGGCGGTCGACGAGGCCCTCGCCCGTGCCGCTTCCGGCACGGGCGTGATCGTCCAACGGGGGAGTGCTCATGGCGTGAGTGCGGAGACGATCTTGTCGACGGTCTCCTGGCCCGGGTTGTACTTGGCGAGGTTCTGGCGCAGCGAGGTGAGGTCGGCGTCGCCCGCCTCGTAGGGACGGTACTCGACCACTTCACGGGCCCATCGGCCGGCGTTGTCCACGCCCGCGGCCTGCAGCGCCGCGGCGATCTCGCTCTCGCTCGCGGTGTTCGCCGAGACCTTCCCCGTCTGGCCCGTCCCGTTCGTGGCGGTCGCCGTGGCCGTGGCCGCCGGGGTGGTGGCCGCCTCGTCGGACGACGACCCGCACGCCGCGAGCGAGGCGCATGCGGCGAGCGCCGCCAGGGCCAACCTGAGCTTGGGTGATCTCACGGTGAACCATCCGTCCTTCATGTCGTTCGCTGTATTCCCGAGGCCGGCCGGGGCGTCACCTTCCAGGCCGGTCGGGCTGTCACTCCAGGCTGGTCGGGGTGGCTTATAGGGATATCTGTGCCACATGAATATCAGCTGAGAAGTCGCTGGACGTCATCGTGGGTGTGGCGCATGGCGATCGGGGACGCTTCTCCGGAGAGATCCGTGGCGTGGCGCTCAGAGATAAATGGGTTGCCCGCTACCGGAAGAGGCGCATTAGGGTGGGGTTCATGATCTATTCGATCCGTATGCGCAACGCCTGAGACGGCGTGACCGCAGGGCCTGCCCGCCATCGGGCGGCCCCTTCTGAGCCGTCCCCTCTTCCGGGACCTTCTCCTGCGCGCCGTCGGAACACGTCTTTCGAGAATCCGACAGGACATCATGCGTAAGCGCGAACACATCGCCATGATCGGCTGCACGGCGCCGAGCCACATCTACCCCTCGCTGGCCGTCATCAGGGAGCTCGTGTCCCGTGGCCATCGGGTCAGCTACGTGGTCGGGGAGACGCTGACCGGGCTGGTCGAGCCCACCGGCGCCGAACTCGTCCCGCACCCGTCGCTGTTCCCCGACAACGACGCCAAGTGGCCCGACGACCCGGCGTCCGCGATGCGGGTCTTCCTCGACGAGGCGATCGCGGTGCTGCCGCGGCTCACCGGACGCTTCGACGACGACCGGCCCGGCCTTCTGCTCTACGACATCGGCGGGCTGCCCGCCCCCGTACTGGCCGCCCGGTACGGGGTGCCCGCCGTGCAACTCTCTCCCACGCTCGTCGCGTGGGACGGCTACAAGGAGGACATGGCCGAAACGCTGGCCGCCATACGGACCTCGGAGTCCGGGAAGAGCTACCACGCCGCGTACAACGCGTGGCTGCGGGAGAACGGGATCGAACGGGACGCGTGGGACTGGCTGGCGCGTCCCGAGCACGTCCTGTCGCTGATCCCCCGGGCGATGCAGCCCGAGGCCGACCGGGTGCCGGCGAGCGTACGGTTCGTGGGGCCCTGCCTCGATCCCGAGCGGCTGGCCGACACGGGCTGGACGCCGCCGCGGGACGGCAGGCGCGTGCTGCTCGTGTCGTTCGGCACCGCGTACAACGACCGGCCCGACGTCTACCGGGCCTGCCTGGAAGGCTTCGCGGGCTCGGACTGGCACGTGGTGCTCGCGGTGGGGCAGCACGTCGACCCGGCGGATCTCGGTCCGCTCCCGGCCGGGTTCGAGGTGCACCGCAGCGTGCCGCAACTGGCCGTGCTCGCCGAGGCTTCGGCGTTCGTGACCCACGCGGGGATGGGCGGGTGCTCGGAGTCGCTGTGGTTCGGCGTGCCGACCGTGGCGATACCCCAGGCCGTGGACCAGTTCGGCAACGCGGCGATGCTCGAGGCACTCGGTGCCGGACGGCACCTGCCCGCCGATCAGGTCACCGCGGCGACGCTGCGCTCCGCGGTCGATGCCGTCGCGGGGTCGGCCGACGTGGCGGCACGGCTGGCCGCGATCCGCGGGACGGTACGAGCGCACGGCGGCGTCGACCGCGCCGCGGACGCGGTCGAGTCGTTCCTCCGCTGACCGGGCGACCTGGTGGGGCGGAGCCTCTCTGCTCCACCAGGCCTTCCCGATCAGTCCGGGAGACGGCCTCGTCAACAGTGGGTCATTCCTCCACAACGGTGATCTATCTGGAGACCACGTCTGGGGGACGGCCGGTGGGTTCACGCGTCGCGACCGCGGGTGGCGGGCTAGGGGGTCTCGCGGCGGCGCCCAACATGGTGCGGCTGATCATGCGGCTGGGTCTCGGAGACGCGCTCTCGCTGCTGCGGAAGGAGATGGACGATCCGGGATCATCGCTCGCCTGTGGCGGTCAGGCTCGAGCGGAGCGCATCGCTTTGAGGATCTTCATGGTGTCGCCGGCGAGGAAGTCCTGGTACTCCTTCGACTCCATCGGGCACAGCGCCACCCTGCCTTCGGCGTCGCAGGCCAGGCCCCAGCCGAACTTCTTCGGCAGGGGAGAGGCGCGCACGCAGGGCTGCGGCTTGGCGAAGAACTCGTCCCGGAGCCTGGCGACCTCGTTCTCCGGCAGGTCGGCCGGCTCCTGGCGTCTGAGCCAGGACTCGAACAGCACGTCTTCCTGGGTGTACACGTAGGGGTTGCCGGCCAGCATCTCGTACTGCAGCACGGCGACGGTCTTCTTGCCGCCGCGAGCCTGCGGGACCACGCCCTCGGTCACGGGGCAGTCGTCGGCCACCGCGATGAAGGTCCGGTAGTAATTCACGTCCATGGGGGGAGGACTCCTGCCAGGGCCGTCGGTCGATTCGGGCACCTGTGTTCGGATTCTAGCCGTCCCGGCCCGCCGAGCGTCTCGACCGCTGGGAGCTTGTCCACAGCCTGTGGACACGCGATGACGTGGCCGAGCCGCAGTGGGTACTTTGGGGGACGAGATCGCGTACGCGCCTGCCGGGGAGGGCCGATGCTCGGGTTGCCTGACGGGGTCAGGGGGTGCCTGTTCGACATGGACGGTGTGCTCACCCGCACCGCGACCGTGCACGCCGCCGCGTGGAAGGCGACGTTCGACGAGTTCCTGCGGGAACGGGCCGGCCGGACGGGCGAGCCGTTCGTGCCGTTCGACGCGGTGGCCGACTACGACCGGTACGTCGACGGCAAGAAGCGGCTGGACGGCACGCGGAGCTTCCTGGCTTCGCGTGACATCACCCTGCCCGAGGGGTCGCCGGACGATCCGCCGGACGCGCCCACCGTGCACGGGCTGAGCAACAAGAAGAACGCGCTCGTGCAGCAGATCATGGACAGGGACGGCGTGGAGGTGTTCCCCGGCTCGGTCCGGTACGCGCGGGCCGCCCGGGACGCGGGTCTGCGCAGGGCCGTCGTGTCCTCCAGCGCCAACACGGAGCGGGTCCTCGCCGCCGCAGGGCTGACCGATCTCTTCGAGGCGCGCGTCGACGGCGTGGTGGCCCAGCAACGGCATCTCGCGGGCAAGCCGGCCCCGGACATGTACCTCGCGGGCGCGGAGGCGCTCGGGCTGGCACCCTCCGAGGCGGCGGTGTTCGAGGACGCGCTGGCGGGAGTGGCGGCCGGTCGTGCGGGAAAGTTCGCCTACGTCGTCGGCGTGGACCGCGCCGGGCAGGCGGACGCGCTGCGCGAGCACGGCGCCGACATCGTCGTCACCGACCTGGCAGAGCTACTGGAGCCGTGATGATCCAGAATCCCGCGTTCGCGGTCGAGCCCTGGGCCATCCGGGAGCGCGGCCTCAACCTCGACGTGCTGGCGCAGACCGAGTCGCTGTTCGCGCTGTCCAACGGGCACATCGGCCTGCGCGGCAACCTCGACGAGGGGGAGCCGTACGGCCAGCCGGGCACCTACCTCAACTCGGTGTACGAGCTGAGGCCGCTGCCGTACGCCGAGGCGGGCTACGGCTATCCCGAGTCGGGCCAGACCGTGGTGAACGTCACCAACGGCAAGCTGATCAGGCTGATGGTCGACGACGAGCCCTTCGACGTGCGGTACGGCACGCTGCACGAGCACGAGCGGGTCCTCGACATGCGAGCGGGCACGCTGACCCGCCGGGCCCACTGGAGCTCCCCGACCGGAGCCGAGGTGCGCTGCGCCTCCACGCGGCTGGTGTCCTTCACCCACCGCGCCGTCGCCGCGATCCACTACGAGATCGAGGCGGTCGGCCGCACCTGCGGTGTGGTCGTCCAGTCCGAGCTGGTCGCCAACGAGACCGTGGAGTACTCCGGCGACGACCCGCGCGCCGCCGCCGTCCTCGAGTCGCCGCTGGTCGTGGAGGAGAACGTGCCGGCGAGCGAGGGGGTGGCCATCATGGTCCACACCACGCGGGCCAGCGGCCTGCGCGTCGCCGCCGCCATGTGCCACGACATCGAGACTCCCGGTGAGGCGAGCGTCGAGGCGGACGGCGCCGGTGACGTCAGCCGCGTGACCATAGCCACGCGCCTCGCGCCCGGCCAGCGGCTGCGGATGGTCAAGTACTTCTCCTACGGCTGGTCGGCCAAGCGCTCCCGGCCCGCCCTGCACGACCAGGTCGTCGCCGCGCTGTCGGCCGCCCGGCTGGTCGGCTGGGAGGGCCTGTGCGCCGACCAGCGGCGGTTCCTCGACGAGTTCTGGTCCGGCGCCGACGTGGAGGTCGACGGCGACGCCGAGGTGCAGCAGGCCGTGCGCTTCGGGCTGTTCCACCTGGTGCAGAGCGCCGCCCGGCTGGAGGATCGTCCCATCCCCGGCAAGGGGCTGACCGGTTCCGGCTACGACGGCCACGCGTTCTGGGATACCGAGATCTTCGTGCTGCCGGTGCTCACCTACACCTACCCCCGGGCCGCGGCCGACGCGCTGGCCTGGCGCGCGTCGATTCTGCCGATGGCGCAGGAGCGCGCCGTCCAGCTCGGGCTGCGCGGAGCCGCCTTCCCCTGGCGGACGATCAACGGCGAGGAGTGCTCCGGTTACTGGCCGGCCGGCACCGCGGCGTTCCACATCAACGCCGACATCGCCCACGCGGCGACGAGCTACGTCGACGCCACCGAGGACAGGCGGTTCGAGCGCGACACCGGCCTGCCGCTGCTCGTGGCGACCGCCCGGCTCTGGTGCGCTCTCGGCCACCACGACGCCGAGGGGCGGTTCCGCATCGACGGCGTGACCGGCCCGGACGAGTACAGCGCCATCGCCGACAACAACGTCTACACCAACCTCATGGCCCAGGAGAATCTTCGCGAGGCGGCCGAGGTGGCCACCCGCCACTTCGAAGAGGCGCAGCGGCTCGGGGTGACGCTCGAGGAGGTCGCGACCTGGCGTGACGGGGCCGCCGCGATGTACCTGCCCTATGACGAGCGGCTCGGCGTGCACTCCCAGAGCGAGGAGTTCACCAGGCACGCGGTCTGGAACTTCGCCGCCACCAGGCCCGACCAGTATCCGCTGTTGCTTCACTTCCCCTACTTCGACCTTTACCGCAAGCAGGTGGTCAAGCAGGCCGACCTCGTGCTGGCGATGCACCTGCGCGGCGACGCGTTCACGGACGGGGAGAAGGCCCGCGCGTTCGCCTACTACGACGCGCTGACCGTCCGCGACTCCTCGCTGTCGGCCTGCACGCAGGCGGTGCTCGCCGCTGAGGTGGGGCAGCTGGAGCTGGCCTACGCCTACCTCGGCGAGGCGGCGATGATGGACCTCGCCGACCTGGAGAAGAACACCGTCGACGGGGTCCACATGGCCTCACTGGCGGGGGCGTGGATCGCCCTGGTCTCCGGGTTCGGCGGGATGCGCGCCGGCCACGGGGGCATCTGTTTCGCTCCGAAGCTGCCCCCGGGCATCTCGCGGCTGGCCTTCCGGCTGCGCTACCGCGGCCGCGTGCTGCGCGTCGGCGTCACGGCGGCCTCGACGACCTACCGGCTCCTTTCCGGCGAGCCGCTGACGCTGACCCACCACGGGGAGCCGTTGACGGTCGACGGGCGGCCGGTCAGCCGCCCTACCGTCACGGTGCCGCCACCTGAGGTGCAGGTGCGCCAGCCACCCGGCCGCGAGCCGGTCCCGCGCCGTCCCCCAGCCGAACGGCCGTCCGGTCACCAGGCGGCCACGCAACCACCGGAGGAACACCCATGACCACCACCCCGCTCCGCGACCGCGCATCGTGGAAGGCGCTCGAGCAGCACCACGCCGAGATCGGCGGCCGGCACCTGCGCGAGCTGTTCGCCGAGGACCCGGGGCGGGGCGAGCGCATGTGCGCCGAGGCGGCCGGGCTGTATCTCGACTACTCGAAGAACCGCGCCACCGACGAGACGATGCGCCTGCTCGTCGAGCTCGCGCGGGAGTCGGAGCTGGAGCGGCGCAGGGACATGATGTTCCGTGGCGAGCGCGTCAACACCTCCGAGCGCAGGTCGGTGCTCCACGTCGCGCTGCGCATGCCGAAGGGCGCCTCGCTCGTAGTCGAGGGCGTGGACGTCGTCGCGGAGGTCCACGAGGTGCTCGACCGGATGGCCGGCTTCGCCCAGCGCGTCCGCTCGGGCGAGTGGAAGGGCCACACCGGCAAGCCGATCAAGAACATCGTCAACATCGGCATCGGCGGCTCCGACCTCGGGCCGGTCATGGCGTACGAGGCGCTGCGCCATTACAGCAGGCGTGACCTGACGTTCCGGTTCGTGTCGAACGTCGACTCCACCGACATCGTCGAGGCGACCCGCGACCTGTTCGCCGACGAGACGCTGTTCGTCGTCTCCTCCAAGACCTTCGGCACGTCCGAGACGCTCGCCAACGCCCACTCGGCACGCGACTGGCTGGTCGGCCAGCTGGGCACCGAGGAAGCGGTCGCGCGGCACTTCGTCGCGGTGTCCACCAACGCCGAACGCGTCGCGGAGTTCGGCATCGACACCGCGAACATGTTCGGCTTCTGGGACTGGGTCGGCGGCCGTTACTCGATGGACTCCGCCATCGGCCTGTCCACCATGGTGGCCATCGGGCCCGAGCACTTCCGCGAGATGCTGGCGGGCTTCCACGAGATGGACGAGCACTTCCGCACGGCCCCGCTGGGGGAGAACCTCCCGGTGCTCATGGGGCTGCTCGCCGTCTGGTACGTGAACTTCTTCGGCGTGCAGAGCATCGGCGTCATGCCCTACGAGCAGTACTTGAAGCGGTTCCCGGCCTACCTCCAGCAGCTCACGATGGAGTCCAACGGCAAGCACGTGACGCTCGACGGGGAGGTCGTCGACTACGACACCGGGCCGGTCTACTGGGGCGAGCCCGGCACGAACGGCCAGCACAGCTTCTACCAGCTCATCCACCAGGGCACCCGGTTGATCCCCGTGGACCTGATCGGTTTCGGCGCGAGCCTCAACCCGCTGCGCGACCACCACGACCTGCTGATGGCCAACGTCTTCGCCCAGGCGCAGGCCCTCGCCTTCGGCAAGACCGAGGAGGAGGTGCGCGCCGAGGGCACCGACCCCGGCGTCGTCCCGCACCGGGTCATGCGGGGCAACCGTCCCACGAACGTGCTGCTCGCCCAGCGGCTCACCCCACACCTGCTCGGCGCGCTCGTGGCGCTGTACGAGCACAGCGTGTTCACCCAGGGCACGATCTGGGGGATCGACTCCTTCGACCAGTGGGGAGTGGAGCTCGGCAAGGTGCTCGCCGCCCAGATCACCCCCGAACTCGAGAGCCCCACCGACCCCGACCTCACCCACGACTCCTCCACCAACACCCTGATCCGCCACTACCGAGCCCTGAAGCAGAGCTAGGCAGGCGACATCTGGCTGCCCCTGTCGGGCTTCTTCTGACGCGACGCGCTGATCCGCTGCTACCGGCTCCTGAAGCCGGGTCGGTGCGGCGACGAGCCGTGTTGGGTCGGCGGGCGGGGCTTTTCGGCTGGTGTGGTGTTCGTGCATCGGGCGCCGCGTCGGTGGGAGGGGGTGCGGCGATGCCGGCGCCGCCGTACGTCGAGCAACCTGGCGTGCACCAGGGAAGCGCAGGGAAGGCCGAAGTCGTGGCAACCGCGTGTGCGGGCTGAACCGGGCACCGTCCAGGAACGTCTGAGGGTTATGCCTATCGACGTGCCGGGCCGGATGCTCAGGCGGGAGTTCCTGGCGGCGGCGCTCGTCGCGGTCGCCGCCGCCGGTTGCGGCCGGGCGGGAGGTGACTCGCGGGTGCTGACGATCGAAGGGGTGAGCCGGGAGGTCCCGAAGGACGCTCCGGTCGAGGAGGTCGTGGGCGGGATCACCGCCTTCGGGCACGCCCTGTACGCCGCCGGCGCGAAGGCCGCGCGCAACACGGTCATGTCCCCGCTCAGCATCGCCTACGCGTTCGGCATGGCCAGGGCGGGCGCGGCCGGAGCCACGGCCACGGCGCTGGACAAGGTGTTCGGGTTCCCCACCGCCGGGCCGCACAGCGTCTTCAACGCGTTGACGCGGGAGATCGTGACGGTCGACGGCCCGCCGCCCCCGCCGGAACGAGGAGCCGAGCGAGACGCGCGGAGCGAGTCCGGCGGCCCCGTCGTCGGCATCGCGAACGGGCTGTTCACCCAGAAGGGCATGCCGGTCGGGCAGGACTTCCTGCGCACGCTCGCCGCCCAGTACGGCGCCGGGGTGCGCCCGGTGGACTTCTCCGCGGATGCCGCCGGCACGATCAACGCGTGGGTCGACGAGCAGACGGCCGGGCGCATCGAGAAGCTGTTCGACCGGCTGGACCCGGCCACCCGGCTGGTCATCGCCAATGCCGTCTACCTCAAGGCCGACTGGCAGCACGCGTTCGCCGAGGACGACCCCGAGGACGCCGCCTTCACCCGGGCCGACGGGTCCACGGTGCGCACGAAGCTGATGCGGCAGAGATCCGCGCTGCGCTACGCGTTCGGGGCCGGCCGGCAGGCCGTCGAGCTGCCGTACGCCAAGAGCGAGCTGGCCATGTGGGTGCTCGTGCCGGCGCGTGGCGGCTCCCCCGCCGAACTGCTCACGCCGCAGACGCTTCGCCAGGTGGCCGGTGGGCTGACCGCGGGCAGCGTCGGCCTCGCCCTCCCGGCGTGGGACTTCGGCACCGACCTGGACCTGGAGCCGCCACTACGGAAGCTCGGGCTGGGCGCGGTGTTCGACGACGCCGACTTCTCCGGCATCGCCGAGGGGCTGTTCATCGGCCAGGCGGTCCACCGGGCGAACATCAGCGTGGACGAGTGGGGGACCGAGGCGGCCGCGGTGACCGGGCTGGCGTTCCCCGTGTCGGGCATGCTCGGCCGGGACGTCGAGGTGCGCGCCGACCACCCGTTCGCGTTCGCGATCGTCCACTCGCCCACGTCCGCGCCCCTGTTCATCGGCCACGTCGCCGACCCGACCGCGACGTCCTGAGCGGCCGGACCGGCGGAACGACGGCGGGGCATCATGGTGCGCCATGGGGACGGTGAGGGCAGGCTCACCATCGTCAGCCGCTACGAGCTCCCGCTGACCCCGTGAGAAGAGCGGACCGTGGTGTGGTCAGTCGGTGAACAGGTGGAGGCGGTGGGCTGTGGCGGCGGCTTCGCCTCGGGAGGCGACGCCGAGCTTGGCGAGGATGTTGGAGACGTGCACGCTGACGGTCTTGGCCGAGATGAACAGCTCGCCGGCGATCTCGCGGTTGCTGCGGCCGGCGGCCACCAGGCGCAGGACCTCCCGCTCGCGGGCCGTGAGGCCGAGCCCGGCCTCCTCGGTGGTGGCGGGGACGGGTGTCGCGCCGCCCGCGGGGGTGATCGGAAGCCTGGCCCGCCGGGCGAAGGAGTCGATCTTCGCGCTGAGCGGTGCGGCGCGTAGCAGGTCGGCGAGGTGGGCGGCCCTCGCGAGGCGCTCGGCGGCGTGGTCGCGCTCACCGGCGGCGACGGCGGCCTGCGCGGCGCCGAACAGGGAACGGGCCTCGGCGTACGGCTGGCGCAGCGCGGCCCACGCGGCCACGGCCTTGTCCCACATCGCGCGGTCGGGATGCCCGGACACGCGGGCCGCCTCGGCGGCGAAGGTGACGGTCTGCGCCTCCTGCAGGGCTCCTTGCACCTCCAACTGCTCCGCCAGCGCGCGAAGCTCGTCCAGCAGCGGCCCCGCCACCTGGAGGCAGGTGATGATCACCGGCCAGGTGTAGCGCGGGCTGGCCGGCAGATCTTGCTCGCGCAGGACCTGCTCGACCACCGCGAACGCCTCGTCGCCGCGGCCGTGGGCGACCAGCAGCTCGATCTCTCTACGAGCGTGCGGCAGCACGGTCTGGTCGCGGTAGGTGCCACGGGTCATCACGCTGGTCGTCGCGTGGAAGAGGGCATCGGCCCTGGCGAGCTCGCCGCGGGCCAGCATGATGTCGGTGGCGAAGCCCTGCAGGCTCGCGCGGTAGGGCGGGGGCGGCATGACCTCGACCCCGCGCTGGATCACCTCGAGGGCTTCGTCCCACCGGCCGAGCGAGACCAGGGGCTCGGCGAGGTTGATCGTGAGGAAGGCTCCCGAGGTGCGGGCCAGGCCGTACGCCTCGGCGTCCGCGATGCCCCTGCGGGCGACCTTGGCGGCCTCCTCGTGCCACCCGGCGCCTTCGAGCACGTCGGACTCTGAGATGGCGGCCCGCATCAGCGCGCTGTAGCTGTCGGCGCGCTCCGCGACCTTCCGTGCCTCCGCGAACGCGACGACCTTGGTCTCCATCTGGGAGTACTGCTGCTGTGTCCAGGTGAGGGTGACGAGCGCGTGGGCCTCGGTGTCGGCGTCGCCCACGTCGCGGGCGATGCGCATGGCCTCCTCGGCGAGCCGCTCCCTCTCAGACCAGGCGTCGGGGCCGTGGAGCATGCGCGACAGGCTTTCCAGGACCTGGGCGCGCAGCGATGACGGCGGGTCGGCGGGGACGAGGGCGGCGGCCGTGCGCAGGTCGTCGATCTGCCCGGCCCGGCCCAGGTCGTACCTGACCAGGCCGCGCTGCCGCAGCACCTTGGCCGCGCGGATCGGGTCGGTCTCGGTGTCGATCTCGCGCAGAGCGGCCTTGGCCAAGGAGAGGCCGCGCTCGAACTCGCCGGCGAGATGGGCCACGGTGATGGTGCGCCGCAGCACGCCGACGTAGTCGGACTCGACGCGCGCCGCCGCGTCGGGCACGGTGTCCCACAGCTCGAGCACCCTGGTCAGCATCCGCAGCTGCTCGTCGTAGGCGGCGGACTTCCTGGCCGCCGCCGCCGCGCGCCAGGCGCTGGTGAGCGCGTTCGGGACGTCGTGGGCGGCATGCCAGTGGTGGGCCAGCTCGATGGCCCCGCGCAGGGCGGGCAGCATGGCGGGGTCGCGTTCAAGGGCGCGGGCGAAACGGGTGTGCAGGCGGGCGCGCTCGCCGGGCAGCAGGTCGTCATGGACGGCCTCCCGGATCAGGGCGTGCCGGAAGGCGTACCCCTCGCCGTCCACCACGAGCACGTTGCCCGCCACCGCCGGGCGCAGCGCGCTCGAAAGCGCCCCGTCGTCGAGGCCGGAGACGGCCGCGAGCAGGGCGTGCTCGATGCGGGCGCCGCCGGCGCCGGCCACCCGCAGCAGCTCCTGGGTGTCCTCCGGCAGGCGCTCGACGCCGGCCAGCAGCAGGTCGCGCAGCGACTCGGGCATCGGCTCGTCCTCGCCGCCGCTGAGCAGCGCCTCGACGAACAAGGGGTTGCCCTCGCTGCGGGCGTAGATGACGTCCACGTCGAGGGCGGTGGGCTCGCGGTCGAGGATGCTCGCGGCCTGCTCGACCACCTCACGGCGGGTGAGCCTGCGCAGCTCCAGCCGGGTGACCCAGTCGATGCGGCCGATCTCGGCGAGCAGCGGCCGGAGGGGGTGGGTGCGGTGCAGGTCGTCCGACCGATAGGTGACGAGGGTCAGCAGGCGGGTGTCGGGCCGCTGGTAGCGGACGAGGAACGACAGCAGGTCGCGGGTGGAGCGGTCGGCCCAGTGGGCGTCCTCGATGACAAGGATGGTCGGGTCTCGCTCGGCGAGCCGCTCCATCAGGCCGAGGACCTGCTCGAACAGCCGGGCACGGGCTTCGGCGCCCTCGTCGTCGGGCTCGCCGAACTCCGGCAGCAGCCGGGCCAGCCCTCGGGTGCGCCCGCCGGGCAGCAGCGCGGCGACGCCGTCGTGCCCGAGGTCGTGGGCGAGCTGCCGGAGCACCGCGGTGAACGGGGCGAAGGGCAGGCCGTCGGTGCCCAGCTCGAGACAGCCGCCGACCAGCACGCGCGCCTCGCCGACGCGCTTGGTGAACTCGCGGACGAGCCGGCTCTTGCCGACGCCGGCCTCGCCGCCGACGAACACGGTCGTGGCCGACCCGCCTCGCACCCGCGTGAGCGCGTCGCGGAGAAGGGCCAGCTCGGCTTGCCGCCCGACGAACAGCGGGCTCACCGTGTGGCCGCTCACGACGGCACCCCCCGCCGGCCCAGGGCACCCGCGGGGACGGTGGCACCGTTCCTGCCGGTCACGCGAACACCGTCTCAGCCGTCACGCCACAAGGATGCCATTCCCCGCCGACATTTCCCCCACGGTGGACCGCCCGCCGGAGAGTCCGGGTGGTCGTGTCGGCGGTGTCGGATGATCCGGTCGGCGCCTTGGTCGTAAAGTAGGGGCATGAGCCCGAAGATCGCGACCACGGACACCGTCACCCGTGACCAGCTGCTCGACTTCATCCGTGATCGCCATCGTGCGCTGCTCATCACGACGCGGCGCGACGGTGGCCCGCAGGCGTCGCCGGTCACGTGTGGGGTGGACGGCCTGGGCCGCATCGTCGTCTCCACCTATCCTGAACGCGCCAAGGCCAAGAACGCCCGCCGCGACCCCAAGGTGAGCATCGTCATCCTGTCCGACGACTTCGACGGCCCCTGGGTGCAGGTCGACGGCGCCTGCGAGGTGATCGACATGCCTGACGCGGTCGAGCCGCTGGTGGAGTACTACCGGGTCATCGCGGGCGAGCATCCCGACTGGGACGACTACCGCGCGGCCATGGAGCGCCAGGGCAAGTCGCTGCTGCGCATCACACCCTCGAAGTGGGGTCCGGTCGCCACGGGAGGCTTCCCCGCCCGCCTCGCCTGACCGCCTCGCCTGATCGCTTCACCGTCTCTCGAAGGCGGTCTCTCCCGTGCGGCCGTCTCCAGCGTGGGCCGTCTCATCGATGGCGGCGCCGTCAAGACCCTCTGACATCCGGGAGGCGGTTCAGGCGCCGAAGCGCTGGACGCGTACGCCGGTGAGGATGGCGGCGAGCCCGTGCCGGAACTGGGCGTCGGTGTCCGGGGTGAGCAGCTCGTCGATCATCTGCGCGGCGAGCGGGTACCGTCCGGCGTCGACCATCTCGGCGAGCCGCTCCCGGCTGTAGGGATTCTCGCCCTCGGCGTACGTCTCGCCGAGCCTCGCCTGCTCCTCGATCGTGAAGCCGACGGTGTAGTGGAAGATCGTCGGCACGGCCCGTACCGCGTCGGCCAGGGAGAATCCGGCGTCCTGCAGGGTTCGCAGGGTCAGTTCGATCGTCCTGAAGACCAGCGGATGGCTGACGTTGGTGCCAGCGACGACCCGCGCACCGTCGCGGTGGCGCAGCATCGTGCGCCGCAGCCGCATGGCCCGGTCGCCGAGCCATTCCTCCCAGCCGACGCCGAGGCGAGGTGATTCCAGACCCTCGTCCGCCTCGACCATCACGAGGGTGGCCATGGCGTCGAGCAGTTCCTGCTTGTTCTTGACGTGCCAGTAGAGGGCGGGGGCCTTCACGTCCAGCTCCTTGGCGACGAGGCGCATGGTGAGCCCGTCGAGGCCGACCTCGTCGAGCAGGCGCAGCGCGGTCCGCGCGATGACCTCGGCGTTGATCTTCATCCATCCTCCACGTCGTACCGGCACTTGACAGCTTAACATCGTTCGAGTGACGCTTAACGCCGTTAAAGAGGGCCGATGAAGGGATGCCTGATGGGCGGCACGACGGTGGAAGTGGTCATCGCGGGAGCCGGGCCGACCGGCCTGATGCTGGCCTGCGAGCTGCGGCTCGCGGGGGTGGACGTGCTGGTCCTGGAACGGGACGCCGAGCGGGCTGACGCGGAGTCCAGGGCAGGGGGCATCCATGCGCGGACCCTGGAGGTGCTGGACCAGCGAGGCATGGCCGGCCCCTTCCTGGAGGCCGGGCGCACGATGCAGGGCGGTCACTTCTCGGCGCTGCGGCTGGACTTCGGCGGGCTGCCGACCAGGCATCCCTACCTGCTGACCCTGTTGCAGCGGCGGATCGAGCGGCTGCTGGAGGAGCGGGCGCTACAGCTCGGCGCCCGGCTGTGGCGCTCGGCGGAGGTGACCGGCCTGCGCCAGAGCGAGACCGCCGTCGAAGTCGAGGTACGCGGGCCGGACGGCGACCGCCGGCTGAGCGCCGCGTACCTCGTGGGGTGCGACGGCGGGCGCAGCGCCGTGCGCAGGCTCGCCGGCATCGGCTTCCCCGGCACCCCGGCCACGCTCACCGCCCTGCTCGGCGACGTCGAGCTCACCGATCCACCGGAGAACGTCCTCTTCCAGGAGCGGCGCGAGCACGGCACGTTCAGCGTGCTGGCGTTCGAGCCGGGCTGGTACCGGGTGATGACCACCGAGTTCGACCACGTGGCCGATCGCGACGAGCCGGTGACCTTCGAGACGTTGCGCCGGACGTGCCGGAAGATCGCCGGCACGGATTACGGCATGCACAGCCCTCGCTGGCTCTCCCGCTTCGGCGACGCGGCGCGACAGGCCGACCGGTACCGCTCCGGCCGGGTGCTGCTGGCGGGCGACGCCGCCCACATCCACTTCCCGGCAGGCGGGCAAGGCCTCAACCTCGGCGTGCAGGACGCCGTCAACCTCGGCTGGAAGCTGGCCTCGGTGGTGCGCGGGCAGGCCCCCGAGCGGCTGCTCGACAGCTACCACGCCGAGCGCCACCCGGTCGCCGGGCGCGTGCTGCAGAACACGCGGGCCCAGACCGCCCTGTCGCGGACCGACGCGAACACGACCGCGTTGCGCGAGGTCATGGCCGAGCTCATCAAGCTCGACGACGTGAACCGCCACCTGAGCGGCATGCTCACCGCCCTGGACGTGCGCTACCCGATGGACGAGTCGTGCCCGCTCGCGGGCTACCGCGTGCCGGATGTCGACATCAAGGCGGCCGCGGGGGACACCAGTGTCTTCGCGTTGCTGCACGGCGCTCGCGGAGTTCTGCTGGACCTGGGCGGCGGCGGCGCGGGGGTGCGGGCCGTGGCGTCCTCGTGGGCGGGCCGCGTCGACCTGGTGGAGGCACGGTCCTCGGCCGGTGACTGGGAGATCCCCTCACTCGGCACGGTGCCGGCTCCGGGCGCGCTTCTCATCAGGCCGGACGGGCACGTCGCCTGGGGCGCCGGCGAGCGCCCCGACCTGGACGGGCTACGCGCGGCGCTGTCCACCTGGTTCGGACCCGAGCACTGATTCGGTCCGGACACTGGTTCGGACCCGTGCACTGATTCGGTCCGGATACCGGTTCGGCCCCGGTCACTGCTTCGACCTGGGCACCGGCTTGGACGTGAGCACTGCTTTGGACCTGAGCATGGCTTGGGGTGCGCCTGGAGGCCGGTCAACGGTGGCCGACGCATGGGAACGTGCCACTTTTCTCAGAAATTGCTGGAGTTTGACGGCAGGTGTCACCTTGTGATCGGCTCTTCCCTTTCGTGTATCTCGGTCGCCGGTGTCCGAACAACGGGGAGAGCCATCCATGCCGCGTCTCCAACGGCACTCGCTCGCGAGGATCCTCGTGTCCGCGTCGCTCGCCAGTACCGTGGTGATCATCGCGCCGCCGATCGCGCATGCCGATCCCTCGGTCGCCTCCGCCACGACCCGCCAAGCCGCGACCGGGCGGGAGTCGGTGGGCAAGGCGAAGATCGAGCCGGTGCCGGCGGTCGTCGTCCCCCCGAACGCCAAGGCGGACGTCGCCGAAGGGCCGTCGCTCGCGGACCGGCCCGTACAGGCTCAGCCGGTCGGACCCGCCCCGCCCGAGGTGACCACGCCAGCCGGTCCGGCGCTGGTCGACCAGGTGGCGGCGGAGGCGGCGTCCCGGCTGAGAACCGAGGGTCTCCTGACGGCCGGCCGTGCCGGTGCCGACCCGGGCAGGTTGCTGCCCGCGACCGAGCAAGCAGGGGTGCTCGGCGTGTCGAAGGCTCCGTCCGGAGACGTCGGGCGGACCGCGGCCAAGGTCAAGGAACTGGCCGGTGTGGACGTGGCGCGGCTGTACCGCGCGCTTCCGGAGGGCGTCCCGCTCGTCACCTACCGGTTGTGCGCGGAGACGGCGTCGCTGCCGGTGTCCTGTTCGACCCCGCGTCCCCTGGTCGAACCCGTGGCGGCGGACGTGACCGGGGACGGCACCCCCGACATCCTGGCGAGCCTGGTCCCCACGCTGGATCCCGCCGACCTCACCCGGAGGGCGGACGCGCTCGCCGACACCCAGCGCAAGCTGGACTCGCTGCTGGGAAGGACGACCGGCGGGCTCCTCGGCTCCTCCGGCCTGAGCGGTTCCTCCGGTAAGAGCGGCTCGCCGGGTGGCGAGGCGGAGCGCCGGCGCGATCGGCAGCGGGACGACCTCGCGGCGCGCGTGGCCACCGGGCTGGGCCTGGCCACGGCACGGCTGACGACCAGCGAGACGCGCGGCAAGCCGTTGAAGGCGCAGGTGTGGGCGCAGTACGACATTCCCGCCGCGGGAGGGCGGGCCACGGTCAAGCGGCTCT
This sequence comes from Sphaerisporangium perillae, assembly GCF_023276435.1. Classification (GTDB taxonomy): domain Bacteria; phylum Actinomycetota; class Actinomycetes; order Streptosporangiales; family Streptosporangiaceae; genus Sphaerisporangium; species Sphaerisporangium perillae. The sequence goes on from NZ_JALLPO010000020.1 coordinate 99,002, forward strand.
CGATCGGCTTCGACGGATTCCGGCGCGGTGCGTCCCTGTCCGGAATGGACTGGGGCGTCTACCAGTTCGACACCGACGGCGAGGGCGTGGCGGACGTGCGGGTGAGCGTGCGCCGGTCCGGTCCGGGCGCCTCGATCGCCACCGTCGCGGGCATCGCCGACCTGGCCGGCAGGCAGTCCGCCGAGCCGGTGCTGGTCAGCCTGCGGCAGTCCCCCGTACCGGGCAGGATGACCGCCGGCGCCCGGTTCGACGGCGGCAAGGGCCAGGGCACGTTGAAGATCACCGTCTCCGAGCCGTCGGCGCTCAACGCGCTGGTCCTGGACGGCAGGCGGGCCGACCGCCCGTCTGGGAATCGGTTCACCCAAGTGGTGCTGGACAAGGTGACCTCCCGCGTGACCGCGCAGCTGATCCGGCAGCCCGGGAGCGGTGCGACGCAGGGTGGGGGGACGGAGGTCCGGTTCGTCGGTTCCGCTCCGATGGGCAGGGCCGAGCTGCGCGACTACGTCTACCGCGACGGCAGGCTCGACAAGGTGGTCGCCGGGTCGATGACCGGGGTGCCGGCCGACTTCCGATCGCGGTACGAAGCGGTGGACGGCACGTCGCAGACGCTGACGGTCACGACGGCTCCCCGGGCGAAGGCGGTCCAGGTGCTGTACTTCGACCGCGCGGCGGCCAGGACGGTGTTCCGGACGTCGCTGACCGCCCTCCCAGCGCGGATGCAGATTTCTTACGACATAGCCCGAAATCGGGTTATACACACCGCCAGCTCGCAGATCGGCGGCGTCGAGGTGCTCCTGCAACGCGACGGGGGCGCCATCTCCGACCCTGAGGGAAGCCACGTCACGGTCATCAAGGACGGTGGGCGGTTCGGCGTCTCCGGCAGGCTGTCGGCGCTGGCCGGGTTCGACCTCACGTACGGCGAGAAGCCGCACGCCACGCTGGAACTCGGTTCCGCCGGGCGCCCGTTCCTCGCCGCCGCCGGTGTCGACGGCACCCACCTGCTCCGGATGGAGATGTCGAACACCCCGCACCGGGTGGAGGTGGACCTGGACCCGGCCGCCAGGAAGGCGCGGTACCAGGCGAGCGGAGCGATCGGCAGGCTCCGCGCCGCCTACGCCGATACCCGGCACGGCCCGACCATCGACAGCAGCCTGTACGGCCTGCGGTCCACCGTCGAGGGATCGTGGCAGCTCGGGGAGCGGCCCACGGCGGAGCTGCGAGCGGCGTCCGGCCTGAAGAAGGCCGAGCTGTACGCCAACCGCGCCTACGTGACGAACATCGCCCCCACGGGAACCGGTCCGGCCGGGGGGAAGGGCGGTGGCGGGGCCGCAGGCGGAACGGGGACCGGCTCGGCTGGGAGTGAGGATCTCCGGATCACCGTGCGCGGCGTGCATCGGCAGGTGGCGGTGCTGGCCGATCTGCCCGGCCGGCGCCTGGACTGGACGGCCGACCGGCCCGTCGACTCCGTCGCCGCCTTCGCCCGGGCCCGCTACCAGGGCCGCTACTTGCGGGTCGCGGCCAAGGCGGACGACGTGCCCGCCCGTTTCGAGGCCGAGTGGGGCGACGGGACGTACCGCTTCCGTGGCATCTCCGGGCCCGTCGGGTCGGCGACGGTCGCCGTCACCAACCACGACGGCGCACGGGCGCCTTCCGGGCCTCACCTCGCCGCCCACTACAGCCAGGCCACCGGTGACCTGGACGGCAGCGTCCGCGTGGACGGGCTGTCCAGCGTGGAGTTCGGCAGCGCCGCCGGCGGCTTCAAGGCGGGGTTCCAGGCGGCCCGCCAGACCGTGGCGCTCGACGCCGACGTGTACCTGGCCGGTGACCTGCGCTTCGGGGCGCTCGGCAGGCTCGGTCCGGTACCGGGCGGCATCGAGGTCACGGCGGCCGGAGGCGGGCCGGTCACCTACAGCGCGAGCGGCGGGCGGATGGACCTGAAGGGCCAGGTCTGGCTCGGCAAGGTGGCCGCCATCAGCGGCATCTCCGGCGTGCCGGAGGTGGCGAGCGGCGTGACCCTGGCCGACGGCGGCTGTACCCCCGGCTCGGCGGGATGCGCCGCCGACCAGGGCCCGTTCTGCGCCGGCACCGCCCCGAGCCCGGCCGCCGCCCCGAAGGCCGGTTCTGCTTCGAACGGGAGTGCCGGGTCGAAGGCGAGTACGGGCCGGGGTTGTTTCGGGGTGCGTGGGTTCGTGCACCTGAGGGGGCTGCCGTCGAAGGTCACGGTGGATCCGGCCCGTAAGACGTTCTCGTTCTCCGGGTACCGGCCGAGGGACCGGAGGCTCTCGGTCTACCTGGACAGCAAGGTCGTCGCGCCGGTGCCGATCAAGGCGTTCGCGACGCTGGACGGGCTGCCGCGTTCGGTCACCGGCATGTCGGTCGGCCCGTTCGAAACCGGCAGGGGCAAGGACGCGGACGGCCGGGACGCCGGTGTGATCAAGGTGAACTACCGGGTCGAGCCGGCGGCGACGATCACCTCGCTGCGGGCGGTGGCGGAGGCCGACACGGGTGACGCGTACGGCATCGTGCGCGGCGAGGCCGTCGTCGATCCCGTTCCGGCCGCGGTCGCGATCGACGGCACGTACGGGGGGAAGACCCACATCCGCGTGCAGAACTCCTCGGCGGTCAAGCGGCTCGTCGCCAAGGTCACCGTCCTCCCACGCCAGGCCGGACAGGGAGCGGGAGCCGATACGGCCCGGCCGGTCAAGGGCACGGGGATGGTGCGGTTGGCCGATGTGCCTGCCGGGTTCACGATCGATGCCGGTGACACCTCCGAGAAGGGTCTCCGGGTGCCGCGTGTGGCGTACAAGGCGGATGGCGGCGCGAACACGCTGGACGGGATCTTCGCGGTCGAGGGCGCGCTGGTCCCGGGGGTGTACCAGCCTCGTCAAGGCGAGCTGCTCGGTGCTTCCTTCGCCATGAAGGACCTGGCTTCCGACACCACGATCCGGATAAATCCGGATCTGTCGGTCGATCTGGCCTCGAAGCCGGTCGCCACCAAGCTCCTGGAGGTCCACGCCGGCCTGTCGGTGAGCCCGGTCGCGCGGCAGCGGATCGCCGTGCGCGAGGACATCCCGTACACGAACGGCTTCCTCTCCTTCCAGATGAACGGGGACTTCGCGCTCCAGCGCAGCACGATCCAGGACGTCTCGCTGGGCGTCCACGGCATGTCGTGGCTGAGGATCCGGCCGGGCAGGATCCCGTTCGGGATGCGCGCCCCGGGCGAGTTCGGCTACGTCTCGCCCGGCTTCGAGGGGAACTACGACCACCTAGACCTGCGAGCGGGCGGGGTCGATCTCCGGCCGGACGTGCGGCTCGACGTCCGCATCGCACGCGACATCGGCAAGGACGTCTTCAAGGACACGCTGGAACTCGGCTCCGCGACCTCGCTGGAGTTCCGGCGCTACGACCAGCGGACCCGGCCGATCAGCGCGAAGCAGGCGCTCAAGGTGGGCGCCACCCCCGTCGCCTGCCTGACGATCGACACCAAGCCCGGGCTCGCCGCGGCACGGCGGACGAACTCGGTCACGCTGCGCGGCGCGGACGGGCCGCAGGTGGTCAGCCTGCTCGACCCGGGCGGCCAGGTGCAGGGCTACGCCCTCGACCTGCTGTCGCAGTTCATGTCACCCTTCGACGGAGCCGGCTGGAAGGTCTCCGGCCTCACCGCCGGCCGCTGCCGCTGACCCCTGCCCCCGCGCTGACGCGATGTCCGGCCGGGACGCTCCCGAGGTCGCCGGCCAGATCGCGCGCCTCGGCCGGCACGCCATGCCGGCGACCGTGCCGGTCGCCGGTCTCGTCCGGCTCAGTCGCGCGCGTACCTGGCCGCCATCGTGTGGAACACCTCCTTCGGCTCCCAGCGGTTCTGGTCGAGCATCCTGACCACGCCGTAGGAGCCGAGGTCCTTGTCCCCGATCGTGTGGAAGCCCGCGAAGGTGAACCAGAGCGCGGTGTCCACTCCCTCCTCCTCGAAGACGTCCAGCAGCTCGGTGAAGTAGCGCACCTGCTCGCCCTCGTCCGGCACGGCGTCCGCCGGCACCTGCCAGGCCATGCCGCCCCGCTCGCTCGCGCCCCGGTAGGCGCAGGTGCCGAACTCGGTCACCGCGACCGGCTTGCCGTGCTTGAACCGCTCGCGCAGCTCCTCCCGGAAGGTGTCGGCGTTGTAGGCGGCCCGGTAGGCGTCGACGCCGACGATGTCGAACGGGTCCCAGTCGACGAACTCCCACGGGCCCGCCGCATAGGTGACCTGGCCGCCGAAGCGGGCCCTCACGGTGTCGGCGCTCTCGGCGAGGAAGCCGTTGAGCCGCTGCAGGACGGGTCCGAGCGAGGTCCACCACTCCACGTCGGCGGTGGCCATCGCCGCCATGCGATCTCTGTACGTGGCGCCGGGGATGAACCCGGCGCCGAACGCGCTGATCTCGCACCCGGCCACGAAGACCACCTCGGCGCCACCGCGCCGCACGGCCTCGGCACGCTCGGCGCAGTCGGAGAGGAGCGAGAGCATCTCCTCGGGGGGGAGATCCACCGGGAAGGGGGCGAACCAGACCTCGAGCCCCGCGGCGGCGGCGTGCTCGGCGGCGACGCTCAGCCGCGCTGGATCGCCACCGGAGATCCGTACGGTGTCGCAGTGCAGCTCACCGGCGATGACGTCCATGTCGTACCGGACGGCGTCGGGGTCGAACGTCTTGCGGGTGGTGTCCTGGCCGGGGAGGAACCCGGTGTCGTAGTTGATCCCTCTGGCGCGCATGTCGCTGTCCTCCCTAGTGGTTGATGCCGTGTCGCAGCAGGTCGAAGGCGAGCTCGACGTCTTCGACCAGGTGGCGGCCCGCCTCTTCCAGCGAGGCGCCGTCGACCAGGTGGCGGAAGAACCTCTCCTGGAGGGTCAGCACGGAAGCGGTGATCTGAGCGGCCATCAGGGCGGCCGTCAGCTCGTCGTGCTCTTCGGCCAGCACCCGCGCCAGCGCCTGGCGCTGCCCGTAGAGCAGGTCGTTGGCGCCGCTGCTGAGCGCGGGACTGTCGAAGATCACTCGCATCTGGGTGATCAGCGCATCCCTGTCCACCGCCGCCACCACCACGGGCTCGGTGGCGAACGCGCGATAGTGCGCGCGCAGCGCCTCCAGCGGCGACTGCCCGGGGGGCCGCGCGGCGACGATCCCGGCCAGATCCTCCTCGCCCACGCCCTGCAGAACGAGGGACTCCTTGGTCGGGAAGTATTTGAACAGCGTCACCTTGGCCACCTCGGCGGCCTCGGCGATCTCGTTGATCGTCACCGCGTCGAAGCCTCGCTCGGCGAACAGCCGCAGCGCCACCTCGGCGATGCGCCTCCGCGTCTGCTCCTTCTTCCGCTCTCGCAGTCCTGCCACGTGAGCAGCATAAAAGTGAACCAGGTACAAAAGCAAACCCGGTTCATATTACGTTGTCCCGTCCGCGCCAGGCCCGCTTTCCCGAGGCCGAGGCTCGGCCCGCCGAGGCGTGGCCGTGAGCGACGAACGGGTGACCGTGGTGGTCATCACCATGGATCGGCGGGCGGAGCCGCCGCGCACCCTCGGCCACATGACATCCCTGCCGGAGCGTCCCCGGATCATCGTCGCGGACAACGGGTCCGACGACGGGAGCTCCGCCGCTACGTGGACTGAATCGGTGAGGATCAGGCCCCCCGGGCGGAGAGGGCCGCGACCAGGAGGGAATCATTGAAGAATGGACATTTCACCCGATCCGTGCCTTTACTGCGACGTTGTCGCGGGCCGGACCGAGGCGAGCCTGGTATTCCAGGATGACGTCGCGATCGTGGTCATGGAGGGCAACCCGGTGAACCCGGGGCACGCGCTGGTGATAGCGCGTGGCCACGCTTCGGGATTGGAGGACCTCGACGAGGAGGTCGGAGCCCACATGTGGTGCCTGGCCCACCGGGTGGCGCGCGGGCTGCGCCGTTCGGGACTGCGGTGCGAAGGCGTCAACATCTTTCTCGGGGACGGCGAAGTCGCGCTGCAGGAGGTGCTCCACGCACACCTCCACGTGTTCCCGCGCTTCGAGGGTGACAACGTCGTCGTCGACGCCGACTGCGAGCCCAGGGGGCAGCGGCTGCTGAACCAGGAGGCGTGGGCGCTCCGGGAGGCCATGAAGCCTTTCATCCCGGCACCCTCCGCGGTGATGCTCCCGCACGGTGCTCCGGCGCCGTGAGATGTCGCCTTTCGCCGGCTCACCGGAACTTTGCAGGTTCAAATCCTTTCGTAACCGACCAGTGGTGATGCCCTGGGATTAAGCGGTGAACGAGGAGATTTTTACGATATTTCGATTACGCACCGGCTACCATTTGCCATGATCCGGTACTACTTAGTGTGCTGATCTACCAGGCTGGGGACGGGTGTGTCTGAGCGCGAAGAAGACTGGAAGTGGACGGAGAGCGAGCAGGTTCACCTGCCGCCGGAAATCGACACGACCAAGCCGAGCATCTCGCGCGTATATGACTTCATGCTCAACGGCAAGGACAACTTCGCCGTCGACCGCCAGGTCGCCGAGATGGCACTGCGCATCGCCCCCAACGCCAAGGAGATCGCGCAGGCCGGCCGGCGGTTCCTGAGCCGCGCGGTCCGGTACCTGGCCGCCGAGGAGGGGATCCGCCAGTTCATCGACCTCGGCTCCGGGCTGCCCACCCGGGGGAACGTCCACGAGATCGCCCAGCGGGTCGACCCGGCGGCGCAGGTGGTGTACGTGGACAACGACCCCATCGTCCTCGCCCACGGCAGGGCGCTGCTGGCGACCAACGGCACCACCACGGTCATCCAGGCCGACGTCCGCGAACCGCAGGCGATCCTGGACCATCCCACGTTGCGCGAGTTCATCGACTTCACCCAGCCGATCGGCCTGCTGCTCTTCAGCATCCTGCACCACCTCAACGACGACGAGGACCCCGTGGGCGTCGCCGCCGCCCTGGTGGACGCCCTCCCGTCCGGCAGCTTCGTCGCCATGTCCAACTTCTACGACCCCGGCGACGAGCATCCCGAGTCGTCCCGGCAGGCGCTGACCGCCGAGAAGCTCTTCAACGAGAACCTGGGCACCGGGCGGTGGCGCACCCGCGACGAGCTCATGGCGTACTTCGGCGGCCTGGAGATGGTGGAGCCGGGCCTGGTGCCGCTCGCGGAGTGGCGCCCCGAGCCCGGGGACACCTGGGAGCGCAGCCTCGCCTACTACACCGTGGTCGGCGCCGTCGCCCGCAAGCCCTGAAACACCCCCTCCCGCCTGCCCGGCTCCCGCACGGCCGACAATGGCATGGAGGGGGGATGGCGTATGCGGGTGGCCGTACTCGGGATGGGCAACATGGGCCGGGCCGTGGCGGGGCGCCTGCTCGCCGAGGGGTACCACGTCACGGTGTGGAACCGGACGCCGGGCAGGGTGGCCGAGGTGATCGAGGCCGGCGCCGTGGAGGCGTCATCCCCGGCGGAGGCGGCGCTGGGCACCGAGGCGGTGCTGATGTCGCTCACCGACGACCGTGCCGTCCTTGAGGTCATGGAGCGGCTGACCGGGCTCGGCTCCGCCGCCGACACGCGGCTCCTCGCCGACGTGCCCGGTACGACCGCCACGGCGGACGTGGCGGAGGCGCCGGTCGTGGTCGACATGAGCACGATCTCGCCCGACACCTCCCGGATCCTGCGCGACATGGCCCCCGGACGGCGGTTCCTGGCCGCGCCGATCATGGGCGCGCCCCAGGCGGTCCTCGGCGGGACGGCCTCCGGGCTGCTGGGAGGCGACCGGGGGGTGGCCGACCGGCTCGAGCCGATCTGGTCGCGCCTGTTCTCCGCCTACTGGTACTGCGGCGAGGATCCCGGGAGCGCGTCGACGTTCAAGCTGCTCAACAACTACCTGATGATGTCCGGCGTGGCCGTCGTCGCCGAGGTGGTGGCCACCGCCGAGGCGGCAGGGCTCGACCGCACGCTGCTGCGCGAGGCCCTGCACCGCTGGCCGACCGTGGCGCCGGGCCTGCACAACAGGCTCGACGCCATCATCGACGGCGACCACCAGGGCTGGTTCGCCACGCGTCTCGGCGCCAAGGACGTGCGGCTGCTCGCCGAGGTCGCGGAGTCCAGCGGGATCACCCCGCCCATCGCCCGGCTGGTCCAGCGGCGCTACGAGGAGGCGGCCGACCAGGGCTGGAGCGAGGCCGACATCACGGCCGTCGTGGAGCTGCTCCGCGCACGACGCCCCGCGTAGCGCCGTCGCGGTGCCGCCCTGCTCGGGGTCGCCCCGCGTCGTGGAGCCGCTCTGCTGGGAGTCGCCCCGCATCGTGGAGCGGCCCCGCGCGGGCCGGCCTCCGGCGAGCCGGGCCTGGTCAGCCGCCGATGCGCAGGACGGCGGCGCCGATGACGCGGTCCGCCGCGAGATCGGCCAGCGCCTCGTCGGCGCGGTCGAAGTCGTACGGGGTCGTGGTGACCTGGAGCGGGTGGAGCGTGGCCAGCTTGAGGAACGTGCGGCCGTCGTCGCGGGTGTTGGCGGTGACGCTCCGCAGAGTGCGCTCGTAGAACAGGTGCTCCTCGTAGTTCAGCGAGGGGATGTCCGTGAGGTGGATGCCGGCCACGGCCAGGGTGCCTCCCATGTCGAGGGCCTTCAGGGCCACCGGGACGAGATCGCCGACGGGCGCGAAGATGATCGCGGCGTCCAGCGGCTCCGGCGGGGCCGCGTACGCGTCGCCGGCCGAGGCGGCGCCGAGCTCCAGCGCGAGCTCCTGGGCTCGCGGGGACCGGGTCAGCACGTGCACCGTGGCGCCCTGGGCGATCGCAACCTGGGCGATGAGATGCGCGGAGGCCCCGAAGCCGTAGATGCCGAGCCGCCCGCCCGGCGGCAGGTCGGCGCGCGAGAGGGACCGGTAGCCGATGATGCCCGCGCACAGCAGCGGAGCCAGCCGCTCGGCGGGGATGTCCTCGGGCAGCTCGTAGACGTAGTCCTCCAGCGCGGTGGTGTACTCGGCGTACCCGCCGTCGACGTCCCAGCCGGTGTATCCGGCGTTCGGGCACAGGTTCTCCGATCCGCGCAGGCAGTAGCGGCATTCCCCGCAGGTCGAGTGCAGCCAGGCCACGCCGACGCGGGCGCCGATCTCCAGCCGCTCGGCGCCGGCGCCCCTGGCCACGACCCGGCCGACGACCTCGTGCCCGGGGACGGTGTCCGGCCGCCGGGGCGGCAGATCGCCCTCAGCCAGGTGCAGGTCGGTGCGGCAGACGGCGCAGACCTCGACCTTGACCAGCACCTCGCCGGGGGCGGGGGCGGGCACGGGCAGCCGCACGCGCTGGAGCGGCTTGCCGTCCATGGGCCCTGGGCGGCGCACCACCCAGGCGGTCATCTCGGCCATGCCTCCATGGTCACACGCCGCGCTTCGGATGCGACGGAGGCCGAACGTGCCGTCGGGTACCCTCACGGCCCTCAAAGGCGGACCCGGCAGTTCGCCCGCGCCCTGCGCTCGGGTGGAGACCTCTGCCTTCAGGAAACGCGGCACAGTGTGGAACGGTGTGGAATCGAATCGGTGTTCGCATACGGTTGATCGTGCTTAAGTACGAGCCGTGGCGCGAACCGTGAAGCGGGCGTTCAGATACCGCTTCTATCCGACCTCCGGGCAGGCTGAGGCGCTTGCCCGGACGTTCGGGTGCGTCCGTTCGGTGTACAACAAGGCCCTGGAGGAACGCACCCGCGCCTACAGGCGGGAAGGCAAAGGGGTTGCCGCACTGCGGCACGAGACCGGCATGCCGGTGGAAGGTGGACGATGACCTCGGCGACCGTCCTGGCGATCGACCAGGGCACCTCGGGCACCAAGGCCCTCATGGTCTGCCCCGAGCGGGGGATCATCGGATCCGGGTACGCCGGCGTGCGCCCCCGCTACGGCGCTGGAGGCTCGGTCGAGCAGGACCCGATGGAACTGCTGCGGTCGGTGCTCGACGCCGGGCGCCGCGCCATCGCCGCGGCGGGCGAGCCCGTCGCGGCGGTCGGGCTGGCCAACCAGGGCGAGACCGTCCTCGCCTGGGATCCGGTGACCGGCGAACCCCTCACCGACGCCGTCGTCTGGCAGGACCGGCGCGCGCAGCCGGTCTGCGACGAGCTGGCCGGCGAGGCCGAGCGCCTCGCCCGGCTGAGCGGGCTGCCGCTGGACCCCTACTTCGCCGCGCCGAAGATGGCCTGGCTGCGCCGCAACCTCACCAGGGAAGGCGTCGTCACCACCAGCGACGCCTGGCTGGTCCACCGGCTCACCGGAGCCTTCGTCACCGACGCCTCCACCGCCTCGCGCACCATGCTCCTCGACCTGGACCGCACCGAATGGTCGCCGGAGGCGCTGGAGACCTTCGGCCTGCGGGACGAGCGGCTGCCCGAGGTCGTGGACGCGTCCGGTGCCTTCGGTGAGACCGGCGCCTTCACCGAGGCGGGCGGCTCCGGCGCGCTCGGCTCCTCCGGCGTGGCGAGCGCCGGCGGTTCGGGGCCCGCGGTGCCGCTGACCGGCCTCCTCGTCGACCAGCAGGCGGCGCTGCTCGCCCAGGGATGCCTGGAGGCGGGCACCGCGAAGTGCACCTACGGCACCGGCGCGTTCCTGCTCGCCAACGCCGGGCACCAGGCCGTACGCTCCTCGGCCGGCCTGGCGGCGTGCGTCGCCTGGCGGCTCGCCGGACGGCCGACGTACTGCCTGGACGGGCAGGTCTACACGGTCGCCTCCGCGGTCCGCTGGCTCACCGACCTCGGCGTCATCGGCGGAGCCGACGATCTGGACCGGCTCGGCGGCAGCGTCCCCGACGCCGGCGGGGTCACCTTCGTGCCCGCCTTCGCGGGTCTGGCCGCGCCCTCCTGGCGCGGCGGCGTACGGGCGTCCCTGACCGGGCTCGGCCTGGACATCACCCCCGCCCACATCGTGCGGGCGCTGTGCGACGGCATCGCCGCGCAGGTCGTCGAGCTGGCCGGCGCGATGGCGGGCGACCTCGGCCGTACGCCGTCCGTGCTGCGCGCCGACGGCGGGCTGACCCGCAGCAAGGTGCTCATGCAGACCCAGGCCGACCTGCTCCAGGCCCCGGTCGAGGTGTACGCCTCGCCCGACGCCACCGCGCTCGGCGTCGCCGCCGCCGCCAGGATGGGGCTGGACCCGTCCCTGCAGGTGGCGGACGCGACCGTACAGGGGCCGCCGTCGGCGGTCTACGAGCCGCGCGTCAGCGCCGACGAGGCCGCGCACCGGCTCGGCGCCTACGCGGCGGCGGTGCGCGCGCTGCTCGCCGACACCGGACCGAAGACGGAGGAGAACCGGTGAGCGAGGCCCCGGAGGACTCGGCGAGCCGAGTGACGCACGGCGTGGCGGATCCGGTGGATCCGGCGGGCCAGGCGGTGTACGACGTCGTGGTCGTCGGGGCGGGCGTCGTGGGCAGCGCGATCGCCCGCGAGCTCTCCCACCACGACCTGCGGGTCGCCCTGATCGACGCCGCCGACGACGTCGGGGAGGGCACGTCCAAGGCGAACACCGCGATCCTGCACACCGGCTTCGACGCGACCCCCGGGACACTGGAGTCGCGGCTGGTGCGTCGCGGCTACGAGCTGCTCAAGGACTACGCGGCCGCGACCGGCATCCCCGTCGAGCCGCTCGGCGCCCTGCTCGTCGCCTGGGACGCGGAACAGCTCGCCGCGCTGCCCGGCCTGCGGGCCAAGGCCGAGGCGAACGGCTATCCGCTGACGCGGATCATCGACGCCGACGAGGTCTACCGCAGGGAACCCCGGCTCGGCCCCGGCGCCCTCGGAGCCCTGGAGGTGCCGGGGGAGAGCATCATCTGCCCCTGGACCGCCACCCTGGCGTACGCCACCGAGGCCGTCCGCGCCGGAGTCGACCTGCGCCTTTCGACCCGGGTCGTGGACGTGGTCCCCGGACGTGACGGTACCCCGCACGAGATCCACACCGGCTGCGGCGTGCTGCGCGCCCGTCATGTGGTGAACGCCGCCGGCCTCTGGTCCGACGAGCTCGACCGGCGGTTCGGGCACCAAGGGTTCACCGTCACGCCGCGCCGCGGCGAGCTGATGGTCTTCGACAAGCTGGCCCGCCCGCTGGTGAACCACATCCTGCTTCCCGTCCCCACCTCGCGCGGCAAGGGCGTCCTGGTCGCCCCGACCGTGTACGGGAACGTCATGCTCGGCCCCACCGCCGAGGACCTGGACGACAAGACCGACACCGGCTCCTCGCCCGAGGGACTGCGGTTCCTCAGGGAGAAGGGCATGAAGATCATGCCCGAGCTCCTCCGGGAGCAGGTCACGGCGGTGTACGCCGGGCTGCGCGCCGCCACCGAGCACCGCGACTACCAGCTCCGCTCCCACCCCGAGCAGCGTTACGTCTGCGTGGGCGGCATCCGGTCCACCGGGCTGACCGCGTCCCTGGCCATCGCCGAGCATGTCATGGAGCTGCTCGCCGAGGCTGGGCTTCAAGCCGGGCCCGGCCGCGAGTCCGCGCCGCCCCGGATGCCCGGCATCGGAGAGGCGCTCCCGCGCCCGTACCAGCGGGCCTGCCTCATCGCCGACGACCCCGACTACGGGCGCGTCGTCTGCCACTGCGAGCGGGTGACCCGCGGCGAGATCCGCGACGCGATGCACGCGACCGTGCCGCCGCGCACGCTGGACGGCCTGCGCCGCCGCACCCGGGCGCTCAACGGCCGCTGCCAGGGGTTCTACTGCGGAGCCGAGGTACGCGATCTGTTCACCCACCCGCCCGCGCCCGGTCAGGCACCGCTCGGCGAGAGCGAGCACCGGGCATCGCCCGACGGGAGAGAGCCGGGTCGGGTGCCGCGCAACGGGAGCGGGCCGGATCGCGCGGTGCTCGGCGTCCAGGAGGCGGACGACGCCGGGGCCGGCGTGCGCGAGCGCGCCGTCGAGGTGCTCGTCGTCGGGGCCGGGCCGGCCGGTCTGGCCGCGGCCGCGGAGCTGGCCCGTGCGGGCGCCGGCCGGGTGGAGGTGCTTGACAGGGAAGAGCAGGCCGGAGGCGTCCCGCGCCATTCGCACCACACCGGCTACGGGATACGCGACCTGCGCCGCGTGATGACAGGGCCCGCCTACGCCCGCCACTACACCGAGCTCGCGGCCGCCGCCGGCGCCACCGTGCGTACCGGCGTCACGGCCACCGGATGGGCCGGCCCGCTCACGCTGGAGACGACCGGCCCCGGCGGCCTGGAGAGGATCACCGCCGGCGCGGTCGTCCTGGCCACCGGAGCGCGGGAGCGCCCGCGCAGCGCCCGGCTCGTCCCCGGTACACGCCCGGCCGGCGTCTACACGACCGGCATGCTCCAGCAGGCGGTGTACCTGCGCGGGCAGAGCGTCGGGAAGCGCGCGGTGATCGTGGGCGCCGAGCACGTCAGCTACTCCGCGGTGCTGACGCTGGACCACGCCGGGGTGCGGGTCGCCGCCATGGTCACCGACCTGCCTCGCCAGCAGTCCTACGCCGCCTTCCGGCTCGGCGCCGGGGTGCGCTACCGCTTCCCGCTGCTGACCGGGACCACGGTGACCGGGCTCGTCGGGCGGGCACGGCTCCAGGGAGTCGAGGTGCGGCGGGCCGACGGGCGCGTCGAGGTGATCGAGGCCGACACGATCGTGTTCACCGGCGACTGGATACCCGACCACGAGCTGGCACGGCGCGGCGGCCTGGACATCGACCCCGGGACCCTGGGGCCGTCCGTCGACACGGCCCTGCGGACCTCGGCCCCGGGGGTCTTCGCGGCGGGCAACCTTCTGCACCCGGTCGCGACGGCCGACGTGGTGGCGCTCGACGGCCGGCACGTCGCCCGTTCGGTCCTCGCGTTCCTCTCCGGCGGCCCCGGCGCCGCCGACGTTCCCGGCGTGCCGCTCGCCGTCCAGCAGCCGCTGCGCTGGGTGTCCCCGGGCCGCGTGGGACCGGACGGACCGCCGCCCCCGAGGGACCGGTTCACCCTGTGGACGACGCGGTTCGTGTCCCGGCCCACCATCGAGATCGTCCAGGATGGGCGGACGCTGCTCCGGCGCCACCCCCGGCGCACGCTCATACCGAACCGCCCGATCTCCATCCCGGCCGGATGGCGGACCACCGTCGACCCGGAGCGGGGCCCGGTCACGATCATCGTCACCTGATCGGCGAGGCTGCAGAGAGGGCGAGGTCGAGCCGCAGGCTGGCCGATCCGGCGTCGACGGTGAGCGCGACACGGGACACGTCCGAGCCATCCCCCGGCGGCCGGGTTTAGATCTCGCATAGTGAGGAAGCGGGAGTACCCAGGACCACACCAGTAGAGGAGAAGGCGGCCCATGGATGCCATCGTGCTGTTGAAGGACGACCACAAAACGGTCGAGAAGCTGTTCAAGCAGTTCGAGAAGGCGGGGGAGCGCGCCTACAAGGAGAAGCGGCAGATCGTCCAGCAGATCCTCCACGAGCTCACCACCCACGCCTACATTGAGGAGGAGATCTTCTACCCGACCGCTCGCAAGGACGTCCCCCAGACCGAGGACCACGTCCTCGAGAGCGTCGAGGAGCACCACGTCGTGGTGTGGATGCTGTCGGAGCTCAGGGACCTCGACCCGAAGGACGAGCGGTACGACGCCAAGGTCACCGTCCTGATGGAGAACGTCCGCCACCACGTGGAGGAAGAGGAGCAGGAGTGGTTCCCGCAGGTGCGGGAGGCCATGGGCCGCAAGAAGCTCCAGGAACTGGGCGAGCAGATGGAGAAGGCCAAGGCCGACGCGCCCGACGACCCGCTGGCGCTGCTAAGCGCCAGGAAGTAGGGCCCTTCCCGGTTCGGCGCCGGGAGGCGGAGCCCTTCCGGATCGAGCGCCAGGAGGGGGTAGGGCCGCCCGGGTGCGCGCCGGCCTGTGGCGGCGGTGGGTGGTCAGCCGGGATTGTTCGCGTGGGTCAGGGTCTCCCAGGCGACGAAGAGGCTGTTGGTGCCGGCGGGACGCTGCTGCTCGGTGAGGTGCGGGGCGCCGAGCGGGTCGCGTCAACCCCGACAAGCTCGAGTACCTGGATCGCCGGCTCACCGACGGCGGACGACCACCCGCCCGCCACGGCTCCGGCGGGTGACGTACATGGGAGAGGCGGCGTCCGGACGGTGGTCAGGCGGGCCGAAGCGGGCCGATGCCCCAGCGATGGGTGACGGACTCTCCGGGGGCCAGGCGGATGACGTCCTCGCCGCTGCGGAAGGCGTTCGGCGGGCAGCTCATCGGCTCCACGGCCAGCCCCTGGCGGCGGTGGTCCGGGGCGAGGGTGTCGCCCGTGAAGAGCTGGAGCCACTCGATGCCCTCGGTCACCCACAGCTCGACGCCGCGCGAGCCGTCCGCGGTGGTCAGCCGTACCCGTGCGAGCCCGTCGGCGTCGCGCGCCAGGCCCGTGAACGCCGTGTCGAGGGCGAGATCGCCGATCGGGCGCGGGGTGCGGAAGTCGTAGGTGGTGTACTGGACGCCGCGCCTGCCGACGGGGATCTTACGGTCGTTAACGGCGAGCCATTCGGCGGCCGGCAGCTGTAGCACGGCGCCGTCGACCGGCTCGCCGAGCGTCAGGTACGGATGGGCGCCGAAGCCGTACGGCGCGGCGGTGTCCCCGGCGTTCCGCGCCCCTATCTCGACCTCGAGGCCGGAGTCGCCCAGGGCGTAGGAGACGGTCAGGTCGAGGATGTGCGGGTAGCCGGCCTGCGGGAACAGCCGCAGGCCCAGCGATATCGAACTGTCGTCGCGCGAGAAGACCCGCCAGGGGAGCGTCCGGGTGAAGCCGTGCGCGGCGTTGCCCGACTTGGGCTCGGTCAGCGCGAGCTGCCGCTCCTGGCCGTCGAAGGTGTAGCGCCCGTCCTCGATGCGGTTCGGCCAGGGGAGCAGCGGCACGCCCGCCGAGCCGGGCGGCGACTCCTTCTCGGAGTAGCCGACGATGAGCGGCCGGCCGTCGTGCGTCAGACTCCGCAACCCCGCCCCGACCTCGGTGACGATGGCCCGGAAGCCGCCGCCCTCGATGGTGTGCTGGTCCCCGGTAGGCGCGATGCTCGTCACCCGCCAATTCATACCATCGCCCCCGCCGCCCGCCGCCACCACCTCCAGATCAAGGTCCCAGGTCCAGAACCAGGTCCACGTCCGGGTCCGGGTCCAGCGCCCCGCTTCCTTCAGCCCCCCTCGGCCACCGGCCACCGGTCCTCGCTCTCCGTGCGCTTTCCGATCCCTATCGTCCAGCCCGTGGGGCGTAGGGGGAGCCGGTGATCCGAGTGTGGGGCGGCAGTGGGGTCTCGCTGCCGGAGATGCGGTGTTTGTCTTGAATCAGGCGACATTAACGGTGTGGCAGACCTCCTTCCACCGCGACGACGGGGGCGATCACTCACCGGCCGCCCGAGGACGCACTGTCGGTCACTGCGGGGTGGGAGAACACGGCATGGACTCGATCATCATGCGGGAGGCGACCCGCGGCATGACCTCCGAGGTCCTCGACGAGGGGGCCAAACTGCTGCGGTTGTACGAGTTTCTGACCGGCCTGGGTGTGGCGGCCGAACTCCACGAGCACATGCCCGCGCTCCTCCTCCACCGGCCGGACGTGGGCCTGCCGCTGTGGGTCTTCGTCGGATACGGAGGCGCGTACTTCTCCTGGCAGTCCGCCGAGAAACGCCACCCGGTAGCGGACGTACCAGGCGCCGCCCTAGCCCTGGCCGACTACATCAACGGACGAGTCTTCTAACCCCAGCGACCCTAGATCGTGTCATGGGCGGCCCTCCACGCGCTTTCGCGTCGGTTCAGGCCCGGCCTCGCCATGCCGTCGTAGCGGATTACCTCATCGGGGATACCCGGTTCTTGTCGGAAGTACGGCGACACGCCCACTTATAGCAGTTTTATGCCGAAAAGAAGACTATGGGTAGTCGTTTCATAAAAAGTGGGAAACCGATGGTCGGGTGGCAGTAAGCGGCCGTCAGCCGTCGGCGACGGGACCTGTCTGTGGACGGCCGATTCGATTTCCACAGGGCTGGTCGGTTCGCCGTCGACGGTGCGGGGTGCTCGTAGACTGGCGCGATGACCTCCCTCGACAACGGCCTGGAAGCCGGCGACGCGCTGCGGGTGCTCGACCGCGTCTTCGGCTACAAGTCGTTCCGCGAAGGCCAGCAGGAGATCATCGACCACGTCGTCGCAGGTCAAGACGCCCTGGTGCTCATGCCGACCGGCGGCGGCAAGTCCCTGTGCTACCAGATCCCCGCGCTCGTGCGGCAGGGCGTCGGCGTCGTGGTCTCGCCGCTGATCGCCCTCATGCAAGATCAGGTGAATGCCCTGACGGCGCTCGGCGTGCGTGCGGGGTTCCTCAACTCCACGCAGGACGCCGACGAGCGGCGCGAGGTGGAGGCCGCCTTCCTCGCGGGCGAGCTCGACCTGCTCTACCTGGCGCCCGAGCGCCTGCGGGTCGACGCGACGTTGAGGTTGCTCGACCGCGGCAAGATCTCCCTGTTCGCGATCGACGAGGCCCACTGCGTGGCGCAGTGGGGGCACGACTTCCGGCCCGACTATCTGGCCCTGTCGATGCTGCACGAGCGCTGGCCCGACGTGCCGCGCATCGCGCTCACCGCGACCGCCACCCCGGCGACCCACGCGGAGATCGCCGCACGGCTCAACCTGCGGGACGCCCGCCATTTCGTGGCGAGCTTCGACCGGCCGAACATCCAGTACCGCATCGTGCCCAAGAGCGAGCCGAGGCGGCAGCTGCTGAAGCTCCTGCGCACCGAGCACGCCGGTGACGCGGGCATCGTCTACTGCCTGTCACGGGCCTCGGTCGAGAAGACCGCCGAGTTCCTGGTCGAGAACGGCATCGCCGCGCTGCCGTACCACGCGGGGCTCGACGCCCGCACCCGGGCCGCGAACCAGTCGCGTTTCCTGCGCGAGGACGGCCTGGTCATGGTCGCCACCATCGCGTTCGGCATGGGCATCGACAAGCCCGACGTGCGCTTCGTCGCCCACCTCGACCTGCCTAAATCCGTCGAGGGCTACTACCAGGAGACCGGCCGCGCCGGGCGTGACGGGCTGCCCTCCACCGCGTGGCTGGCCTACGGCCTCCAGGATGTCGTGCAGCAGCGCAAGATGATCGACACCTCCGAGGGTGACGACGCCCACCGCCGCCGCCTCGGCGCGCATCTCGACGCGATGCTGGCGCTCTGCGAGACGGTGGAGTGCCGCGGCGTGCGGATCCTGGCGTACTTCGGCCAGGAGGGCTCTGCCTGTGGCAACTGCGACACCTGCCTGTCGCCGCCGGAGTCCTGGGACGGGACGATAGCCGCGCAGAAGCTGCTGTCCACCGTGGTGCGGCTCATGCGTGAGCGGCGCCAGAAGTTCGGCGCCGGCCAGATCATCGACATCCTGCTCGGCAGGCAGACCCCCAAGGTCGTCCAGCACGGGCACGATTCGCTGACCGTGTTCGGCATCGGCACCGAGCTGAGCGAGGCCGAGTGGCGGGGCGTCGTGCGCCAGCTGCTGGCCCAAGGGCTGCTGTCGGTCGAGGGCGACTACGGCACCCTGGTGCTGACCGACGCGAGCGCCGAGGTGCTGGGCCGCAGGCGGGAGGTGCCGATGCGCCGCGACCCCGAACGTCCGGCCAAGGCCGCCAAGGTCGCCAAGGCCGCGCGCTCCGCTCCCACCGCCGACCTCCCCGAGGAGGCCGTGCCGGCCTTCGAACGGCTGCGCGCCTGGCGGGCCGCCACCGCCAAGGAGCAGGGCGTGCCCGCGTACGTCATCTTCCACGACGCGACCCTGCGCGAGATCGCCGCAGGGGCGCCTGCCTCCCTCGAAGAGCTGGGCAAGGTGAGCGGCGTCGGCGAGAACAAGCTGGCGAAGTACGGCCAGCAGGTTCTCGAGACGCTCACCGCCTGACACGCGCACGCGCCTCGCCGTGTGGCGCACCCCGCGGCATGGGCCGGCGAGGTGGGCCATACGGCGTGGTCATGCGTGAGGTCCGGAGGGGGTTACCTGACCTTGGTCCAGGTGTGCCCGATGAGGTCGTCCTTGGTCAGCTCGTCGACGTAGTCGCGGACGCTGCCGCCGCCGAGGCTCACCGGCGCCCAGTAGTGCCCGGCGCGGAACTTGCCGTAGTAGCTCGTCTTGATCCAGACGTTGAACGACATGGTGAGCTTGGTGTGGTTCAGCGAACGCACGACGCAGTAGATCTCGTAGTTGCCGGCGGCGTTCCGGCTATGAGTGCCACACGAAGCGCCACGCGGCTTTGTTACGAAACGCACCTTCGAGACGATGCCGCGCGGCAGATCCGTGGCGAGAACCAGCGTTTCGTCATCGATTTCATTCGGGTTTGCAACCTTGAAGGTGTAACGGGCGGGCCACCCTCTGCGTATCTCTTTGGGATACGTAACGGTGACCCGGGATCTGAGCTGCGTGGCCGTTTCCGCGGCGGACGAGCGCTCGGTTGAGGCCTGGGCGGCCGGGGGCGCCAGGAGGAATACGCCGGTGGCCAACGCGACGGGCAGGAGGAGTTTCCGCATGAATGCTTCTCCAAGGGGGAACGTCGAAACGGTGATGCAAGGTGTATAACGACCATAAGTGGCAGAGGTTCCCGATGTCCCCGGGTTTTCGTCCTCGGTATGAAAACGTGCTAAAGCCCTGCCACGTGGAGTGGCATCCGCGCCCCAGCTATCTCGGTCCGCCTCAGCGGCCCCATGAGGCCCACCGGCACTAAGGTGCACGGCACGAGGGTCACCGTTATGGGGTCATCGGCACGAGGGTTCACCGGCGCGAGGTCACCGACATGGGGTTCACCGGCATGCGGGTTCACCGGCACGAGGTCACCGGTCGCTCGGTGACCGCTCCGCTCGGGCGGGCGAGGCGGCGTCCCGCGACCACGGCAGCGCGGGCAGCCCGTGTCGCGTGCGCAGGAACATCCAGAACACCGGGGCGGCGAGCAGCACGGCGAGCAGCACCCAGACCGTGGCGGAGGTGCTGACGTCGAACATCTGCAGTGCCGAGGCGAGCAGCACGAATGCCAGCGCCCGCCTGATCAGCCCGCCGGGGGCGCGGGAGGAGATCCGCGAGCCGATGTAGACGCCGGGAATGGACCCCACCAGGAGCGCGGCGGTGACCGAGAGCTGGAAGTCGCCGAAGAGCAGGTGGCCGAGCGCCGCCGACATGACGAGCGGCACGGCCTGCACCAGGTCGGTGCCGACCAGCTGGTTGGCCTTGAGCACCGGATACACGGCCAGGAGCGCCACGATGATCAGCGAGCCGGAGCCGACGGAGGTCATGCCGACGACCAGCCCGCCGACGATCCCGATGATGACGGTCGGCACGGGGCGTACCGGGACGGAAGGCAACCCGGTCGCGGCGGGCTCGCCCGGCTCGGCGGTGCGCCGGCCGGTGGCCGGGGTGCGGCGCTCCGCCCGGTCCCTCATCGCGAGATAGCCCCGGATGGCCAGGCCGGTCGCCGCGATGAGCAGCGCGACCCCCAGGGCCTTCTGGATCACCTCTTGGACGTCCTTGCCGTCGCCCAGCGTCTTGGCGAGCAGCACCCCGCAGAACGCCGCCGGGATCGAACCGGCGCACAGCCAGCCCACTAGTTTGAGGTTGACGGTGCCCCTGCGGAGGTGGACCAGGCTGCCGACCGGTTTCATCACCGCCGCCGCCACCAGGTCGCTGGAGACGGCGGTCAGCGGAGGTACGCCGAAGAAGGTGACGAGCATGGGCGTCATCAGCGCGCCGCCCCCCATACCGGTCAACCCGACGACGATGGCGACCAGGAACGAGCCGATCGCCATGGTGAAGTCGAAGTGCACCTGACTAACCCTACCAAAACCATCGGAAAATCGGATTAGCACCCCCTCGGCGCGACGGAGACCATCACGCACCGACCTGGCGCGACGTCCACGAACACTCACCGCTTCCGCACCGTAACCCGGCGCCGCCTTCACCACACCACATCCCGCCGCACCGGCGCCGAAATGCATGCACACGGTGGGCTGAGAAGGGGGGCCACTCCTCTCCGCCGGCTGTGGTGGTGGGGTATTCCGCGCCGGGTTTGCCTCCGGCGACTGGAGCGCTGATCCCGCAAGCGGCTGACCTTGCCGCACGCCTGAGGTTCGCGCTAGGGGCGTGCACGGGCGGTCGAGTCGCGCACGACCAGCGTCGGCTGGAAGCGGATCTCCCGTGCTGGTGATCGTGGTTCTCCTCGTCGGGCACGCGTTCCCGGTACCGGCCGTGCCGTCAGACTCCGGCTGTGCCGTCAGGCTCCGGCTGTGCCGTCAGGCTCCGGTGGTCCCGTCGATGCCCTCGCGGAGGAAGTCGGCGTGCCCGTTGTGCCGGGCGTACTCGTGGATCAGGTGCAGCATGACCAGCCGCAGCGACACGTCCTCGCCCCATCTGGCGTTGTGGCGGACCACGTCCAGCGACTCCGCCTCCCGTTCGATGCGGCGCGCGTGCTGGACCTCCGTCTGCCAGGCGTCGAACGCCTCCGACCGCTTGGCGCCGCTCGCGTCGTACGCCACCTGGTAGTCACCCTCGTCCGACCACACCAGCGGGATGTCCTCCCCGTTGATCACGCGCCGGAACCAGGTGCGCTCCACCTCGGCCATGTGCCGCACCAGCCCGAGCAGTGACAGCGTCGAAGGCGGCATGGACCGGCGGCGCAGATCCTCCTCGGACAGGCCGTCGCACTTCATGGCGAGCGTGGCGCGATGGAAGTCGAGGAAGGAGCGCAACATCTCACGCTCACCGCCGATGAGCGGCGGGGAGATCCGTTCGGTGGTCATCCGTAGAGTCCTATCAGACAAGAAGCAGGCCGGCGCGGGCAGGCCGGTGAGACAGAGGACACCGTCCGCCACGCCGGTCATATGGACATCCTTCGCGAGCTCATCGACGGAGCGACCGGCGACCACCCTCCGGACTGACAGTGGTCATTCGCCGCGCCGGGCGCGGGCGCGGCGCTTGCCCTCGTGCATCGCCTGGACGCGGGCGACCGGGATGGTGTGCCCTTCCTCGATCAGGTCGGTGGGCAGTCGCTGCGGCGGGGGCATGAGCTCCGCCCATGGGTCACGGTCGGCGACCAGCCGTGCGGCGGTGTGGATCGTGAAGTCGGCAGGGGTGACCTGGGGCAGGTCCTCCCACGCGACCGGGAACGACACGGGCGTGCCCGGCCGGATGCGAGGGCTGTAGGCGGCCACCACCGTCGCCCCGCCCGCCCGGGTGGAGTCGAGGAACACCTTGCCGCCGCGGTCCTCGCGGATGAACGCCGTGGTGGCGAGCGCCGGGTCGACGCGTTCGGCCCGCGCGGCGAGGGCGCGGGTGGCCGCGGCCAGGTCTTCCACGGCGATCCCGGCCTCCACCGGCACGAAGATGTGCATCCCCTTCGCCCCACTGGTCTTCACCGCCCCCGCCAGCCCCGCGTCGTCGAGGGCCTGCCGGACCAGGTGGGCGGCTTGGACGGCGAGCGGGAACGCGTTCTCCTCCGGCGGGTCCAGGTCGAGCACGAGATGGGTGAAGTGGTCGCCGCGTACCAGCGCCGGGTGGTACTCCACCGCCCGCTGGTTGGCGAACCACAACAGGGGCCGGCGGTCGTCGCACAGGGCGTAGGACACCTGCCGGTGCGAGGCCTCCGCCCACACCGAGACCGTCCGCACCCAGGAGGGGGTGTACTTGGGGACGTTCTTCTGCATGAACGGTGCCTGGCCCGGCCGCACGCGCATCACCGACAGCGGCCGGTCTCGCAGGACCGGAATGACCCGCTCGTGAACCGCGTCCAGGTAGTCGACCAGATCCCGTTTCGTCGCGTTCGCCCCGTCGAACAGCGGCTGATCGAGATTGGTCAGCGGCACGCCGTCCCGGGTTTCATCGCTGGTCATCGGCCCACGATGCCCCCGTACGCACGGGAGGTCAACATCACGGGCGGTCGGGCGTTGCGAACCAGGCCACCCAGCGACGCTGCCAGGGGGTCTCGACCGCCCGGCGGTGGTAGTGCTCGCGTGCCCACCCGACGGCCTCTTCGGGAGAGAGACCCGTGAGGGTGGCCAGGCACGCCACGACGGTGCCGGTGCGGCCCACTCCGCCGCCGCATGCCACCTCGACGCGCAGGCCCGATCGCGCGTGGCCGTACAACCGGACGATGGACCCGGCGGCCGCGTGCCGGTCCACGGGCAGCAGGAAGTCCGGCCAGCGGATCCACTCGTGCGGCCAGACCAGAGCGGCCTCGTGCCGACGCCGCAGGCGCGGAGAGCCGAGGTAGAGCGCGAAGTCGGGGACCGGTCCGGCAGGAGCGGGATCGCGCAACCCCCGCCCGCGCACCCAGGTGCCGTCGGGGATCCGGATCGCGCCGGTGAGCGGTGCCGCCATGGAGTGATTGTGGCCCACGAGATGACCGTCCGGCGATGAGCACCCCGATGTTCGGGGCGGTCGCCGCGACCGGACTTCCGGCCGCGATCGCACCTGGCGCGATGAGCAGGTGCGCTCTTTGCCGATCATGTCGCCGACCCGGCGAGCAGCGGAGTCGCGACCGAGGCGCGAGCGGGTCCTCGGGTTCGCCCTGGATGGCGTGCGCGCCCTACCCGGGAAGTAGCCGGCAGGCGAAGACCTGGCCGGCGGCGGCGACCGCGCCGAACTGCTCGATGGTGACCCGCACGGGTATGTCGTCGCCGGGCGGCGCCTCTTCCCTGCGGGCGTGGACCAGGCAGTCGCCCCAGAGTTCCACGTAGCGGTCGAACGTCGCGTACATCTTCACGGGGGTGACGGGCAGGGGATGTGCGATCGCGAGGGTCGCCTGCCGCATGGCCTCCATGAGGGCCATGCCGGGAACATGGTCGAGGCCGTGGTCGAAGAGCACCGGATGGGCGGGGTCCACGCGGAGCAGCCAGGTGCCCTCCGTCCCGGTCGGCGCCAGGACGATGTCCCGTGCCCGGTCGCGGCCGACCAGCCGGGGGGCGACGGGCGCCGGCAGGGGGGAGTCCTCCGCCGGCCGTCCGGCGAGCACCGGCGCGCGCAACCGGTCGTGGGCCGCCTCGGACAGGCAGTCGAAGCTTCCGTCTCCCATCCCGACGAGCCGCCCGTCCCGGTAGAAGTCCACGTGCCCGCGCAGGCCCGCGAGGTTGCGTCCCCGGTGGCGTACCTGGCTGCGGGTGAACCGGAGCACCAGGTTGGTGGGGCCCGGACCGATGGCCAGGTTGGCGAGGTTCACCTCGTAGGACAGGTCCCACATGAGGAACCGCCGGTCGAGCGGGCAGTCCAGCTCGGCGTGGCTGACGACGAGCCCCGCTTGGCGGATGGTCTCGGCGACGAGCAGCGGATCGTGCCTGTCCCCGACCGGTCCGTATAAGCCGTGCGTGCGTGGCCACTGTGCCGCCAGGATGGAGGTCTTGTCGTCGAGGGGGCGCCAGCCGGTGATCATCACCTCGGATACCGCCGCACGGTGCACCAGCCGGCGGGAGACCGTCTGCTCGAAAAGCGCGGGGTCGACGGGCACGTCCATCACGTCGTGTGTAGCCATGGGTACTACCTCTCTAGAGCTTCTGCACATGAGGTGATCGGTGGCGTAGAATACCGACCGAGCGGTTTTTTTCAGGAGGATGTACTTCCGTAATGGCGAAACAGGCACGGGCACTGGCCACCAGACAGCGCATCCTCGAAGGCGCCGCCGAGGTGTTCGAGGAGTACGGCTACGCGGCGACGACGATGGCGGTGATCCTCCAGCGCTGCGGGGTGACAAAGGGGGCGCTCTACTTCCACTTCGCCTCCAAGGAGGAGCTGGCCAGGGCGATCCTCGCCGCCGATGAGAAGCTGCTGAGCGCGCTGGTCTCCGGTGACGCGCCTCCCCTCCAGCTCCTCATCGACGCGAGCCACGGGTTCGCGTCCGAGCTGCAGGACAACGTCATCTCCAGGGCGAGCGTCCGCCTCGCGATCGAGCACGGCACCTTCTCCAAGGGCGACTTCACCACCCATGTGATGTGGCAGGGCGGCGCGAGGGAACTGCTGGAGAAGGCCCGGCAGCAGGGCGACCTGCGGCCGGAGGTCGACATCGACGCGCTGGCCGGCACCGTGGTCGCGGCCTTCACCGGCGCTCAGATCGTGTCGCAGGCCATGACGGGCCGGCGCGACCTGCGGCAGAGGCTCACGCACTTCTGGACATTTCTGCTCCCCGGCATCGTGCCGGACGCCAGGGTCTCCCGGTTCGATCCCGCCGGGGCCTCCTCCACCGGCCCCGCCGGAGCGTCCGGGAGTTCCGCCGGCGCCGACGAGCCCGTGCGGGGCGGCTACACCAGGGTGTAGCCGCCGTCCACGGGCAGCGTCACGCCGGTCACGAAGGACGCACGGTCGCTGGCGAGCCAGGCGGCCGCCTCGGCGACCTCCTCCGGTCCGGCGGTCCTGCCCTGGGGTGTCATCGCGTGCAGCGCCTCCTCCATCCCTGGCCGCAGGGCGAACCACGCCTCGATCATCTCCGACCTGGTGGTCCCGGGCGCGATCGCGTTCACCCGGATCCGGTGCTCCGCGTACTCCGCGGCGGCGGCTCTGGTGATGCCGACGACCGCGTGCTTGGAGATCACGTAGGGCGCCGCCACCGGGGTGGCGACCAGGCCGCCGACGCTGCTGGTGTTCACGATCGAACCGCCGCCGCCGGCCAGCATCTGGGTGATCTGCCGGCGCATGCAGTGCCAGACGCCGCGCAGGTTGACGTCGAGGACGGCGTCGAGCGCCGTGTCGTCCATCAGATGCATGGGGGACCGCTCCATCCCGAGCCCCGCGTTGTTGAACCCGACATCGAGCCGCCCGTATTCATGGACGGCGGTGGAGACGGCGCGGTCGACGTCCGCCGGGCGGGTCACATCGGTCACCGAATAGGCGGCCTCGAAACCCTTTCCCCGTAATTCGTCGACCAGGTCGCTCAATTCCCGTTCTCGTCGCGCCGCGAGCACGACCGCGGCGCCTTCACGGGCGAATACTCGCGCCGCCGCCGCGCCGATGCCGCTGCTGGCCCCGGTGATCAGGGCCACCTTTCCCGATAAGATACCCGACATATACGTATTGTGACTATGCCTTCATCGGGCTGACAATATGCCCCGCGTTTAAATCATGTGAATTCTTGAGAACGTGCGGCCGATTAAGTTATGGCTTTTCGGGCTTTATGTGCTGGCGCGATATCGGTGCATGAGCGCCACGGCCATCGCCCCCTCGCCCACCCCCGACGCGACCCGCTTGACCGAGCGGGAGCGCACGTCGCCCGCCGCGAAGACACCGGGAACGCTGGTCTCCAGCAGGTACGGCTCGCGCTCCAGGCTCCAGGCTTCGCCGGGCACGTCCGAGCCGGTCAGCACGAAACCGTGGTCGTCCCGCTCCACCAGGCCGTCCAGCCACTCGGTGCGCGGCCGGGCGCCGATGAAGGTGAAGACGAAGCGGACCGGCTCCTCGGCCGTCTCGCCGGTGGCCACGTCGGCGAGCGTGGCCCGCTCCAGGTGCTCCTCCCCGGAGAACTCCACGACCCGGGTCCCGAGGCGGACCTCGATGGCGGGGGTCCTGCGGATCTCGTCCACGAGGTACTGGGACATCCCCGCCTCCAGCGAGTCCGCCCGGATCAGCATGGTGACCTTGCGCGCGTACTTCGCGAAGTGCAGTGCCGCCTGCCCGGCCGAGTTGGCGCCGCCGACGACGTGGACGTGCTCGGAGGCGCATGACTGGCTCTCGGTCGTGGCGGCGCCGTAGTACAGGCCGGCGCCGGCGAAGCGGTCCGCGCCGGGAACGTCCAGCCGGTTGTAGGACACCCCCATGGCCAGCAGGACGATCTCGGCGCTGATCTCGGTGCCGTCGGCCAGCGTGATGACGCGCGCCGGATCGGCCCTGCGCAGGCTCGTGACCTCCACCGGATACAGCAGCTCGGCCCCGAACCTGCGGACCTGCGAGACCGCCCGGCGGGCCAGGTCGCTGCCGGCCAGGCCGGTGGGGAACCCCAGGTAGTTCTCGATCAGGCTGGACGTGCCCGCCTGCCCGCCCGGCACGTCGGAGTCGACCATCAGGGTCGACAGCCCTTCGGAGGCGGAGTAGACGCCGGCCGCCAGCCCGGCGGGGCCCGCCCCGATGATCACGGTCTCGTAGTGGGGGCGCGCGGCGATCGTCGGCAACCCGAGGCGCTCGGCGAGCTGGGCGCTGGTCGGCGCCGCCAGATGGTCGCCCTCGGTGAACAGCACGAGGGGGAGGGCGTCCCGCCGTCCCTCGGCCAGCCGCCGCGCCTCCGGGTCGAGGTCGACGTCCAGGAACCGGAACGGCTGCTCGTTGCGCGTCAGGAAATCCCTGACGGCGTGGGTCGCGGGAGAGATCGGGATGCCGATGACCTTGATGCCCTGGTAGGCGGACCGGTGGGAGGCCAGCCAGTCGGACAGGAGGTCGTCGAGCACGGGGAACAGGCGCTCCTCCGGCGGATCCCAGGGCTTCATCAGGTAGTGGTGCAGCCTGACCCGGTTGATCGCCGTGATCGCGGCGTCGGTGTCGGCGTACGCGGTGAGCAGCACCCGCCTGGCGTCGGGGAACCTCGCCCCCGCCTCCAGCAGGAACTCCACGCCGAGCATCTCCGGCATCCGCTGGTCGACCAGGAACAACGCGGGGTCGTGGCCGCGCTCGTCCAGCGCGTCGAGGATGTCCAGCCCTTCCTTGCCGGACGACGCGCCAAGGATCCGGTAGCGACCGGAGTACGTGCTGCGCAGGTCGCGCCGGACGGCCCTGAGCACCTGGGGATCGTCGTCCACCGCGAGGATCACCGGCTTGCCGGTCTCGTCGCTCACCTCGGTCCGGCCTCCTCCACGTGCGAACACCGCGGCCATGGCGGCCTCCCGAATCGCTGCGTGCGCCAACAGAGAACTCTCAGCGTAGGTACCCGCCCCGATCGGCGGTCGCGGACCTGATTTAGTCCCGCGAATCCGCCCCGCCGGCCGATCCTGCGACGCCGTACCCGACAAAGTGCGACCGGATGCTTTGACCGCCCGGCGGCCCGATGCGACGCTCCGCATCATCCGGCGTGAGAGGAGCCACCATGGGTACCACCCGCCTGCTCCCCGAGGAGCTGCGCGCCCATCCGCTCTTCGACGGCCTGACCGGGGAGCAGTACGACTGGCTCGCCGAGAAGGGCCGCCTGCGCGAGCTGGCCGACGGCGAGGTGCTCTTCTCCGAGGGCGCTCCGGCGCGGTTCTTCGTCGTGCTGCTCGACGGCGAGCTGCTCATCTCCAAGGTGGTCGACGACAGGGACGAGGTGCTCGCCCGGCACTCGACCCGGGCCGGCGGGGAGACCCGGGCCCGTCTCGCGCACACCTTCACCGGCGAGCTCTGCGTGCTGGCCGGCGACGCCTACCTGGCCACGGCGACCTCCGTAGGGCGCGGCCGCGTCGCCCTGTACGACAGGGACGCCTTCCTCCAGATGCTGGTGCGCACCCCTCAGGTGTCGGAGATGGTGATCCCCGTCCTGGCGCTCCGCGCCCAGGACATGATCGTCAGCGGCGGGCGGCGGTCCACGCTGGCCTCCCTCGGCACCCTCGCGGCCGGCATCGCCCACGAGTTGAACAACCCCGTCTCCGCCGTGACCCGCGCGATCGGCGAGCTCGACGCCGCCGTCGCCGAGCTGGAGGCGACGGCCGAGACCTGGGGCCGGACCGCGACGGAGGCGGAGCGCGAGGCCGTACGGGCCGCGCGGCACGACTGGCTCGGCCGCCCGCGCGGCTCCGGCCCCGGAGACGCGCTCGGCATGAGCATGCTGGAGGAGGAGCTCCAGGACTGGCTGGAGGATCACGGGCTCGCCGACGCGGCGGCCCTGGCCGCCCTGCTGGCCGAGCGTGGCCTGGACGCCGGATGGCTGGAGGCGCTCACGCGCGGGATGCGGGCCGACCACGTCCCCGCCGCGCTGCGCTACCTGTCGGAGAGCCTCCGGGTGCGCTCGTGCGTCGTGGACGTACGGGACGCGGGCACACGGGTCTCGGCGATCGTCAGGAACACCAAGGAGTACACCAACCTGGACCGCGCCCCGGAAGCCGACGTCGACGTGCGCGAAGGCCTGGAGTCGACGCTGGCGATGCTCCGCCCTCGGCTGGCGGGCGTCACGGTGGTCCGTGACTACGCGCTGCCGCTGCCCCGCGTGCCCGGCTACCCGACCGAGCTCAACCAGGTGTGGACCAACCTGATCGACAACGCGGCCGGGGCGCTGGGCGGCAGCGGCGAGCTGCGGATCAGCGTGCGCGGTGAGGGGAGCTGCGTGCTGGTCGAGGTGGCCGACACGGGACCCGGCATCGCTCCCGAGGTGCTTGCGAGGGTGTTCGAGCCGTTCTTCACCACCAAGGACATCGGCGCGGGCACCGGGCTCGGCCTCCATCTGTCCCACCGCATCGTCACCAGGCGGCACCGCGGGTCCATCACGGTCCGCTCGCGGCCCGGGGACACCCGCTTCCACGTCAGGCTTCCCGGGGCCGGTGCCTGATCTCCGCCCAGGTGAGCAGGGTCAGCAGACCGGCCACAGAGGCGGTCTCGGCGAGCGGGGAGAAGGCCGTGGACGCCAGGCCCAGCGACACCGCGCTCACGGCGGCCGTGACCCGGATGGCGACGAGCCTTCTGGCGAGCGGCCGGCGGATGACCAGGTGCGCGGCGGTCGTCGCGAGCAGGAACACGGCCGCCCCGCCGGTGAGGGCGAGGCCGGCGTTCGCCGGGAGGTGGTCGGCGCCGGCGTGTTCGATGAGCACCTCCGACCCGACCGCGGTGGCCGCCAGCCCGGCGAAGATGGGCAGGTGGCCGTACCCGTAGGCGAACCCGCGTACCAGAGACGACCGGCCGCTGGTTAGCGCGTTGATGATCACACGGTGGTCGACGTGCTCGAAGTAGACCCACCACAGGCACGCGGCGATCACGAACGCGAAGAACGCGACGGGAAGCGCGGTGGGCGTCGAGGTGGTCCCCCGCGCGCCCCAGGCGACGGCGATCACCGACTCGCCGAGCACGATCAGGGTGAACAGGCCGAGCCGCTCCGGCAGGTGGGAGGCGTGCGCCGGCGGCGAGGCCACCGACAGGTACGCCATGAACGGCGTGGCGATCTCGACCACCAGCGCGAGCGCCCACAGGGCCAGGTGCCACGGCGCGGGGACGGCCACCGAGAGCAGCCAGAGTGCTCCGCCGCACCCGAACCCCGCGACGTAGATGCCGCAGAGCCGGTGGAGCGCGGGGTTGCGCGCCGCGCTTCCGGACCCGGCGCGGCGCGCGTAGCCGTATAGCCCGGCGAGGATCGCCTGGAGGACGGCGTTGGCGAGCGCGAAGCCGTGCGCCCCGCCGGCGCCGCCCTCCGCGGGGGCCATGGCGACGCCGATCGTGCTCGCGAGCACCAGCGACCCGAACATCCCGGCCAGCAGGGCGATGCGGAAGGGCGTCGCCTCCGTCTCGAACAGATCGGCGTAGTAGGCGAAGCTCATCCACACCCACCACACCGGGACGAACAGCGCGCAGAACACCAGGAGCCCATGGAGCGTCAGGTCTTCATGCAGCAGGCGTGCCAGCTCGGAGACGGCCGCGACGAAGACCAGATCGAAGAACAGCTCCAGCCACGAGGCGTGCGTCGCCTCGGTGGAGCCCGCCAGGTAGCGCAGCGTGGGGGAGCGGCCGATGTTCACAGACCTCCTACGGTGGGACGGTGCGCGGTCAGGACAGTACGAGCTCGGCGGGCACCTGCCCCGCGGGGAGGTCCACCAGCCGGAGCACGGCCCCGGCGATGTCCTCCGGGCGGAGCATCGACGACCGGGGCGCCCAGGAGCGCGCCCAGTCGGCCATCGGCGTGTCCACCAGTCCGGGGCAGATCGCGCACGCGGCCACGCCTTCTCCCAGGAGCTCCTGGTGGAGGGCGGCCGTGAAGCCCACCACGCCGAACTTGGCCGCGCAGTACAGGGAGAACCCGGCGTCGGCGCGCTTGCCGGAGATCGAGGCGATGTTGGCGATGAGGGGCCGCCCGTCGCGCGCGACCTTGCGCAGGTACGGCAGCGCGGCCTGGCAGAACAGGATCGTGGCGCGCAGGTCGACGTCCAGCACCTCGGCCACCGTGGCCGCGCTGTAGGAGTCGAAGGGGCCGGCGGCCAGCACGCCGGCGCTGTTGACCAGCACGTCGAGCCGCCCCCACCGCTCGACGTGCGCGGCGACCGCCGCCTGCGCGGCCTCGGGGGCGGCGACGTCGGCGACCACGGCGTGCACGGCGGCCTCGCCGGTCGCGGAGGACCCCCGGCCGGCGACCGCGGCGCCGAGCCGGTCGGCGGCGCCGCGGAGCCTGCCCGGGTCCCTGCCGAGCACCGTGACCGCGAACCCGCGCGCGACCAGGGCGCCGGCCACGGCCAGGCCTATCCCGCTCGAACCGCCGGTCACGAGTGCCGCGTGCCTGGGGGAGTTCATGGGTGTCTAACCCTCCACGATGTCGGGGACGATGGTGGCGAGCGCCCGTTCGGCGAGCGCCCCGATGGTCAGGGCGGGGTTGGTGCACGCGGCGCTGCCGCCGGGGATGAGGGCGCCGTCGACGACGTAGAGGCCCGGATAGCCGTTCACCCGGCCGTACTCGTCGGTCGCGAGGCCGATGGGGACGCCGCCGCAGGGATGGCCGGTGAGGCTCGCGTCGATGGCCTCGATCGCCCCGTTGCCGAGCCGCTCGAACGTCGCGCGCGCCCCGTCGGCGATGACCGTCACGCCGGGGTCGCTCGCGGGCCAGGTCAGGTTCACCGTGTCGGTGCGCTCGTCGTAGGCGAACGAGCCCTTGGCCGGGCCGAGGCCCATGCCGATGAGGCCCATGAAGCCTTCCGGCATCCCCGCCTGGGGGATCGGCATGCAGGCCAGGGCGATGGGCGCGACGGGATTGTCGAGGTCCTCCAGCACGGCGCCCGCCGGGCCGCCCTCGCCCGGTCCCGTCGGGGGCAGGCCGCTCCTGATGATCACCAGGTCGCCGTTGGCTCCCCACCGCGTGCCCACCGCGTCGGCGAGCTTGGGCAGGGCGCCGATCTCGCGGGCCCGGACCAGGAGCCGCGTGGTGGCGACCGAGCCGGCGGCGAGGAAGAGGTGCCGGGTGTGGATGTCCCTGCGGGCGACCACGCGGCCGTTGTCGTCGATCTCGTTGACGGCGACCACGTAGCCCGTGCCGTTCTCGCGCACGTCGGTGACCTCGTGCAGCGGCAGGACCTCGACGTTGCCGGTGGCCTCGGCGCGCGGCAGGTAGGTCCGGTCGAGGCTGCGCTTGGCGCCGCTGTTGGATCCGTACCAGACCTGGCCGGCGATCAGCGAGGCGGGCACGTCTCCCGCGAGCTCGGCGCGGATGACGTCCCAGTCGAGCCCCAGTTCGAACAGGCGGGCGGTCATCCCGGCCGCGGCGGCCTCGTCCAGCAGCTCCCGCTGTCCCCGGTAGTGCTCGTCGGCGAGCACGTCCGCGGGCATGGTGGACACCCCGATCGCCGCGCGGACCTTCGGGTACCACACGTCGTCCATCTCGTCGTAGCCGAGCCAGGAGGGGAACACCCGGGCGAACAGGTCGCGCCTGGGCTGGTACAGCACGGTGTTGTACACCAGTGAGCCGCCGCCGACGCCGGCGCCCGCCAGCACGTCGATGCCGGCGCCCTTGATCCGGTCGAGCACCCCGGTGTACACGTCGATCGGCACGCCCTCCTGGGCGGGGGCGACGGTGACGGGGCTGAGCCAGGCCGCGCGGCCGTCGGGGGCGTCGTAGGTGGCGAAGGTGTCGTGCGCCTCGGTGACCGGCCAGCGGCGCCCGCGCTCCAGCACGATCGTCTGGACGCCGGCCTCGCCGAGCCGCAGCGCGGCGATCGCGCCGCCGAATCCGCTGCCGATGACCAGGGCCTCAGTGTCGCGCATTGCCGCCTCCCGCGATGAGCAGGGTGACCGGGTGGCCGGTTCTGAGGACCTCTTCCGCGAGGTCGCGGGGGGTCTTGCCGTCATGTCCGGCCAGGTGGAGCGGTGCTCCCGCCTGCACCAGGATCTCGGCGCATTCGGCGTAGCCGTGCCAGATGGCGTCGTGGAGCGGGCTGTAGCCGTTGGTGGCGCCCTGGAAGCCGAGGTCGATGCCCGGCCGGGTGACGAGCAGGCGGGTGATGTCGGCGTGCCCGTTGTAGACCGCCTTGTGCAGCGGGACGGCTCCGAACGTCGGCTCGACGGCGTTGACGTCGGCACCGGCGGCGAGCAGTTCGCCGACGATCTCGGTGTGCCCGTCGCGGCAGGCCACCAGGAGAGCGGTGTGCGCGTCGTTGAACCCGTTGACGACCGGCCAGCGGGTGTCCACCGGGAACCCGGCGGCCAGCAGTTCGCGCACCTTCGCGACGTCGCCCGCCGTCACGGCGTTCAGGAGCGCGTGATCGTGGGCGGCCGCGTCGTCGGCCTCCTGCCGGGCGCGCAGGAGCTTGTCGGACTCGATGAGCCGCTCCTTGCCGAAGGTGTTGACGTTGAGCTCGTACTGGAAGTGTTCCTTCAGCGAGAAGCCGTAGTGGGTGGAGAGGTTCAGGCCGGCGCCGCGGTCGAGGAGCACCTCGACGATCTGTGGCCATTTGAACCACAGGGCGTCCATCAGCGGCGTGTGGCCGGTCGTCGCCGCCACCGCGTCCACGAAGGCGCCCGCGTCGAGCAGGTCGCGCACCACCTGCGCGCTGCCGCCCTGGCAGGCCTTGTGCAGGGCGGTCGCCCCGGCCTTGGCGTCGGTGGTGAACACGTCGGCCCCCGCGTCGAGCAGCGCGCGCACGGCGGCGGCGTCGGCCCGGCCGGAAGCGATCATGAGGGCGTCGAGTCCGGTCTCGGGGTCGCGTTCGTCGGGATCGGCGCCGGCTGCCAGCAGGTCGCGGATCTCTCCGACGGCGCCGCGGCGTACCGCGGCGGTCAGGTCGCCTTTCATGTGCCACCTTTCGGTCAGGCATCCGTTGAGGTGGACAGTAGGCGCGGCCGCTTCCGGTGGCCATAATCGGCGGCTTTTCCCCCGGCACTTTGTCACATGGCGGCGCACGGCGAAGGGCTGCCGAGGATAAGCCGATATTTCTGGGATGCCATGTGACTTGACTTAAATTCCTGATTTAAGCCGCTATGTCGAGAAGTAATCGCATCTGCTTTGACGGTCGGCGAATACCGCTGCGATCCTCCGAATCAAGATCCTCTGCGAGAAAAAGGAGATCGCATGATCCACCAGTTCATCCTGGCGGCCCCGAAGCCAGGCATGACGACCCAGGAGTTCCAGGACTACTGGGTCAACGTGCACGCCGTGAAGTTCGCCGCCAAGATCCCGCAGATCAGGCGCTACCTCATCGACTCCCGCGTCCCGTTCGACGGGGACCGCGGCCGGCCGCCGCTTCCCCACCAGGGGATCGCGGAGATCTGGCTCGCAAGCGACGAGGAGCAGCTCGCCTCGCTCCAGACCGAGGAGTTCCTCCACGGAGCCAGGCTCGACGAGCCCAACTGGGCGGCCTTCTGGGCGACCATCGTGCTCGACACCGACGCGCACGAGATCGTCCCGGGCCCGCCGCTCACCGACACCGCGCCGTCCTGGGTCAAGGTGACGACGCTGATGAAGCGCAAGCCCGGCCTCTCGCTCGCCGACCACCGCCGGCGGACGCTGGAGGACTACGCGCCGGTGGTCAGCGGGCTCCCCGGACTCCGCCGTCACCTGCACGCGCACACCAGGGACGGCTACTACACCTTCGGCGAGGCGAGCTTCGACAGCGTCGAGCAGATCTGGTTCGACGACCTCGCCGCCGCCGCCGAGGCGCTGGCCGCGCCGTACTACGCCGACCAGGTCGCGCCGGCCCTCGACGCCGTCGCCGACCCCGCGCACGTGTTCTCCCTGGCCGCCCGGGAGAACTGGATCATCGGCCCGCAGGAGAAGCGATGAGCAGGAAGATTCTGGTGATCCTGTCCGAGCACGGGTACTGGGGCGAGGAGCTGCTCGGCCCGCTCACCCAGTTCGACCAGCGAGGATACGAGGTCACCTTCGCCACGCCCACCGGCGGCCGGGCCCACGCCCTGCCTCCCAGCATGGACCCCGCCTACTTCGACCCGCCGCTCGGCCGCTCGGTCACCACGCCCGAGGTGGCGAAGCTGACCCGCGAGCTCGACGAGTCGGACCGGCTGGACGCCCCTCTCGACCTCTCCGCGTGGGTGCCCGAGCGCCCGTACGTCAGCGACGACGGCTACCTGCGCGGCCTGGAGGCCTACAACAGGGCGGTCGCGAAGCTGGAGGAGGACATCGCCGGCTACGACACGATGCTGATCGTCGGCGGCAGCGGCCCGATCGTCGACCTGGCGAACAACGAGCGCGTCCACGCGCTGATCATGGCCTTCGTCCGGGCGGGCAAGCCGGTCGCCGCCGAATGCTACGGCGTCGCGTGCCTGGCCTTCGCGCGGGACTGGGAGGACCGCAAGAGCCTCATCTGGGGCAAGCACGTCACCGGCCACTGCAAGGAGTACGACTACAAGGACGGCACCGGCTTCCTCGGCACGGACTTCGTGATGGGGCCGCCGCCGTACCCGCTGGAGTACATCCTGCGCGACGCCACCGGACCCGAGGGCCGCTACCACGGCAACTTCGGCAAGGAGACCTCGGTCATCGTCGACTACCCGTTCATCACCGGCCGCTCGACGCCCGACTCGTTCCTCACCGGGCAGAAGATCGTCGAGACGCTGGAAGACGGTCTGCGCCGGTTCGGCTGGTGATGGGGTGATGGAGACCCGACGCGGCAACGAGGCGATCATCGAGCAGTTCCTCGCCGACGGCATCAAGTACATGTTCGGCAACCCCGGCACGGTCGAGCAGGGATTCCTCGACGCGCTGGAGAAGTACGAGGACTTCCGCTACATCCTCACGCTGCAGGAGACGGTCGCGGTGGGCATCGCCGACGGCTACGCCCGCGCCACCGGCGGCCCGGGTCTGGTCCAGCTGCACAGCGGGGTCGGACTCGGCAACGGGATAGGGATGCTGTACCAGGCCAAGCGCGGTCACACGCCGCTGGTCGTGGTGGCCGGCGAGTCCGGCGTCCGGTACGAGGCGATGGACGCCCAGATGGCGGCCGACCTGGTCGCCATGGCCCGTCCGGTCACCAAGTACGCCACCAGGGTGACCGACCCGTCCTCCGTGCTGCGTGTGCTCCGGCGCGCCGTCAAGATCGCCATGACGCCGCCGCGTGGCCCGGTCTTCGTGGCGCTTCCCCTCGACGTGCTCGACCAGCCCAACGACGAGCCGGTCCTGCCGTCCCTGCGGCCGCACACCGCGGTTGCGCCGACCGCCGAGCTGACGAAGGCGGCGGCGGCGCTGCTCTCGAGCGCCTCGGCGCCGCTCGTGCTGATGGGCGACGGTGTGGCCGCCTCGGGCGCCCAGGCCGAGCTGACCCGCGTGGCCGAACTGCTCGGCGCGGACGTGTGGGGGGTCGAG
Source organism: Sphaerisporangium perillae (assembly GCF_023276435.1). GTDB lineage: Bacteria > Actinomycetota > Actinomycetes > Streptosporangiales > Streptosporangiaceae > Sphaerisporangium > Sphaerisporangium perillae. Next base: position 135,342 of record NZ_JALLPO010000020.1, read on the forward strand.
ATGTCGGAGGTGTCCTTCGACGGACGCCACCCCCTTTACCGTGGCCAGCTCGGCCACATGTTCGGCGAGGTCAGCCGGGCCGCGGTTCGGCAGGCCGACGCCGTGCTCGTCGTCGGCACCTACCTGTTCCCCGAGGTCTTCCCCGACCTCGCCTCACCGTTCAGCCGGGGCGCCCGCATCGTGCACATCGACCTGGACGCCTACGAGATCGCGAAGAACCATCCGGTGACGCTGGGCCTGGTGGCCGATCCGAAGGCCACGCTGGGCGCGCTCGCGGCCGAGCTGGAAGCGTCGATGACCCCGGCGGACCGCGCGGCGGCCGGCGCGCGGCTGCGGAGGGGCGCCGAGCGCCCGCGTAGCCTCCCGGACGACGACTCGCTGCTGGCGGCCTTCGCCCGGCAGCTGGCCGAGCGCGCGCCGGAGGACCTGATGGTCTTCGACGAGAGCCTGACCGCGGCCGGCGTGCTGGGCGCCTACCTGCCGCCGCGGCTTCCGGGGCACTGGTTCCAGACCCGAGGGGGCTCGCTCGGGGTGGGCATCCCCGGTGCGATCGGGATGAAGCTCGCCCACCCCGGCAAGACCGTCATCGGCTTCACCGGTGACGGAGGGAGCATGTACACCTTCCAGGCGCTCGCCACCGCCGTCCGCGAGGGCATCGGCGCGAAGTTCGTCGTCTGCAACAACCGCGGCTACCGGCTGCTCGACCTGAACATCGAGCAGTACTGGCGCGAGCGCGACATCCCCCTCCACGCCTACCCGCGATCCTTCGACCTGGCCCATCCCGACCTCGGCTTCGTCGACATCGCCCGCGGGCTGGGCGTCGAGGCGATGCGGGTCGAGAAGCAGGGCCAGGTGGAGGAGGCCGTCGAGCGCCTCCTGTTCGACGATCGACCGTTCCTCATCGACCTCATCACGGAGTAGCCGTGGCCGACTCACGCGTCGCGATCCTCATGGAGAGCGACTACTACGAACCCGAGATCTTCTACTACCAGCGCAGGTTCGCCGAGGAGGGCATCTCGGCCGACTTCCTCACCCGGCTGTGGGGACAGGACTCCATCACCTTCACCGGCCACGAGTACCGCGCCCCGTTCACGGTCTCACTCAGCCTGGAGGACGTCGACCCGGCGGACTACGCGGCGATCATCGTGCCCTCGGGCATGGTGTCCGACCGGCTGCGCTACACCGAGGACGTGGACCGGCTCGCGCCGGCCACCGAACTGCTCCGCCGGGCCTTCGAGACGTCCGGCGTCATCAAAGGGATCATCTGCCACGGAATGTGGCTGGCCTCCTCCATCCCGTACGTCGTGCGCGGCCGCAAGATCGTCTGCCACAACAACCTCGTCGGCGACGTGCGGAACATGGGCGCGGAGTACGTCGACAAGGACGTGGTGGTCGACGGCGACCTGGTGACCGGGCGCTCGGGCCGGCACTGCCATCTGTTCGCGCGGACCCTCGTCGACCTGCTCACCCAGAAGGGCGAAACGCTATGAACTTCACCTTCTCCGACACCATCGCCGGCCGCGTCACCGCCTACGATCCGCAGGCGCGCACCGCCACCGTGGCGACCGCCGACGGGCGGGAGTTCCCCGTCTCGATGGACGGCGACCCTAGCGCCGAGCTGCTGCGCAACCTCGGGGAACCGTACACCGACGCCTCCGGGCAGCTCGACGACATGCTGGTGCCCGGGCGCTTCCTGTTCGCCTACGGCATCTTCTACCCGCACGGCGACACGCAGATCTTCGACGCCAAGCGCGTCATCTTCCTCGGCCGGCGTCCCGGCGAGTTCCGGTTCGAGGAGCCGAACTGGTGGGTCCGCCAGCTCCAGCAGATCGCGGCCTTCTACCGCAAGGCCCAGTTCGGCGACGGCCCGGCCGACTTCGCGGAGTACCGCACCATGATCAGGCTGGGCGGCGAGAAGACCGGCAGCCACGTGCAGGAGACCGACACCATCTCGCGGCTGGTCTACGGCATGGCCTCGGCGTACATGCTCACCGGGGACGACTCCTACCTGGAGGTCGCCGAGCGCGGCACGGAGTACCTGCGGGCCAACCTGCGCTTCGTCGACGCCGACGAGGACATCGTCTACTGGTACCACGGGCTGCGGATCGACGGGGACATCCAGCGCAAGCTGTTCACCTCGGAGTTCTCCGACGACTACGACGCCATTCCGATGTACGAGCAGATCTACGCGCTCGCCGGGCCCGTCCAGACCTACCGGATCACCGGCGACCCGCGGATCAAGAGCGACGCCGACGCGACGCTGCGCCTGTTCGACAGGTTCTTCCTGGACCGGGAGAGCGGCGGCTACTTCTCGCACATCGACCCGATCCTGCTCAGCCCCGACCACGAGTCGCTCGGCGAGAACCGCGCCAGGAAGAACTGGAACTCGGTCGGCGACCACGCGCCCGCGTACCTCATCAACCTGTACCTCGCCACCGGCGACCCGCGCTACGCGAAGTTCCTCGAGTACACCTTCGACACCATCGTCGAGCACTTCCCCGACGACAAGAACAGCCCGTTCGTCCAGGAGCGGTTCCACCGGGACTGGTCGCACGACACCACCCACGGGTGGCAGCGCAACCGCGCGGTCGTGGGACACAACCTGAAGATCGCCTGGAACCTCATGCGGATGAACGCGCTGAAGCCCAAGGCCGAGTACTCCGAGCTCGCCACGCACATCGGCGACATCATGCCGCCGATCGGCGGCGACCGGCAGCGCGGCGGCTGGTACGACGTGGTCGAGCGGCTCCGCAGGGAAGGCGAGGACCGCTTCCGGTTCGTCTGGCACGACCGCAAGGCCTGGTGGCAGCAGGAGCAGGCCGTCCTGGCCTACCTCATCCTGTTCGGCATCACCCGGCAGGACCGCTTCAAGGACGAGGCGCGCGGGGCGGAGTCCTTCTACAACGCCTTCTTCCTGGACCACGACGAGGGCGCCGTCTACTTCAACGTGCTCGCCAACGGCCTGCCGTACCTCCTCGGAACCGAGCGGCTCAAGGGCAGCCACTCGATGAGCATGTACCACTCCTCCGAGCTGTGCTTCCTGGCGGCGGTCTACAACAACCTGCTCATCAACGGCAAGTCGATGGACCTGCACTTCAAGCCCGACCCCGACGGGTTCGCCGACCGGATCCTGCGCGTCGCGCCCGACCTGCTGCCGGCCGGCTCGGTCCGGATCGGCGCGGTGGAGATCGACGGCGAGCCGTACGGCGACTACGACGCGGGCGCGCTCACCGTCCGGCTGCCCGAGGCGGCGGGACGCGTGAAGGTCAAGGTCAGGGTGGAGGCGACCCGATGACGGTCAACGTCAGCACGCGAACGGCGGACGGCGTCACCGTCGCCCGCGTCGAAGGGGAGATCACCAGCACCACGGCCCCCGGCGTGCAGGACCGGCTGCTGCCGCTCGTCGGCGGCTCAGGCAGGCTGCTCATCGACTTCTCGGCGGTGCCGTACGTGTCCAGTGCCGGCCTGCGGATGCTGCTGATCCTCTACCGGCGGGCGGAGCAGGCGCAGACGGGCGTCGTCCTCGGCGGCCTGTCGGAAGAGGTGCGGTTCGTGATGTCCGCGACGGGGTTCCTCGGCTTCTTCGAGATCGCCGACGACCTCGGAAGCGAGATGGGAAGCGTGCGACCGTGACCGCCGAGCGCATCGACGACTTCCCGACGCGGCAGATCGCCGGGTACCGCGTCCGGCGGGGCAGGCCCTTTCCGCACGGTGCCACCCTGGTGCCGGGCGGGGTCAACTTCTCGGTCTTCTCCGACGGCGCCACCGCGATGACGCTGGTGCTGTTCGAGCGCGGCGCCGCCGAGCCGATGCAAGAGCTGCCGTTCCCGCCCGGATACCGGATCGGCAGCGTCTTCACCATGACGGTGTTCGGGCTGGACCTGGAGAGCCTGGAGTACGGATTCCGCGCCGACGGCCCGTTCGACCCGGTGAGGGGGGACAGGTTCGACCGGAACGCGATCCTCGCCGACCCGCACGCGCTGCTGCTGTCCGGTCGCGACACCTGGGGGGTCCCGCCGGACTGGTCCAGGCCCTACCAGTACCGGTCGATGATCGCCCTGGAGGACTTCGACTGGCAGGACGACGCGCCGCTGCGCACCCCCACCGAGGACCTCGTCATCTACGAGACGCACGTCCGCGGCTTCACCCGGCATCCCTCCTCGGGGGTGCCGGCGCCGGGCACCTACGCCGGGCTGCGCGCGAAGATCCCCTACCTGCGCGAGCTGGGGATCAACTGCGTGGAGCTGATGCCGATCTTCGAGTTCGACGAGTTCGACAACGGGCGCGTCAACCCCGGGACCGGCGAGCGGCTGCACAACTACTGGGGCTACAACACCATCGGCTTCTTCGCCCCGAAGGCCGGCTACGCCGCGACCGGTGCGTACGGCATGCAGGCCGACGAGTTCAAGGCGCTCGTCAAGGACCTGCACAAGGCCGGGATCGAGGTGCTGCTGGACGTGGTGTTCAACCACACCGCGGAGGGCAACGAGCACGGCCCCACGATCTCGTTCAAGGGCCTGGACAACGCCACCTACTACATGCTCACCCCCGAGGGGTATTACTACAACTTCAGCGGCACCGGGAACACCGTCAACTGCAACCACCCCGTGGTGCGCGACTTCGTGCTCACCTGCCTGCGCCACTGGGTGGCGGAGTACCACGTCGACGGGTTCCGCTTCGACCTGGCCGCGATCCTCGACCGCGGCCCCGACGGGACCCCGCTGCCCAACCCGCCGCTGCTGGAGCAGCTCGCCTACGACCCCATCCTGCGGCACACCAAGCTCATCGCCGAGGCGTGGGACGCCGGAGGGCTCTACCAGGTGGGCCACTTCCCGAACTACGGCCGCTGGTCGGAGTGGAACGGCAAGTACCGCGACGTGCTGCGCCGGTTCCTCAAGGGCGACGAGGGCACCGTGGGGGAGCTGGCCGCCAGGGTCGCCGGCTCACCCGACCTGTACGGCGGGCGCGGGCCCGCCGCCTCGGTCAACTTCATCACCGCGCACGACGGGTTCACCCTCAACGACCTGGTGTCCTACAACGACAAGCACAACGAGGCCAACGGCGAAGGCAACGCCGACGGCGCCAACGACAACAACAGCTGGAACTGCGGGGTCGAAGGCCCGACGTCCGACCCGGAGGTCAACGCGCTCCGTCTGCGGCAGATGAAGAACGCGCTCGCGATCCTGCTCGTCAGTCAGGGCGTCCCCATGCTGCTCGCCGGCGACGAGGCCGGCCGCACGCAGCTCGGGAACAACAACACCTACTGCCAGGACAACGAGCTGTCGTGGTTCGACTGGACGCTGGTGGACACCAGCGCCGAGCTGCTGCGGTTCGCCCGGCAGATGATCGGCTTCCGGCACGCCCACCCGATCCTGCGCGAGGCCAGGCACCCGCTCGGCGTCGACTTCTCCGGGGTGGGCCTGCCGGACGTGAGCTGGCACGGCGTGCGGCCCTGGGAGCCCGACTGGTCGCCCGGCAGCAGGCTGCTGGCCATGATGCGCTGCGGGCGGAACGCCGCGGGGACCAAGGACCACGTCTACGTGGCGATGAACTCCCACTGGGAGGGCCACGACCTGGAACTGCCCGAGCTGTCCGGCGGCGTCTGGCGGATCTTCGCCGACACCGGCGCCGCCGCGCCGTACGACATCCACGAGCCGGGCACCGAACCGATGCCCGGCCACCCACGGCGCCACCACATCGCACCGCGCTCGGTCGTGATCCTGACCGGCTCCGACGACTAGGAGAAGACAGTGGCATTCACCGCAACCCTCAGCAGCGGCTCCGGCGCCGCGACCATCCATCTGGCCGGCGAGCTCGACGCCTCGACCGCGCCCGACTTCCACGAGGCCATCGACGACGCCGTGGCGACGGGCGCCGGCCGCCTGGTGATCGACGCGTCCGAGTTGACCTACATCGCCAGCGCGGGCCTGCGGGCCCTGGTGTTCGCACGGCAGAAGGTCGCCGAGGACGTCGTGATCGCCATCACCGGCGTCACCGAGCCCGTCCTGAAGGTCATCCGGATGGCCGGGCTCGACCACGGCTTCGCGATCGCCACCTCGTGAGCCCGCCGTGCCCCGGATCTCAGCGTCCCTCGACTCGCTCGACCAGGTGGCGGGTTACGTGCTGACGCTCGCCGAGCGCGCGGGCCTGCCCTCCTGCCTCACCGACCGGTTGCGACTGGCGGCCGACGAGCTGGCCACCAACATCGTGGTCCACGGTTACGGCGAGGCCGGGGGCGAGTTCGCGGTCGAAGGCGGCATGGACGGCGACTCCGTCTGGGTCAGGTTCGAGGACGACGCACGGCCCTTCGACCCTCGGGCCGGGCTCCGCTGCCCGGAGTACGGGGTGCCGTTCGGACAGCGCCGCATCGGCGGCCTCGGGGTTTACCTGGCCCTGACCGCCGTGGACGGCTTCACCTACCGGCGCGTCGCGGGACGCAACATCAGCACGCTGCGGATCCTCAGGGATGGAGCACATGAAAAAGACCAGCGTACTTGTGCTGGATGACGGTCCCGAGCCGCCGCAGGATCTGCGGCGGGCACTGGAGGAGGCGGGGGCCCGGGTGCGGGTCCACACGCCGGCCGACGTGCTCGCCGCCGAGCCGGTGCCGGTCGTGGACGTCCTCCTGGCCTCGGCCGAGGTGCCGCCGAACATCGTCCGCGCCGTCGCCAGGCGGATGGACGCGCAGGGCCTGCGACCCACGGTGCTCGCCTACACCGAGCACGACTTCGGCGCACTCGAAGGCCATGTCCACAGCGGGTCCGACTACCTGATGCCCCCCTTCCTGACCTCGCTCGTCCGCGCGCGGCTCGGCAGCTGCCGCGAGCAGGCGGAGCTGAGCCGCGCGCTGAGCGAGGCCGGAGGCGAGGCCGATCTGCTCCGGTACGAGCGGGAGCTGGAGATCGGCAGGGAGATCCAGCTCGGCTTCCTGCCGGAGTCGCTGCCGACACCGGCCGGCTGGGGGATCGATGTCCGCTACCGCCCGGCCAGAACCGTCGCCGGCGACTTCTACGACGTGTTCGAGCTGGTCAACCGGCGCCGCCTCGGCCTGGTCGTCGCCGATGTGTGCGACAAGGGAGTGGGCGCCGCGCTGTTCATGGCGCTCATCCGCAGCCTGCTGCGGCACACCGCCGAGCACGGCGGGATCCACAGCCTGAAGACCGTCGACATGCCGGCCCGGCACGACGCGCGCACGGTGCCCATGGTCGGCGCCGCCACCCTGCTGAACGCCGTCGAGGCGACCAACGACTACCTGACGCGCAACCACGTCCATCAGGGCTACTTCGCGACCATGTTCTTCGCGGTGCTGGACCCGGTCACCGGCAGCCTCGTGTACATCAACGGGGGGCACAATCCGCCCGTACTGGTCCGCGCGGCGGGCGGGACCCCGTCGACCCTCGACCCGACGGGACCGGCGGTCGGCGTCATCCGGGACTCGACGTTCACACTGGGCCACGCCCACCTGGACCCGGGGGACGTGCTGTTCATCTACACCGACGGGGTGACCGAGGCTCGCGCCCCCGACCGGGAGTTCTTCGGGGAGGACAGGATGCTGGACGTGCTGTGCGACGGCGCCGGCTCGGGGGACGACCTGCTGCGGCGGATCGACGGCGCGCTGACGGGATTCGTCGGCACCGCCGAGCAGTCGGACGACATCACCATGATGGCCGTCCACCGGACCGGTGCCTGATGGCCCGCGTCATCACCATGCACTCCTACCGGGGAGGCACCGGCAAGTCGAGCACGGCGGCGAACATGGGACTGCTCCTCGCCGCCGAGGGCCTGCGGGTCGGCATCCTGGACACCGACATCCAGTCGCCGGCCGTGGACACGATCTTCGGCGTCCCGCCCGGCGCCGCCACGTGCACGTTCGCGGACTACCTGGTGGGCCGCTGCGAGATCGAGGAAGCCGTCAGGCCCGTGCCGGGCCAGGACCTGTTCATCGTCCCGAGCAGGACGGGCCTGTCCGCGATCAACGAGATCATGGCGGACGGCTACGACGTCGGGCTGCTGAACGAGGCGGTCACCCGTCTCGTCGCGGCCTTCCGCCCGGACGTGCTGCTCCTGGACACCCACACGGGCATCAACACCGAGACCGTCATGGCGGTGGCCGGCTCGGACGCGCTGGTCATCGTCACCCGGGCCCACCGGCTCGACCTGGCGGGCGCGGCGGAGAGCGTCGCCCTCGCCGACCGGCTCGGCTGCGGGCAGCGGGCCGTGGTGGTGAACATGGTGCCCGAGGGGACGCCCGACGCCGACCTGGTGCCGCGGGTGGAGAAGGCCTACGGCTCCCCGGTCACCGCCGTGCTCCCGTACGTCCCGGAGATGGCCGAGCTCGCCGGCGAGCACGTCTTCGTCACCGCCCACCCCCGGCACGCGCTGGTCGCGGGATACCGGGAGATCAACTCCGTCGTGCTGGGGGACGCGGGCTGAGAACAGCGTGCGACGTGTACCACCGGTCGGCGCCGCCCGGCTTGACAGCCGACTTGACACAGTCGCCACGCATGCGTGTCGATCGCCCGCGCCTGAGGGTAACGTGACGAAAAGTGAACGCTTGATGGCTCCTTCGGCCTGAACGCGAGAGAGACGAGACCGTGAGTTTCCTTCTCAGGCGCGACGATTCACTGTTCGGCAACGCGTGTCCCCTTCCCCGGGCGCTGGGCGAGTTCGATCTGCGGCGCATCCGCGCGGGCCGGCACCAGCGGCTCTGGCAGGTGCTCGGGGCGCGCACCACGGCCGCCGGCACGACCTTCGCGGTGCTGGCCCCGAACGCGCGGGACGTCCGGGTGGTGGGCGACTTCAACGACTGGCGGGGCGAGGCCCACCGCATGAGGCCGGCGGGCTCCTCCGGTGTCTGGGAGCTGTTCGTTCCCGGCGTCGGCGACGGCTGCCGCTACAAGTACGAGATCCTCGGGCCGGACGACCGATGGCGGCAGAAGGCCGATCCGATGGCCTCGGCGTCGGAGTGCCCTCCGGCCACCGCGTCGGTCGTGTTCACCTCCCGCCACCGCTGGGGGGACGCCCGGTGGACGGCGGCCCGGGCCGGAACGGCGGCTCACGAGCAGCCGATGAGCATCTACGAGGTGCACCTCGGCTCCTGGCGGCCGGGCCTTGGCTACCGGGAGCTCGCCGAGGTGTTACCCGGATACGTCGCCGGCCTCGGCTTCACCCACGTGGAGATCCTGCCCGTGGCGGAGCACGTCTCGGACGACCACCTGCCCACCGGGCTCTACGCGCCCACCGCCAGGTACGGCAACCCTGACGACTTCCGGTACCTGGTGGACCGGCTCCACCAGGCGGGCGTGGGCGTCGTCCTCGACTGGACGCCGCTGCGCTTCGCCGCCGACGACTGGGCGCTCGGCCGCTTCGACGGAACACCTCTGTACGAGAGGGACGGGGACGAGCCGGCGGGGGGCTCCGGGGACGGTCACGGGGATGCCGGGGACGGTCATGGGGGCGCCGGGGATGGTCCGGGGGATGCCGGGGATGGTCCGGGGGACGCCGGAGGATCGCTCGCCTTCGACCACCGCAGCCGCCGCGTACGCAACTTCCTGCTGGCCAACGCGCTCTACTGGTGCTCGGAGTTCCACATCGACGGGCTGCGAACGGTCGGCGACCCGCGCCATCGCGACGACGACGCCGTCGCGTCCTTCCTTCGCGAGGTCAACTCGGCCGTCCACTGCCTGAACCCCGGCGTGGTGACGGTCGCGGAGGGGACGGCCGCGGGGGGCGGGATGGCGCCCTCCACCGGCTCCGGCGGCCCCGGCTTCGATCTGCGATGGAACACCGGCTGGACGGAGGACTGCCTCAGCTACCTGGCGAGGGATCCGGTCTACCGGAGGTACCACCACGGAGAGATCACGTTCTCCATGGTCTACGCCTACTCCGAGCACTACATCCTGCCGATCTCCCATCTGACCGGATCACTGTCGGCCAAGCTGCCCGGCGACCACTGGCGGCGGCGGGCCGGCCTGCGGGGATTCCTCGCCTTCATGTGGGCCCATCCGGGCAAGCAACTGCTGTTCATGGGCCAGGAGTTCGCGCAGGAGGAGGAGTGGTGCCGTCTCCGCGGCCTGCGCTGGGACACCGCCGACGAGGGGGTCCGCGACCTTGTCCGCGATCTGAACTCGGCCTACCTCCGGTTCCCGGCGCTCTGGCGGCTGGACTCCTCTCCCGAGGGGTTCCGGTGGATCGCCCCGGACGCGGCGGAGGAGAACATCGTGGCCTTCCTGCGCTATGACGCCGACGGCAGGCCGATGGCGTGCGTGTGCAACTTCTCTCCCGTGGTCCGTGCGGAATTCAGGATCGGCCTGCCCTTCCCTGGCCGGTGGAACGAGGTGCTCAACACCGACGCCTCTCCCTACGGGGGGAGCGGCGTGGGCAATCTCGGCGGGGTCGAGGCGACGGCCACTCCCTGGCACTGCTGCGCGGCCAGCGCGTCCTTGGTGCTGCCGCCGCTGGCGACCGTCTGGTTCCGGCCCGGTTGTGACAAAGTCACCGCACCCTGAGGCAAAAAAACCGCACGGGCGGTATTGTTTTCCTCGTACCCCTTAAGGGGTCGTGCCTTCCTGTGAACTCTGGGCACGGGGCGCAGACTGAGGGGGTCGCCCGTGAGTGTCGAAACATTCGCTTCCGAACAGGAGAACATCACATCTGAGTTCTTCGCCCGGTTCTGCGGCATCGTGTTCTCCTCGCTGAAGCGGCGCGACCAGCGTCGATGGGCACGGTTGTACATACGGGGGCTGCTGTCGATCGAGGGACGCAAGACGATGCGGGGAATCGCGTCCCTGGAGAGCGAGCCTGCCGTCGAGCAGAGCCTGCAGCAGTTCATCAGCCAGTCACCGTGGGCCTGGATCTCCGTCAGGCGCACCCTGGCCGGCTACCTGGAGCAGGCCATCCGCCCGATCGCGCTCGTCGCCGAGCCGCTGGTGATCCCCAAGTCGGGAGAGCACTCCGTCGGCGTGGAGCGCCGATTCGTCCAGAAGCTCGGCCGTCTGGCCAACTGCCAGCAGGTCCTGGGCGTCTGGCTGGCGTCCGAGCAGGCGGCCTTCCCGATCGACTGGCGGCTCATCCTGCCGGAGAGCTGGACCGACGATCCCGGCCGCCGGCGGCGAGCGGGCATCCCGGACGAGGAGGTGAGCCTCACCGTGGAAGAGTGCGCCGCCGAGGTGGTCGCCGACATCATCAAGGTGTGGGGGCTGAAGCCGCGCCCGGTCGTGATGGACGCACGGGAGATCGACATCGGCAGGCTGATCTTCGAGTTGTCGGCCAGGGGAGTCCCCTTCGTGCTCCGGGTGCACGACTCGACCCCGGTGAGCCCGTCCGACCCGAGGGTCCCGATGGGCATGGGCCGCCGCATCGAGGCCGGTCAGCTCATCGACGCGCTCCGCGACGTGAGCCGCATCGTCGAATCCCGCAGACCCGTGACCGGCGGCGCGGCCGCGGCGCCGCACACCGCCGTGGTCGTCACCGCCCGGGTTCACACGCCGTTCCGCTCGGCGACGGCCAAGGACGAACCCTCGACGCTCACCATGCTCGGGGCCTGGACAGGGCCTGAACAGCGCTCGGTCGCCGTGTGGCTGTCCAACATCACCAAGATGCCGCCGGCGGCACTGCTGCGAATCGCCCAGACGGCCGAGCGGGTGGCCTGGGACCGCGCCGGAGTGACCCATCGCCTCGGGCTGCGCGACTTCGAGGGCAGATCGTTCCGCGGATGGCATCACCACGTCACGCTGGTGTCCGCCGCGCACGCCTTCTGGATGCTGCTGTCAGGTGGCCGCGACCAGCGCCTGTTCCCGGTGACCGCCATGCCGGCCGTGCACGGCGGCCGGACCTCCCGCACGGCCTGACGGCTGCCCGCTCCACCCGATGCCCGCCGGGTCCATTCGCGGTTCCGGTACTAAACTGCCCGGATGATCCGTGTCCGCGGTGTCGTGGTGCCCACCGATGAGGTCGTGGATCTCTACGCGGACAAGATGACCTTCCAGGACCTCGATCCCCGGACGCCTGTGCTCGTGGGCGTGGGACAGGCGTCGGAGCGCATTGACCGACCCGGCTACCAGCGCCTGTCGCCGGTCGGGCTCGCCGCCGCGGCGGCCCGCGCGGCCATCGCCGACACCGGCGCGGACGCCGCGGTGGTCGCCGCCGCCGTCGACACCGTGGCCGGAGTGCGGCAGTTCGAGATCTCCTCACCAGGCGCCCGGGCGCCGCTGGGCAGGTCCACCAACTATCCGCGCTCCGTCGCCGATCGGGTGGGGGCCGACCCCGGCCGGGCGATCCTCGAAGTGGCCGGCGGGCAGGGGCCCCAGCATCTGGTCAACGAGTTCGCGGCCACGATCGCGGCCGGATCGGCCGAGGCGGTGCTCATCTTCGGCTCCGAGGCGATCTCGACGGCGCGGCACCTGGCCAAGGCGCAGGACAGGCCGGACTTCACCGAGGCCATCGAAGGCGACCTGGAGGACCGCGGCTACGGCCTGAAGGGCCTGTTCTCCCGCTTTCAGGCCTCCCACGGGCTGACGGACGCGCCCAGCCAGTACGCGCTGTTCGACAACGCGCGCCGGGCCCGCCTCAAGCAGACCAAGGAGGAGTACGCCGCCGGGATGGGCGCGCTGTTCGCCCCGTTCACCAAGGTCGCCGCCGCCAACCCGCACGCCGCCGCCCCCACCGAGCGGAGCGCGGCGGAACTGGTCACCCCGACCGAGACGAACAGGCTCATCGCCGAGCCGTACACCCGCTACGTCGTCGCACGCGAGAAGGTCAACCAGGGGGCCGCCGTCCTGCTGATGTCCGTGGCCGCCGCCCGGCGGCTCGGCGTCCCGCGGGACAGGTGGGTCTTCCTGCACGGCCACGCGGACCTGCGCGAGCGCGACCTGCTGGACCGCGCCGACCTCAGCGCGAGCCCTGCCGCCGTCATGGCCGCCCGGCACGCCCTTGACCTGGCCGGCGTCGGCGTCGACGACCTCGCGGCCATCGACCTGTACAGCTGCTTCCCCATCGCGGTGTCCAACGTCTGCGACGGCCTCGGCCTGCCCGTCGACGGCACCCGCGAACTGACGGTGACGGGCGGGCTGCCCTTCTTCGGCGGAGCGGGCAACAACTACTCGATGCACGCGATCGCCGAGGTCGTACAGCGGCTGCGCGCGCGCCCCGGCGCGTACGGGATGGTGGGCGCCAACGGCGGAACACTGAGCAAGTACTCCGTCGGGATCTACTCGACCACCCCGGCCGACTGGCGCCCGGACGCGAGCGCGGCACTGCAGGCCGAGATCGACGCCTGGCCCGCCGTCGAGCAGGCTCCCCAGGCCGACGGCTGGGGCACGATCGAGACCTACACCGTCAAGCACGGGCGCGACGGCAAGCGGACGGGCGTCGTCATCGGCCGGCTGGAGGCCGACGGCCGCCGCTTCCTGGCCATGACCGCCGACGGCGACGAGGAGATGCTCGGCCTGCTCGGCACCGGCGAGCCCATCGGCCGGCGCGTCCACGTGCGATCCTTCGGGTTCGGCAACCGGGTGACCACCGGCGACACCAGGATGGACGAGCTGTTCCCGCCCAGGCCCGCCGTCCTGCGCGACGACTACGAGCACGTCCTGGTGCGCCGGGACGGGCACATCCTGGAGATCACCATCAACCGGCCCGACACGACGCCACCGCACGCTTCGCGCTGAGCGAGGTCAAGGTCGGCCTGGTCGCGGGCGCCGGCGGCTTCAACAGCTCGATATAGGTCATCGGCCCTGCGCGTTCGCGTTCCCGGTCGTTCTCGGGAGCGCCTTGACCAGCGTGGCGGATATGGCCTGGGCCGTCCGCCGGACCAGGTCGGTGACCTCGGCCGAGGCCGCGGCCGAGGGCGGCCCCGCCACGCCGACCGCCATGCGGACCTTCCCGTCGGCGCCGAACACCGGGGCCGCCGTGCACACGACCCCCTCGGCGAACTCCTCCCTCGAATAGGCGACGCCCCGGCTGCGGACCGCGCACAGCTCCCGATCGAGGGCGGCGCTCCCGACGATGGTGCGGCGGGTGAGCTTCTGCGGGGTCCCGCGGTCGCGGAGGTCCGCGTTGAGGTCGTGGCTGAACGCGAGCAGCACCTTGCCGGTCGCGGTGCAGTACAGAGGCGCGCGGTCGGCCGCGTCGGAGGGGGAGTTCACCCGGCCGTGCCCGTAGACGCGCTCGACGTAGGCGACCTCCAGCCCGCGGGGGACGGCCAGGTTGACCGTCTGCCGGGTCAGCTCATGCAGGCGGACGATGTACGGCAGGACGAGGCGCCGCGTGCCGGCGGTCATCCTCGGCCCCGCGCCGGCCAGGGCGGCCAGATGGTCCCCGGCGGCGTAGTCGATGCCGATCCGCTGCGCGAACCCCTGCCTGCACAGCACGGCGAGCAGGCGGTAGGCCGTCGTCTTGGGCAGCCCGGTGCGCCTGGCGAGCTCCGCCAGGCTCATCGGCTGGTGAGCCGTGCTCAGTGCCGCCAGGAGTGTCAGCCCTTTCTCCAGGCTGCCCGGCTGCGGATGGACCTGCACCAGATGGGGCGGCGGCGCTTCTTCCGGGGAGGCGTTCAGCGACATTCGTTGCGACGCACCTAACGGGCGATGGGAACGCGTGTCCCATGGGGGATTCGGTAAGCGATGACTACCCACGGCGATAGGTCGGCACACCATGTGATGGCGGAAGCCGGGGCGGACCATGACCCGTCCGAGTTCCCCCTGGTCAGCGGTTCGGGCGATGTGGCCGCGAGTGCCGCCGTGAGGCGGGCGCGGCGAACGACGCGTTTCGCTGGCCGGAATGGGGTCTACCACTTGGCGTGATCGATCAATAACGTTCCGTGCGTCGAGCTTCCTGCGAGGGGGACACGCGATGACCATGGATACCGGGCGGACGTCGGTCGCGCGGACCGAAGATCGGATCAGAGAGCTCGTCGATCGCAGGCTGGCCGGATTCCTCGACGAGCACGCCGCGCTCATCGCCGACCCCGCCGTGACCGCGGCTCACCGGCTGCTGCGCGACTTCATCCTCGGCGGCGGCAAGCGGGTCCGGCCGTTGCTGTGTTACTGGGGGTGGCGGGGCGCGGGCGGCACCGACTGCGACCAGATCATCTCGGCGGGATCCGCCCTCGAGCTCTGCCACGCCGGCCTGCTCATCCACGACGACATCATGGACAGCAGCGACCTGCGCCGGGGCCGCCCCACCATGCACCGCAGCCTCGCGGGGCTGTACGGGGGCCCGGCGGCGGGGGCGTTCGGGCAGGCCGCGGCGATCCTGCTGGGAGTGCTCACCCTGGCCTGGTCCGACGAGCTGCTCTCCGTCAGCGAGGTCGAGCCGCCCCGCCTCCGGGCCGCGCGGGCGCTGTTCGACCGGCTGCGGACCGAGGTGATCACCGGCCAGTACCTCGACATCCTCGCGCAGGTCGGCGACCCGCCCACCGTCGAGCAGTCCCTCATGATGATCCGCTACAAGACGGCGAAGTACACGGTCGAGCGCCCGTTGCAGATCGGCGGTGCGCTGGCGGGCGCGGAGCAGTCCCTTCTCGACGTGTACTCCCGGTTCGGCGTGCCGCTGGGCGAGGCGTTCCAGCTCCGCGACGACGTCCTCGGCATGTTCGGCGATCCCCGGCGCACCGGGAAGTCGGCCATGGACGACCTGAGGGAGGGCAAGTACACCATCCTCGTCGCCCACGCCCTCCAGCACGCCTCGCCGGGCGAGGTCCTCCACTTCAGGACCTGGCACGGCAACGCCGAGCTCACCGACCAGCGTGCGGCGGAGCTGAGGCGCATCGTGGTCGACAGCGGCGCCCTGGCGCGCGTCGAGACGATGATCGAGGAGCGTGCCCGCCTGGCGATCGGCGAACTGCGCGCCGCGCCGATCGACGAGGAGGCCAGAGACGGGCTGGCCGCCCTGGCCGACAGCCTCATCCACCGCACCCGATGAGGGGACGCGCGCACCCGAGCGGTGAAGCACGTCCGCGGAACGATCCACCCGCGTGGTGACGCGACGCCGCGGACGTCCTGACCAGGTCGTCCAGCTCGCCCCGGCCAGGCCGGCACTTCACCCACCCAGCCAACACTTCACCCCGACCAGTTCGCCAACACAGAACAGGTGGTGTTCCTCATGACGGAATCGGCTCTCTCGGACGGCCGTTCACAGCTCAGCCTCGGTACGGCCGCCGCGCGGAACCTCGCGACGACCACCAAATCGGTGCCGCAGATGCAGGAGATCACCTCCCGGCACCTGCTGCGGTTGCTTCCCTGGGTGCAGGTCATCGGCGGGACGTACCGGGTGAACCGGCGGCTCACCTACGCCGTTGGGGACGGGCGGGTCACGTTCGTCAGCACCGGGGCGGAGATCCAGGTCATCCCGGCCGAGCTGTGCGAGCTGTCCACGCTGCGGCACTTCGACGACAGCGACACGCTGACCGCCCTGGCGGAGCGGTTCACCCAGCGGGAGTTCGAGCCCGGCGAGGTGCTCGCCGCCGCGGGCACGCCGGCGGACCGGGTCGTGCTGATCGCGCACGGCAAGGTGAACAAGCTCGGGGCCGGCGCCTACGGGACCGAGACCGTGCTTGAGGTCCTGGCCGACGGGGACCACTTCGGTGAGCGCATCCTGCTCGAGGACACGGGCTCGTGGGACTTCACCGCGAAGGCCGTGACTCCCTGCACCGCGCTGATCCTTTCCCGGGGGGCGTTCCAGGAGGTCGCCGAGCAGTCGGCGGAGCTGAGGGCGTATCTCGATCGGCAGCGGACCGGCGACGAGCATGCCGTCAACGCCCACGGCGAGGCGGAGATCGAGCTGGCGGCGGGGCATGTGGGTGAGGTGGCGTTGCCGGGGACGTTCGTGGATTATGAGGCGGCTCCTCGGGAGTATGAGCTGAGTGTGGCGCAGACGATTCTGCGGATTCATACGCGGGTGGCCGATCTGTACAACGAGCCGATGAATCAGACCGAGCAGCAGTTGCGGTTGACGATCGAGGCGTTGCGGGAGCGGCAGGAGCACGAGCTGGTCAACAACCGCGAGTTCGGCCTGCTGCACAACGCCGACCTCGGGCAGCGCATCCACACCCGGACGGGCCCGCCCACCCCCGACGACCTGGACGCACTGCTGGCCAAGGTGTGGAAGGAGCCGGCGTTCATCCTCGCGCACCCGCGCGCGATCGCCGCCTTCGCGCGGGAGTGCAACAGCCGGGGCATCTACCCCCAGAGCGCCGAGCTGCACGGGAACCGGGTGCCGGCCTGGCGGGGAGTGCCGATCCTGCCGTGCAACAAGATCCCGGTCAGCGAACACGGGCTGAGCTCGATCATGGCGATGCGCATCGGCGAGGCCGCCCAGGGGGTGATCGGCCTGCACCGCACCGGCCTGCCCGACGAGTACCAGCCCGGCCTGTCCGTCCGGTTCATGGGCATCAGCGAGAAGGCGATCATCTCCTACCTGGTGACGACCTACTACTCCGCGGCGGTCCTGGTGCCCGACGCCCTCGGCATCCTCGAGAGCGTCGAGATCGGCTAGCGGAGCGGCTACGATGCGACCCTTCGAACTCCCCGACTTCTACGTGCCGTATCCCGCCAGGCTCAATCCGCACCTCCAGACCGCGCGGACGCACAGCGCGGCCTGGGCGAAGGACATGGGCATGCTCGACCCGGGCCTGGGCGTCTGGGACGAGCGGCTGCTCGACGCCATGGACTACGGGCTCATGTGCGCCTACACCCACCCCGACGCCTCCGCCGCCGAGCTGGACCTCATCACCGACTGGTACGTGTGGGTGTTCTTCTTCGACGACCACTTCCTGGAGACCTTCAAGCGGGGCCGCGACACGGCCGGGGCGAAGGAGTACCTCGGCCGGCTCCCCGCCTTCATGCCGGCGGACGCCACGACGGGCATGCCCGAGCCGGTCAACCCGGTGGAACGGGGGCTGGCCGACCTGTGGGTCCGGACGGTCCCCGCCATGTCGGCGGACTGGCGGCTCCGGTTCACCGAGAGCACCAGGAACCTCCTGGACGAGTCGCTGTGGGAGTTGTCCAACATCGACGCCGGCCGGGTGGCCAACCCGGTGGAGTACATCGAGATGCGGCGCAGAGTCGGCGGAGCGCCCTGGTCGGCCAACCTCGTCGAGCACGCGGCCGGGGCCGAGATCCCGGCCCGGATCGCCGGCACCCGGCCGATGCGCGTGCTCAGGGACGCCTTCTCCGACGCGGTGCACCTGCGCAACGATCTTTTCTCCTACCAGCGCGAGGTCGAGGAGGAGGGCGAGCTCAGCAACGGGGTCCTGGTCTTCGAGCGGTTCCTCGGCCACGACCCCCAGCAGGCCGCGGACGCGGTCAACGACCTGCTCACCTCCAGGCTGCACCAGTTCGAGAACACCGTGCTGACCGAGCTGCCACCGTTGTTCGAGGAGCACGCGCTGGCTCCCCAGGAGCGCCTGGCCGTACTGGCCTACGTCAAGGGGCTGCAGGACTGGCAGTCGGGCGGGCACGAGTGGCACATGCGTTCCAGCCGCTACATGAACGACGCCTCGGACGGCTCCGCTCCGGCGGGTTCCGTCCTCGGCGGGCCCACCGGGCTCGGCACCTCGTCGGCGCGCGCAGGAGCGGCGGCCCTGCTCGGCAGGACAGGGCAGCTCGCCCCGGGCGGCCTCAGGAACCACGCGCACATCCGCTACCAGCGGGTGGGGCCGCTGCCGTGGCCCGACTTCGCCATGCCGTATCCCGTACGGCTCAACCCGCACCTCGGCACCGCGCGCCGCGAGAGCCTGGAATGGGCCGCCCGGATGGGGTTCCACGACCCGCTGCCGTACCTGTCCGGCCCCGGCCTGTGGACGGCGCGCAAGAACGAGGGCTTCGACTTCGCCCTGTGCGCCGCGGGCATCGATCCGGACGCGTCCGGCCATGAGCTGACGCTGTCGGCGGAGTGGCTCACCTGGGGGACCTACGGCGACGACTACTTCCCTGCGGTCTTCGGCCCGACCGGCGACATGGCGGGCGCGAAGGTGTTCAACGAGCGGCTGCCGGCGTTCATGCCGCTGGACCTCGGCGCGGTCCCGCCGCCGGTGAACCCGGTGGAACGCGGCCTGCACGACCTGTGGACGCGTACCGCGTCGCCCATGTCTACCGGCGGCCGGCGGCGGTTCCGCGCCGCGATCGAGAGCATGACGGAAAGCTGGCTGTGGGAGCTGGCCAACCACATGCAACACCGCATCCCTGATCCGATCGACTACGTGGAGATGCGCCGCAGGACCTTCGGGTCCGATCTCACCAGGGCGCTGGCCCGGCTCGCCCACGGCCACCGCGTCCCGCCGGAGATCTACCAGAGCCGCACGCTGCTCGGCCTGGAGAACGCCAGCGCCGACTACGCCTGCCTGGTGAACGACATCTTCTCCTACCAGAAGGAGATCCAGTTCGAGGGGGAGCTGCACAACTGCGTGCTCGTCGTGCAGAACTTCTTCGGCTGTGACCTGCCGCGGGCCGCGGGCATCGTCGGCGACCTGCTGGCGTCGCGGATGCGGCAGTTCGAGCACCTCGTGGCCGTGGAACTGCCCGTCCTGTTCGAGGACCTCGCCCTGGACGCCGAGGTCAGGGAAGTGCTCACCGGCTATGTCGCCGAGTTGCAGGACTGGATGGCGGCCATCCTCCTGTGGCACGAGTGCACCCGGCGCTATGTGGAGTCGGAGCTGGAGCATCCGCCGGCGATGAGACGGCCGCCCGGCGCGCCCACGGGTCTCGGCACCGCCGCCGCGCGGCTCGGCTCCGAGCTCGGCGCCCTGCGGGCGGCGGTGATCGGGGCGTGACCGCCACTCCCGCCGCCGATGCGGCGAACTCCTCGGCCGCCACTCCCGCCGCCGATGCGGCGAACTCCTCGGCCGCTCCGCCCGCGGACGCGGCGAACCTGAGCCTCGGTACGGCCGCCGCGCGCAACCTGGCCACGACGGCCAAGTCCCTGCCGCAGATGCGCGAGATCTCCTCGCGGCATCTCCTGCGGGTCCTGCCATGGGTGGAGGTGCCCGGTGCGACCTTCCGCCTGAACCGCCGCCGCACCCACCCTCCCGGTACGGCGTGCGCCGGCGTGCGCGTGAACCGGCAGGGTGAGGTAGAGATCGAGTTGGCGGCGGGGCATGTGGGTGAGGTGGCGTTGCCGGGGACGTTCGTGGATTATGAGGCGGCTCCTCGGGAGTATGAGCTGAGTGTGGCGCAGACGATTCTGCGGATTCATGCGCGGGTGGCCGATGTGTACAACGAGCCGATGAATCAGACCGAGCAGCAGTTGCGGTTGACGATCGAGGCGTTGCGGGAGCGGCAGGAGCACGAGCTGGTCAACAACCGCGAGTTCGGCCTGCTGCACAACGCCGACCGGAAACAGCGTATCCGCCCCAGAACCGGCCCGCCCACCCCGGACGACCTGGATGAGCTGCTGTGCCGGCGGCGGAAGTCCCACTGCTTTCTGGCCCACCCCGAGACCATCGCCGCCTTCTCCCGGCAGTGCAACGCCCGCGGCGTCTACCCGGACGCCGTCGAGGCCGGCGGGTCGACGGTCATGGCTTGGCGCGGCGTGCCGATCCTGCCCTGCGACAAGATCCCGGTCACCGGCCGAGGTCTCAGCTCGGTCCTCGTCATGCGCATCGGGGAGGACGACCAGGGGGTCATCGGGCTGCGGCGCACCGGCCTGCCGGACGAGTACCAGCCCGGTCTGTCGGTCCGGTTCACCGGGATCGACGCCAAGGCGATCGCCTCCTACCTGGTCACCACCTACTACTCCGCGGCCGTCCTGGTCCCCGACGCGCTCGGCGTCCTCGAAGACGTCGACGTCCGGCAGTAGGGCGCCGGCGAGAACGAGATCGGGCGCCCCCCGGCGAGAACGAGATCGGGCGCCCCCGGCGAAAACCAGATGCCGACATCCCGGTCATCTCGCCATGATCAGGGCATGCACTCCTCTTGGTTGATCGACGAGCTGGCATACGCCGGTCCAGAGCACCTCGATCCGGCCTTCATCGCCGGGTACGACCGCAAGCAGGGGTATCCCGACCCCAGCGAAGATCTGGTCGTGCTCGGTGAACACGGTGTGGGCGAAGGCGCGACCGTGGTGGATCTCGCCGCGGGGACGGGGCAGTTCACCCTGGCCGCCGCGCGGCGGTTCCGGCGCGTGGTGGCCGTGGACGTGTCTCCCGCGATGCAGGACCACCTGCGCGGGCGCGCCGGCGACGCCGGGCTGGCGAACATCGACTTCGTCCGGGCCGGGTTCCTGTCGTACGAGCATGCCGGACCGCCGGTTGACGCGGTGTACACCCGGAACGCCCTGCACCAGCTGCCCGACTTCTTCAAGGCGATCGCGCTGGACCGCATTTCCGGCCTGCTGCGACCGGGCGGGATCCTGCGCCTGCACGATCTGATCTACGACTTCCGGCCGGCCGAGGCGCAGGAGGTCTTCGGCCGCTGGTTCGCGGACGCGGTCACCGATCCCGCGGAGGGGTACACCGCCGAGGAGTACGCCGAACACGTTCGCACGGAGTTCAGCACCTTCCGCTGGCTGCTCGAACCCATGATCGCCGCCGCCGGCTTCCGCATCACGCAGGCGGCGTTCCGCGGATCACTGTACGGCGCCTACACCTGCGTCAAACTCTGACCCGCCCGCGCCGGACTCCCACCGCTGACCTGGCGCGCAGCCCGCCGGCATCGTGCACGCGGTGGCCCCGTGTGGAGTCCGGGCATGGGCCGGGCCCGCGCCGGGGGCGGCGCGGTCGACTCCGGTGACGATCCCGGTCAGCTTGCCCCAGTCACCGGGAGGCCGGACCGTCATCGTCACGCCGATCGGTGTCACCGCGTACGGCGTGCTGGACCTGATGCCCAGTTGGGCGGTGTAGGTGCCGGGCTGGGCCACGCCCGCCGCCGTGGTGAATCCGCACGCCGCCGCGGCCCGGTAGCGGGCGAAGTTGGCGTTCGGCAGTGCCGACCAGGTGTTCGCCGCCGGGTCGTACGCCCAGCCCTGGTTGGTCACCGTGGTCGAGTTGTTGATGACCCCGGTGGAGAGCAGCAGCAGCCCGTTGGCGGTGTCGGCGCCGGTGGCCCAGAAGTCGACCGGGAGGTCGGCGAGCTGGGTCCACGCGTGACTGCTCGGGTTGTAGGCGTCCTACGCGGTCGACATCGAAACCGGCGAGGCGCGGCAACTCGCCACCTACACCGGGCAGGACCTGTTCGGTCTGGTCCTCCCCGGCGCCGCGGGGGCGCCCTGACTCGGGGACCGGCGGCCCAGGTGGGGCCGCCGGCCTCGTCGTCACGGGCTCGTCAGCTCATACGTCCGCACGTAGTCGAACGTCGCCGTCGCGCCCGCCGCGTTCATCGAGACCAGGCCGATCTTGACGGGTCCGGTGCGCGGGAGCGACCAGGTTCCGCCCCACGTCCAGTTCGTCCCATCGGTGCTGGACGCCATCCGGACGTCGTGCTCGTTGTTCGCGGCGTCGTAGCGGTACAGGAGGCGAAGCCACGTGGTGCCCGCGGCCGGGCCGCCGAACATCGGGGCGTTGGCGACCGCGGTGGGCGGGGTCGTGCCGGGACGCGGGCCCTCCTTGCCGAACTCGGTCTGGTGCAGGACCGCGCCGCCGCCTTGGGCCAGGGGCAGGACCGTGTGGGTCAGCTTGAAGTAGCGGTCGTCGTTCTCATACAGCACGAGCCCGGCCTGCTGGTTGCCCTTGGTGCCGTTGAAATCGAGCTTCGTCTCGACGACGAAGTCGCCGGCGGGAGCGTCCCGGGTGAGGACCGACGCGGTGTTGGTCTCTCTGAAGAGCTCGGCGTTCTGCGTCGGCCAGACCAGGGCGCCCCCCGACTGGTCGGCCGCGGCCTTGCGCACCCACTCCCAGCCGACCGGCGCTCCCGAGCCGCTGAACTCGTCGGAGTACGCCGTGAGCTGCGACCCCAGCACGGGATCGGACACCCGCGAGGTCACCGGCTCGTAGAGCGGCGCGGCCCCGATGTTGTCGGCCTCGGCCGCCCCCCGCGAGGCCGCCCCGATGGAGCCCGACGTGGGGGAGCCGTCCGGCAGCGTCATGGTCACGGTCGACACCGCGTCCCTGAGCCGGTCGGCCGTCACCCACGTGACGAGCGTGTTCCCGCGCCGCTCGGCGGCGAGGTTGTGCCAGGAGCCGTAGTCGAACGAGGGCGGCAGCGCGCTGCTGAGCGTCGTCGTCACCCCGCGCACCTTGGCCGTCACGACGAGGCTCCGCTGGGCGCGGTCGATCCAGGCGGTCACATTGTTCGCGCCGTTCGCGTAGGTCACGACGAGCCCGGCGGCGGTGCCGCTCGACCCCAGCCGCAGGTCGGCCTCCACGCGCAGGTCGCCGCGCACGGTCGCGGTGCTCAGCTCGCGCGTCGATCCCTTGCCCGAGAGGTACCCGAGCGAGTCGGGATCGGAGGCGGGTTTCCACGGGCCGGTCCACCCCGACAGCCCTGAGTTGAACGTGCTGCCGACCGTCCACGTGGTGACCGGCGCGGGCTGCGGGCCCGTGGACGGTCCGGCCCCGGCTCGCACGACCGGCCAGCCGTCGATCCAGTCAAGCCGGTCGATCATGAGCGACCGCCGGCTCAGATTGCTGATCGTCGTTCCCCACGTCGTCGTGACCGGGCCGAACTCCGGGGTGGACGACGGGATCGCGTGGTAGACCAGCCAGTCCTGCCCGCTGAGGTCGGTCTGGATGGCGTTGTGCCCGGGGCCGGCCCAGCCGTTCCCATTGGCCGCGAGGACGATGCCGTCCTTGCTGGTCAGGTCCATCAGGTCGACGCCGCTCGGCGTCGTGAACGGCCCGAGCGGGTTGTCGGCGCGGCCGACCTTGACGGTGTAGCCGCTGAACGCGCCGTCGCAGCACCCGGCGTCGGAGTAGAACAGGTAGTACCGCCCGTCCCGCCGGACGACGAACCCGCCCTCCATCCGCCGTCCGCGCGCGACCTGCGTGACCGGGCCGGCGATCGCGGTCGCGGTGGCGTTCATCTTCGCGCCGCAGATCGTGTCGTAGCTGCCCCAGTAGAGGTAGTTGTCGCCGTTGATGTCGGTGTACATGGCCTGGTCGATGTTGCCGGTCGGGCAGCCGCTGCCGCCCGCCGGGACGATCAGTCCGTGGTCGGTCCAGGGTCCGGTCGGCCGCGGGCTGGTCGCGAGCGCGACGCCACCGCCCGACAGCGAGTACGTGAGGTGGTAGGACCCGTCGACGTACCTGATGTCCGGCGCCCAGGGGCGGGTGCCGTTCGGCCACCACGAGGGGTGGTCCGCCGCGGAGTAGACGTCTCCGGAGTACGTCCAGTGGATCATGTCGGGGGAGCTGAGCATCGGCAGGATGTGCTCGGTCGTGCCCTGGATCGGGTTCGTGGTGCCGTAGGCGTACCAGAGCCCGTCCTTGCCCCGGATCATCGTGGGGTCGGGGAAGGTGTTCACCACGCCGCTGGTCACGGGGTTGGTGTAGGTGGGTCCGTCCGCCTGCGCTGGAGGCGTCGGGACCACGACGGACGCGAGGAGCAAGGCTGCGATCACCAGTGGTCTCACGGCGAGCACCGTAGACAGGTGAGATTTCTCCGTCGAGACCTCGGCAGAATCACGCGTCACATTCCCCGGCCCCGGCGGCGGTGCGCCCGGCCGCCCGGCCCGGCCTTCTCGTCGCCTCGGCGGCACCGCCATGGGAGCCGATCAGAGCGCTCACCTGGGCGCTCTGGCGACCGCTCGGCGAGCGATCCGCGCCGGCGAGAGACTTTCGTTCGGAGCTTTGACAGATTTATGGATTCTTTCTGTCGGAAGGTTGACGTAAATGCCGGGTGAAGCTTAGGTTTCGAGCGTGTCGACGCCCCGGACGGGACCGTCCTGGCGGCCGGGTACGGCGCTCACGCGTGCGGCCAGCGGTCGGCCGGCGAGCTGTTTGCACTGATCAGATGGCTTTCAACGTCTTCCGGAAAGATCTCAGGTTCTTTTTGCCACATTGTTGACAGAAAAACTAGGGAACTCTATGTTTCCAGCATGGCAACCCCCAGCGGAGTGCACGCGCTCGTCCGCCGATCCCATGAGGAGCGGGTGCTGCGCGTGCTGCGGCAGAACGGCGCGCAGAGCCGCAACGAGATCGCCTCGCGGGTCGGCCTGTCGCGTACCACGGTCTCCGAGATCACCAGCGACCTGCTCGTCCGCGGCGCCATCAAGGTCGTCGACACCGACGCCGTCGAGCGCGTGGGCAGCGGCCGGCCGGCCGAACGGCTGGCGCTGGACCCGGGTTCCGGGCAGTACATGGGCATCGACTTCGGCCACCGCCGCGTGAACGTCGTGGTGGCCGACGCGGCGCACGACGTCATAGCGTCCGGCACGTCTCGCTACGACGAGTCGGCGCAGTGGCCCGAGCGCCTTCAGACCGCGCTGGCGTTGATCGACAGGCTGAGCGCCGACACCGGCGTCCACTACGGTGCGCTCCAGGCGATCGGGATCGGCGTGCCCGGCTGGGGCGACCACTCCCGTGCGGACGGGGTGGCGGAGCTGTTCGCCGAGCGCTTCCACGCCGCCGTGATCGTCGACAACAACGTCCGCTTCGCGGGGCTGGCCGAGGCGCTGCACGCCCAGTCCGACTCCGTGCGCGACCTCATCTACCTGCGGTTGTCCGACGGTGTCGGCGGCGGCCTCGTGGTGGGCGGCCAGCTCGCGCGGGGCCACAAGGGCTTCGCGGGCGAGCTCGGCCATGTGACCGTCGTGCCCGGCGGCGCGCAGTGCCGGTGCGGCAAGCGCGGCTGCGTGGAGACCGTCGCCTCGGTCCCGGCGATCCTCGGGCGGTGCCGCGAGCTCGGCGTGCCGGTGGAGACGCTCGACGACCTGAAGGCCGCTGTGGAGATCGCGCATCCGGTCGTCGACCAGGTGCTGCGCGACGCCGGCGCGGCCGTCGGCCAGGTGCTCGGCACCGCCGCGATGACGCTCAACCCCAGCGAGATCGTGCTCGGTGGCGACATCGTCAAGATCGCCCCCACGTTGCTACAGCAGGTCAAGGCCACGATCACCTACGAGCTGTCGTGGCTGACCGACGCGGCGCCGGTGGTGCGCCCGGCCCTGCTGTCGGACGACGGCGGGGCGCTCGGAGCCATCGCGGCCCTGTTCCACGAGTCCCCCCTGCTCGCCGGATACGAAGCGAACGTGACGACGGATGGAGGCCGACAGTGGCCGTGATCAGTGCGGAAGCCACCAGGCCCGCGAAAGCTCCGGCCCGGCCGCGTAAGAGCCGGACCCTGCTGGTCCTCAACATCGTCTCGATCGTGGCCGGGCTGGCGATCTGGTGGGGGCTGTCCCTGGCCGGGTTCCAGTTCCCGACGCCGGCCGAGGTCCTGGCGTCCGCCTGGACGATGATCGGGAACGGCACGCTCGTCGCCGACACCGGCGCCTCGCTCGGGCGCGTGCTGGCCGGGTTCGCCCTCGGCTCGGTCGCTGCGATCCTGGTCGGCTTCCTCATGGGGTGGTACACGATCGCGCGCGGCCTGTTCGAGCCGTGGATCCAGTTCTTCCGCACCATCCCGCCACTGGCGATGCTGCCGCTCGTGCTGGTGCTGATGGGCATCGGCGAGAGCCCGAAGATCTTCGTCATCTTCCTGGCCGCGTTCCTGGCGTGCGTCATCTCGACGTACCAGGGCGTGGTCAACGTGGACAGGACCCTCCTCAACGCCGCGCGGGTGCTCGGCGCGCGGGATGGAACGATCTTCGCCCGGGTCGTGGTGCCGGCCTCGACGCCGTTCATCCTCGTCGGGATGCGGGTCGGGCTCGGCTCGGCGTGGGGGACTCTGGTGGCCGCCGAGCTGCTGGCCGCGCAGGCCGGGCTCGGGCACCGGATGCAGAGCGCGCAGCTCTACTACGACCTGCCGACGATCTTCGTGGGCATCATCACGATCGGGGTCCTCGGCCTGATCATGGACCGGCTGCTCATGCTCGCCGGTAACAAGCTGACGGCCTGGCAGGAGAGCCGATGACCACGCCCAAGATCTCCGTACGCGACGTCACGAAGGTCTTCCCCGTCGGGAAGGAGGACTTCGTCGCCCTCGGCGGCGTCTCGCTCGACATCGCCGACAACGAGTTCGTGACGGTCGTCGGGCCCTCCGGTTGCGGCAAGAGCACGCTGCTCAACATCCTCGCCGGGCTGGAAGAGCCCACCGGCGGCACCGCGCTCGTCGACGGGAAGCCGGTCTCCGGTCCCGGCCCGGAACGCGGCGTGATCTTCCAGCAGTACGCGCTGTTCCCGTGGCTGACCGTCCGCGAGAACGTCGAATTCGGCATGCGCACCGCCAAGGTACCCAAGCAGGAGCGGCGACGACGGGCCGAGCACTTCATCCGCCTGGTCGGCCTGGAGCAGTTCGCGGACGCGCTGCCGAAGACGCTCTCCGGCGGCATGAAGCAGCGCTGCGCCATCGCCCGCGCGTACGCGGTGAACCCGTCGATCCTGCTCATGGATGAGCCCTTCGGCGCGCTCGACGCGCTGACCAGGGTGAAGCTCCAGGAGCAGCTCCTTTCGACCTGGAGCCAGGACCGGCGGACGGTCATGTTCATCACCCACGACGTCGACGAGGCGGTGTTCCTCGCCAACCGGGTGGTCGTCATGGCCGCGCGCCCCGGCCGGATCGCCGACGTCATCGACGTCGACCTCCCCTACCCACGTGACGAGGAGTTGCGGCTGAGTCCCGAGTTCGGCGACCTGCGCAACCGCGTCTGGCATTCGGTGTACCACCAGCAAGTCAAGGAGCCCGCACAATGAGGAAGACATTCATAGCCGCTGCCGCCATCGTCGTGGCGCTCGGGGCGGCCGCCTGCTCGTCGGGCGGGTCCGGCGGCTCCGGCGGCGACACGACCCACGTGAACTTCGGCTACATCGGCGACTTCAACGGCGCCAGCCTGCTCGCCGTCGCAGGCGATCAGGGCCTGTGGAAGAAGCACGGCATCGACGTGAAGACCAGCGTCTTCACCAACGGCCCGCTGCAGATCCAGGCGCTGGGCACCGGCGACCTCGACTTCGGCTACATCGGCCCGGGCGCCATGTGGCTGCCCGCCTCCGGCAAGGCCAAGGTCGTGGCGCTGAACACCCTCGGCAACGCCGACCGCGTCATCGCGCAGGCCGGCACGAGCACGATGGCCGACCTGAAAGGCAAGACGATCGGCGTGCCCGAGGGCACCTCCGGCGACATGATCCTCACGCTCGCCCTGAAGAAGGCCGGGCTCACGAAGAACGACGTGAAGATCGTCCCGATGGACGCGGCGACGATCGTGTCGGCGTTCACCTCCAAGCAGATCGACGCGGCCGGCTTCTGGTACCCGGCGATCGCCACCATCAAGAAGACCCTCCCCGACCTGGTCGAGCTGGCCAAGAACGAGGACTTCGCCGACACGCTGTCGTTCCCGACCGCGTTCGTCGCCGGCAACGACGTCGTCGCCAAGGACAAGGGCAAGACCGAGAAGGTCATCGCCGTCCTCCGCGAGGCCATCAAGTACCGTGCGGAGCACCTCGACGAGGCCATCGCCTCGACCGCCAAGATGCTCAACCTGCCGGCCGAGCAGGTGAAGGCCGACGCCGCCAACTCCAAGCTGCTGTCGCTGACCGACCTGGACGGCTACACCAAGGACGGCACGATCGACAAGTGGCTGACCGGCATGAACGACTACTTCGTCGGCGCGGGCAAGCTCACCGCCGCCGTCGACCCCAAGACCTACTACACCGGCGACCTGTTCACAGGTGCCGCCAAGTGAACATCCTGTTCCTGATGACCGACCAGCACCGGGTCGACACCCTCGGCGTGTACGGGAACCGGCTGGCCGCCACCCCGGTCCTCGACGAGCTGGCCAGGACCGGGACCCGCTTCGACCGTTGGTACACCCCTACGGCGATCTGCACGCCGGCGCGGGCGAGCCTGCTCACCGGGCAGGCCCCGTTCCGGCACAAGCTGCTCGCCAACCACGAGCGGAACGTCGGCTACATCGAGGACCTGCCCGACGGGCAGTTCGCCTTCTCCGAGGCGCTGCGGGACGCCGGGTACAACTGCGGGCTCATCGGGAAGTGGCACGTCGGGCACCACAAGCGAGCGGCAGACTTCGGGTTCGACGGGCCGGACCTGCCGGGGTGGCACAACCCGGTGGACCACCCCGACTACCTGGACTACCTGGCCGCCGATGACCTGCCGCCGTACGAGATCCACGACCGCATCCGGGGGACGCTGCCGAACGGCGGGCCGGGCAACCTGCTCGCCGCGCGGCTGCGCCAGCCGGTCGAGGCGACGTTCGAGCACTACCTGGCGACCCGGGCGATCGAGATGCTCGAACAATACGCGGCCGATGACAAGCCGTTCTTCCTGCAGCTCAACTTCTTCGGGCCGCACCTGCCGTACATCGTGCCGGACGAGTTCTTCGACATGTTCGACCCCGAGCTGGTCGAGCTGCCCAAGTCGATCGCCGAGACCTTCGCCGGGAAGCCGCCGGTGCAGGCCAACTACAGCGCGCACTGGACGTTCGACACGATGCCGCTGGAGGTGACGCGCAAGCTCATCGCCGTCTACTGGGGGTACGTCGCGCTCATCGACGCCGAGATCGGGCGGGTCATGGACGCCATGCGGCGCCTCGGGCTGGTCGACGACACGGCCGTGTTCTTCACCTGCGACCACGGCGAGTTCACCGGCGCGCACCGGCTGCACGACAAGGGTCCGGCGATGTACGAGGACATCTACCGCACGCCCGGCCTGCTGCGCGTCCCGGGGCAGCAGGCGGGGGTCGTCCGGTCGGAGTTCGTCAGCCTGCTGGACTGCACGGCGACCATCCTCGAACTGGCCGGGATCGACCCCGCTCCCGCCGTCGACTCGCGCAGTCTCGTGCCGCTAGCCTCTGCCGCCGACGTGGCCTGGGAGCAGGACATCGTCTGCGAGTTCCACGGGCACCACTTCCCGTACCCGCAGCGGATGATCCGGACCGACCGCTACAAGCTGGTGGTCAACCCGGACTCGACGAACGAGCTGTACGACCTGTTCACCGACCCGGACGAGCTGCTCAACGTCTACGCGCACCCCGAGATGGAGGCGGTGCGCGGACGGCTGATGCGGCGGCTGTACCAGGTGCTGCGGGATCGGGGTGACAACTTCTACCACTGGATGACGTCGATGTACGACGTCGGCGACGTCTCCTACGACCCCACGCTGAGCGGGCTCGACGAGGCGACCTACCGGTGAGTGGTCCAGTGAGCCGTCCGGAGCGGCATCCGGTGCTGCGTCCGGAGCGGCGTCCCAACATCGTCATGATCCTCACCGACGACCACGCGTCGCACGCCGTCGGCGCGTACGGGTCGGTGGTCAACCAGACGCCGCGGATCGACGAGATCGCGGCGTCCGGGGTCCGGTTCGACAACTGCTTCGCGACCAACGCGCTCTGCTCACCGAGCCGCGCCAGCATCCTGACCGGGACGTACTCCCACGTCAACGGCGTCTCGACACTGGTCACGCCCATTGACGCCGCGCAGCCGACGTTCGTGAGCCTGCTGAAGGCCGCCGGGTACCGGACCGCCATCGTCGGCAAGTGGCACATGGGGGACGGCCCCGGTCATGACCCGCAGGGCTTCGACTACTGGGACGTGCTGATCGAACAGGGGGAGTACTTCGATCCCCGCTTCCTCTCGCCGGACGGCCTCCGGACCGTCCCCGGCTACGCCACCGACCTCATCACCGACATGGCGCTGTCTTGGGCCGATGGGCTCGACGGCGACGACCCGTGGTGTCTGCTCATCTACCACAAGGCGCCGCACCGCCCGTGGGAGCCCGACGAGAAGCACGCCGGGACGTACACCGGCCCCATCCCGGTGCCCGCCACGTTCACCGACGACTACTCGACGCGCTCGGCCTCGGCGCGGCGGGCGGCGATGCGGATCGCCGAGCACCTGAACGCCGAGGACCTCAAGCAGGACCCGCCCCAAGGGCTGTCCTACGAGGAGCTGGCGCTGTGGAAGTACCAGCGGTACATGGAGGACTACCTGGCCGTCGTCGCGTCGGTCGACGACAACGTGGGCCGGGTCTCCGACTGGCTCCGCTCTCGGGGCGACTTCGACGACACGCTCCTGATGTACTGCTCCGACCAGGGCTTCTTCCTCGGCGACCACGGCTGGTTCGACAAGCGTTTCATGTACGAGGAGTCGCTTCGGATGCCGCTCGTCCTGAGCTACCCGCGCCGGATCCCCGCCGGTCAGGTGCACACGGGCATCGTCACGAACGTGGACTTCGCGCAGACCGTGCTGGACGTGGCCGGGGTGCCGCACCACCCCCGCATGCAGGGCCGCAGCTTCCTGGCGGACCTGACCGGCGAACCCGGCCCGGCTCCCGCGGAGGGGATGTACTACCGCTACTGGGAGCACGACGACGTCTTCCACAAGGCGCCGGCCCACTACGGCTACCGGACGTCGCGCTACAAGATCATCTACTTCTACAACGACGGCATGGGCATCCCCGGCACGGGGGCGTTCACCTACAGCGGGGAATGGGAACTCTACGACCTGCGGGCCGACCCCGCTGAGCTGCGGAACGTCTACTCCGAGCCGGAGTACTTCTCGGTCCGCGAGGAGATGAAGGTCCGCATGTGGCACGCCCAGGCGGCCCTCGGCGACGAGCCGCATCCGAGCCAGCCGGTTCCGGAGGGGGTCTGACATGCCGGGAAGCTGCTGTACACCCGCGACGCCCGGGCCCGGCGGGACGCACCCGGTCCCCGGGACCTTCGCGACCGGCGAGACGTGCTCGATCTCCGAGATGCCTGCGGCCGGCCAGACGCACACCGTCTCCGAGATCCCCGTGACGCCGCTGTCGCCGGCGGAGCCCGTGCGGCCCGCGGCGCGGGGCACGCACGCCATCGAGCAGGCGGACCTGCCCGGCGGCGAGTTCCTGATGGGAGACGCCACCGGCGACGGCAACCGGGGCGACGGCGAAGGGCCCGTCCATCCGGTCGTCCTGGCCCCGTTCTCGATCGACGTGACCGCCGTGACGACGGCCGACTTCGCCGCCTTCGCGGAGGCGACCGGCTACCGGACGGAGGCCGAGGAGTACGGCTTCTCCGCCGTCTTCCACCTGGCCATGCGCGCCCGCCCGCAGGACGTGATGGGCCCCGTTCCGGGCACCCCCTGGTGGGTCGGCGTCCGCGGCGCCGACTGGCGGCACCCCGCCGGCGTCCTGTCGTCGGCGGAAGCCGACCACCCGGTGGTCCACGTGAGCTGGAACGACGCGATCGCGTACTGCTCATGGGCCGGCCGGCGCCTCCCGACCGAGGCCGAATGGGAGTACGCCTCCCGCGGCGGCCTCGACGGCGCGCGCTACCCCTGGGGCGATGACCTGCCAGAGGACGAGTGGCGGGTGAACATCTGGCAGGGCGCGTTCCCCACCCAGAACACGCTGGCCGACGGCTACTTGACCACGGCCCCGGTCCGCACGTTCCCTCCCAACGCCTACGGGCTCTGGCAGACGGTCGGCAACGTGTGGGAGTGGTGTTCGGACTGGTACGCCCCCGACTACTACGCCTACTCCCCGTCCGGCGATCCGCGCGGTCCACTCCACGGCACGGCCCGGGTGCTGCGCGGCGGATCGTTCCTGTGCCACGACTCCTACTGCAACCGCTACCGCAACTCGGCGCGGTCCTCGAACACGCCCGACTCGTCGATGGCCAACGCCGGGTTCCGCACCGTTTCGCCGCTGGTCACCCGGTGAGTCCGAGTTCGCCCGCGCGCAGTCCGGCCTGGAATCGGGAGTCGGCCTCCAGCTTGGCCATCAGCTCCGCGACCCGTCTCCGGTAGGTGCGCAGGGAAAGGCCGAGCTGTCTGGAGGCGGTCTCGTCGGTGTGTCCCGCGCCGAGGGCACGAAGGACCGCCAGGCTGTCGGCGTCGAGATGGGGCATCTCTCCACTGAAATAGGCCGCCAGGTCGGTGCCGGTCTCCCAGACCGCCCGGAACAGCGCGTACACGCCGCCGACCAGCGCGGGCGAGGTGGTCACGGTGTACTCGCGGAGGCCCGGCGTGTCGCGGCCGGCGAGGATCATCACCCGCCGGTCGATGATGATCGTCTCGTGGGGAAGCCGCGTCGAGCTGATCCGCACCCGGGCGCCCTTCGCCATGACCTCGCGGAGGCGCAGCCGCGCCGCCTCGCCGGCCAGGGCGGCCGGGCTGAGGAGCTTGCTCACGGTGAAGCCGGTCTCACCGGCCGGAGGCATGCGATTCGCGATCGCCTGCCGGGCCGCGGGCTGCGACCAGGTGTCGAGGTCACGGGCCACGCAGACGAACTCGTGCTGAGCACCGGCGAACAGGTGACCGGCCCGGGCGACGAGCTCCGCGTCACCGCGGACGGTAAGGACCTCATCGGCAGACACCCCCTCATTATCACCGCTTTCGTCCGGACGATGGCAGCTTGCTGCCACCACGTTGGCCGATGTACATGTGCGCGGCAGGCTGACCGGTATGACGAAGAACAGCGCGTACTCAAGTGCGGCCACCCCCGCGGCTCTCTCGGGAGAGTTCCTCCTCGGCGGAGACCTCCCCGTCCACCGGCTCGGATTCGGCGCCATGCGGCTGCCGACCGGTAGCTTCCAAGGGGCCGCCCGTGACCCGGAGACGGGCATCGCGGTGCTTCGCCGTGCGGTCGAACTGGGCGTCGACCACATCGACACGGCGTGGTTCTACCGCCGGGGCGGAGTGGCGGCCAACGAGCTGATCCGGACGGCGCTCGCCCCGTACGGAGACAAGCTGGTGATCGCGACGAAGGTCGGGCCCATGCTGGACTCGGACGGGGTTCCGAGCGGCCAGGCCCGTCCGGACCAGCTACGCGGCCTGGTGGAGGACAACCTGCGCAGCCTCGACGTGGACCGGCTCGACCTCGTCTACCTGCGGGTGGGGGGCATGGCCGGCCCTGGCGGCGAGTCGATCGCCGACCGGTTCGCCGCGCTCGCGGAGCTGCGCGAGGAGGGGCTGATCCGGCACTTGGGCGTCAGCAACGTCGATGCCGCCCAGTTGGCCGAGGCGCAGGCGATCGCCCCGGTGGCCGCCGTGCAGAACAGCTTCCACGTGCAAGACCAGGGTGACGCCGAGCTTCTGGCGCATTGCGAGAAGTCCGGGATCGCCTTCGTGCCGTTCTTCCCGCTCGGCGGCGGCCGGCGTCCGATCGACGCGACGCGAATGGCGCACGTCACGGGCCGGCACCAGGCGACCGTTGCCCAGGTCGCGCTCGCCTGGCTGCTGGCGAGCTCACCCGCGCTGCTCGCCATCCCCGGCACCGGTTCGCTCGACCACCTGGAGGAGAACATGGATGCGAGCCGGATCCGCCTGACCCCCGAAGACCTCGCCACACTCGGCGAATGACCTCCGCTCGGTATATGAGTTGACAGGCCGCGTCGCGAACCGGTCCGATGAACATCGGCCGGCACGCGGCATGCCGTCGCCCGGCCGCGTGGATCGTGCCGTGCCGAGGTCTCTCTGCAGGTCGAGCGAACGCCCAACACGTAATCCACGAAGTCCTCGCCACCCACGAACACGCTCTATGAAAAGGCCTTCATGTCCGTTGTGCTAGAGCCACCGCTGTCGTTCGTGCGGGGTCTGTCAGTTCGCTGGGTCGTTTAGCGGATCGTTCAATGCGCGGCCGATGAAGCGGATGGCGTCCGCCTGGCGGAGGATCGACGATGGCCCCATGTGGCCGGCGTCCGCCATCACGCGATAGTCGTGCGCCACCTCGAGGTCCCACAGCAATCGGTGCAGGTATTCAGATCCGTCCTGCAGGCGGAACTCGTCGGCGCCGCCACAGTCGACCAGGATGGCCGGCCGATGGCGACGCAGATCGCCGGCATTGGCGCGGAGTCGCCCGTAGACACTGTTGTGCGCGTAGGCGGCCGGATCGTTGGCTCCCGCGCCCATCGTCACGTGCAGGTCGCGCAACACGCTGGGAAGGTTCTCGTCCGGCACCTCGTCCATGCGTTCACCAGGGAAGATCGCCGGCGAGACCGCGGCGATGGCCCGGTAGCGGTCGGGATGCCGGAAGCCCAGTTTGAGAGCGCCGTACCCGCCCATGGAGGCGCCGATGACCGCCACCTCCGGCGCGAGAAAACCGTGCTCCTTCGCAAGGTGCCGCGGGAATTCGTCGGCGATGAGCGTTTCCCAGGACGGCCCGTCGGGGTGATCGATGTAAAAGCCGCCGTGGGTCGGCGTGCTCGGGCAAGCCACGATGGCCCGAGGCAGTTCGTCGCGTGTCCAGCCGTCGTCATAGAGCGGCTTGGCCGCGTCGAGCGACGCGGAGGATGACATCGCGCCATGCAGATGGAGGATCAGTGGAAGCCGCTCGCCGTCTCGCCATGATGGTGGCGTGAGAATGCGGTAGTCGACGCGCGTGCCCGTCGACATCGACTGGAAGCTTGCTTCGCGGATTTCGCCGAGACCCGTGCCCATGACCGCTCCTGTTCCCCTAGCTGACAAAAGCGCTGGTCAAGAGCCGCAAGAACGCCTCTGATGTCCTTTGCCGCGCGCCGGTGAGGATGTTACCGAGGTGTGGCGGCAGCGGTACAACCATTAACGGTGCGATCAGGCTCGGTCGCGGAGCGCTTACGAACCACCGGTCCGGAGCGACCGTCGCACACCGCGCTCGGTCAATGGGACCGCGCGTGCCCGTGCGACTGCTTGATCCGGCGACAGAGGCGTTCGAGCCACGCGGGTCGCGCGCAAACAACCATAGGGTTGTACAAGCTTCTGGTTGTAGATAGGGTGCGGGCATGGCAGTCGTTGAAGACGAGTTGAGCCTGGTGTTCTCGGCGCTGGCCGACCCCACCAGGCGCGCGATCCTGGAGCGCTTGGCTCATGGTGAGGCGACGGTGAACCAGCTCGCCGAACCGTTCGCGATGACGCAGCAGGCGGTCTCCAAACACCTGAAGGTGCTCGAGCGTGCCCACCTGATCTCGCGGACCCGGACCGCGCAGTCGCGGCCCTGCGTCCTGGACGCCGAGCACCTCGACGCGGCCGTCGGCTGGATCGCGCGTCACCGGCGGATCTGGGCCGACCGCCATGACCGCCTCGATGAGCACCTGGCCGCCCTGCGAGCCGGGCAGCGTCAGGACGGGGGGACGACGCGATGACCGAGACCGGCGAGCTGACCTACCGGCGCGTGCACCGCGCCTCACCCGAGCTGCTGTTCGACTGCATGACCACGCCCGAGCACCTCACCCATTTCTGGGGCCCGGCGGGGACGACGACGCCGGTCGGCAACATCACCATCGACCTGCGGCCCGGTGGCGTCTTCGAGACCACCATGGTCAGCGATGCCGACGGCGGCACGTACACCATGCGGGCCGTCTACGTCGAAGTCCACCGGCCGGACCGGCTGGTGTGGATCGAGGCCGGCGTCGAAGGCGGCATGCGGACCACGGTCACGTTCGTCGATCTGCGCGACGGGCGGACCGAGGTGGTCACCCATCAGACCAACGTGCCGGCCGCGTACCTCAGCGCCGAGGCGAGGGCCGGCTTCACCACCAGCCTCGACCGCCTCGACGTCTACCTGGCCGGGCTGAACGCCCGGCAAGAACCCCAGCAAGGGTAGGGAGCACCAAATGCCAACAGTCGCCTCAGCCGACGGCACCACGATCGCCTACGAGCGCAGCGGCAGCGGGCCGGCGCTCGTCCTCGTCGACGGCGCCATGTGCTACCGCGCTGCGGGGCCGCTGCGCCCACTCGCCGCGCTCCTGCAGGACACCTTCACCGTCTACACCTACGACCGTCGTGGCCGGGGCGAAAGCTCGGACACCCTGCCCTACGCGGTCGCCCGCGAGGTCGAAGACCTCCAGGCCCTCATCGCGCAGGCCGGCGGTGAGGCCTACGTCTACGGCATCTCCTCCGGTGCGGCTCTCGCCTTGACGACCGCCGCAGCCGGGCCCGGGATCACCAAGCTGGCGCTCTACGAGCCGCCGTTCATGGCCGAGGTGGAGGACGGCCCCCAGATCGAGCAGTACACCGAACGGCTCAACGAGCTGCTCGGCGCCGGGCGCGACGGCGACGCCGTGGCCCTGTTCATGACGCACGTCGGCATGCCGGCCCAGGCCATCGCCGGCATCCGGGCACAGCCGGCCTGGGCCATGCTGGAGGCGATCGCCCCGACGCTCGCCTACGACGACGCAGTGCTCGCCGGCGGCGGCGTCCCGCGTGACCTGGCTTCGACGATCGGCGTTCCGGCGCTGGTCCTCGCCGGCGGGGCGAGCCCATTGGGGCTTCAGCACGCCGCGAAGGCCACCTCGGACGCGCTGCCCACCGCCGAGCACCGGACCCTTGACGGCCAGACGCACGACGTGGCACCAGACGCGCTCGCACCCGTACTGGCCGAGTTCTTCGGCACCTGACGTTGACGGGCGGCACGGCCACCGAGCAGGCGCGTTACGAGGGCTACACCGACTTCATGGCCTACGCGGCCGAGCTGGTCGCCCAGCATCGCGCCTTTCCCGGCGAGCTCGAAGGCACTCGGCAGTGTCGCCGCCTACGCGGATGCCACTGACGCGCCGGAGTACGACGTCGTGGTGGTCGGGGCCGGGGCCGCTGGGATGACCGCCGCGTTGGCGGCGGCGAGGCGAGGGCTGAACACGCTCCTGGTCGAGAAGGCGGCCAAGTTCGGCGGGTCGGCGGCCAGATCGGGTGCGGGGATCTGGATTCCGAACAACCAGGTCATTCTCGCCGCGGGCGTGCCGGACACTCCGGCCAAGGCCGCGGCCTACCTCGCGGCGGTCGTCGGAAGCGAGGTGCCCGCGGACCGGCAGGCGGCGTTCCTCGGCAACGGCCCCGCCATGATCTTTTCGTCATGCAGAACAGCCCGCTGCGTTTCCGCTATATGGAGGGCTACTCCGACTACTACCCCGAGCGGACCGGCGGCCTGCCGAACGGCCGATCCATCGAGCCGGACCTGTTCGACGGCAACCTCCTCGGCCCGGAACTGGCCAACCTGAACCCCGCTTACATCCCGGTTCCGAGCGGCCAGGTGGTCTTCAGCGCCGACTACAAGTGGCTCAACCTCGTCCTGGTCAACGTCAAGGGCGCGGCCCTCGCGCTCGAGACCTACGATCGCTGGATCAAGGCCACCGCGCAGGGCAAGAAGCCGCTCACCATGGGCCAATCGCTGGCCGGAGCGCTGCGGGCCGGACTGCTGCAGGCCGGCGTGCCGGTATGGCTGAACACCCCGCTCGTCGATCTGCGCATCGACGCGGGCCGGGTCACCGGTGTGCTCGTGACCCGCAACGGCACGCAGACCCTCATCAAGGCCAAGTACGGGGTCGTGGTCGCCTCGGGCGGCTTCGAGCACAACGACGGCATGCGCGACCAGTACCAGCAGCAGCCCATCGGCACCGATTGGACCCTCGGCGCCGCCTCCAACACCGGCGATGGCATCGAGGCCGGTCTCACGGCCGGCGCCGAGGTCGCGCTGATGGACGACTCCTGGTGGGGGCCGGTGATCCCGCTGCCCGAC
This sequence comes from Sphaerisporangium perillae, assembly GCF_023276435.1. Lineage (GTDB taxonomy): Bacteria > Actinomycetota > Actinomycetes > Streptosporangiales > Streptosporangiaceae > Sphaerisporangium > Sphaerisporangium perillae. The sequence continues at coordinate 173,783 of NZ_JALLPO010000020.1, forward strand.
GAACCGTACTTCTGCCTGGCCGAGCACACCCCTCCCAGGCAGCATCATCGTCAACCAGCAAGGGGTGCGCTTCGTGAACGAAGCCGCGCCCTACGGCGACGTAGTCCACGTCATGTACCAGAAGAACGCCGCGGCGCCGGACATCCCCGGCTGGATGGTCATCGACCAGAACTACCGGAACCGCTACCTCTTCAAGGATCTCGCGCCGACCCTGCCGTTCCCGGACGCCTGGTACGGCAACGGCCGCTCGTCAAGTCGAGCACGATCGCGGGACTGGCGGCCAAGATGGGCGTCCCCGCGAGCGCTCTGCGGAGCACGATCAACCGCTTCAACGGCTTCGCCGCGACCGGCAAGGACCTCGACTTCAAGCGTGGCGACAGTGCCTACGATCACTACTACACCGACCCGGCGGTCATTCCCAACTCCTGTCTCGCCCCGCTGTGGCTGCCGCCGTTCTACGCCTTCAAGATCGTCCCAGGCGACCTCGGAACGAAGGGCGGGCTGGTCACCGACGCTAAGGCCCGGGTGCTCTCTCCGGCCGGTGCGGTCATTCCCGGCCTGTATGCGGCCGGCAATGCCAGCTCCGCCGTCATGGGCCGCAGCTACGCCGGCGCCGGCGCCACCATCGGCCCCGCCATGACGTTCGGCTACATCGCCGCCAACCACATCGCCGACAACCGCTGAGCAAGCGCGGTCACGCGGCCGAAAAACGGATGGCATCGGGCGACTTCCCGGGAGTTGGATTGGCCGATCCGACCTAGACACCGCGTTCCGGTCCGATCTGGCCGAGGCGGCGGCGAACGTGCTGACCGGTGAGCCACGAGGCTCACGGCACGATTCGCCCGCGGAAAGACCCTGGCGCTGCGTATATGAGAACCACGACGCAAGCCGCTCGGAGCCGCGGGAATCACGATCTCTACCGAACTGTGGGCCAGTGCTCCGGCGTTCACGCCGGGGGTGAAGGCCCACGCGGGAGTGCCCGCTAGGGCGCGAGCGTGCTCTAGCCTTCCGCGCCCGTGAGCAGGTCAGCTCACGCGGGTTGTTTCTGCTGTTCGATGTACTGCTTGAGGACCGTGAGCGGTGCGCCGCCCACGCTTGCGGCGAAGTAGGAGCCGGACCAGAAATGCCCGCCCCACAGGTACTGGCGGACGTGAGCGCTGT
>NZ_JALLPO010000021.1 GCF_023276435.1 Sphaerisporangium perillae
GCTCGCGGAGCCGGGCGCGCTCGCTGACGCTCAACGGCGGCTCGTCGGTCGCGTGCTCGCGCCGATAAGCATTGACCCAATTGCCAAGGGTCGCCTCGTGTACCCCGAGTTCCTTCGCGACCTGAGCAACCGGACGAGATGTCTCGATCACCAGCTTCACGGCCTCTTCCTTGAACTCAGGCGAGAAGTTCCTACGATTCCGCGACAACCATCTTCCTTTCCAGACGACCCCAATCTTAGTGGGGGCACTGTCCGGAAGGCTCGGGGCGGCTCAGTCGGCGGTCAGGCCGACGGGGCAGCTCACGCCGATGCCGCCGGGGGCGCAGTACCCATTTGGCACCGTGAAAGGTGGTAGTCATCCGCTTCAGGCAGTAGGGCCTATACGGAGTTGAGTGTACGGCGGGGCCCCTTCGCTCTGGCCGGCGATCAACATCCCAAAGCCGGTCGGACACCAGTGTCAGCCGAGGACCGTCGCCGAGCGCCCCTCGTTCACGGTGTACGCACCCGCGGAGATCGCGCCGAGACTCGCAGGGGTGAGGGTCAGCGAGACGACGCCGCCGGGCAGTACGCGGGAATACTCGTCCACGCTCGTGAACGTCGCGGGCGTCGATCCGTCCGGGAACAGGCGCTTCCCCGTCCCGACGACGACTGGGTACTGGAGCAGCCGGTAGAGGTCGACAAGTCCCTGCCTGATGCAGCGTCTGCACCAGCTTCCAGCTTCCGTGAACCTGGAGTTCCCTCCCGGGAAGCTCCTTGAGCCGGCGTACCTCGTCGACCAGTTCACCGCGCAGGACGGTCGTCGGGCTCCAGTCGGCTTCCTCGTCGGTCAGCGTCGAGCTGACGACATACTTCGGCAGCGTGTTGAGCTTGGTGGCGATCAGATCGTCCGGTTCGGTGACCTTCGGCCAATACCCACCGAGCAGATTGAAGCTCGCGCGGCCGAAGAGGAAGGCGTCGGCCTCCCGGAACCAGCTCTCGACAACCTCGTTGGTGTGCGCCGAGCCTGCGCGTGTGCCGCAGCGCTTCATCGACCATCTCGAACGGGATCAGCTGGGTGAGTTCTCCCAGGTGGCCAGGAGCGAAGGCGCCGGAGGCCACGACGGCCTCTCCGGGCATGACAGACTGGACGTCCAACGGGGCTCCTGCTGGTCCGTGATCTTGGTCGACCACTGTTCTAGCAGGAGCTCCGCTGCTCTTGACAATCCCCGCCGATCGTTAACTGAACGGCATTGGGGCTAGCCGGGCGACCAAGGGCCAGGATCAGTCAGTTACCGCAGGTCAGGCCTCGCCGGTGGTCAAGCCCACAGGGCAGGAGACCCCTGTGCCGCCGATGCCGCAATACCCATTTGGCACCTTAAAAAGGTACTGCTGGTGATAGTCCTCAGCGAAGTAGAAGTCCGGGGCTGGGGTGACTTCGGTGGTTATGGGGTCGTAGCCGGCGGTGGTGAGGACCTGCTGGTAGGCGTCGCGGGAGGCCAGGGCGGACTTCTCCTGGGCGGCGCCGTGGGTGTAGATGGCCGAGCGGTACTGCGTTCCCACGTCGTTGCCCTGGCGCATGCCCTGGGTGGGGTCGTGGGCCTCCCAGAAGACCTTGAGGAGTTCCTCGTAGGACACCTGGCGAGGATCGAAGACGACGCGGACGACCTCGGCGTGGCCGGTGAGGCCGGTGCAGACTTCCTCGTATGTCGGGTGCGGGGTGTAGCCGCCCTGGTACCCGACCGCGGTGGAGACGACGCCGGGAGTCTGCCAGAACTTCCGCTCGGCGCCCCAGAAGCAGCCGAGCCCGAAGTCGGCGATCTCAGTCCCGTCGGGGTACGGCGGGGCGAGGGGCGCGTCGAGGACCGCGTGCCGGGCGGGCACCGGTATGGACTCCGCGTGGCCGGGGAGCGCCTCCTGTGGGGTCACCATCGAAGTCTTGTTCTTGCCGAAGAGCCAACCCATCGCGCACCTCCGTCTGACGCCGTTGCAGTGTGACCAACCACCGAGAGGTCTCCGTTGTTCCTGTGGTAAGCATCACTTAATAGATCGCGAAGACCTACTTAATTGTGGTAAAGGCTGTCAGCAGCGAAGATAGGCTTCATGCCTGATTCACGCCGTGGCGTCCTGTATGGCATCGCCGCCTACACCATGTGGGGCCTGTTCCCCCTCTACTGGCCTCTGCTCAAGCCCTCGGGCGCGGTCGAGATCCTGGCGCACCGCATGGTCTGGTCGCTGGTCGCCGTGATCGCGGTGCTGGCCGTGCGGCGTCACTGGTCGTGGTTCCGCGAGCTCGCCCGGCAGCCGAGGAAGCTCCTCCTGCTGACCCTGGCCGCCGTGGTGGTGTCGGTGAACTGGGGCGTCTACATCTACGCCGTGAACGCCGGGCATGTGGTCGAAAGTGCACTCGGGTACTTCATCAATCCCCTCGTGAGCGTGCTGTTCGGTGTGCTGGTCTTCCGGGAACGGCTGCGCACGTGGCAATGGGTGGCCGTGGGGTTCGGCGCGCTCGCCGTCGTCGTGCTCACGGTGGACTACGGACGCCCGCCGTGGATCGCTCTCGTGCTCGCGGTGAGCTTCGGCACCTACGGTCTGATCAAGAAGTCCGCGAACGTGGGCGCTGCCGAGAGCCTGGCGGTGGAGACGCTGGTCCTTCTGGTCCCCGCTATGGCGTATCTGGTGTTCCTGCAGGTCCAGGGAACGGCGACCTTCGGTACCGAAGGGGTCGGCCACGCCGCGCTGCTCGCGGGTGCCGGCGTGGTGACCGCGATCCCGCTGATGGCCTTCACCGCCGCGGCGATCCGCGTCCCGCTCACGGTGATCGGGCTTCTGCAGTACATCGCGCCCATTCTGCAGTTCTTGTGTGGTGTGCTGGTGGCCCACGAGACCATGCCGCCTAGCCGCTGGGCCGGTTTCGCGATCATCTGGCTCGCCCTGGCCGTCTTCAGCTGGGAGGGTTTGCACAACGCCCACGCGGTCCGGCGCGCGGCGAGCCGGGCTCCCGCCCTGGAGGCCGTCTGACCTACGCCGCCGGACGTATCCGCCGCGCCGGGGCTACCCCCTCGGCGGTACGACGGCCGCCGCCGCCCGGCTGACGACGGTGCCCCCTCCCGGGCGAGAGCATCGACGGGAACCGAGGGGGTACCGATGGCAGATCGCCTTTTTCGCTTCGGAGTCGTCGCGGCCACGGCCGGGGACGCCGGTCAGTGGACCGCGCTCGCCCGCCGGGCCGAGAACCTGGGGTACGCGACGTTCCTGACGCCGGACACGCTCAACACCCTCCCGCCACTACTCGCGCTGAGCGCGGCGGCGGCGGCGACCACCTCGATCGGGCTCGGCACCTTCGTCCTCGCGGCCCCGTACCGGCGCCCCGAGCAGCTCGCCTGGGAGGTCGACGGGCTGAACTTCCTGTCCGGCGGCCGGTTCGAACTGGGCCTGGGCGCCGGGCGGCCGGACGCCGAGCAGGACGCGGCCAGGCTGGGAATGCCCTACGGCACGGCCGACCAGCGCATCAGGCGGCTGGAAGAGGTGATCCGCCAGGTGCGGAAATGGCCGGGGACCGGCGGACCGGCCCCTCGCCTGCTGATCGCCGGCGGCGGGGCCCGGATGCTCGGCTTCGCCGCCAGGAACGCCGACACCGTCGCACTGGGGCTGCCGGCCTCCACCCCGGAGGACGGCCTCGCCGAGCACGTACGGCTGATCGAGCAGGCCAGTGACGACTTCGGCAGGCTGGAGCTCAGCGCCGGGATCCACGTGGTCGGGGACGAGATCCCGCCGTGGCTGGCCGGGCAACTGGGCCCGGACGTCCCCGCGGACTCGATCGCGATACTGAACGGGACGCCGCGGCAGATGGCCGACCGGCTGCTCCGCCGCAGGGACGCTCACCACATCTCCTACATCACGGTGAACGCGATGTTCGCCGACCGGCTGGCTCCGGTGGTCGACCTGCTCGCCGGCACCTGAGCCGTGCCCGGGTCCCGTCGGCTCGGCGCTCGTCGGGCCGGGCCGCCGGCCACGCCACCGCAGCCGGCAGCCATCGGGGTTCAGCCCGAGCGGTCGGCCACGTAGTCGCAGAGGGCGAGCAGGGCCGCGCGGGCCGGGATGTCGGGCAGGGCCAGCAGGTCCGCGCGGGCCCGGTCGATCCAGGACATCAGCTCCGCCCGCGCCCGCACCATGGCCTCGTTGCCCCGGAGCAGTTCCACGGCCTCCTGCACGTCCTGCTCGGCGACCGGCCCGGCGAGCAGCTCGCGCAGCCGGGCGTCCTGCGGAGCCGAGGACTCCAGCGCGTACAGCACGGGGAGCGTGCGGATGCCCTCGCGCAGGTCGGTGCCGGGGGTCTTCCCGCTCTCGCCGGCCGAGGAGGCGACGTCGAGCAGGTCGTCGCCGAGCTGCCAGGCGACCCCGATGGCCTCGCAGGCGCTGGTGAGGCGCTCGACGATCTCGGCGGGCGCGCCGGCGAGCATGCCGCCGAAGCGGCCGGAGGTGGCGATCAGGGAGCCGGTCTTGTCGGCGAGCACTTCGATGTAGTGGCTGACGGCGTCGACGCCGGGACGCGGTCCGATGGTCTCGCGGATCTGGCCGCGCACGAGCCGGGAGAACGTCTGCGCCTGAATGCGGACCAGCTCGGGTCCGAGGTCGGCGAGGATCTCCGACGCCTGGGCGAAGAGGTAGTCGCCGGTGAGGATGGCGACCGTGTTGTCCCAGCGGGCGTTGGCCGACGGGGTTCCCCGCCGCACCCGCGCCTCGTCCATGACGTCGTCGTGGTAGAGGGTGGCGAGGTGGGTCAGCTCGATGACCACCGCCCCCGGCACCACGCCGGGGGCGCTGGAGTCACCGAAGTGCGACGCCAGCAGCACGATCATCGCGCGGAACCGCTTGCCGCCTGCCTCGATGAGGTGCTTGGACGCCTCCGCGACGAAGGCGTCCTCGCTGTCGGCGGACGTGCGGAGCAGCTTCTCCACGGCCTCGAGGCCACTGGCGATGTCCGCTGCCAGCCCCTCGTCGATGTGAGGCAGGTCGACTACGGGCGGCGCGGGCATCAAGCATTACTCCTAACGGACGAACAGCGACTGCGCGGCCGTGTGCGCGAGGTCGAGCACCGGCTGCGGGAAGACCCCGAGGACTACGGTAGCCGCTGCCGCCAGTGTGACCACAGCCGCGGTGCCTATGCTGGGGACGGCGATGGTGGGGCCTTCGGGCGCCGGATCGCTGAAGAACATCAGGACGATCACGCGCACGTAGAAGAACGCCGCCATCGCGGACGTCACCACACCCACGATGACCAGCTGAACCGCACCACCGGAGACCGCTGCGGCGAACACTGCGTACTTCCCGAAGAACCCCGATGTGAGCGGGATTCCGGCGAAGGCGAGTAGGAAAAGCGCGAAGATGCCCGCGAGGATGGGCGACCGCTTGCCCAGGCCCGCCCAGCGGGACAGGTGGCCCGCCTCGCCGCCGGGGTCGCGCACCATGGTGACGACCGCGAAGGCGCCGACCGTGGCGAAGCCGTAGGCCACCAGGTAGAACAGGATGCCCGACAGGGCGTTCGCGTTCTGCGCCTCCTTGCCGGTGGCCACCACGGCCGTGAGCAGGAAGCCGGTGTGGGCGATCGAGGAGTAGGCGAGCATGCGCTTGATGTCGGTCTGGGTGATCGCGAGGATCGCACCGACCACCATCGTGAGGATGGCGACGGCCCACAGCACCGGGGTCCACTCGGCGTCGAGGTTGCCGAGCGCGACCCAGAAGACCCGCAGCAGCGCGCCGAACGCGGCGATCAGGGTGCCCGAGGCCATCAACGCGGTGATGGGCGTGGGCGAGCCCTGGTACACGTCGGGCTTCCACGCCTGGAACGGCGCGGCACCGATCTTGAACAGCAGTCCGACGCCGAGCATCGCCGCGCCCATGAACAGCAGGCTGTCCTGGCCGCCGACGGTGCTGAGGGACTTCTCGATGGCCGACAGGTCGACCGATCCGGCGTAGCCGTACAGCAGCGCCGTGCCGTACAGGAAGAACGCCGAGGAGAAGGCGCCGAGCAGGAAGTACTTCATCGCCGCCTCCTGCGAGAGCAGGCGGCGACGGCGGGCCAGGCCGCAGAGCAGGTACAGCGGCAGCGACATGACCTCGAGGGCCACGAACATGATCAGCAGGTCGTTGGCGGCGGGGAAGAGCATCATGCCGCCGACGGCGAAGAGCACCAGCGGGTAGATCTCGGTGTGGGCGCCGCCCTCGGAGATCGCCCGGTCCTCCTCGGCGCTGCCCGGCACGGCCGCGGCCTGCGCGACGAAGTGGTCGTCGTCGTTGATCAGCAGGACGCTGACGATGGCGAGCAGCAGGATCGCGCCCCAGATGAACAGGGACGGCCCGTCCACGGCGACCGCGCCCATGGCGGCGGCGTGGCGCACGCCCTGGATGCCCTGCCAGACGGTCAGCGCGAACGCGCCGAGCATCGACAGCACCGTGAGCGGCATCTGGATCGACTTGCGCAGGTAGCGCGGCGTGAACGCCTCGACCAGGACACCGATCATCGCCGCGCCGAAGACCAGGAGCATCGGTGAGAGCTCCGCGTATTCGATCGTCGGCGCGTCAATGGCGGCGGCGAGCGTGCTCACTGGCCTGCCCCCTTCTTCTCAGCGGTGACGGGTATGGCGGGGGTGAACGGCTGCACGTGCACGCTCGTGAGGGTCTGCTGGACCGCTGGGTTGATCACGTCGAGCAGCGGCTTGGGGAAGAACCCGAAGCCGATGAGCAGCGCGAGGAGCGGGACCACGACGACCTTCTCGCGGAGGTTCAGGTCGGGGAACGCCTTGACCTTCTCGGCGGTCGGGCCGGTCATCATCCGCTGGTACATCCACAGGATGTAGACGGCCGCGAGGACCATGCCCGACAGGGCGATGATGCTCGGGACGATGTACCGCTCGTAGGTTCCGATCAGCACGAGGAACTCGCTGACGAAGGTCGACAGGCCGGGTAGCGACAGGGACGACAGGCCGGCGACCAGGAAGGTGCCCGCCAGCACCGGGGCGACCTTCTGCACGCCTCCGTAGTCCGCGATGTACTGCGAGCCCCGCCGGTTGATCAGGAAGCCCGCGAGCAGGAACAGCGCGCCGGTGGAGAACCCGTGGTTGACCATGTACAGCGTGGCGCCGGAGCCGGCGTCGGCGGTCATGGCGAAGACGCCCATCGTGATGAAGCCGAAGTGCGAGATCGACGTGTAGGCGATGAGCCGCTTCATGTCGGTCTGCCCGATGGCCACGATGGCGCCGTACACGATGCCGATGACGCTGAGCGCGATCACCAGCGGCGTGAAGAACTTCGCCGCGTCCGGGAAGAGCTCCAGGCAGAAGCGCAGCATGCCGTAGGTGCCGACCTTGTCCAGGACGCCGACCAGCAGGACGGCCGCGCCGGCGGGCGCCTGGGCGGCGGCGTCGGGCAGCCAGGTGTGGAACGGCCAGAGCGGCGCCTTGACGGCGAAGGCGATGAAGAAGCCGAGGAACAGCCACTTCTGCGTGGCGGGGTCCTTGATGACCCCGATGAGCTCGGGCTGCAGGAACGTGCCCTTGTCGGCCACGACGTAGAGCGCGATCACGGCCACCAGCATGAGCAGGCCGCCGAACAGCGAGTACAGCAGGAACTTGACGGCCGCGTAGGACCGCTGGGCTCCGCCGTACGATCCGATCATGAAGTACATCGGGATCAGCATGGCCTCGAAGAAGACGTAGAACAGGAAGATGTCGGTCGCCGCGAAGACGCCGATCATCATCGCCTCGAGCACCAGGATGAGCGCGAAGTACGTCTTGACCGACCGCTTGGCCTCGGGCCGGTCGGCGTCGTGCCAGGAGGCCAGCACCACGATCGGGACCAGCACCACGGCCAGCGCGATCAGCACCAGGGCGATGCCGTCGACGGCGACCGCGTAGTGCACGCCGAACGACGGGATCCAGGAGTAGACCTCGCTGAACTGGTCACGAGCCCCGGACGGGTCGAACTGGGTCGCCATGGCGAGCGTGAGCGCCAGCACGACGAGCGAGACCGCGAGCGTGAGCTGCTTGGCGAGCTTGTCGTTGCCCTTGGGCACCGCCGCCACCGCCAGCGCGCCCACCACGGGCACGCCCATCAGGATTGAGAGCCAGGGCATCACAGGTTCCCTACGACGAACCATGCGCCGACCAGGAGGGCGGCACCGAAGAAAATCGACAAGGCGTACGACCGGACGAAGCCGGTCTGGACGCGGCGCAGGCGGCCGGACGTGCCGCCGATGAGCGCCGCCAGCCCGTTGACCAGACCGTCGACGCCGCGGTTGTCGAAGTACACCGCGAGCCGGGTCAGCCACTGGCCGGGACGCATGAACAGCGCCTCGTTGATCGCGTCGCCGTACAGGTCACGGCGGGCGAAGACGGTGAGGAACGACCCGCGCGGCGCGACCGCCGGGACCTCGGCCCTGCCGTAGCGCATCCACGCGTAGGCGACGCCGACCGCGACCAGCGCGAGGGTCGCCAGGCCGGTGACGCTGAACGGGTGGAAGGACGGCATCTCCTCGGGGCGTCCGACGGCCGGGGCGAGGAACTCCATGAAGCGGTTGCCCGCGATGAGGAAGCCGCCTCCGAAGACCGATCCGATCGACAGGATGATCAGCGGCCAGGTCATCACGGCGGGCGACTCGTGCGGGTGGACGTCCTTCTCCCAGCGCGGCTTGCCGTGGAAGGTCATGAAGAACAGGCGCGACATGTAGAAGCCGGTGATGCCCGCGCCGATCACGGCGAGCCAGCCGAGGATCGGGTTGTGCTCCATCGCGGTCTCGATGATGCCGTCCTTGGTCCAGTAACCGGACAGCAGCGGGAAGCCGATGATCGCCAGGTAGCCGAGCCCGAAGGTGATCCAGGTGATCTTCATCTTCGAGGCGAGGCCGCCGAACTTGCGCATGTCGACCTCGTCGTTCATCGCGTGCATGACCGAGCCGGCACCGAGGAACATGGAGGCCTTGAAGAAGCCGTGCGCGATCAGGTGGGCGATGGCGAACGCGTAGCCCACCGGGCCGAGGCCGGCGGCGAGCATCATGTAGCCGATCTGCGACATCGTCGACCCGGCGAGGGCCTTCTTGATGTCGTCCTTGGCGGTACCGATGATCGCACCGGCGAGCAGCGTCGCCACGCCTACGATGGTCACGACGAGCGCCGCGGTCGGGGCCCCGACGTAGATCGGGCCGGAGCGGACCACGAGGTAGACGCCGGCGGTGACCATGGTGGCGGCGTGGATGAGGGCCGAGACCGGGGTCGGGCCCTCCATCGCGTCGAGGAGCCAGGACTGCAGCGGGAGCTGCGCCGACTTGCCGCACGCGCCGAGCAGGAGGGCGAGGCCGATGAGGGTCAGCGTGCCCTGCGACGCCTGCGGGACGCCGGACATGACGGGGCCGAAGGCCACGGTGCCGAACGTCGTGAAGATGACGAAGATGCCGAGGGCGAGGCCCATGTCACCGACGCGGTTGACGATGAAGGCCTTCTTGGCCGCGGCGGCCGCCGAGGGCTTGTGCTGCCAGAAGCCGATCAGCAGGTAGGACGCCAGGCCCACGCCCTCCCAGCCGACGTACAGGCCGAGGTAGTTGTCGGCCAGCACCAGCAGCAGCATCGCCGCGATGAAGAGGTTCAGGTAGGCGAAGAACCGCCGCCGGTTCGGGTCGTGCGCCATGTAGCCGATCGAGTAGATGTGGATCAGCGATCCGACACCGGTGATCAACAGGGCGAACGAGATCGACAGCGGGTCCAGCAGCAGGCCCATCTTGACGTCGATCGTGCCGCCGGGCAGGAAGTCGTACAGCTCCACCACGCGGCGGCGCTGGTCGGGTCCGAACCCGAGCAGTTCGACGAAGACGAGCACGGCGACCACGAACGACGCCAGTGACATGGCGACGCCGAGGAGGTGCCCCCAGCGGTCGGTGCGGCGGCCGCCCAGCAGCAGGATCGCGGCCCCCAGCAGGGGCAGGACGATCGTCAGCCAGGAGACGCCTATCACTCCACCGGAGTGCTGGACGATCTCAGCAGCGGTTTCCACGGCGACCTCTTAGTACTTCAGCAGGTTGGCGTCGTCCACCGACGCGGACCTGCGGGTTCGGAAGATCGTCACGATGATCGCGAGACCCACGACGACCTCGGCGGCGGCCACGATCATCACGAAGAACGCGATGATCTGGCCTTCCAGGTTGCCGTGCTGCCGGGCGAAGGTGACGAAAGCCAGGTTGCAGGCGTTGAGCATCAGCTCCACGCACATGAACACGACGATGGCGTTGCGGCGTACCAGCACGCCGACGCCGCCGATGGCGAACAGCAGCGCGGAGAGCACCAGGTAGTGGGTGGTCACTTGCCTTCCTCCTCGACGGGGCCGTCCGCCCTCGTGCCTGCGGCCTGCGCGGCCTTGGGCTTCTCCTGTGCGGTGGCGGGGACCTCCGGCGCCTCGGCAACCGCCTGGACGACCTTCGGCTGCTCGGTCCGGACGGCGCCTTCGGCGACCTTCCTGATGGCCTGGGCGAGCCTGGGGTTGTCGGGAAGGTGGCCGTCCGCGACGTCGTGGCGGGCGATGACCCGGTTGACGGAGAGCTCGGAGACCGTGCCGTCCGGCAGCAGCGCGGGCATGTCGATCGCGTTGTGCCGGGCGTAGGTGCCCGGCCCGGGGAGCGGCGACGGGTGGCCGCTGAGGAACCGGGCGCGCGACAGGTCCTTCTGGGTCGGCTTGGGCTCGCTGCGCTCGCGGTGCGCCAGCACCATCGCGCCGAGCGCGGCGGTGATGAGCAGCGCGGAGGTGACCTCGAACGCGAACACGTAGCGCGTGAAGATCAGCCTGGCGAGCGCCGGGACGTTGCCGCCGTCGGCGCTGACCGCCCCGCTCAGCCCGGTCGGGGCGCCGATCACCGCGTTGCCGATGCCGGCGGCCAGGAGCACGGCGAAGCCGAGGCCGGCGACGACGGCCCAGAAACGCTGCCCCTTGATCGTCTCCACCAGGGAGTCGGAGGAGTCGACGCCGACCAGCATCAGCACGAACAGGAAGAGCATCATGACCGCGCCGGTGTAGACGATGATCTGCACCACGGCGAGGAACGGAGCGTCCTGCACGGCGTAGAGCACCGCCAGCGAGAGCATCACCACGCCCAGCATGAGCGCGGAGTACACCGCCTTGCGGCTGAAGACGAGTCCGAGCGCCGCGGCCACGGACACGACCGCCAGCACCCAGAACGTGATGGTTTCACCCATTGCTACGGCCCAACCGGTAGTAGTCCTCTTCGGTCTCGCCGAGGCGCATGGGGTGCGGCGGGATCTCCATGCCAGGACCCAGCGGCGCGAGCAGCATCTCCTTGGTGTAGATGAGGCTCTCACGGCTGGAGTCGGCGAGCTCGTACTCGTTGGTCATCGTCAGCGCGCGTGTCGGGCACGCCTCGATGCACAGGCCGCACAGGATGCAACGGAGATAGTTGATCTGGTACGTCCTGCCGTACCGCTCGCCCGGCGAGTAACGCTCCTCGTCGGTGTTGTCGGCACCTTCCACGAAGATCGCGTCGGCGGGACAGGCCCAGGCGCAGAGCTCGCACCCGACGCACTTCTCCAGACCGTCCGGCCAGCGGTTCAGCTGGTGGCGGCCGTGGAACCGAGGCGCGGTGGGCTTCTTCACCTCGGGGTAGTTGACCGTCACCGGCTTTTTGAACATGTGGTGGAAGGTGACGCCGAACCCCTTCACGGGGTTCAGGAAATCAGTTAGTCCCACTGGGGACCTCCTTGCGTCCGTTGACGCCGTGGTAGTGCGGCAGGTCCAGGGCCGGGACGGGGAACCCGCCGGCGGTCGGCTCGGCGCGCAGCTGCTCGAACTCGGACTCGACCTCCGCGGCCCTGGCCTCCCGGCGGCGCTGGTTGACCGTGTCGAAGCGGAAGTAGATCGCGAGGCATCCGACCACGACGATCGCCGCGATCACCAGCACCAGGGTCCGCTGGTCCCCGGCGATCCGGGTGGCCCGGACGGTGGCGACCAGCAGGATCCACGCGAGGTTGAGCGGGATGAGCACCTTCCAGCCGAAGGCCATCAGCTGGTCGTACCGGATGCGGGGCAGCGAGGCGCGCACCCAGATGAAGAACGCGAACACCAGCGCGAGCTTGATGAAGAACCAGAGCATCGGCCACCAGCCCACGTTCGCGCCGTCCCACAGGGAGATCGGCCACGGGGCACGCCAGCCGCCGAGGAACAGCGTGATGCACAGGCCCGACACCGTGAACACGTTGGCGTACTCCGCCAGCATGAACATCGCGAACTTCAGCGAGCTGGAGTACTCGGTGTGGAACCCGCCGACCAGCTCGCCCTCGCCCTCGGGCAGGTCGAACGGCACGCGGTTGGTCTCACCGAGCATCGTGATCACGTAGATCAGGAACGACGGGACCAGCAGGATCGCGTACCAGGACGGCAGCGGGATGTCGAGCCCGCCGAGCGACCAGCTGCCGCCGGACGCCTGCTTGGCCACGATCTCGGAGGTGGACAGCGTGCCCGCGAACAGGAACACCGCCACGAACGACAGACCCATCGCGATCTCGTAGGAGATGACCTGGGCCGTCGAGCGCAGACCACCCAGCACGGCGTACGGCGAGCGCGAGCCCCAGCCGGCGAGCACGATGCCGTAGACGCCGATCGAGGCCATCGCGAGGACCACCAGCACCGCGACCGGCAGGTCGGTGAGCTGGAGCGGCGTCCGCACGCCGAACATCGACACCATCGGGCCGAACGGGATGATCGAGTACGACAGGAAGGCCGGCACCGCGATGATGATCGGCGCGAGGATGTAGACCAGCTTGTCGACGGTTCTGGGGAGGATGTCCTCCTTCAGCCCCATCTTCAGGCCGTCGGCCACCGACTGCAGCAGGCCGAACTTGCCTGCGCGGTTCGGGCCGTAGCGGTGCTGCATGCGCGAGATCAGCTTGCGCTCGGTCCACACGCCGAACAGCACGCCCATCATCAAGAAGACGAAGATGAAGACGGCCTTGATGATGGAGATCCACAAAGGATCCTTGCCGAAGTCGGCCAGGGTGGGCCCGGCCGGATCGGCGACGAGCAGAGGCCCTGTCATCGGTCGCTCACCAACTCCTCATTCGCTGCGCCGGGTTCGCTCGCGCTCATGACGCACTCCCGATCTTGACGACGTCGCCGGCCACGGCGTGCAGGTCACGTGTGACCGAGCAGCCGGCCGAGTTGGCCGGCACCCACACGACACGGTCGGGCAGGTCGGCCACTCGCGCGGGCAGCGTGACCGTGCCGCCCTCCGTGGTGATCGTGACCTTACCGCTGTCGAGCGCGCCGACCTCGGCAGCCGTGGCCTCCGACAGCAGCGCCTCGACGGCCCGGCCGGTCCCGGCCAGGTACGGCTCGCCGTCCTGCATGCGGCCGGAGTCCAGCAGGAGGTGCCAGGTCGCGAGGACGGCCTCGCCGGCCTGCGGGTCGGCCTGGGTGCCACCGGTCACGCTCGGGCCGTTGGCCCGGGAGCCGCGCCAGGCGCCGATGGCCGCGAGCTCGCGGCGGGCCGCGGCGGCGTCGGGCAGGCCCAGGTGGACGTCCATGTGGTCGCTGACCGCGGCGATGGCCTGCAGGTCGCTCAGCAGGCCCGGGACCTCGATGGCCCGCTCGAACGAGCGGCCCCTGCCCTCCCAGTCGACGAACGTGCCGCTCTTCTCGCTGACCGCCGCGATGGGCAGCACCACGTCGGCGCGGTCGGTGACCGCGCTGGCGCGCATCTCCAGCGAGACGATGAACGGCGTGTTCTCCAGGGCGGCCAGGGCGGCCTGCGGGTCGGCCAGGTCGTAGGGGTCGACGCCGCCGATGACGAGGGCGTCCAGGTCACCGGCCAGCGCGGCGGCGAGGATGGCCCCGGTGTCGCGGCCGGGCGCCTCGGGCAGCCCGGCGACGTTCCAGGCGCGGGCGACCTCGGCGCGGGCGGTCTCGTCGGCGGCGGGACGGCCGATGGGCAGCAGGTTCGGCAGCGCGCCCGCCTCGATCGCGCCGCGCTCGCCGGCGCGGCGGGGCACCCAGGCGAGCCGGGCGCCGGAGGTGGCGCCGAGCCGCGCGACGGCCGAGAGGGCGCCGCGGGAGGTGGCGAGCCGCTCACCGACCAGGATGATCGTGCCGGGCTGCTTGAGCGCCTCGGCCGCGGCCGAGGCGCCGGAGATGAGCTCGCCCAGGCCCTCGGCCTC
The DNA here is from genome assembly GCF_023276435.1 of Sphaerisporangium perillae. Lineage (GTDB taxonomy): Bacteria > Actinomycetota > Actinomycetes > Streptosporangiales > Streptosporangiaceae > Sphaerisporangium > Sphaerisporangium perillae. The sequence continues at coordinate 14,184 of NZ_JALLPO010000021.1, forward strand.
GGCGCCGGGCAGCGTGCGGATCAGGGTGCCGCCCATCTTGGCCAGGCCCGCGGTGGCGAACGGCGCGAGCGAGAAGACCTTCAGGCCGCGCTTGCGGAACGCCTTGCGGAGCCGCAGGAAGACGATCGGCGACTCCTCCTCGGGCTCGAAGCCCGCGAGCAGCACGGCCGGGGCCTTCTCCAGGTCGGTGTAGGAGACCTCGATGCCCTTGCCCGCCACCGCGTGGGCGAGGAAGGCGGCCTCCTCCTCCGACAGCGGACGGGAGCGGAAGTCGACGTCGTTGGTGCCGAGCGCGACCCGGGCGAACTTGGCGTAGGCGTAGGCGTCCTCGACGGTCACCCGGCCGCCGACCAGCACGCCGGCCTTGCCACGGGCCCGGGCGAGCCCTTCGGCGGCGGCCGCCAGGGCCTCCGGCCAGGACGCGGGCTGCAGGTAGCCCTCCTCGTCCCGGACGAGCGGGGTCGACAGGCGGTCGGGCTGGGTGGTGTAGGAGAAGGCCCAGCGGCCCTTGTCGCAGTTCCACTCTTCGTTGACCTGCGGGTCGTCCATGGCCAGGCGGCGGGTGACCCTGCCGCGCCGGTGGTCGGTGCGCAGCTCGCAGCCGCTCGCGCAGTGCTCGCAGGCGCTCGGGGTGGACACCAGGTCGAACGGCCGGGCGCGGAAGCGGTACGCGGCGCCGGTGAGCGCCCCCACCGGGCAGATCTGGACGGTGTTGCCGGAGAAGTACGACTGGAACGGCTCGCCGTTGGCGACGCCCACCTGCTCGGCGGCGCCGCGGTCGAAGAACTCGATCAGCGGGTCGCCGGCGATCTCGTCGGAGAAGCGGATGCAGCGGGCGCACTGGATGCAGCGCTCGCGGTCGAGCAGCACCTCGGTGGAGAGCGGGATCGGCTTTTCGAAGGTGCGCTTGGTCTCTTCGAACCGGGACTCGCCCTGGCCGTTCGACATGGCCTGGTTCTGCAGGGGGCACTCGCCGCCCTTGTCGCAGACCGGGCAGTCGAGCGGGTGGTTGATGAGCAGCATCTCCATCACGCCGCGCTGGGTCTTCTCGGCGACCGGCGAGGTGAGCTGCGTCTGCACGACCATGCCCTCGGCGACCTCGATCGCGCAGGACGGCTGCGGCTTGGGGAAGCCGCGGCCGTTGCCCGCGTCGGTGATCTCGATCAGGCACTGGCGGCAGTTGGCCGCCGGCTCGAGCAGCGGGTGGTCACAGAACCTCGGGATCTGGATGCCCAGCAGCTCGGCCGCCCGGATGATCAGGGTTCCCTTCGGGACGCTGACCTGGAAGCCGTCGATGGTGAGGGTCACCATGTCCACCGGCTGCTCGACCGGCCCCGCCGAGGATGTCTGTACTGTCATGCCTTACCCCACACAGTTGACGCGGCAGGATCGAACGGACAGCCGCCGATCTCGAAGTGCTTGAGGTATTCGTCGCGGAAGTGCTTCACCGACGAGTGGATCGGGCTGGTCGCGCCGTCGCCGAGGGCGCAGAACGAGCGGCCGAGGATGTTGTCCGCGATGTCGGTGATCGTGGTGAGGTCCTCTTCGGTGCCCTGGCCCTTCTCGAGCCGGCGCAGGACCTGCTTGAGCCAGTACGTGCCCTCCCGGCAGGGGGTGCACTTGCCGCAGGACTCGTGGGCGTAGAACTCGGTCCAGCGCAGCACGGCGCGCACGACGCAGGTCGTCTCGTCGAAGATCTGCAGCGCCCGGGTGCCGAGCATCGAGCCCTTGGCGCCGACCGACTCGAAGTCGAGGGGCACGTCGAGGTGCTCGTCGGTGAAGATCGGCGTGGAGGACCCGCCCGGCGTCCAGAACTTGAGCCGGTGGCCCGCCCTGATGCCGCCCGCCATGTCGAGCAGCTCGCGCAGGGTGATGCCGAGTGGCGCCTCGTACTGCCCGGGGCGGGTGACGTGGCCGCTCAGGGAGAAGATGCCGAAGCCCTTGGACTTCTCGGTGCCCATCGAGGCGAACCAGTCGGCGCCGTTGCCGATGATGCTGGGAACGCTTGCGACCGATTCGACGTTATTGATGACAGTGGGACACGCGTAAAGACCCGCGACGGCGGGGAAGGGAGGCTTGAGGCGAGGTTGGCCCCTGTATCCCTCCAGCGAGTCGAGCAGCGCCGTCTCCTCGCCGCAGATGTACGCGCCGGCGCCGCTGTGCACGACCAGTTCCAGGTCGTAGCCCGACCCGAGGATGTCCGTGCCGAGGTAGCCCTTCTCGTACGCCTCGCGGACGGCCGCCTGCACACGGCGGATGACGTGGAGCACCTCGCCGCGGATGTAGATGAAGGCCTGGTTGGCGCGGATGGCGTAGGCCGTGATGATGATGCCCTCGACCAGCGCGTGGGGGTTGGCCATCATGAGCGGGATGTCCTTGCAGGTGCCCGGCTCCGACTCGTCGGCGTTGACGACGAGGTAGTGCGCCTTGCCGTCGCCCTGGGGGATGAAGCCCCACTTCATGCCGGTCGGGAAGCCCGCGCCGCCTCGGCCGCGCAGGCCGGAGTCCTTGACCGCCTTGATGATGGCGTCGGGTTCCATCCCGAGCGCCTTCTTGGCGGCCTCGTACTCGCCGTATCCCTGGAGGGTGAACGAGTCCGCCCGATCCCAGTTCGCGGTGAGGACCGGAGTCAGAGTCGTCATTCCGAGGCCCCCTTCGGTGCCGTCCATCCGTTCGCCTTGGCGATCTTGAGGCCCTCGAGCGAGGGGCCGGCGGCCGAGGGGCCGTCACCGGCCTGGCCGTCGGGCAGGCCGGCGAGCACGCGCGAGGCCTCCTTGAACGAGCACAGGCGGCCCGGGCCGCGGGTCGGCGCGACCTCCTTGCCGGCGCGCAGGTCGTCGACCAGCCGCTTGGCGGAGTCGGGGGTCTGGTTGTCGAAGAACTCCCAGTTGACCATCATGACCGGCGCGAAGTCGCAGGCGGCGTTGCATTCGATCCGCTCAAGCGAGACCTTGCCGTCGGAGGTCGTATCGCCGTTGCCGACGCCGACGTGCTCCGCCAGTTCCTCCCAGATCTGGTCGCCGCCCATGATGGCGCACAGCGAGTTGATGCACACGCCGACGTGAAACTCGCCCGCGGGCTTGCGCTTGTACATCGTGTAGAACGTCGAGACGCCCACGACCTCGGCCTTGGTGAGGCCGAGCATCTCTGCGCAGAACTCCTGGCCCGCGTCGGAGACGAAGCCTTCTTCGGCCTGCACCAGGTGGAGCAGCGGCAGCAGCGCCGAGCGGCTCTTCGGGTAACGCCCGATGATCTCTTTCGCGTCGCGTTCGAGACGCTCGCGGACTTCCGGCGAATAGGTCGTCACCGGTCCACACCTCCCATGACCGGGTCGATCGACGCGACCGCGGCGATGACGTCGGCAATCATGCCGCCTTCGCAGGTAGCGGGCACGGCCTGCAGGTTCGTGAACGAGGGGTCGCGGAAGTGTACGCGATAGGGGCGGGTTCCCCCGTCGCTCACGACGTGCGCGCCCAGTTCGCCGCGCGGCGACTCGACCGGCACGTACGCCTGCCCGGCCGGCACCCGGTAGCCCTCGGTCACCAGCTTGAAGTGGTGGATGAGCGCCTCCATGGAGCTGCTCATGATGTGGGCGATGTGGTCGGGCGAGTTGCCGAGCCCGTCGGGACCGAGCGCGAGCTGCGACGGCCAGCCGATCTTCTTGTCCTCGATCATGACCGGTTTGCCCTTGAGCTCGGAGCCGGAGAGCCGGTCCAGGCACTGGCCGATGATCTTGAGGGACTCCTCCATCTCGGCCACGCGCACCAGGTAGCGGCCGTAGACGTCGCAGGAGTTCTCGGTCGGCACGTCGAAGTCGTAGGTCTCGTAACCGCTGTAGGGCTGCGACTTGCGCAGGTCCCACGGCAGGCCCGCCGCCCGCAGCATGGGCCCGGTGATGCCGAGGGCCATGCAGCCGGTGAGGTCGAGGTAGGCCACGTCCTTGGTGCGCCGGGTGTAGGCGGGGTTCTCGTCGAGGAGCTTGCGCATCTCCTTGATCCGCCCAGGCATGATCTTGAGGAACTCGCCGATCTTGTCGACGGCCCCCGCGGGCAGGTCGACCGACACCCCGCCCGGCCGGACGTAGGCCATGTTCATCCGCAGGCCGGTGATGTACTCGAACAGGTCGAGCACCAGCTCGCGCTCGCGGAACCCGAACAGCATCGGCGTCGTCGCGCCGAGCTCCAGGCCGAACGTCGCGATGGCCACCAGGTGCGAGGAGATCCGGTTGAGCTCCATCATCATGACCCGGATGGTCTGCGCCCGCAGCGGCACCCGGTCGGTGATGCCGAGGAGCTTCTCCACCGCCATGCAGTACGCGGCCTCGTTGAAGATCGGCGACAGGTAGTCCATGCGAGTGACGAACGTGACCCCCTGGGTCCACGTCCGGAACTCCATGTTCTTCTCGATGCCGGTGTGGAGGTAGCCGATCACCGTGCGCGCCTCGGTGACGGTCTCGCCGTCGAGGGTCAGCACGAGCCGGAGCACGCCGTGGGTCGAGGGGTGCTGCGGGCCCATGTTGATGACCAGGCGCTCCTCCGACGACTCGGCGACCGCGCTGACGACCTCGTCCCAGTCCTGGCCGTTGACGCTGTAGACCTTGCCCTCGGTGACGTCCTGCTCGCTCCGGGCGGTCTCACCGTCGTGGATGGCGGTCATGCGTACGACCTCCTCTGGTCCGGCGCGGGGATGGTGGCGCCGCGGTACTGCACCGGGATGCCGCCGAGCGGATAGTCCTTGCGCTGCGGGTGGCCTTCCCAGTCATCGGGCATCTCGATGCGGGTGAGCGCCGGGTGGCCGTCGAAGACGATCCCGAAGAAGTCGTAGGTCTCGCGTTCATGCCAGTCGTGCGTCGGGTAGACCGACACCGTGGACGGAATGTGCGGATCCGCGGCAGGACAGGAGGCCTCGACCCGGATGCGACGGTTGTGGGTGATCGAGCACAGGTGGTAGACCGCGCGCAGCTCGGCGCCGGTCTCCTCGGGGTAGTGCACCCCCGAGACACCGAGCGACAGCTCGAACCGCAGGGCGAGGTCGTCGCGCAGGTGGCGCATGACCTCCACCAGGCGCTCGCGCGCAACGTGGATCGTCAGTTCGCCCCGGTCGACGACCACGCGCTCGACCATGCCGGCGTAGGCGTCTCCCGCGACCCGCTCGAGCGCGTCGGCCACCTCGTCGAAGTAGCCGCCGTACGGCTTGGCGCTCGACAGCTTCGGCGGGCGGCGTACGACGAGACCGCCGTATCCGGATGTGTCACCGGAGTCGGCGGCGCCGAACATGCCGCGGCGGGCGATCGGCTCCTCCGGCACCCCGGGGAGATTTTCAGTGCTCATTTCGAGGTCCCCTGATCGATGAGCGGAAGCGACCGCAGAGCCCGCAGTTCCAGCTCGTCGATCTGCTTGGCGCGGTGCGCGCCGAACTTCATGTTCTGGATCTTGTCGTGCAGCTTGACGATCGCGTCGATGAGCATCTCGGGACGCGGCGGGCAGCCGGGCAGGTAGATGTCCACCGGCACGACGTGGTCGACGCCCTGCACGATCGCGTAGTTGTTGAACATGCCACCGCTGGACGCGCAGACGCCCATCGCGATGACCCACTTGGGCTCGGCCATCTGGTCGTAGATCTGGCGCAGCACCGGCGCCATCTTCTGCGACAGGCGACCGGCCACGATCATCAGGTCGGCCTGGCGGGGGGACGCGGACGCGCGCTCCATGCCGAACCTGGCCAGGTCGTGGTTGGGGCCGCCGGTGGCCATCAGCTCGATGGCGCAGCAGGCCAGGCCGAACGTGGCCGGCCAGACGGAGTTCTTCCGCGCCCACCCGGCCGCCTGCTCCACGGTGGACAGGACGAACCCGCTGGGCAGTTTCTCTTCGAGACCCATCTCAGTGCTTCCTCTCGCGCGCCTCCGGCACGCTGCCTCTCAGTCCCAGTCCAGGCCGCGACGGCGCCATACGTAGGCGTACGCGACCAGCACGGTGACGATGAACAGCACCATCTCGACCAGCCCGAAGACCCCGAGCTTGTCGAATGCGACCGCCCACGGATAAAGGAAGATGATCTCGATGTCGAACACGATGAAGAGCATCGCGGTGATCATGTACTTCAGGGGGAACCGGCCGCCGCCGACGGGCTGCGGTGTGGGCTCGATGCCACACTCGTAGGCGTCGAGCTTGGCGCGGTTCCAGCGCTTGGGGCCGGTGAAGGGCGCGATTCCCACGGAGAAGACGGCGAAGCCCGCCGCGAGAACCGCGAGCACCAGGATCGGCACGTACAGTTCCATCGCTTATGCGTCCCCTCTGAGCGCTGAAGCAGTCGTCAATCGGTTGATGAGTCTAGGCAGAGCGATCATCGATCTTCGTTCCGGGTGCTGTGTCATGCCGGCGGCGTGACCTTGGACAGGGCGTTGATGATCCGGTCTGACGCATCGCCCTGCCGGTCCGTGAGATTAGCAAGGAGTTTCAGAGCGAACCGCATCAGAGTGGGATGTGGCAGGGCGTGCCGCGTGATGAACCCCATCACACCCGGCTTGCCGATGGCCTCCACGAACAGTCTCCCGAGCGTGAAATAGCCGCCGTAGGCGTCCTTCAGCGTCTTGGGATAGGCGCGCAGCACGCGTTCGCGCTGCGCGGAAGTGATGCTCGACAGGGCCGTGACGATCGTGTCGGCGGCGATGCGGCCCGTCTCCATGGCGTAGGCGATGCCCTCGCCGTTGAACGGGTTGATCATGCCGCCGGCGTCGCCGACGAGGACCATGCCCCGCGAGTAGTGCGGTTGCCGGTTGAAGGCCATCGGCAGCGCCGCGCCGCGGATCGGCCCGGTCATGTTCTCCTCGGAGAACCCCCACTCGGCGGGCATGTTCTTGACCCAGCGGCGCAGCAGGTCGCGGTAGTCGAGGTTCTGGAACGCCTCGCTGGTGTTGAGCAGGCCGAGCCCGACGTTGCTGGTGCCGTCGCCGACGGGGAACACCCAGCCGTATCCGGGCAGGAGCCGGGAGTTGCCGTCATCGTCGGTGTCCCACAGCTCCAGCCACGACTCCAGCCAGTCGTCATCGTGCCGGGGGCTGGCGTAGTACGTGCGCACGGCGACGCCCAGCGGCCGGTCGTCGCGCCTGTGCAGGCCCATCGCCAGGGACATCCGCGTGGAGTTGCCGTCGGCGGCGACGACCAGGCGCGAGCGGTAGGTGACCTGCTCGCCGTCCTTGCGGGCCGTCACGCCGGTGACGTGGCCGCTGCGCTCGTCGAGGATGGGCCCGGTGACGTTGACGCCCTGCAGCACGGTGGCGCCGCCCCGCTCGGAGTTGGCGGCCAGGATCTCATCGAAGTCCAGGCGCGTGCGCACCAGGCCGAAGTCGGGGAAGCTCGAAAGCTCGGGCCAGGGAAGCTCGAAGCGCAGGCCGCCGCCGACGACGCGGAGGCCCTTGTTCCTGACCCAGCCGGGGGCGTCGACGTCGACGCCCATGGCGATCAGTTCCTTGACGGCGCGCGGCGTCAGCCCGTCTCCGCACACCTTCTCGCGCGGAAATCGGGTCTTCTCCAGCAGCAGCACGTCGAAGCCGGCCTGTGCGAGATAGAAGGCCGTGGTCGAACCCGCGGGTCCGGCACCGACGACGATGACGTCGGCGTCCGCCGCGGGGGCTGACTCGCTCACGGGACCTGTCCTGTCCTGGGTGTCGAGGGCCTCGGGGTTGGGGGCCTTCGTTCCTTTGTGAACTACTTCACAAACTTGTCGGCGGAAGTCTAACCCTTTTTCCCTGCCCGATGTCAGATGGAGCTTACCTACTCGTCCATGGTTGGTTTAACAGCTCGATGCAAGGCCACGATGCCCAGCGAGAGATTGCGCCACTGGACCCTTTCCCACCCGGCCTCCTGGACGAGCCGGGCCAGCGCCGCCTGGTCGGGCCAGGCGCGGATCGACTCGGCGAGATACTCGTAGGAGTCGGGATTGGAGCTCACGACCCGCGCGACGGGCGGCAACAGCCTCATCAGATATTGCGTGTACACCAGCTCGAACGGCTTGATCGTCGGCCTGGAGAACTCGCACACCACAAGGCGCCCGCCGGGCCTGGTCACCCGGAGCATCTCCCCCAGCGCCCCGACCGTGTCCTTCACGTTGCGCAATCCGAACGAGATCGTCACGGCGTCGAAGGTGCCGTCGGCGAATGGAAGTTTCAGGGCGTCGCCTCCGACGAAGGTGACGCCACGCACCCCTCCGCCGGAAAGGCCCGAACCGCCTCGCCGGGAGGCGCCCGTGCGCAGCATGCCGAGGGAGAAGTCGCACGCGATCGCCCGCGCCCCGAGACCGGTGAAGGCGTCGGTCGAGGTGCCCGTGCCGGCGGCGAGGTCGAGGACGAGCTCCCCGGGACCGGCGTCCACCGCGGCGGCGGTGGCCCTGCGCCATAGCCGATCTTGACCGAGGGAAAGCACGTCGTTGACCAAGTCGTAGCGCCGGGCCGTGCGGTCGAACATCGCCGCGACCTCGTGCGGCTGTTTGTCCAGGGATGCACGCGTCATGGCGACAAGCTTAGTGCGCACGCGTTGATCCACCCAAAGTAGCCGCCCCACTACCCTGCGTCTGCTACCACTTGGTGGATGTTCGTCGGAAAGCCGGCCCGGAAGCCGGCCCTCATCACCCTCCCCCTGCTCGCGGCGGCCCTCGCGCTGCTCCCCTGCTCCCCCGCCTCCGCCGGCGACGTCGCCCACCCGCGCGTGGTCTCCGCCGATCCGGTCGCCACCACTCCCCACGTGCTCGACGGCATCGTCAACGCCTTCGCCCTCATCGGTGGCACCGTGGTCGTGGGCGGCTCGTTCAGCGAGGTGCGCGACGCCGGGGCCTCCACGCGGCTGCCGAGGAGCAACCTGTTCGCCTTCGACCTCGCCACCGGCAAAGTGGACCGCCGCTTCGCCCCGCGCCTGGACGGCCCGGTGTACGCGCTGGCGGCCGGGCCGGACGGCTCGGTCTACGTCGGCGGAGCGTTCGTCTCCGCCGGTGGCGCGCCCGGCCGGGGGCTGGCCCGGCTCAGGCTCCCCGACGGCTCGCCGGTCGCCGGCTTCTCCGCGCCGGTCAACGGGGGCGACGTCTCCAGCCTCGTGCTGCACGGCGGCAGGCTGTACGTCGGCGGCGACTTCACCGGCATCGGCCGCACGATGCGCACGGCCCTGGCCCGGGTCGACGCCGGCACCGGGGCGGTGGACCCGGCGTTCACCGTGACCCCGGGCGCCGGGCGCGGCGGTGAGCTGAAGATCTACGCGATGGCCGCAACCCGTGACCGGCTCGCGGTGGACGGCTCCTTCACCACCCTGGACGGCCACCGGCGGCCACAGGTGGGCCTGATCGACATCGCCGCCGCGCGGCCATCGGTGACCGACTGGCACACCGAGGCGTACGCCGCCGCGTGTAAAGAGGTGTTCCCCACTTACGTACGCGGGCTGGATTTCTCACCTGACGGGCACTACTTCGTCATCGTGACGACAGGAGGCGCCAAGGGCGCCCGCAAGCTCTGCGATTCCGCGGCCCGCTTCGAGACCTATTCTCGCGGAGACGCCGTACGGCCCACGTGGGTGAACCACACCGGGGGCGACTCGTTGTACTCGGTGGCGGTCACCGGATCCGCGGTGTACGTCGGTGGCCATCAGCGCTGGTTGAACAACCCCCGGGGCTCGGACTCGGCGGGGCCGGGCGCGGTGGCGCGGCCGGGCATCGGGGCGATTCACCCCACGACCGGCAAGGCGCTCGCATGGAACCCCACTCGCGACCGGGGCATCGGTGTCAAAGCGTTCCTCGCACACAAAGGCGGCCTTCTCGTCGGAAGCGACACCACGCACCTCGGACACGAGTACCATGCCCGGGTCGGCATGTTCCCGCTTCCCTAGCCCCTGCGGTTCTTGTTGATCTGCTCACTCATCACGTCTCGCTGCTTGGACAGCAGCACGTAACTGGCTATGCCGCTGATCACGAAACTGATCACTAGGAGCCAGAAGACGTTGTGAAGGCCGATCAGGTAGAGCACGCCCAGGGTGACGGCGAACAGACCCAGCCGTGACGCTGTGTAAACGAGAAACGATCGCACAACGTCGAGGCTACGTCACCCGTCCGCTGGAGCGGTCTGCGACCACCGCCCTGGAGGGCAGCCGATTTCGGCCTCGGAGCTTTACAGTCCTCGCTTCGCATCGGGAGCGAGCACTGCTAGTGTTCACATCGCGGCGCTTATGTAAAGAAACACCCACGAGCGCCCCAAAGAGGCTCTATCATATAACAAACGGGCAGTCAGCTGATAACAACCCGTGATCGTTGGATGTAAATCACGGATATATCAGTTTTCGCTCGGCAAACTGGATACCTGTCCGCCCGCTTCAGGATGCGGGATGCGAGGGGGAGAGATTGTGGAGAGTAGCAGCGAACGCCTGCTGACCCCCGGAGAGGTTGCCGCCCTCTTCCGGGTCGATCCAAAAACGGTGACACGCTGGGCGGCCGCAGGCCGCATCAGCAGCATCCGCACTCCCGGAGGGCATCGGCGTTTCCGCGAGTCGGAGGTGCACGCTCTCCTGCGTGGCGAGGAAGTCCTCACGGCCGAACGGCCGAGCGGCGACTCACCGCGTGTCTGATGTACAGGTGAGAGCCCACCGAGCCTGGCGCCTGCGTGAGGTGCGGTGATCTCGAGCCCACCATGCACCACCGGTGATCCTGCGTGCCCCCCGGAAGCCGCAGGGTCACTGTTCTTTTTTCTATGCATGCCTTTAAAGCAATTACGGACGCGCTCTATCCGCCGGCCTGCTCAGCGGTCGGAGCCGGCCTGTGACTCCTTGAACGCCAGGAACTCCCGCTCCAGGTCGTCGTTCTCCTCCTGCCAGCGCCTGCGCCGCTCGGCCTCCTGCTCTTCGGTGATCGACTCGGGCAGCCAGCGTTCGTACTCGGGATCGGTCGGCGCGAGCTCCACGTAGGCGTTCCCGATGAGGCGCCCGTCGTCACTGGTCAGGGTCTGCGGTATCCGCAACGTCCCGTCCGCGAGCCGGATGACGTACATGACGGATCACCTAGATTCCGTAGCGCCGGTTGAAGAACAACATGACATTGAGCGCCGCACGCGTGTCTCCGTTCAGCATGTCGACCAGCGCCGGACGCTGCCGGGACGCGATCGCCGCGAAGGCGTCGGCGAAGAACTCCTTGCGGCCGAGACCGCCCGGCTGCTTGTGGAACGCCGAGGCGAACAGGGGCGCGCACTGCTCGTAGAGGGCGACGAACTCCGGCGAGTCGGACACCCACTCGCCCAGCGCGGAGTCGATGTCGTCCAGGGCGTGCCCCGTCTCGTGCATCATCACGTCCGGGGTCGGCGACGGCCGGTCGCCCACCACGATCTTGCGGTCGCCGTACGCGCCGGCGCACACGTCCCAGGTCGCCTTGCCCGAGGGCAGCGGCGCGCCCCGCAGATAGCCCATGTCGTCCAGATCGGGCACACCGCCGGCCCCGACGTAGATGCCGTCGAGTCCGACCGCCAGGAGCGCCTTCAGCCGCTCCGGCAGCCGGGCCAGGCTGTCGACGGCACGGACGGCGTCCGCCGAGGGAGGGCCTTCGGCGGAGTCCCACTGGCGGTACAGGATCTGCTCCAGCGGCCCGCAGTGCCTGAGCCCATCGCGCATATCGGGCGTGTCCGGGGAATTCGGCTGGGCCAGAGGCGGCTCGTCGTCCAGCTCGAAATCACGCCAGATGTACTGCGGCCGGTCGACCACCGGAGCGGTGACGGCCCGCGCCCCCTCGACTCGGGGCCGGTCGCCCGCCCGGAACGAGTCGGCCTTGCTCTCGCGGCGGTTCGCCCTGCGCCCGCCGTCACGGAAGTCGGCGCGGCCCTCCCTGGAGGAGGCGGCCCTCGCGGACTCGGCGCGGCCCTCGCGCGTGGCACCGGCGCGGCCATCGAGCGGGGAGCCGTCGCGCGGGGAGTCACCGCGGCGGTCGGCCACGCCCTCCGGGCGCGTGCCGTCAGAGGGCTCGGCGGCCCCCTCGCGGGGCACCTCGCCGCGGGAGGGGAAGGCGTACGGCCCCCGCTGCCGCCAGCGCGGCCCTCTGCGATGGCGCCCCTTGTCGCCGGAGAACGCCGTCAAAGCCGCGGCCTGGGGGCCCGGGCGAACGCGACCATCGGCACACACCTCTCCCATACGCGAAGCGTGGTCACGGTCCACCGTACGACGAGGCCGCCCAGGAGTCATCTGGAATGTCCTATGGGGATGGTTCAGAGAGGGCCCGTGACGCCCCGGAAACACGATCTACCGTCGAATGGCTTACGCTGCGGACATGCCTAGCGTGCTTCTCGGCCTGGCGCTGTTAGCCTTCTGGCTCTATTGCCTGTTCGACCTGATCACCACACCGGAGGAAGACGTAAGGAACCTGCCCAAGTTCTTGTGGGTTCTCATCGTCATCCTCCTGGTCGACCTCGGCGGCCTGTTGTGGCTGCTCCTCGGCCGTCCTCTCAGCGAGCAGACCGTACAACGGCAGCGCCTCGGCCGCTCCGGCCCCCGCCCCTCCGTGCCCCGCGGACCCGACGACGACCCCGACTTCCTCCGCGACCTCGACCGTCGCCTCCGTAGGGAGGACGACTGACCTCCTGCGGCGGCCGCCCCGACAGGCCCTCCACGACCCCCGTGCCGGCGTGCCGGCCGGCACGGGAAGGCCGTCCTTAGGGGACGAGCGGCACGGTCAGGGGACCATCAGGGGCCGGCCCCGCGCGGAAGCACGGGGCCGGCCCCGCCCCCGGCGCACTCCCGGTCCCGGTTCCTCGCACCCCGGCCGAACGGCCGCGGGTCAGGGCACCTGCGCGTAGGAGTGCAGGCCCGACAGGAAGATGTTCACGCCGACGAGGTTGAACAGCAGGCAGCCGAAGGCGACCAGCTGGACGATCATCGCCGCCCTGCCCCGCCACCCGGCGGTCGCCCTCGCGTGCAGGTAGGCCGCGTAGGCGATCCAGGCGATGAACGACCAGACCTCCTTGGGGTCCCAGCCCCAGTAGCGTCCCCACGCCTTGTCGGCCCAGAGAGCGCCGGCGATCACCGCGAACGTCCAGATCGGAAAGGCGATCACGATGGCGCGGTGGGCGACCTGCTCGAGCTCGGCCCGCCCGGGCAGCCGTGACGGGCCGTCTCCGCGCGAGAGGAACAGCACCCCCGAGACGCCCGCGACGATGAACAGGCCGCTCGCGCAGATCGCGGCGGTGACGTGGATGGCGATCCAGTAGGAGTTCAGGGCGGGCACGACCGGCCCGGCCTGCACGTGCAGGTAGCGGACCGCGAAGCCGAGCCCGAGCGCCGCCGCGACCGACACGAAGGCGCCGAGGAACCGCACCGGCTGGCGTGCCTGCATCACCAGGAACGCGGTCATGGCGGCGAAGCAGATCGCCACCACGAACTCGTACATGTTGCCCCAGGGCCAGCGGCCCACGGCGGCGCCCCGGGTGATGATGGCGCCGAGGTTCGCGGCCCAGCCGAGCCAGCTCAACGCGACCGCCACGGTGCCGGCACGGGCGGCCCACGCGGGCGGCGCCGCGGCGGCCGGACCGGCGTCCCTGGCTCCCTCACCCGGCAGCGTCCCGTCCCCCGCCCGCTCGGATCCGGCGTCCTCGCCGGTGCCGGGCGCGCCGCCGGGGCGGTCGAGCGTCTGGACGGCGCCCGCCTTGGCGGTGACCGCAGCCGTGGCGGCGCCGACGGCGACCGGCTCCCCGGCCGCGGTGACCTTGCGGGCCCGGCCGAAGCCGAGGTCGAGCGCGTACGCGATCATGGCGAACACGTACAACAGGACGGTCGCCAGGATCAGCTGATCGCTGAGCGTGGCGAGGCCCGAGTTGACGTCAGTGGGCATCCTTGACTCCTTGCGGCGAGGCGGGCCTGCCGGCCTCCGGCCCCTGGAGGGCCGTGACGATCTGGGAGAACTCCTCGGCGAAACCGGCGCCGCCCTCAGTGCGCGTCAGCCCGCCCACATCGACCGTGCGGGCCTCGCCGTCGCCGTCGGTCACCCGCACCCAGACGCGGCGGCGGCGGACCGTGAGCGACAGCACCAGCCCCAGCACGGCGAGGGCCGCCGCGACGAGGGCCGGGACGCGGCCGGGATCGTAGGCGATCTGGAGGCTGATCCACTCACGCACGCCGGTGAGCTGGATCGACCCGGCGCCGCCCGGCAGTGGCAGGGTCTCTCCGACGGCGAGCGGCTTGGTCTTGAAGCCCATCACCAGCGGCTTGAGCTTCTTGGTGTCGAGCTGGTACACCGACTGCGGCTCGCCGGAGTTCATGCCGAGGTCGCCGGAGAAGGCGAACACCTGCGCCGTCGGGTTGGCGGCGCCCGGGAAGATCGAGACGTAGGAGCCGTCCTGGGCCGGCACGGTCGTCGGCAGGAAGCGCACGAGGAAGCCGAGCTGGTCGGGCTGCGCGTCCGGCACCTTGATCACGCACTCGGACATGTAGGTCGTCTGGTCGGCCGTCAGGCACGGCACCGGGCCCTCGAAGGCCACCTGGCCCTTCCCGTCGAGGATCTTGAACGTCGGCGCGTACCCGTGCCCGAGCAGGTAGGTCTGGGTGCCGTTGACCTCCAACGGCTCGTTCACCCGCAGGTCGTACGGGCGCTCGCGCGCACCGGGCCGGTCGGTGACCCGCAGCCGCGCCGAGAAGTCGAGCGGCTGGCCGCGCCGGTCGCCCGAGGCGACGTAGGTGGCCTGGAAGTCCGAGAGCGTGAAGGAGAAGGGTTCCAGCGAGTCCGACGACACCCGCTGGCCCGGGATGTACCTGTCGTAGGCGGCGACGGTGTTGGCGAAGCCGTTGCCCTCGACGAGCAGCACGTTGCCCCGATAGCCGTACAGGCCGCCGGCCCCGACCGCGAGCAGGAGGGCGAGCAGGGCGACGTGGAACAGCAGGTTGCCGGTCTCGCGGAGATAGCCCTTCTCGGCGGCCACCCACCCTGGCCCGGTGACCGTGCGGAAGCGCTTCTTCCTGAGCAGCGCGGCGAGCGACTCCACCGTCGCTTCGGAGGAGGCGAAGGAGGCGTGCTGGGGCAGCCGGGACAGGTTGCGCGGCGCCGCCGGGGGCTTGCGCCGCAGCTCGCGCAGGTGAGCCGCGGCCCGGGGGATGACGCAACCCGCGAGCGAGATGAACAGCAGCAGGTAGGTCGCCGCGAACCAAGGCGAGGTGAACACGTCGAACAGCCACAACCGGTCGAGCCAGGCGGCCAGGCCGGGGCTGTCCTTGAAGTACTTCGCCACCCGGTCGGGGCTGATCGACCGCTGCGGGTAGATGGACCCGGGCACCGAGGCGAGCGCGAACAGGAACAGCAGGATCAGCGCCGTGCGCATCGAGGTGAGCAGGCGCCAGGCCCAGCGCAGCCAGCCCAGCGGCCCGAGACCGGCCGGGCGCCCCAGGTCGGTCTGGATCTCTTCGGTCGTCGTCATCAGATCACCGGCTCGAATCCGCCCACCCAGCCCTGAATGCTCGCGATGAACTGCCCCCAGAGGCCGGTCACCAGGAGCACGCCGACGACGACCAGCATGGCCCCGCCGATGCGGGTGATGAGCTGCGAGTGGCGGCGCACCGCCTTGAACGTGCTGATCGCCTTGCGGTAGGCGAGCGCGGCGAGGACGAACGGGACACCCAGGCCGAGGGCGTAGGCGAAGGCGAGCACGGCTCCCCGCACCGCGCTTGCCTGGTCGAGGGAGAGCGTGAGCACTGCGGACAGCGTGGGGCCGATGCAGGGCGTCCAGCCGAGGCCGAAGACGATGCCGAGCAGGGGCGCGCCCGCGATGCCGGCGGCGGGGAAGCGGTGGATGCGCACGTCGCGCTGCAGCCCGGGGATCAGGCCCAGGAAGGCCAGGCCGAGCACGATCGTCAGCGCGCCGAGCACGCGGGTGATCACCTCGGCGTTGCCGAGCAGCAGCGCGCCGAGGCCGCCGAACAGCGCTCCGCCCAGCACGAACACCAGCGAGAAGCCCAGCACGAACAGGGCGCTGCCCGCGACCATTCGCCCGCGCCGGGGGTCACCGCTCATGCCGGTCACGTAGGACAGGTAGCCGGGCACCAGGGGCAGCACGCACGGCGAGAGGAACGACACCAGGCCCGCGACCACCGCCACGGGCAGCGCGACGATCAGCGAGCCCGCGGCGACCGTGCTCGCGACGTCGCTCACGGCCCACCCCGCCCGCCGGGGCGCCCGTGGAGGCGAGGGCTACTTCTCATCGCTGACCTTGGTCACCACGCCGAGGAGGTCGGAGTGGCGTACCTCTCCGAGGGCGCGGGCGGCGACCCGGCCCTGCCTGTCGAGCACGAGCGTGGAGGGGATCGCCGCGGGGTTGACCATGCCGCGGAAGGCCAGCGCGACCTTGCCGGGCTGGTCGAACAGGCTCGGGTATCCGGGCTGCTGGGTGCGCTGGAAGGCCAGGGCCTGCGCCTTGTCGTCCTTGGCGTCCACGCCGAGGAACTGGACCCCGCGGTCCTTGGTCTTGGCGGCGATGTCCTTGAGCACCGGCGCCTCGCCCCGGCAGGGGCCGCACCAGGACGCCCAGAAGTTGAGCACGACGACCTTGCCCTTGTGGGCGGCGAGGCTGGTGGCGGTGCCCTCCAGCGTCTGCCCCTCGATCGCCGGAGCCGCCTGCCGCTCCGCGGCGGGCACCACGCGCATGCTGCCGTCGCCCGCGACGAAGCGCGTGTCGCCGGACTGCGGCTGCGTTCCCTGGCTTCCGGCGCATCCCGCGAGAGCCGTCATGGCCAGCACAACGGCGACGAGGACACGTGACTTCGAGGACACGGAGCAAGGTCTCCTTGTACTACAACCGGTAGAGCTTCAAACCCTACCCAGCGCACCGCACACCCTCGAAATCGGGGCACTACCTGTGCAGGTATCGGGGACTATCGCTATTTGGTCGGTTTGAGGAGCTTAGAGGGCTTCACCAACGCACCCGCCGGCTCGCTGTAGCCTACGCTCGCCAGCCGGCCGCCCTCGAAGGTGAGGCTGGTCAGGCTCGCGAGCGCGCACTGGCGCCGGCGCGGGTCGTGCCACAGCCTGCGGCCCTCCGCCGCCTGGCGAATGATCCAGATCGGGAGCTGGTGGCTGACCAGCACCGCCTCGTGCCCCCGGGCCTCCGCGCGGGCGACGTCGACGATCGCCCGCATCCGCCTGACGATGTCGACGTACGGCTCGCCCCAGGACGGGCGAGTGGGGTTCCACATGTGGCGCAGGTTGCGGGGAGCACGGAACATGCCCCCGATGACCAGGCCCTGGAAGACGTTGCCGGCCTCGATCAGCCGGTCGTCGGTCTGAACGGGAAGATCGAGCGTCTGCGCGATCGGGGCGGCCGTCTCCTGGGCGCGTTCCAGCGGGGAGCTGTACAGCGCGACGATGTCGCGGCCCGCGAGCGCCTTGGCCACCAGCTCGGCCATGGACCGGCCGTTCTCCGACAGATGGTATCCGGGCAGCCTGCCGTAGAGCAGGCCCTGTGGATTGTGCACCTCTCCATGCCGGAGCAGGTGGACAACGGTGCTTTCAGTCATGACGGGCACCAGCCTACTGGGCCGTCTGCCGGAGCACCTCGACGGCTGCGCGGATCGCCGGGCGGCGGGCCGCGTCCGTGCGCCACAGGGCGTAGATGCGCCGCGTCGGCCGGGGGCGGATCGGCACCACCTTGACGTCCGCCGGCACGTGGCCACGGCCGAGGCGAGGCACCAGGGCGCAGCCGTGCCCGGCTCCGACCAGCGCGATCTGCGTCGGGTACTCGTCGGCCACGCAGGAGACCTCCGGCTCCAGCGACGCCGTCCTCAGCGTGAAGACGAGCCAGTCATGGCAGATGGTGCCGGGCGAGGAGCTGATCCACCGCTCGCCGTGCAACTCGGCCAGTTCGAGCTCCCGCCGGTCCGCCAGCGGGTGCGTGGCGGGCAGCACCACGTCGACCACATCGTCCATGAGCGCGGCCCGCGACAGGCCCTCCGGGATGGCCATCGGGCGGTTCAGCCAGTCCTGCACCAGGGCCAGATCGAGCTCGCCCCGGGCCACCTCGCGGACCTGCCGCTCGGGATCGCGCTCGTACAGCACCAGGTCGAGCTCGGGATGGCACCGCTTCAGCTCGGTGAGCGCGCCGGGGAGCAGGCCCCGGGCGGCCGTCGGGAACGCGGCCATCGTCAGGCGCCCGACCACCGTGCCGCGCAGCGCCTCGAAGTCGGCCTCGGCCGTCTCCACCAGCGCCAGGATGCGCTCCGCGTGCTCGGCGAGCAGCCCGGCGGCGTCGGTGAGCCGCACTCCGCGCCCGCTGCGCTCGATGAGCCTGGACCCCGTCTCGCGCTCGAGCTTGGCGATCTGCTGGGAGATGGCCGAGGGGGTCACCATGAGCGCCTCGGCCGCGGCGCCGACCGAGCCGTACACCGACACGGCGTGCAGCGCCTTCAGGCGATGGAGATCGAGCATACAGAGATGCTAAATCATCGATCGCTGGAATTCATTCACCCACTGAAATATCGCGTATGGCTGAGCCGTGGCCGCGGCCGGAGCGACCCGGCGGATGTTCCGTGGTCAGCCGGAGGAGGCCGCCGCGGCGGCCTTCGCGGCGGCGGGGAGGGCCTCGGCGACGCGGGCCAGGGCCTCCTCGTCGTGGGCCGCCGACAGGAACCACGCCTCGTACGCCGAAGGCGGCAGGTAGACGCCCTGGTCGAGCATGGAGTGGAAGAACGCGCGGTAGGCCCCGGTGTCCTGGCCGCGCGCCCCGGAGAAGTCGGTGACCGGGTCGGCGGTGAAGAAGATCGAGAACAGGTTGCCCGCGGTCTGGAGCCGGTGGGGCACCCCCGCCGCCGCCAGGGCGTCCGACGCGGCGCGGCCGATGATCAGAGCCGCCGCGTCCACCCGGTCGTACACGTCGTCATCGCAGGCCAGGAGCGTGGCGAGGCCGGCGGCGCAGGCCAGGGGGTTCCCCGAGAGGGTGCCCGCCTGGTAGACCGGGCCCTCGGGCGCGAGCCGGCCCATGACCTCGGCCCGCCCGCCGAACGCGGCGGCCGGCAGGCCACCGCCCATGACCTTGCCGAAGGTCATCAGGTCGGCGTCCACCGGCTCCAGGCCGTACCACCCGGAGGAGGAGACCCGGAAGCCCGTGAGCACCTCGTCGATGATCAGCAGGGCGCCGTTCGCCGTGCACAGCTCGCGCAGCAGCGCGTTGAACCCCGGGGCCGGCGGCACCACGCCCATGTTGGCCGGGCACGCCTCGGTGATCACGCAGGCGATGTCGTCGCCGTACGCGGCGAACGCCTCGGTGACCGCCTCGGGCGAGTTGTAGGGCAGGACGATCGTGTCGGCCGCCGAGGATCCGGTGACGCCCGGGGTGTCGGGCAGCCCGAAGGTCACCACGCCCGAGCCCGCCGCGGCGAGCAGGGCGTCGACGTGCCCGTGGTAACAGCCGGCGAACTTGACGACGCGGGAACGCCCGGTGAAGCCGCGCGCGAGCCGCACCGCCGACATGGTCGCCTCGGTGCCGGAGCTGACCAGGCGGACCTTCTCGACCGGGCCGACCCGCGCCACGATCTCCTCGGCGAGCTCCACCTCACCCCGGGTCGCGGTGCCGAAGGAGGTGCCGCGCGACAGGGCCTCGGTGAGCGCCTCCACCACGGAGGGGTGCCGGTGGCCGAGGATCATCGGGCCCCAGGAGCAGACCAGGTCGACGTAGCGGTTGCCGTCGGCGTCCACGATGTACGGCCCCTGGCCGGACTCCATGAACCGCGGGGTGCCTCCGACGGCGCCGAAGGCGCGCACCGGCGAGTTGACGCCTCCGGGCACGACGGCGCGGGCACGCTCGAACAGGTCCTCTGAGATCTTCGTACGGCTCACGCGTCCAGGTTAGTCCCCGGGACCGCCGGGCCCGTCGGCCACCCGAGCATGCCCGGCACGGGCCGCGGGGTCACTCGCAGGCGTCCGCCAGCCAGTCGAGGACGTGCAGCGGGTCGGGCAGCGGGCGCCCGTCCGGGGGGCGCAGCCAGCGGGCCTGGCTGCCGTCCGGCAGCGACGACGGCGGGGCCAGGACATAGCTGTCGCGGCAGTGCCAGCGCAGGCCCGGGGTCGCCTCGATCGTCTCGGGGGCGTAGTCGAGGTGGCACGACCACCACTCGTCCTCGTCCTCCGGAGCGCCGCGCGTGGCGATGTAAAAAAGGACCCGGTCGCCGTTGGCGGCGACCGGGCCCGTGGAGAAGTTCGCGGCGTCCATGGCGGCGAGTGCCGACTGGCCCGCCGTCGCGGGTACGTCGAACACGTCGAACACCCGGCCCGTGGGAAGGATCACGTTGGCGTCGGGGTTCTGCTCCCACCAGCGCGTCAGCAGCACGGTGTCCGTCGTGGCCATCATCTGCCAGGCCGGCGACAGCGGGTGGGCTCCCGGGTCCGGACAGCCGACGCGGTCACACGAACAGGCTCGCCTGCCCTCGCGCAGCGGGTGGGCGCCCAGAACGCTGGCCCACCCGATCTCGGCGTACTCAAGCACCGAGGTGATCGCGTGCGCCTTCTCATGGGATCGTGCTCGCCTTTTCGCCCGGCGAGCCGCCAGCGGTACCCCCACCATTGTGTTCCTCCCCCACCCTGCCTTTCACCGATGATGCCTGATGGCGGCCGGCCAAGGTGACCCGACCCCCGGAAAATGGCCCGTCAGGATAGTCTCCTGGCCACTTCCGTAGCCCAATAGGTGAGGATCATGTCCGCACCGGCGCGCCGGATGGCTATCAGCGACTCCATGATGATGCGATCGCGGTCGATCCAGCCGTTGGCCGCCGCCGCCTCGACCATGGCGTACTCGCCGCTCACCTGGTAGGCCGCGACCGGCACCTCGACGGTGTCGCGCACCTGCCGCAGGATGTCCAGGTAGGCCAGCGCGGGCTTGACCATGACGGCGTCCGCGCCCTCCGCCACGTCCAGGCGCACCTCGCGCAGCGCCTCCCCCACGGGCCCCGCGGGGTCCTGCTGGTAGGCGTTGCGGTCGCCGAACTGCGGAGCGCACTCCGCGGCCTCCCTGAACGGCCCGTAGAACCCCGAGGCGTACTTCGCGGAGTACGCGAGGATCGGGATGTGCGAGAAGCCGTTGGCGTCGAGCGCGGCGCGGATGGCGGCCACCTGGCCGTCCATCATGCCGCTCGGCGCGACCACCTCGGAGCCCGCGGCGGCCTGGGCGACGGCCACGGAGGCGTAGCGCTCCAGCGTCGCGTCGTTGTCGACCTCGCCCTCGGGCGTGAGGACGCCGCAGTGCCCGTGGTCGGTGAACTCGTCCAGGCAGGTGTCACTCATGATCACGATCGAGTCGCCGAGGTCGGCGCGCAGGTCGGCGAGAGCCTTCTGGACGATGCCGTCGGGGTCGTCGCCCGCCGAGCCCCTGGCGTCCTTGACCGCCGGGATGCCGAACACGATCAGGGCGCCCACCCCCGCCTCGGCGGCCTCGTGGGCGGCCTTGCGGAGCGAGTCGCGCGTGTGCTGGAACACCCCGGGCATAGAGCTCACCGGCTGAGGGTCGGTCACGCCCTCCTTGACGAACATCGGCAGCACCAGCTCGGCCGGATGCAGCCGGGTGCCCGCCACCATGCGCCGGATCGCCGCGGTGCGGCGCAGCCTCCGGGGCCGCGCCACGGGGAACTCCGCGTCGCTCATCATTTTCCCCTCCCAGGCCCGGTCTGTGGATCGCGTACGCGCGACAGGGGTCTACGTCGCCGCGACCACGCCGGGTCACTTGGCTCGGCGTCGGGCGCCCCTGCGGGTCTGCGAGGGCCGCCGAGGAACGTCACCGACGGCGAGGGCCGCCTGGCGCTGCTTGGCACCGTACTCCGCGAGAGCGGACGCCAGTGCCGAAGCCGACGGATTGTCGGCCATGATGTCGACCCGCAGCCCGAACTCCTCCGCGGTCTTGGCGGTCTGCGGCCCGATGACCGCGATCACCGTGACGTTGTGCGGCTTGCCGGCGATGCCGACGAGGTTGCGCACGGTGCTGGACGAGGTGAACAGCACCGCGTCGAAGCCGCCGCCCTTGATCGCCTCACGGATCGGCGCGGGCGGCGGGGCGGCCCGGACGGTGCGGTAGGCGGTGACGTCGTCGCACTCCCAGCCCAGCTCGGTCAGCCCCGCGATGAGCGTCTCGGTCGCGATGTCGGCGCGCGGCAGCAGGACCCGGTTGATCGGGTCGAGCATCGAGTCGTACGGCGGCCACTCGGCCAGCAGGCCCTCCGAGGAGTGCTCGCCGACCGGCACGAGGTCGGGCTTGACGCCGAACTCCACCAGCGCCTTGGTCGTCGCGTCCCCGACGGCCGCGACCTTCAGCCCGGCGAACGCCCGCGCGTCCAGGCCGTACTCCTCGAACTTCTCCCTGATCGCCTTGACGGCGTTGGCGGAGGTGAAGGCCACCCACTCGTAGCGGCCGGTCACCAGGCCCTTGATGGCGCGGTCCATCTGCTGGGGGGTGCGCGGCGGCTCCACGGAGATCGTCGGCACCTCCTCGGGCACCGCGCCGTACGACCGGAGCTGCTCCGACAGTCCGGCGGCCTGCTCCTTGGTGCGGGGCACCAGGACCCGCCACCCGAACAGCGGCTTGTTCTCGAACCACGACAGCCGGTCGCGGGTGCCGACCGCCTCGCCGACGACGATCAGCGCGGGCTCGGCGAAACCGGCGTGCTTGAGGTCGGCGGCGAGCCTGCCGAGCGAGGAGACCACGGTGTACTGCTCGGTCGTCGTGCCGCTCTGGGTCACGGCGACCGGGGTGGTGTCGGGCTTGCCGGCGGCCACGAGGGCCTTGCCGATCGCGACCGCGTCGGCGATGCCGTTGTAGATCACCACCGTGCCCGTGGAGCCCGCGTGGATCGACCAGTCGTCCACCTGGGTGGCGTCCACGATGCGGAACTCCGGCACCGACACGGCGGGCGCGATGCCCGCGTAGGTGAGCACCGCCGTCGCCGGCGGCACGCCGGGCACGATCTCGAAGTCGACCTCGGCCTTGGAGCAGGCCGCCACCTCCTCGGTCACCGAGGAGAACAGGCCCGGATCGCCCGCGCACAGGCGGACGACGCGGCACCCCGCCTTGGCCTCCTGCACGGCCTTCAGCGACACCGCGCCGGTGTCGCCCTCGACGTCGACGACCTTGACGTCGGCGGAGCAGTGGCGCAGCAGGCCGCCGTAGAGCTCCCTGTCCAGGACGACAACGTCGGCCCGTGACAGCAGGTCGGCGCCGCGCAGGGTGAGGAGGTTCTCGTCACCCGGCCCCGCTCCCACGAACGCCACGAACCCCGTGCGGGCCTGCGGGCCGCCGCCCTCGCCGGTCACGTCCCTCGTCCCCTTCGTGGTCGTCGCCGAAGCCGCGCCGGTCCCGGCGGGCTTCACGGCCTCGCCGCTCCCGGCAGCCTTGGTCCCGGCCGCCTTGGTCTCAACCGCCTTGGGCGCGGCCGTCTTGCCCGTCTCGGCGGTCTTGCTGGTCTGGCTTCCGGAGCTCAATGGGTCCGCTCCCCCATCAACGTGCCGGCTCCCTCGGCGATCATGGCGGTCGCGAGGTCGCGACCGAGCTCCATGGCTGCCCAGGGTTCACCGGCGGTGGACTTGCGCACCGACCGCGTGCCATCGATGGCGACCACGGTGGCGGTCAGGTTGAGAATGTGCCCGTCATCGGCCGCGTACGCACCTACGGGCGCGCTGCAACCGGCCTCGAGGGTGGCCAGCACGGCGCGCTCCGCGGTCACCGCCGCGCGGGTGCGCGGGTCGTCCAGGACGGCGAGCAGATCGATCAGGGCGGTGTCACCGGCGCGGCACTCCACGGCGAGGGCCCCCTGGCCCGGCGCGGGAAGCATCTCGGTGACATCGAAGAGCTGGGAGATCTCGGCGTCGCGGCCGAGGCGCCCGAGCCCGGCGGCGGCCAGCACCACGGCGCGCAACTCGCCGGAGGCCACCTTGCCGATGCGGGTGTCGGCGTTGCCGCGGATCGGGACGTAGGAAAGGTCGGGCCGCAGGGCGCGGAGCTGTGCCACGCGGCGCGGGGAGCCGGTGCCCACCAGGGCGCCAGAGGGCAGGTCGGCGAGCTTCAGGGATCCGACGAGCGCGTCCCTCGGGTCGTCCCTGGGCGGGATCGCCGCGATGACGACGCGCGGATCGGGCGCGGTCGGCAGGTCCTTCAGCGAGTGGACCGCGAAGTCGATCTCGCCCTCGATGAGCTTGTCGCGAAGGGCGCTGACGAAGACTCCGGTGCCGCCGAGCTGCGCGAGGTGGGTCTTGGTGACGTCCCCGAAGGTCGTCACCCCGACGAGCTCCACCGGGCGCCCGGTCAGCCCGGTCAGCCTGTCGGCGACCTGCCGCGACTGGGTCGTCGCCATCAGGCTGCGGCGCGTGCCCAGCCGGAGGACGCTCCGCCCCGCGTCGAGCACCAGGCCCTCGCTCATGCCTCCTCCTCGCCGGCGCGACCGGTCACATCGGTCTCCACCTCGGCCACGTCGGCTCTCGTCACTGCCTCGGGCACCTTCGGGTTCAGGTCGAACAGCTCGCGCAGCGCCTCAGCATAATGATCGCCCGCCGGAGACGCCGCCAACCGCTTGACACGCACGGTCGGCTCGTGGAGCAGCTTGTCCACGACCCGGCGCACGGTCTGCGCGATCTCGCCGCGAACCCGTCCGTCGATCTCGGGCACCCGGGTGACCAGACGCCCCAGTTCGGCCTCGACGACGTCGGCCGCCATGGCCCGCAGGGCCACCACGGTCGGCGTGACCTTGGCCGCGCGCTCCGCCCGGAGGTATTCGCACACCTCGGCCGCCACGATGGACCGGACCGCGGCGATGCCCTCCGCGACGCCCTCGCGGCCGTCCTCCCCCTGGTCGCCCAGCCCGGCCTCCTGCATGGACTCCAGGTCGACCAGCGTGACGCCGGGAAGGGTGCGGACGCCGGGATCGACGTCGTGCGGGAGCGCCAGGTCGAGCAGGAACAGCGGCTTCTCGCGTCGTACGGCTCGCGCCACCATTTCGGTGTCGATGACCACGCTACCTGCTCCGGTGCATGAAATGACCAGGTCAGCGGCGGCGAGCTCGTGTTCGACGTCCGCCAGCTCGACCGCCCGCCCGCCGACGCTCTGCGCCAGCCGGGCGGCGCGCTCGAAGGTGCGGTTGGCGACCACGATGTCGGTCACGCCCGCACGGCTGAGCGTCGCGGTGGACAGGCCGCTCATCGACCCGGCGCCGACCACGAGCGCCCGCTTGCCCTGGATCGGGCCGAGGAGCCGCTCGGCCAGGCCGAGCCCCACCCCGACCAGGGAGGCTCCCGCCCGGTCGATGCCGGTCTCGGTGTGGGCGCGCTTGCCGACGCGCAGCGCCTGCTGGGCCAGCTCGTTGAGTATCGTCCCCGCCGTGCCCTGCTCCTGGGCGAGCCGCAGCGACTGGCGGACCTGGCCGAGGATCTGGCCCTCGCCCACGACCATGGAGTCGAGGCCGCAGGCCACCGTGAACAGGTGCTCGACCACCCTGTCCTCGTAGTGGACGTAGAGATGGCCGGTGAGCCGATCCTGGGAGACACCGGAGTGCGCGCTCAGCAGCTCGGTCACCGCGGTGACACCACCGTGGAACCGGTCGACCTCGGCGTACACCTCGACCCGGTTGCACGTGGAGACGATCATCACCTCGGAGACGTGCGCGTCCCTGGCGATGTCGTGCAGCAGCTTGACCAGGGCGTCTCCGGTCACCGCCACGCGTTCGAGCAGCGCCACCGGCGCCGTCCTGTGGCTGAGACCTACCGCGAGAAGGCTCATGCGTCCATCGCCTCGGCCCAGTCCTCGGCCATTATGGGACTCCCTGTTTCACGATCCGCTTTGCGCTGCTCATGGAACGCAAGGATTTGCAGTTCGGTCGAGAGGTCGACCTTGCGGACATCGACTCCGTCAGGCACCGTCAGCACCACGGGGGCGAAGTTCAAGATACTGGTGATCCCGGCGGCGATGACCCGGTCGGCCACCTGCTGGGCCGCCGCCGCGGGCGTCGCGATCACGACGATCGAGACCCCCCGCTTGTCGATCACGCTTTCCAGCTCGTCGATGTGGTCGACGGCCATCCCGACGAGCTGCTCGCCGACCACGGCCGAGTCGGCGTCGAACAGCGCCGCCACCCGGAACCCCCGGGAGACGAACCCGCCGTAGTTCGCGAGCGCCCGGCCGAGGTTGCCCACCCCGACGATGGCGACCGCCCAGTCTTGGGTGAGGCCCAGCTCCCGGGAGATCTGGTAGATCAGGTACTCCACGTCGTAGCCGACGCCGCGGGTCCCGTACGAGCCGAGGTGCGACAGGTCCTTGCGCAGCTTCGCCGAGTTGACCCCCGCCGCGACGGCCAGGTCCTCGGAGCTGACGGTGGCGGTGCCCCGCTCCGCGAGCCCGTTCAGCGCACGCAGGTAGAGCGGCAGCCGCGCGACCGTCGCATCGGGGATGCCACGTTCACGCGCTTGGGACATGCGGCGAATCACTTGGCCGGGGCTCCAGGGTACGGGCGGCCGGTGCGCCCCGGCCGCGCTCGCGGTTGCGACGGTTGTCGAGGAGAGGGCGCAGGCATCCAGGTTAGTACCTTTGTGAAGCTATGCACAAAGTGCGGCCGCGCACTCTCGGGTCCCCACCTTCCCAGGTAGGGGTGGCGGTCCCGGATCCGACCCTGTCCGACTGTGACCCATCACACTCGCGCAGGGCCCGCGAGCCGGGCGCACGGCTTCACGGGACAGGCCGTCAGGCTGGGCGCATGCCCGCCCAGGACTGGCCGTTAGGCTAGGCGAATGGCTCCGCGAGACCACACGATCACCTTGCTCGGCAAGCCCGGCTGCCACCTCTGCGACGACGCACGGGCCGTCATCCGGCGGGTGGCCGCGGAGCTCGGCGTCTCCTGGGAGGAGCGCGACATCACCGCCTCCCGGGAGGACCAGGACGCCTACTGGGAGATGATCCCCGTCACGCTGATCGACGGCGTCCAGCACGACTTCTGGCGCGTCGACGAGACCCGCCTGCGCGCCGCGCTCTCCGCCTAGCAGGTCCTCCCACCAGCGTCAGACGTGGAACGCGGTCGGCAACGGAACCACCTTGGCCGCGTTGACGTTCAGCTCTATGACGTTCGCCGCGAGCACGTGCGCCACCCGCTCGCGGGCGAAGCGCTCCATGTGCGCCTGGCGCTGGTGCTCGCTGAACGCCACCTCGTCCCGGTACAGCTCGTAGACGATGCGCTGGAGCGGCGCCGACTTGACCGCGTGGCAGATGAAGACCAACGTGTCGGGCTCGCTCCGCCGTACGGCCTCGACGGTCTCCTCGGCCAGGCGGTCGAACGCCTCGCCCGCCCCGTCCATGAGCGTGAAGACGGTGAGCAGGCCGTAGATGCTGGGCGAGGGTCTCGCCGAGCCCGCCCCCAGCGGCGCCTCCGCACGGCGTCCCCCGGCCACCTGCGTGTCCGGGCGGCCGAAGGGCTGCTTGATCTCGTTGCCCGGGAACATCACGCCGGTCGCCGGCATGGAGAAGTCCTGCGGGCCCGGCGCACGATGGGAGCCGTTCTGCCCGGCTGCGAGGTTCGGGTCGAGCGGCCCGGGCCGCCCGTGCTGGCCGCTGTCCCCGGGCAGCCCCGGCATCGGGCCCTGCGCGTGCTGGCCACGGCCGGGCTGCTGGTCGTACGGGCCCGGCACACCCGGCATGTTGGAGCCGTACTGCCCGGCGAGGCCGGGCGCACCCTGTCCAGGCGGCCCGCCGGGCACACCCTGCCCGGGCAGCCCGCCGGGGCCGTCCGGTCCGAAGACCTCGCCGGTCATCGGGCCGCCGAAGGCGTTGAACCCGCCGGACGGCTGCATGCGGGCGGCGTAGTCGACCTCTCCCTGGTCGGTCGCCCGGTACTCCGCCACGAGGTCGCCGAGCCCGGAGCGGCGCGGCGGCGGCATCGCCGGGGTGGCCGGCAGAGGGCCGGCCTCGAAGGCGGCCTCGGGCTCGGGAGCCCGGCGGCGCGGTGGCGGGCTCTCGTCGTCCCAGTCGTCCTCGGCGCCGTCCCGCTCCTCGTCGTACGGCGCGAGCGGGCGGGCGACGGCGTACCAGATGGCGCCGACCATGAGGATGATCACGAGCGCCGCGAACACGCCGGGGATGGCGAAACGCACGGCGCCGACCAGGGCGAGCCCTGTGGGCGCCAGCACCACGCCGGCGTGCATGTTGTCGGCGTCGAGGTCATCGCCGCCGCGCCAGCGCAGCACCGCCAGGATCAGGCAGCCGATGAGGATCAGGTAGGTGAGGGCGTGGGCGGCGTTCAGCAGGGCCGTCGGGATGATCGTCCAGTGGGTGTCCCCGAGCGGCAGGGCGTAGCCGAACTTCTCGGAGGCGCTGACCGGGTCCAGGATCAGGATCACCGTGGTGATCAGCGTGAAGGCGATGCCGAGAAGCCAGGCGGCGAACTTCCCCGCCGCCTTCTCGGCCAGCATCTGGATCATGCCGATGGCAAGCCAGAAGGGCGCCAGGAACGCTCCGGTGATCTGGTAGACCCTGAAGGTCACGGGCCCGAACTTCATCAGATGCCCGATGGCGACGGCACCGAGGGCCAGGCAGAGGGCCGCGGTGGTGACGGTCCAGGAGATGAGCCAGCCGCTCCGCTCATCCCTCAGGCGTCCGACCAGGATGCCGGTGGTGATGGCGGCGAACAGCGCACCGGCGAAGGCGGTGACGGCAACGACGACTTCCATGATGGCCCAACTCTGCCGGACATTACCTCCAAACCGGTAGCCGATGCCCGAAGTGCCGCATGGCTCCTGTTACGGGTGGATGTTACTGGGGCAAAGTAGATTGTGTAATTTCCCGATGATTTCTAGAGTGTTCGAGCACGCACGCGCCCTTCCCTTTGCTCCCCAGGGATACCGGATGTCGAACTCATATTCGGTCGCCGGGCTTTCCCCTCCAGGATCGGCCGACATAGTGAACCCCACTCGCGCCGCCGCTGAGCAGCGAGAGCGCCCCATCCCGGACATCGACGAACTCCGGAGGGTGGTCCTCCGCGCCAAGACCGGCGACGCGGACGCCTTCGCCGCGCTCTACGACCGGTATGTCGATCTCGTCTACCGCTACGTGTACTTCCGGGTCGGCAGCCACGCGCTCGCGGAGGATCTCACCAGTGAAACGTTCCTACGAGCCCTGCGGCGTATCGCCGACTTCACCTGGCAGGGCAGGGACTTCGGCGCATGGCTGGTGACGATCGCGAGGAACCTCGTGGCCGACCACTACAAGTCCGGCCGCTACCGCATGGAGGTGTCCACCGCGGAGGTGCTGGACACGCCCCTGGACGGGCTGCACATCCCCGAGAACGCCGTCGTGGCCACCATGGTCAGCGAGCGCGTCCTGCGGGCCGTGAGCGACCTCAACCCCGAGCAGCAGGAGTGCGTGGTGCTGCGCTTCCTGCACGGGATGTCCCTCGCCGAGACGGCGCTGATCATGGGAAAGAAGAGCAACGCGATCAAGGCCCTGCAGTTCCGCGCGGTGCGCGCGCTCGCCAGGGCACTTCCGGATGATCTCGGTTGATCTAGTGTGACCTCGTGACGCTCCAGGGGCGCCGGGCGGCCGTAACCTGTTGGCTCCCCGCATCGTTGGGCAAGTAGCACCTATGGATCATCGTAGTGGGCGCGGCAGGGAGCTTTCATGGGCATGTGGGTGCCTACGCGGTGGCTGCTCAGGCGTTGGGATTCCGTCACGCGACGGCACCCCCAACCCCATTTCGTCGCCCGGCTGCACGAGATCGGAGCCGAGCCCGCCCATGGCCCCCGCCCCGACTTCCGCACCCGGCTCCGCGAGGAACTCCTGGCCGCCCACGCGACGGCCGCCGCCGACCCCGGCCCCGAGACGGGACGGCACCGGCGGCACTCCCCCTTTCTGGTGCGGATGCGCCCGGGCGCGCTCATCGTCGCCATGGCCGGCCTGATGGTGTTCTCCGGGGTGCAGACCTACGCCTCGGTGCCCGGCGACCACCTCTACCCGATCAAGCGCGCGGCCGAGGCCACCATGCTGAGCCTGAGCACCGACGACGTCGAACGCGCCCAGCGGGAGCTGACCGCCGCCCACTCCCGCGCCACCGAGGCCGCCGCGCTGCTCGGCTACCCCGACTCCCGCCGCGAGCGGCTCATCGGGCCCACCCTGGACGAGATGACCTCCACCACCCGGTCGGCCCTGTCCGAGCTCGGTCACGTGAAGCGCCAGGGCACGCACACGCCGGCGCTCAAGCGCTTCACCAAGGAGCAGCGCGACGTGGTGGAGCCGATGATCCCCCAACTCGGCGGCGACGACCGCATGAAGGCCAGCGCCTACCTCGACATGATCGACGACCTCACTCCCTGACCGCGCCGACCCCTAGACGTGCGGCGGACGTCACGCCACGCTAACGCCACGTACACCGACTCCACCCCCTCCTCGCCGTTAAGCTGAGGTGCTATGAGGCGGTTACTGCGACGGCATACCGAGGCGGAGATGGCCGGCGAGGTCGCGGCCGCGGCAGCGGTGGCCGCGCCGGTCGCCACCCCCGACCCCACCGCGGCGGCCTTCTTCGACGTCGACAACACGATGATGCGCGGCGCCTCCATCTACCACTTCGCCCGCGGCCTCGCCTCCCGGGGCCTGTTCACCACCAAGGACCTGGTGAAGTTCGCGCTCGGCCAGGCGCTGTTCCGCGTGCGCGGCAACGAGAACCCCGAGCACATCGCCCAGGCGAAGGAGACCGCGCTCGCGTTCGTCGTCGGGCTTAAGGTCGACGACGTCGTGCGGCTCGGCGAGGAGATCTACGACGAGGTGATGGCCGACCGCATCTGGGCCGGCACCCGCGCCCTCGCCCAGAACCACCTGGACGCCGGCCAGCGCGTGTGGCTGGTGACCGCCACTCCCGTCGAACTGTCCCGCGTGATCGCCCAGCGTCTCGGCCTGACCGGCGCGCTCGGCACGGTCGCAGAGACCGAGAACGGCGTCTACACCGGCCGGCTGGTGGGCGACCTGCTGCACGGCCCGGCCAAGTCCGAGGCGGTGAAGGCGCTGGCGCGGCGTGAGGGCCTGGACCTGTCGCGCTGCACCGCCTACAGCGACTCGGCCAACGACCTCCCCCTCCTCCAGCTCGTCGGCCACGCCTGCGCCATCAACCCCGACAGCGACCTGCTGGAGTTCGCCAGGAAGCACGACTGGGCGGTCAGGGACTTCCGCACCGGCCGCAAGGCCACCATGATCGGCCTCCCCATCGCCGCCGGCGCCGGCGCCGTCGCGGGCGGCGTCGCCGCCGCCATCGCCCTCAGAAAGCACTACCGCTCCGCCTGACCCGCGGACCATGATGGAGATCGGCCCCCTGCACCCCGCGGACCGTGATGTCCGGGAGGTGCTGGCGCGTGGCTACAAGACGTTCTACCGGACCAAAGCGAGGCCCTTATCGCGGAGCGAGCCTGTGGTCGCCCTAGAAGAAGGGCGGGAAGGCGTGGCCGCGTTGGAGGCGTAGGCGGTTGAGCTGTTGCTGGATGAGCTCGCGAACCTGGTCGGTGAGGTTGAAGACCAGCATCGGGTCGTCGGCCTCCTCCGGGTCGTACTCGTCCGTGCGCACCGGCTCGCCGAACTGGATCATCCACTTGGACGGCAGCGGGAGCAGGCCGAGCGGCCCGAGCCAGGGAAACAGCGGCGTGATCGGGATGTAGGGCAGGCCGAGCAGGCGGGCGAGCAAGCGCAGGTCGCCGATCTTGGGATAGATCTCCTCCGCCCCAACGATCGAGCACGGGATGATCGGCACCTGGGCGCGGATGGCCGAGGCCACGAAGCCGCCGCGGCCGAAGCGCTGGAGCTTGTAGCGCTCGGAGAAGGGCTTGCCGACGCCCTTGAAGCCCTCGGGGAACACACCGACGAGCTCGCCCTTGCGCATGAGCCGGTCGGCGTCCTCCGGGCAGGCCAGCGTGTGGCCGGACTTGCGGGACAGGTGGCCGAGCACGGGAAGCTGGTAGACGAGGTCGGCGCCGAGCAGCCGGAGCGGGCGGTGCGCGGGGTGCTCGTCGTGCAACGCCACCTGGAGCATCAGCGCGTCGACCGGAACGGTGCCGGAGTGGTTGGCGACCACGAGCGCCCCCGCCTCGGCGGGCACGTTGTCCAGACCGAGGGTCTCGACGCGGAACCAGTGGCGGTAGAGCGGGCGGATCAGCTCCAGGAGCACCTTGTCGTTGAGCTCCGGGTCGAAACCGAACTCGTCGACCTCGTACTCCCCGGCGAAGCGACGGCGCAGGAAGCCCAGGAAGTCCGCCACGCGGTCCTCGACCCCGCCCCGCCCGTCCCCGGCGGTACGGCTCCGCGCGGCCGTGATGGGGATGACCTGGGCGGACCCGGGCTCCTCGTCACGATAGTCATGCGGCATGTCTGTCTTCTTCACCGTCGCACACCCCCACCGAGCACTGTCGACAGCCAGTCGATCACAGCGAGTGGCATACCGCCAAACATGCCACGCGAGTGGAGGAAATCATCGAACGCCGACGCGGTGGTGAACTTGGGCCGCCAGTCCAGCTCGGCGGCGAGCCGGTCGGGCTCGACGGCGCGCCCATAGCTCATCAGGCCGAGCTGCTCGGGGGAGTAGTCGACCTGTCCGGCGCTGCGGGCGAGGTCGCCGAGGGCGCGGAAGGCGGGGGAGGGCACGGGGAGCGTCGGCCGGCCGCTCCTTCGCACGCACTGCGACAGGAGCATGATGCCGTCGCCCGTGACGTTGTAGGTGCCGGGGTGGTCCTCAAGGGCCATGCGCCGGAGCACCTCGACCCCGTCGTCCTCGTGGACGAACTGAAGCCGGGGGTCGAAGCCGAGCACGGTCGGGACGACCGGCAGGGCGAAATAGCGGGTCAGCGGCGAGTCGACGCCGGGACCCATGAAGTTCGCGAAGCGCAGCGTCGAGACGGTCACGTCGGGCCGCCGCCGGGCGAAGCCGCGGACGTAGGACTCGACCTCGCTGGCGTCCTTGGCGTACCCGGAGTGCTGGACCTCGACCGGCTCGGCGTCCTCGGTGAAGACCGCCGGATCGTGCGGCGAGGAGCCGTAGACGGCCGTGGTGGAGCGGACCACCACCCTGCGCACCGTGGCCGACCGCTGGCACGCGGCCAGCAGTTGCATGGTGCCGATGACGTTGTGTTCCTTCATCGACGACCTGCCCGCGCCCTTGGAGGGGGCGCTCACCAGGCTCATGTGCACGACGGTGTCGATGTCGGCGGCCGCGATGACGCGCGCGATGTCCGGGCTGCGCAGATCAACCCGGACGAACTCGGTGCGGCCCAGTGCGACGCCGCCGCCGCCTCGCGCGAGCGAGGACGGCGGCACGGTGTCCACTCCGATGACCCGGTCGATGTCCGGGTCCGTTGCGAGAACGCTCGCCACCCGAGCACCGACGTGCCGGGAGACCCCGGTGACGAGCACAGTGTGGGTCATCGGCGCCTCGCAGAATCACGTGTTGTGGTCGCGCTTGCTCAGGTGCTCACCGGGCTGATGAACACTCGCACCCGGCCCGCCGCTCTGCGTTGTCGGTCCGCGCTACTACTTCTTGTTACGCCGCTGGATGCGGGTCTTCTTGAGAAGCTTGCGGTGCTTCTTCTTTGCCATGCGCTTACGACGCTTCTTGATCACAGAGCCCACGGGACCCCCAGGTGAAGGTAGGTTTGTCAACATCGATGTGTGCGAACCGGCGAGTCTCGCGCCGCCCGTTGCCTGGGCGCGCCGTTGCCACGGCACACCTGGACCTCGAACCGGCGCCTCGCCAAGGCGCACACCGAGCCAACAGCCTACCGGCGATTCGCGGTCGATCGCTCCCTGGGGGCAACCCGCGTGGCCCGCGAGGGTCACGACCGGCGACTCCAGGGCCTCCGCCACCCGGCACGGCGGCGTCGCCGAGGGGTCACGACCGGCGACGACGCGGACGGCCGGCCGCCCACCCCGTCCCGGTCAGGTCGCGTTCCCGCGAACCGTTCGCATCCCCGCGCACCATGAGCTCATCATCAGCGAGTCCAGCGAACGACCGGTGATGTCGCTACTGATCCATTCAACCCGCTTCGATGAACGCATCCCTCAAGTAGTCGTGCACCGCTTGCTCAGGCACCCTGAAGGATCGCCCGACCCGGATGGCCGGTAACTCACCAGAGTGGACCAGCCGGTACACCGTCATCTTGGACACCCGCATGACGGTGGCGACCTCTGCCACCGTCAGGAACTTCACCTCGCTGAGAGGTCTTTCGCCTGCACCCATCGGACGCCTCTTCCGCACGTGTTTCCGGGTTATCCCCACTGGTGCCATTGCTCACGCACGTGTACTGCTGTCAGCGTAGAACGCGTCTCCGATCGCGCAAACCCCCTATTCCATCAGTCAGCGGAGACCCCTGCCACCAGAACGAAGAAAAACGCTGGCCAGCAGCCAGGCCGAGCCCTGCTCTCGATCTTCTACTCGGTCCAACCGTGTCCCATTAGAGTCGCTTGGGATCATAAAAAAGTTGGCAAACGGTCGACGTCCCACGGCGAATGCGCACGCGAAACGCCCATTAGGGACGGACCGGATCAGGTGCCGACCGCCTCACAGGCCACTCTCGACTCTCGAGATCAGGTAAGAGGTCAACGGATTGTAATGACGGGGCAGCACATTGTCATCCAGGGGGACGGTCACGGCGATCTTGCCCTCCGCCTCCCCCACGAACAGCCCGGGGTCGTTGCTGTCGGCGAACCCGACCGTCTCGACCCCGGCCTCGCCGGCCGCCCCCGCCCACCCGTGGTCGGCGATCACCAGGTCCGGTCTCTCCGGTCCGAGCCGGGCGAGCGCGTACTGCATCGGGGCGGGGTCGTGGGTGTGGACGAGCGCGCCTCCGTCGGCGAGCAGCCCCACGTTGTCGAAGTACATGATGCGGCGCTTGCGGCCCAGCCCGCCGCTGGAGATCATCGTCCCCTCCGCCGGGGTGAGCAGCGTCGCGCCGTGCCTGGCGGCGAACCGTGCCAGCGCCAGGTGGATGGTCAGGATCCCGGTGGGGTGGCCGGTGGCGAACATGATCCGCGGATCGGGCCTCTTGAGCGCGGCGGCGACCCGCTCCGCCAACGCCTCGACGGCGCCGATGGTCCGCTCGGGGTCGATCGTGTCCTGTCCCGCCCGGTGCTCGGGGTCGTCGATGACCCCTGCGGACTTGGCCATGAGCGCCAGCACGTCGCGGTAGGTCCAGTCGTTCTCGAAGCTCAGGCCGAACATGTAGTACGGGTCGCCGAGGGCGAGCGAACGGTAGTGGTCGAGGTTGTTCTCCCGGCTGGTGGCGATTTCTCCAGCGATCTTCGTATCCACCAGGTGCTTTTTCAGCTCGCTCCTCGAGGGAACGCTCGCGGTCTCCATGATTCTCTCCGTGCGCTCAACGGCTGGCCCGGCGTTCACGGCACCACGCCGGCGGCTCCACCAGGCAGGACCACGGCGCTGGATCACCCCGTGGAACGGTGGATCACCACACGCGTCGCCATGAGCGCTCGATCGACAGGTCCCACAGGATCGTAACCTTCCCATAAATCACGAAATTCCAGACTCCTATGGGGCGTGCTGGAGGACAAGGCCTCTCCGACCAGTCTGCGACCCCGCCCGCCGCCGTGACCAGGCGGGGAGCTTGCGGGCCGGCGTGATCAGGGCAGCGGGTCGAGGCCGTGGAAGGGGAAGACCGCCTTGCGCGTCGCCATGATGGCGCGGTCGATCGCGTCCCCGGGGTCGTAACCGCCGGAGAAGTCCCGGTACTCAGGGCTGCGGCCGTCGGTCATGTGCAGCGGCGGGACCTCCCCCGTCCGCAGCGTGACGATCTCGCGCCAGCTCTCCGGCGTCAGCGTGCCCGGGTCGACCGGCGCCCCGGCGGCCTCGGCGATCAGATGGGTCCACGCGCGCGGGACCACCTGGACCAGCTCGTAGCCACCGCCGCCCGTCGCCACCCACCTGCCGCCCGCCGTCTCGTGCGCGAGCGCGTGCAGCGCCGCGTACGCCTGGCGCTGGCCGTCCAGGCTCAGCATGAGATTGGCCAGCGGGTCCAGGGCGTGGCTGTCGCAGCCCTGCTGGCTGACCAGCACCTCGGGCTGGAACTCCCGCAGCAGCGGCGGGACCACCGCGTGGAAGGCTCGCAGCCAGCCGCTGTCCCCGCAGCCCGCGGGGAGCGCGACGTTGACGGCCGTCCCCTCCACCCCGGTCTCGCCGGGGAAGCCGGTGCCAGGGAACAGCGTGCGCGGGCTCTCGTGCAGGCTGATCGTGAGGACCCGCGGATCGTCGTAGAAGATCGCCTGGACGCCGTCGCCGTGGTGGACGTCGACGTCGACGTAGGCCACGCGCTGCGCGCCCTGCGCGAGCATCCACGCGATGCCGACCGCCGGGTCGTTGTACACGCAGAAGCCGCTGGCCACGCCGGGCATGGCGTGGTGCAGCCCGCCGGCGATGTTCAGGGCGTGCTCGGCCTCTCCCGTCCACACCGCCCGCGCGGCGGCGAGCGAGGCTCCGGCGATCAGCGCGGAGGCCTCGTGCACGCCGGCGAAGGCGGGATTGTCCTGCGTGCCGAGGCCGCACGACAGGTCGGGAAGCCCGTTGGCCGAGACGCGCTTCACCGCCTCGATGTAGTCGCGCTTGTGCACCAGGGCCAGCTCGTCGTCGGTCGCCGGGGCACAGCCCACCAGCTCCACCTTGTCGAGCACTCCGAGCTCACGGGCCAGGGCCATCGTCAGCTCGACGCGCACAGGCGCCATGGGGTGGCCCGGACCGAAGTCGTAGGAGATCAGCTTGTCGTCCCAGACGACCTGCACGGACCGGCTCACGCCGTCACCAGCTCACCGCGCTAGACATGAAACGACGGTACCGCACCCGTCCGGGCCCCGGCCTGTGCGGTCCCGGTCACTCGGCGCGCAGAGCGATCACCGGGTCCAGCCTGGCCGCCCTGCGGGCCGGCGCCACGCCGAAGAAGACCCCGACACCGGCGGAGACGCCGAAGGCCAGGGCGATCGACCACCAGGTGATCGCCGCCGGCACCGGCGAGACCGCCTGGATCAGCAAGGACCCGCCCACGCCGATCAGGATGCCGATCACACCGCCGATCGTGGTGAGCAGCACGGCCTCGATGAGGAACTGCCCTAGCACGTCGCGCTGCCGGGCGCCGAGAGCCTTGCGCAGCCCGATCTCGCGGGTTCGCTCCCGCACGCTGACCAGCATGATGTTCGAGACCCCGACGCCGCCCACGAGCAGCGAGATGCCGGCGATGGCGGCCAGCACCCCGGTGAGCATGCCGAGCACGCTCCCGATCGTCCCGAGGAGCTGGGTCTGCGTCACGGCGCTGAACCGCTCACCGGGGTAACGCTCGCTCAAACCCTGGACGACCCGCAGGCGCAGCGGCTCGATCTCGTCCGGCCCCGACGCCCCGACCGCGATGCCGTTGATCCGCGGCAGGCCGATCAGTCGCTGGGCCGTCGTGACCGGGACGTGGACCTCCTGGTCCCGCGCCACGCCGAACGTCGCGCCCACCGGCTCGTACAGCCCGATCACGCGGAAGCGCACCCCCGAGATCGTGACCTGCCGGCCGATCGGGTCGACGTCCCCGAACAGCTTGGCCCCGACCTCCGAGCCGAGGACCGCGACCCGCCGCCGCGTGTCCACGTCGGTCCCGCTGAGATACCGGCCACGGCGCAGCGGCCGTTCGAAGATGTTCGGCAGGTTCTCGTCGGTCCCGGTGACGGTCGCGAACACCTCGGTACGGCCCACCCGTACGGACTCGCCGGAGTTGACCGCGACGGTGACCTTGGCGGGGTCGCCGACCACGCGGCGGACGAACGCGACGTCCGTGAGGTCGAGGCGGCTCTGCGTGGGCGCGGCGCCGAGCCCCACCTGGCCGGGGACCACGAGGATGATGTTGCTCCCCAGCCCGGCGATCTCCTTCTCGACCGCCTCCTTGGCACCGGTCCCGATCGCCACCAGGATCACCACGGCCGACACCCCGATGACGACGCCGAACATCGTCAGCGCGCTGCGCAGCCGGTTGACCCGCAGCGCCTCCAGGGCCATCCGCAGCGCCTCGGCGGTCCTCACGGCCCGCTCCGCTCGTCGAGCTCGACCAGGCCGTCCCGGACGTGGATCCGCCGCCGGGCCAGGTCGGCGACCTCCCGCTCGTGGGTGACCAGGACCACCGCCACCCCGCGCACCGCGTTGAGCTCGGCCAGGATGCCCATCACCTCCTGGCCGTTGCGGGAGTCGAGGTTGCCGGTCGGCTCGTCCGCCAGCACCACCTTGGGGTCGCCCACCAGCGCCCGCGCGATCGCCACCCGCTGCTGCTCGCCGCCGGACATCTGGGACGGCCGGTGGTCCAGCCGGTGGGCCAGCCCCACGGCCGAAAGCGCCCGCCTGGCACGCTCCCTGCGCTCGGACCTGCCGACGCCCCGGTACACCAGCGGCAGCGCCACGTTCTCCAGGGCCGACGTGCGGCCGAGCAGGTGGAACGACTGGAACACGAACCCGACCGCCTGGTTGCGCAGCTCGGCGAGCCCGGCGTCGTCGAGGGTGGCCACGTCGGTCCCGTTGACCCGCAGCGTGCCGGAGGTCGGCCGGTCCAGGCAGCCCAGAAGGTGCATGAGCGTCGACTTCCCCGACCCGGACGGCCCGAGGATCGCCACGAACTCGCCCTGGTCGATGCGCAGGCTCACGCCGCGCAACGCGTCCACCGACACGCCCTCCAGCCGGTACGAGCGGGTGAGATCGACGGCCTCGAACGCCGCAACGCGCGCGCCCGCGGTCTCACCCACCGACCCGGAAGCCTCTGTCTCGCTCGCCTGCGCCCCGTCCGCGGTCCGATGTGCCTCCGGTCCGCCCGCCGTCCCGGGAGTCTCGGTCCCGCCCGCCGTCCGATGTGCCTCCGGTCCGCCCGCCGTGTCGCGGGCTTCCGGCCCGTCCGTGGTCATCACGTGAGCTTCTGGCCCGGCCGTACGGTGTCGGCGCCCTTGACGACGACCCGCTCGCCGGGTGACAGGCCACGGGCCACCTCCACCGCGGCGTCGCCCTGGGCGCCCAGCTTGACCACTCTGCGCTCCGCCGTGCCGTCGCCGCGGACCACCCACACCACGGTCTCCCTGCCGCTGGTCACGATGCTCGCCGCCGGCACCGCCACCGCGTCCGGCGACTCCCGCACGGTCAGCCGGACGACCGCGCTCATGCCGGGTTTCGGGACGGGCGCCTCGCCTCCGTCGTCGTACGCGCCCTCGCCCAGCGTCAGCCGTACGGGATAGCTGACCCCGCCGGTGGTGCCCTCCTTGGGGGTCACGCCGACACCGGCGACCTTGGCCCGGTAGGTAGCCCCCGTGACCGCGTCCAGCTCGACCTCGGCCCTGATACCGCGGGCGACCAGCAGCACGTCGGTCTCGTCCACGTCGGCGGACAGCGTCAGCTCCGACACGTCGGTCACGGTCACGATGGCGTCGCCGGCCGCGACCGGCACGCCGGTGGCGACCGTGCCTCCGGAGGTGCCGGTCGCCGCACCGCCACCGGAGGACCCCGCGGCCGCCCCGGCCTGCCCGCCGAGGCCGGCGGGCAGCTGGCCGAGCAGGGACCCCAGATCCGGGGCTCCGCCACCGGACGGGCCGCCCAGCGTGACGACCCCGTCGAAGGGAGCCTTGATCACCAGGCCCTTGACGGTCGTACTCGCGACCTTCACCGCGGCCTTCGCCTGGGTCTTCGAGGCGGCCTGCAGGGAGGACATGGACGCCGCCAGCCCGCCGAGGCCCGCCCCGATCTGTCCGCTGACCTGGGAGAGCGTCTGGTTGACCGACCGGGTCAGGTTCTGGGTGATCTGGTCCAGCGCCGCACGCTGGGCGCGGTGCTGGGTCTCGGCGGCGTCGATCGCGGCGAGGAGCTGCGCTCTCACCCGCGCGTCCTTGATCTTCCTGGCGGCGGCGCGCGCCTTGGCGAAGCCGCGGGCCACCTTCCGGTCCAGGGACGAGGTGAGGTTCAGCCCGGCGAGCCGGATGCTGGGCGCGGGGACCCCGCCGCCGAGCCGGACGGGCTTCGCGGCCTGCCGCTCGGCCTTGCGTGCCTGCTCGAGCTGGTCCTGCGCCTGCGGGGAGCTGATCCGGGCGAGGATCTCTCCCTTGTCCACCGTCTCGCCGTCGTGGACGTACAACTTGGCGACCGTGCCGGCCGCCGGGGAACGGAGCGTGGCCGTGGCCCGCGCGCCGACCGTGGCGGGGGCTTCGACCACCTCGCTGACCGGGGCGCGTCTGACCTCGCCGATCTGCACCTTGGGCGTCTCGTCGGAGGAGCAGGCCGAGACGAGCACGGTGAGACCGATGAGAAGCGGGGGGATACCGCGACGAATCGTCACCCGGCCCATCGTAGGAGGATCACCTTCATCCCCGCTGGACTCCCGCCCCTGGATCAGGAAATAACCGGATCCGTGGCAGAGGTGGCAGGGGTGGCGGAGGCCCGGCCGAGGCGGCGGATCGCGGGCACCGACAGCAGGACGGCGCAACCGGCGACCGCCACCACCGACGAGACCGCGAGCACCTCACGCGCGCCGAGCAACGAGGCGACGGGCCCGCCCAGGGCCTGCCCGATCGGCATGGCCATGATCGAACCGGCGACCTCGTAGGCGTGCACGCGGTTCAGCACCTCCGGCGCCACCTGGGTCTGCACGCTGGTCATCCACATGACGCCCCAGAACGCCGACCCCATGCCGGCCAGGAGATGGCACGCCGCCATCACCGGCAGCGGGAGACCGAGCGTGATCGACAGCGGTTGCAGCGCGAACAGGAACATCGCCGTGGCGCCGGCGGCCAGCGGCCGGGACGGCTCGATCCTCATGGCGATGACGCCGCCGAGGATGGTCCCCGCCCCGTAGGCCGAGGTGACGAACCCGTACCCCGTGGCGTGGTAGGCGTCGTTGATCAGGGTGGCGCCCAGTGGTAGCACGGGTCCGAAGACCACGATCCCCATCGCCGCCCAGATCACGATCACGCCCCACATCCAGGTGCGCGAGCTGAACTCCTGCCACCCCTCCTTGAGGTTGGCCCATATGGACCCTTCGCCGGCCGCGCGGGGGATGTCCTTCAGCCGCAGGAGCGCGAGGCACAGCGCGCTCACGCCGAAGCCCGCGGCGTCGATCAGGAACACCACGCCGACGTCGGCGAACGCCACCAGCATCCCCGCGATCGAGGGCCCGACCAGGAGCATGAGCGACTCGGAGGTGCGCTGGGTGGCGACGGCCCGCTGCACGTCCCTGGCGATGCGAGGGATGAGGCTGGCCAGCCCGGGCTGGAACATCGCCGCGGCGGTGCCGTTGACGGCCGAGATGGCCATGAGCTGCCACAGGGCGGGCGTGCCCGCGAGGAACAGCACCGCCGTGACCGACTGCGACACCAGGCGCACCAGGTCGGCGCCGACCATCATGCGGCGCGGCGTGAACCGGTCGGCGAAGACACCGCCGAACAGCACCAGGGCGGCCATCGGCACCGTCGAGGACGCGAGGGTGAAGCCGACGCCGCTGGCCCCGTACCCGGCCTGCAGGACGCCCAGCGACATCGCGACCGGCACCATGGCCGTGCCCAGCATCGACACCGAGCGGGCCGTGAAGAACAGCCGGAAGTCCCGTGTCCAGACCCCGGGCTCCGCCGACTGCTCTGTCGTCTCCGCAGCCGCCGTCACCATGCCCCCATGCCCGCCGCCCCCTCCACCGGCCACGACTGACTCTAATAGAAAACCTTCCTTACCTTTACTCCCACCCCGCCCCACCCGCGGATCCGAGATGACGGCCACCCGCGGTCGTATTGGTGGAATGTCCGAACTATGGTGTTCGCCGTACGAGATGACTACTCGCGTCGGAGGCAGATCTCCTTGTCGGCAGGACCCGCGGATCCGCGATGGGCGCAGCTCAAGAAGCAGTTCGAGTCGATGGACGGCGACGGTGACGGTTACATCACCGACGCCGAGTTCAGCGAGCACTTCCCCGGCCTCCCCGCCGAGGCGCTCGCGGCGCTGGACCGGGAGGCCGACGCCGACGGCGACGGCCGGCTCTCCTTCGAGGAGTTCATCCGCCTAACCGCCACGGACGACTGACCCTGCGCCGCTCCCCTGACCGCCACGGACGACCGGCCTGGTGCCCGTCGCGGCCCGTGAGGGGTCAGCCGGAGGCGAGCTGGCTGCTCCGGTCGCGGGCGGCCTCGATGGCGGCGAGGAAGGCGGCCCGGACGCTGTGACGCTCCAGCTCGGCGATCGCGGAGATCGTCGTGCCACCGGGTGAGGTGACGGCCTCGCGAAGGATGACGGGGTGCTCGCCGGAGTCTCGCAGCATGATCGCCGCTCCGACGATCGACTGGGTGACCATGTCCAGCGCCGCCGCGCGGGGCATGCCCAGCAGGATGCCCGCGTCGACCATCGCCTCGACCAGGTAGAAGAAGTAGGCCGGGCCGCTGCCGGAGAGCGCGGTCGCGGCGTCCTGCTGGGACTCGGGGATGCGCAGCACCTTGCCGACCGGCGACAGCAGGTCTTCGGTGTGCCTGAGATGCACCTCGGAGGCGTGGGCGCCGGCCGAGATGACGCTCATCGCCTCGTCGACCACCACCGGGGTGTTGGACATGACCCGCACGACCGGCACCTCGTCACCCAGCCTGGCCTCGACGAAGGACGTCGTGATGCCGGCCGCCACCGAGATCACCAGCTTGCCCGCTGGGACGTGGGGGGCGATCTCGGTGAGGAGGGCCGCCATGTCCTGCGGTTTGACCGCCAGGATCAGGGTCTCCGCGGTCTTGGCCGCCTCGCTGTTGCTCACGACCCGCACGCCGTGGCGTTCGCGCAGCGCCCGTGCCCGCTCCTCGCGCCGCGCGGTCACCACGATCTCGTCCGGCTTGATGCCGGCACGCAGCAGCCCGGACAGCAGGGCCTCGCCCATCTTGCCGGTTCCGAGAATCGCGAACATCAGAAGGCACCTCGCGTAGGAGTCGGGGAACCATCGCAGCCTACCGACTCCCCGCTGGTCCAAGCCGTCCCCCTTCTCGCCAAGGATCTTGAGTGATCACCACAGGTCGAGTCGGGTCGTGTGCCGAAACGGGGCTAGCGGCTTAGGAGGGAGCGGGTGAGGAGGGCGAGGGCCGATGGGCGGGCGGCCAGGTCGCGGGTCAGGTGGGCGTACCAGTCGGGTCCGTAGGGGACGCGTACCCGGACCCGGGCGCCGAGGCCCGCGAGGCGGACCTGCTCGGAGGGCCGCACGCCGTAGGACATCTCGTACTCGAACCCGCCGCGCTCGCGCTCGTCGAGCACGGCGAGCGCCGAGGCGACCTCGACCAGCCGCCGGTCGTGGGTGGCGACCACGGGGTA
Source organism: Sphaerisporangium perillae (assembly GCF_023276435.1). Lineage (GTDB taxonomy): Bacteria > Actinomycetota > Actinomycetes > Streptosporangiales > Streptosporangiaceae > Sphaerisporangium > Sphaerisporangium perillae. The sequence goes on from NZ_JALLPO010000021.1 coordinate 57,470, forward strand.
CCCCTGGCCGGCCATGAGCGCCTTGAGGCAGCGGACGAACGAGCGGTCGACGGCGCCGGAGTCGCGGTAGGCAGCCGGGTCGGGGGCCATGCCCGCGTGGCCGCGTCGTAGCCGTACGCGGCCCGAGGCCAGGGCGCGGCAGTGGTCCTCGGCGCGGCGCAGGCAGGACAGCACGGTGACGCCGGTGGCGGGGTGCTGTTCCAGCAGGGCCGCGTGCACGCGGAGGGCGGCCTCGGCGGTCGCCGCGTCCTCCGCCTCGACGGTCACCGTGGCGCCCACGTCCCCGGCGGCCTGGCAGATCCGCGCGGCGTTCTCCTGCGCGAGCTTCTCGCCGAGGCGGAGCCCGAGGGAGGTGAGCCGCAGCGAGAAGTCCGTGCCTTTGGCGATGCCGCGCCGGGCGAGGCCGTCGAGCAGCGTGAGGGACTCCTTCACCGTACGGGCGGCCTGATCGGCGTTCCGCGGCTCCTCGCCCAGATGGTCGAGCGTCACCAGCAGGCCGTCGGCGACCAGACCGCTCGCCACCGAGGCGGCGTCCTCCGGGCTCTCTCCCGCGACATAGCGGCTCGTCAACGCGCGGGTCACCCCGGCGTTCCTGATGACGCTCTCCAAGCGGTCACTGCTCGAAGCAGCGAGCAGAACCTGACGCAACACCATCGGCAACCCTTCCCGGCACGACGACTGGACGGCTAGTGGGGAGAGACCTCCCCAGCCTACGGCGCTTCAGGCGTCGATCACTGGAAGCCATTCATGTTGCGGTTTGACAACCAAGTGAATACAGGTGTCGTCTTATGACCTCTTTATACGCATGATCTACCCGAAGGTGCCATAAGTCGGTTCCAACGACGGAGCCGCCGGCGTCGAAGGGGTACATGTGAAGAAGATCCTGATAGCGCTGGCCACAGCCGGCCTGGGTCTGAGCGGAGCGCTGGTCGCGTCACCCGCGTCGGCCGGCACTCAGCAGGCCCCCGGCCACACGCCTCCCGCTCCTCAGTGGGCGCAGTGCGCGGATCTGCCCGCCGGCATCGAGTGCGCGTCGGTCGCGGTCCCGCTCGACTACTCGCGCCCGTGGGGCAAGACGATCAAGATCGCCGTATCGCGCAAGAAGGCGACCGACACGGCCAACTACCAGGGCGCGATCCTGTTCAACCCCGGCGGTCCCGGCGGCAGCGGTCTCGCATACCCGGCGGTGATGCAGAACCGTCTCGGCGCGACCCTGGCCGCGCAGTACGACCTCATCGGCTTCGACCCGCGCGGCGTCGGCTCCAGCGAGCCCGCGCTCAGCTGCGACCCGCACTTCTTCGACCCGGTGCGCCCGGACTACCTGCCGTCCACCTGGGCCGAGGAGTCGGCCTGGCTGAAGAAGATGCAGGGCTACTCCAAGGCCTGTGACGCCGCCCACGGCGAGCTGCTGAAGAACATGACCACGGTGGACGCCGCCAAGGACATGGACCAGATCCGCAAGGCCCTCGGCCAGCAGCAGATCAGCTACGTCGGCTACTCCTACGGCACCTACCTGGGCGCCACGTACGCCACCCTGTTCCCCTCCAAGGTGCGCCGCCTGGTCCTGGACAGCATCGTCAACCCCGAGCGTGTCTGGTACGACGCCAACATCGACCAGAACCACGCGTTCGAGGTCCGCGCCAAGGACTTCTTCGCCTGGATCGCGCAGTACGACGCCACCTACCACCTCGGCACCGCCGGCGCCGACGTGGAGAAGGCGTACTACGCGACCCGCGCCAAGCTCAAGGCCACGCCGGCCGAGGGCAGGGTCGGCCCGGACGAGCTGGACGACACCTACCTGGCGGGCGGCTACCTCAAGAGCCGCTGGCCGCTCCTGGCCAACGCCCTGTCGAAGTACGTGGCGGGCAACACCGCTCCCCTGGTGGCCGCGTACGGCACCTACGGCGACAGCAGCGGCAACGACAACGGCTTCGCCGTCTACTCCGCCGTGGAGTGCAGCGACGCCCTCTGGCCGCGCGACTGGGCGACCTGGCACCGCGACTGGTGGCAGTCCTACCGCACCGCTCCGTTCCTGACCTGGGGCAACGCCTGGTACAACGCGCAGTGCCAGTCCTGGCCGGTCCGCGGGCACAACCCCCCGCGCATCGACGGCAAGGCGATCAAGAACGCCCTGTTCTTCCAGGACACCAAGGACGCGGCCACTCCGTACCCGGGTGGCGTCGAGATGCACAAGCGCTTCCCGTCCTCCCGCCTGGTGGTCATGGACGGCGGCGGCAACCACGGCCTCACCGGCCGGGGCAACGCCTGCATCGACGACATCTGGAAGGCGTACCTGACCGACGGCTCGCTGCCCGCGAGCCTGCCGGGTCCGGACGTCCACTGCGCGCCGTTCCCCGACCCGGTGCCGCCGGCGGCGACCCTGCGCTCCGCGCCCACCTCCGACGACGACTGGGTGCCCGGCGAGCGCTGAGCCACCGGGCCGTTTAGAGCCCCCCAACGGAAGAGCCCCTGACCATCCAGGCCGGGGGCTCTTTCGCGTGCGGGGACGGCATTCCGAACCCGGGCGAGATCAGATACGTCGAAGGGTTATGCGGACGATGACGGCGACACTGGCGACCGGATCCCTGTTCTTCGCTCTGGCGTGCGGCAACGCTCCGGGCGCCGGCACCACGAGCACCTCTCCCGACGACCCGGTGACCGCGGACGTGAGCTCGACGAGCGTCACGAGCCCTGGTGCCCCGGTCGTGGCCCCCTCACCCACCAGGCCGAAGGGCCACACGGTCGACCCGCGCAAGGTGCGGTGGGAGAAGGCGCGGCCCTCGCGCGACGGGCGCAGGCTCACCATCACCTGGTGGTCGGGGGTCGAGCCCTGCAACGTCCTGGACCGGGTGAAGGTGCGGGAGACCTCCAGGCGCGTGACCGTGACCCTGTACGAGGGGCAGGCGCCCAATGCGCGGAACGTCGCGTGCATCGAGATCGCCGTGCTGAAGTCGACGACGGTCAAGCTCAAGAAGCCGCTCGGCCACCGGAAGATCGTCGACGGCGCCAAGAGCTGAGCGATCGAGCCCCGAAGTCCTGATCGACGGTACCGAGCGCGGGATCACGCGCGGACCGAAGTCCCCGGCGCCGTAGGGCGAACGGGTTTTCTTGGTACCCCACCACGCGGAATAGGCCTGCGGCGCGTAGGGTTGAGCCGGTTAGACTCAACTCGCTTGACAAACCGACGAGCGAGGATCAGCATTGAGTCATACAGACTCAACTTTGACTACAAGGACGTACTCATGGCACGTGCGGTAGGTATCGACCTTGGGACGACCAACTCCGTCGTCTCGATCCTCGAGGGCGGTGAGCCCACGGTCATCGCCAACGCGCAGGGCTCGCGGACCACCCCGTCCGTGGTCGCCTTCGCGAAGAACGGCGAGGTCCTCGTCGGCGAGGTGGCCAAGCGCCAGGCCGTCACCAACGTCGACCGGACCATCCGCTCAGTGAAGCGGGAGATGGGCTCCAACTGGACCGTCGAGATCGACGGCAAGAAGTTCTCTCCCCAGCAGATCAGCGCCTTCGTCCTGCAGAAGCTCAAGACGGACGCGGAAGCCTACCTCGGCGAGAAGATCACCGACGCGGTGATCACCGTCCCGGCGTACTTCAACGACTCCCAGCGGCAGGCCACCAAGGAGGCCGGCACGATCGCGGGCCTCAACGTCCTGCGCATCATCAACGAGCCCACCTCCGCCGCTCTGGCGTACGGGCTCGACAAGGACAAGGACCAGACCATCCTGGTCTTCGACCTCGGCGGCGGCACCTTCGACGTGTCCCTGCTCGACGTCGGCCAGGAGGACGGGCACGGGTTCGTCGAGGTCAAGGCCACCAGCGGTGACAACCACCTGGGCGGCGACGACTGGGACCAGCGCGTCGTCGACGAGCTGGTGACCCGCTTCAAGAACGCCCACGGCGTCGACCTGTCCAAGGACAAGATGGCGCTCCAGCGCCTGCGCGAGGCCGCGGAGAAGGCGAAGATCGAGCTGTCGGCGCAGACCGAGACCTCGGTCAACCTGCCCTACATCACCGCCTCCGCCGAGGGCCCCCTCCACCTGGAGGAGAAGCTCACCCGGTCGGAGTTCCAGCGCATCACCGCCGACCTGCTCGAGCGCTGCAAGGGCCCGTTCCACCAGGTCATCAAGGACGCCGGCATCAAGGTCGCCGACATCGCCCACGTGGTGCTCGTCGGCGGGTCCACCCGCATGCCGGCCGTCAGCGAGCTGGTGAAGGAGCTGACCGGCGGCAAGGAGCCCAACAAGGGCGTCAACCCCGACGAGGTCGTCGCCATCGGCGCCGCGCTCCAGGCCGGCGTGCTCAAGGGTGAGGTCAAGGACGTCCTGCTCCTCGACGTCACGCCGCTGAGCCTGGGCATCGAGACCAAGGGCGGCATCTTCACCAAGATCATCGAGCGGAACACGACGATCCCGACCAAGCGGTCGGAGGTCTTCACCACCGCCGAGGACAACCAGCCGTCGGTGCAGATCCAGGTCTTCCAGGGCGAGCGCGAGATCGCGGCCTACAACAAGAAGCTGGCCACCTTCGAGCTGACCGGCATCGCCCCGGCGCCGCGCGGCATCCCGCAGATCGAGGTCACCTTCGACATCGACGCGAACGGCATCGTCAACGTCGGCGCCAAGGACCTCGGCACCGGCAAGGAGCAGTCGATGACCATCACCGGCGGCTCCGCGCTGCCGAAGGACGACATCGAGCGCATGATGCGCGAGGCCGAGTCCTACGCCGAGGAGGACAAGCAGCGCCGCGAGGACGCCGAGACGCGCAACAACGCCGACGCTCTGGCCTACCAGACCGAGAAGTTCCTCCATGAGAACGAGGAGAAGGTCCCGGCCGACGTCAAGACCGAGGTCGAGGGCGCGCTGAGCGAGCTGAAGAAGACCCTGGAGGGCACCGACTCGGCCGCCATCCGCGCCGCCGCCGAGAAGCTCGCCACCGTCAGCCAGAAGATGGGCTCGGCGATCTACGCCCAGTCCCAGGCCGCCGGCGCCGAAGGCGGCGACGGCGCCACCGGCGCTCCCGGTGCCGGAGCCAAGGCCGACGAGGACGTCGTCGAGGCCGAGATCGTCGACGAGGAGCCGAAGCGGGAGGGCGGTGCCGCGTGACGTCCCCGAATTCTGGGAGCGAGCACGAAGGCCTGGTGATCCGCGACAACCGGCGCATCGACCCCGAGACCGGCGAGGTGCGCGAGGGGGCGGGGAAGGCGGCCGGCGTGTCGCCCCCCGCCTCCCCGGGCGAGGCGGCGAGGCCCGACGACGGCGTGGCCGCGCAGCTCGCCGAGCGCACGGCCGACCTCCAGCGGCTCCAGGCCGAGTACTCCAACTACCGCAAGCGCGTCGAGCGTGACCGGGTGCTGGTCAGGGAGCAGGCGGTCGCCAACGTGCTGACCGAGCTCCTGCCGATGCTGGACGACATCGGAAGGGCCCGCGACCACGGCGAGCTCACCGGCGGGTTCGCCAAGGTCAGCGAGGCGCTCGAGAGCGCGGTCGGCAAGCTCGGCCTCACGACCTACGGCACCAAGGGCGACCCGTTCGACCCGACGGTGCACGAGGCGCTGATGCACAGCTACTCGGCCGACGTCACCGAGCCCACCTGCGTGGAGATCCTCCAGCCGGGCTACCAGATCGGCGACCGGATCCTGCGCCCGGCGCGGGTCGCCGTCGCCGAGCCGGAGGAGCCGTCGCCGGCCTCGGAGGGCTCCACCTCCGCGGCGGGCGAGACGGGCGAGGCGGCGGCCGAGCCCGAGGACAATTGAGCGACTACCCCTTTGTCCCACGAAGGAAGCGATAGATGAGCACCAAGGACTACCTGGAGAAGGACTATTACGCGGTCCTTGGTGTGTCGAAGACCGCCACCGCCGAAGAGATCAAGAAGGCGTACCGGAGACTGGCCAGGAAGTACCACCCGGACGCCAACCAGGGCAACACGGAGACCGAGGCCAAGTTCAAGCAGGTCTCGGAGGCCTACGACGTCCTGTCGGACACCAAGCGCCGCAAGGAGTACGACGAGGCGCGCGCGCTGTTCGGATCCGGTCTCGGCGGATACGCGGGGGGCGGCGCCCCCCGCGGTGGCGGCGGCGGATTCCCGTTCGAGTTCGGCGACCTCTTCGGAGGCACCGCGCAGGGCGGCGGCACGGGCGAGCGCATCGGCGATCTGTTCGGCGGCCTGTTCAACCGTGGCGGGCGCACCTCCACCACCACGTCCCGTCCCCGCCGGGGCCAGGACATCGAGTCCGAGGTCACCCTGTCGTTCATGGAGGCCGTGGACGGCACGACGGTGGCCCTCCGTCTGACCAGCTCCTCGGCGTGTACGGCCTGCAGCGGCACCGGAGCCAAGGCGGGCACGACCCCGCGGGTCTGCCCCACCTGTGAGGGCACCGGCGCGGCGAGCCGCAACCTTGGCAACTTCGCCTTCTCCGAGCCGTGCCGCGACTGCAAGGGCCGTGGGCTGCTCGTCGACGACCCCTGCCCGGTGTGCGAGGGCAGCGGGCGCGGCAAGAGCACTCGCACCATCCAGGCGCGCATCCCCGCCGGGGTGGCCGACGGCCAGCGCATCCGGCTCAAGGGCAAGGGCGCGCCCGGCGAGAACGGCGGCCCGGCCGGCGACCTGTATGTCCAGATTCACGTGAAACCGCATGCCATCTTCGGCCGTTCCGGCGACAACCTGACCATCACGGTGCCCGTGACGTTCGCGGAGGCGGCTCTGGGCGCCGAGATCAAGGTGCCGATCCTCCAGGGCATGCCGGTGACCCTGCGGATCCCCGAGGGCACCCCGAACGGCCGCACGTTCCGCGTGCGCGGCCGGGGTGTCACCCGCAAGGACGGCACCAAGGGTGATCTGCTGGTCACCGTTGAGGTCGTGGTGCCCCAGCACCTCGCCGACAAGGAAAGGACCGCGCTGGAGGAGTACAGGGCGGTCTCCGAGGACGCGGACCCCCGCGCCGAACTGCTCAGACAGGCGAGAAGCGAGTAGCCCCGGAAGGAGGCGACGCCGATGGACGCCAACTACTTCGACCTGTCCGACGACACCCCGGTGTACGTCATCTCGGTGGCCGCTCAGCTTTCCGGGCTCCACCCGCAGACGCTCCGGCAGTACGACCGTCTCGGCCTGGTCAGCCCGGGCCGTACGGCCGGCCGGGGCCGCCTGTACTCGACCCGCGACATCGTGATGCTCCGCGAGGTGCAGCGGCTCTCCCAGGAGGAGGGCATCAACCTCGCGGGCATCAAGCGAATCCTCGCCCTGGAGACCGAGAACCTCCGCATGCGCGAGGAGATCAACCGTCTCAGGAGCGAGATGGCGATGATCCGAGCGCTGATCCAGTACCAGCTGCCTCCTGCCTGAGCGGGGGCGCGCATCCACCGCCGCGGCCCGCGGCGAGCATCCCGCCGGGTCCCGTGGCCAGAAGAACACGCCGCGCCCCGGGCGCCGACCGCGCCGGGGGCCGGGGCGCACATATAGCGGAGCGACGCGGCACCGCCGGCCTGGCGAGCGTCTGGCGATCCGCCATGCGAGAAAGGCAAGGTAGGCATGGACTACAAGCTCACGCGAAAGAGCCAGGACGCCCTGTCGGCCGCCATCCGGCGTGCCGCGGCCGAAGGCCACCCGGAGGTCGCCCCGGCCCACCTGTTCACCAGCCTGCTCTCCCAGACGGACGGCACGGCCGTCCACCTGCTGGAGGCGGTCGGAGCCGACTGGAAGCGGCTGCGCGCCGAGGCCGAGCAGCAGCTCGAACAGCTGCCGAAGGCGCAGGGCGCGACGGTCAGCGCGCCGTCGTCCTCCCGCCAGCTGCTGGTCGTCATGAACACGGCGGCGGCCCGCGCCAAGCAGCTGGAGGACGAGTACGTCTCCACCGAGCACCTGCTGGTGGGCCTGGCGGCCGACGGCGGCCGCGTCGCGGAGCTGCTCAAGTCGCAGGGCGCCACCCCGAACGCCCTGCTGGAGGCGTTCGAGAAGGTCCGCGGCCACGCCCGGGTCACCAGCGAGAGCCCCGAGGACACCTACCGCGCCCTGGAGAAGTACGGCGTCGACCTCACCGAGCTGGCCCGCGCCGGCAAGCTCGACCCGGTGATCGGCCGTGACAACGAGATCCGCCGCGTGGTGCAGGTGCTCAGCCGCCGTACCAAGAACAACCCGGTGCTGATCGGCGAGCCCGGCGTCGGCAAGACCGCCGTGGTGGACGGGCTGGCGCAGCGCATCGTGGCCGGCGACGTCCCCGAGAGCCTGCGCGGCAAGCGCCTGGTCTCGCTCGACCTTGGCGCGATGGTGGCGGGAGCCAAGTTCCGCGGCGAGTTCGAGGAGCGGCTGAAGGCCGTGCTCACCGAGATCAAGGAGAGCGACGGCCAGGTCGTCACGTTCATCGACGAGCTGCACACGATGGTCGGCGCGGGCGCGGCCGAGGGCGCGATGGACGCCGGGAACATGCTCAAGCCCATGCTGGCCAGGGGCGAGCTGCGCATGATCGGCGCGACCACCCTTGACGAGTACCGCGAGCGCATCGAGAAGGACCCGGCGCTGGAGCGGCGGTTCCAGCAGATCTTCGTGGGCGAGCCCTCGGTCGAGGACACCATCGCGATCCTGCGCGGCCTCAAGGGCCGCTACGAGGCCCACCACAAGGTGCAGATCTCCGACAGCGCCCTGGTCGCCGCGGCCACTCTCTCCGACCGGTACATCACCGCGCGGTTCCTGCCCGACAAGGCGATCGACCTGGTCGACGAGGCCGCCAGCCGGCTCCGTATGGAGATCGACTCGCGCCCGGTGGAGATCGACGAGCTGCAGCGGGCCGTCGACCGCCTCAAGATGGAGGAGCTGGCCCTCGCCAAGGAGACCGACGAGGCGAGCATCCAGCGTCTGGACAAGCTGCACAAGGAGCTGGGCGACCGCCAGGAGGAGCTGGACGCCCTGGTCGTGCGCTGGCAGAAGGAGAAGGCCGGGCTCAACCGGGTCGGCGAGCTGAAGAAGCAGCTCGACGAGGCCCGCTCGGCGGCCGAGCGCGCCCAGCGCGACGGCGACTTCGAGGCGGCGTCCCGGCTGATGTACGGCGACGTGCCGCGCCTTGAGAAGGAGGTCGAGGAGGCCAGCGCCCAGGCGCAGCCCGAGGACCCGATGGTCAAGGAGGAGGTCGGCGCCGACGACATCGCCCAGGTGATCTCCTCGTGGACCGGCATCCCCGCCGGGCGCCTGCTCGAGGGCGAGACCGCCAAGCTGCTGCGCATGGAGGACGAGCTCGGGCGCAGGCTCGTCGGGCAGCGCGAGGCCGTGCAGGCGGTGTCGGACGCGGTGCGGCGGGCCCGCGCCGGAGTGGCCGATCCCGACCGGCCGACCGGCTCGTTCCTGTTCCTCGGCCCGACGGGGGTCGGCAAGACCGAGCTGGCCAAGGCGCTCGCGGAGTTCCTCTTCGACGACGAGCGCGCCATGACCCGCATCGACATGAGCGAGTACGGCGAGAAGCACAGCGTCGCCCGCCTGGTCGGCGCTCCTCCCGGTTACGTCGGCTACGAGGAGGGCGGGCAGCTCACCGAGGCGGTGCGGCGCCGGCCGTACACCGTGGTGCTGCTGGACGAGATCGAGAAGGCCCACCCCGAGGTCTTCGACATCCTGCTCCAGGTGCTCGACGACGGCCGCCTCACCGACGGGCAGGGCCGCACGGTCGACTTCCGCAACACGATCCTGATCCTGACCTCCAATATCGGCTCGCAGTACCTGGTGGACCCGGCGCTGGACGGCACCGCCAAGCGGGACAAGGTCATGCAGGCGGTCCGGAGCTCGTTCAAGCCGGAGTTCCTGAACCGGCTCGACGATGTGATCCTGTTCGACGCGCTCGGCTCCGAGGAGCTGTCGCAGATCGTGGACCTGCAGGTCGCGAGGCTGGCACAGCGCCTGTCCGACCGGATGCTGACGCTGACCGTGACGCCGGCGGCGCGCGACTGGCTGGCGCTGACCGGGTACGACCCGCTGTACGGCGCCCGGCCGCTGCGCCGGCTCGTCCAGTCGGCGATCGGCGACAAGCTGGCCAAGAGCCTGCTGGGGGGCGAGATCCACGACGGCGACGAGGTCGTCGTCGATCTGGACGCCGCCGGAGACACCCTGACCGTCGAGGCGGGCCGGTAAGGACTTCGCCAGCTTTGGGTCAACGACCCGCTGCGGGGGACGGCTCCCTGGCTACCTTCAGTGCTCGTCCAAGCACGAAAGGTAGTCAGGGAGTCTTCATGCGTAGTTCACTCAATATCCGGGGGATCCTCGCGGTGGCCGTCGTCGCGGCGGGCGCGAGCTGGCTGGGGGCGGGAAGCGCCTCCGCCGCGGTGCCCTGCGGGGAGGGCCCCCTGACCGCGCTCCAGGCGCCCGGCACTGCGCCCGAGGCCTGTGACGGGCTGGGCGGCCTCACCGTGCCGCACGTGGCGAACCGCGGCGCCGGCAACGGCAGGGGCGACCTGCTCATCGGCTTCGAGCACATCGGGCGCTCCTCGGGGCTGCTCTCCGGCACCGCCGCCGTGATCGGCCTGACCGACCTTCCGGCCATCGTGCGCAGCACGGGCCTTCCGCACCTGCTGAAGGGCGAGCTCCTCTACCGGGTCGCCCGCGGGCACTCCGTCCCGGGTGTCCTGCAGTACGAGGGGCGTCCCGCGCAGCGGCGCGCCATCGGCTCCTCCGATGTACCCGACGCCCCTGCCACATCCGGCACCGCCGTCTCGGGCGACCCGGGCGCGCCGGCGGTGGGGGCGGGCACGGGCCTTCCGGTCCTGCCCGTCGTGCCGCCGGCCGTCGGCGCCCCCGTTCAGGATCCCGGCACGGACGCCGCGGGCGCCGAGCTGGCGAAGCTGCCCTCGGTCGACACGGCCCTCACCGGTCTCCACGTCCGCTGAGCAGACCGCTCACCGGCCGGACGGCCCACTGAAAGGCCGGCGGCCTCGACGCCGGCCGAGGACACCGTCCGCCCGTGAGGGCGGCCACCGGCACCGCGCGGGTCGTGACGCTTGGGGGTCACGGCCCGCGCGGTCTTTCACGTCGGCCGGCGCACCCCTCGGGTCAGCAGGAGACGTCGAGGAGCGCGTCGAGATCGTCCTCCGGGAGGCCGAGGTCGACGCGGATGCGGTAGCGCGTGCGCAGCAGCGCGTCGCGGATGCCGCCGCCGCCCTCCCCCGCGCGGATGCCTTCGGTCGCCCATTCGTGGGCCGCGCCGAGATCGCCGTACGCCAGCAGGGTCTCGGCGACGTGCAGCGCCGTGCTGGGGTCCACCCCCCCGTCGGCCTTGATGCAGTCGACGAGCTCTCGGGCCTCGGCGGGACGGTCGAGTTCGAAGAGGGTGTCGGCGATGCCGGCCCGCGGGTCGACGCTCACCTCGCCGCCGTCGTCCAGCGCCCGCTGGAAGCATTCGAGGGCTCGCGCCGGCTGCCCGGCCTGCCGCCACTCCTCCGCGGCGAGCACGAGGATCGCGGCACGGGACACCTCTCCGGACGCGTAACCGCGTGCCAGATCGTCGAGCCTCCCCGCGAGAGCCCCGTGATCGTCATTGAGGAGTACCTGTTCGAGTAGTCGATCAAGCTGCTCACGTGTCACATGTGCCACAAGACGAGGTTACCGAGCACCGCTCGACCGTGTGCGGACAACGGCAGGCATTACTTCGGTCCTAATTTGCACATGTTTGACTACACTCCGTGTGTCTCCCGAGACGAGAGGGCATATTCGCATCGCCTGGAAGGTCACCCACGTCCTTCGAAGGAGCTGCGATGGACATGTCCTGGCAGACCACCTTCACCCTCGTCTGCGCGGCAGTGCTCGCCGCCGTCGTCCCCGGGACGCTCGGCTACGCCACCGCCCGGCTCGAGACGGCCGACCAGCAACGCCTGGAACTGATCCGATTGCGCGCGGAGGTCCAGGCGGCTCGCAAGACGGTGCGGCGGGTCTCCACCCAGTGCGAGGCCGAGGGGGGTGGCACCGGCTCAGGCACCTCCTCGTCCGGCTCCTCAGGCTCGTCCGGCGACCGTTCCGTTCCCGCCTCGCCCGACATGATGGTGCGGCCACTGCCTCCCCAGGCCGGGTCGGAGCCATCTGAGATCGGCGGCACGCTTCCTGAGCAGGAGCCGGCTCTCGAGATCCCGCCCGCGGAGGAGTAACCCCCTCCCAAAGCCCGCCCGCCGGGGAGTGGCCGCGCCCGCGAGCCGTCAGGCCGTCGACCCATCGGCGTCAGGCGGTCGACCCGTCGGCCTCCGGCCCCTCCGGCCCCTCCGGCCCCTCCGGGGAGCCGGCGAGCCCGGGACGGGCGCCTTCGCGCGACCGGAGCAGGTCGGCCCCCTGGGACCGCAGCTGGCTGGAGAGGTACTCGCGGATCAGCCGCTTGGCCTCGTCGACCAGCGGCGGCCAGCCCATGGGGTCGCGCCGGAAGGCCAGCGCGAGCACCGCGCCCCCGGCCTCGACGGCGACGGTGAGGCTGAGGTCGAGCTCCTCGCTGTCGGCCATGCCGAACTCCTCCAGCAGGAGGCCGCGGAGCCGACCGGCGATCACCGTGTTGTTCTCCGACACCGAGTCGAGCAGGTTGAGGTCGACCGCGTCGCCGAATCGCAGCGACCGGAACCCTGGAACGGTCCTGTGCATGTCGACGTACTCGTCGATGATGGCGTCGACCGCGTGCCACCAGCCGGAGTAGTCCTCGGTCATGAACCGCCTGCCGACCCGGGCGATGAACAGCTCCACATTGCGCTGGGTCAGCGCCTGGGTGATCGCCCTCTTGTCGGGGAAGAACTGGTAGACCGAGCCGATGGCGACATCGGCCCGTTCCGCGATGCGGGTGGTCGACAGCGCCTCGTAGCCGATTTCGTCGAGCAGTTCGGCGCAGGCGTCGAGCATGCGCTCGACGCGGCGGGCACTGCGGCGTTGCGACGGTTTGCGGCGCAGCGGTATCTGGTCGTCGTCGGGGTAATGGTCAGTGGGCAGGCCGGGCACACGATTCATCTTGCCCTTTTCTTTGCCCGGCGGTCACTCCTTCCCGGCCAGACGTTCCATATCGGAATTTGTAAAACGGGCGATTCCCCGCAGCAATCCCGGCGAGATGCGCGACAGCGCGTACCCGATCTTGCCTTCGGCGTTCACCGGGACGACGGCGGTCTTGTGGTGGACGGCGCGCAGGATGTGGGCGGCGACGCGCTCCGGCGGGTATCCGCGCCGCCGCAGCGCCCGCTCGCTGAGCGCCCGGTCTCCCCCTCGGTAGGTCGCGTTGCTCGCGATCGCCGTGGAGACGAACCCGGGGCAGATCGCGCTCACGCCGATGCCCTCCCCTGCGAGCTCGGCCCGCAGGCAGTCGCTGAGCATCTTCACCGCCGCCTTGGACGTCGAGTAGGCCGGTAGCAGCCGGGACGGGGCGAAGGCGGCGAGCGAGGCGATGTTGACGATGTGCCCGCCCTCGCCGCGCTCGACCATCTGCCGGCCGAACAGCCTGCACCCGTGGATGACGCCCCACAGGTTGACGTCGATGGTGCGCTGCCAGTCGGCCACCTCGTGGTCGAGGAAGGGCCCGGTGACGGCGATGCCCGCGTTGTTGACCACGATGTCCGGGGTGCCGTGCTCATCCCGTACGGCCGAGGCGAACCGCTCCATCTCCTCCGCGTCGGAGACGTCGACCCGGCGGGCGTGCGCGGTACGGCCGTGCCCGGCGATCTCCTCGGCGGTGCGGCGGGCGGCGTCGAGGTCGATGTCCGCGCAGATCACCTCGGCGCCGTGGGCGGCGAAGGCCCGGGCGGTGGCGCGGCCGATGCCGCTTCCCGCGCCGGTCACCACCACCAGGTGCTCCGCGTACGCCTTGCCCCCGGCCGGCCCGCCGTCCTGCGGCTCCCCGGCCACCCGCGCGCGCCGGAGCTCGCGGGAGGGGGCGGCGCCGTCCCCGATGTGGCGGGCGAACTCGCCGATCATGCGGGCGACCGTGCCGGGACGCCCGCGCTGCGCCCAGTGGCCGGCGGGGATCGTCCGGTGCCACATGCGCGGCGCCCACCGGTGCAGGGACGCGAGCAGGTGCGCGGAGACGAACACGTCCTTCGTGGCCTCGATGAGCTGCACCGGCACCTGGACGTACGGCTCATGCGCGACGTCGCGCGCGGTGAACATGTTGGCCCGGTAGAGGTTGACGCCGTTGACCCCGTCCTGGGACAGCGTGCCGGCCGGGTGTCCGTCCCGCGGCTCGATGCCCTCCGACAGGCGCATGGCGCGGGCGAGCATGCGCGGCATCACCGTGCGCCAGGCCAGCTCCGGCAGCGCCGGCGCCTGGAACGCGGCCATGTACCAGGAGCGCAGCGCCTGCCCGGCGACCTCTCGCCTGCCGGCGTTCCTGACGAAGTGGACCCACTGGTCGAGGCCGGGGCCGCCGAGGGAGGTGAAGGAGGCGAACCTCCCGGGGTGCCGCCGCACGGCCTCCCAGCCGACGATGGAGCCCCAGTCATGCCCGGCGAGGTGCACCTGGTCCGCGCCGATGGCGTCCAGCACGGCCAGGAGGTCGTCCACCAGGCGGTCCAGAGCGTAGGCCTGGACGCCGCGCGGGGCCGACGAGAGCCCCGCCCCCCTCGTGTCGTACCGGATCACGCGGAAGCCGGGCTCCAGCAGGCCGGCGACCTCGTCCCAGACGCGGTGGGTGTCGGGGTATCCGTGGAGCAGCACCAGCGCGGGCTTCGCCGCGTCGCCCTGCTCGTACAGCGCCAGCCGTGCCTCGCCCGCGTCGATGAACCGCATACGCCCACTCCATACCCTGGAAGGCTATTGGACAATCTGTCCAAATATAGGGCGGCCGGGAGCCGGGAGGAAGGTCACGGCTGGGCGCGCAGCCCCGCGCAGCTCCGCAGGGACTTCCAGCTCGCCACCGCCTGCGTCCTCGCGGCGCCGGTGAGCGGGATCGGGACGCCCCCGTTGATGCGCGCCGGAGTCCACTGGTCCTTCAGCACCTTGCGGCCGTTGATGGTCAGCGTGAGCACGCCGGTGGCGCCGGTCTGCGGGCCGGAGTTGTAGAAGACGAAGTTGCCCATGCCGTAGTTGACGTAGCGCCCGCGCAGATATCCGCTGCCGAGCAGGATGTGCGCGTGGCCGCCCACGATCACGTCGGCACCGGCCGCGATCAGCTTCGGAGCCAGGGACAGCTGCGCCGGATTCGGGCACTTCTGCAGCTCGGTGCCCCAGTGGAGATGGACGATGACGGTGTCGGACGTCTTGCGCGCCTGGCGGACGGCCTGGATGAGCCGCTGCTCGTTCTTGGCCGAGGCGAGGCCGCCCTTGGTGGCGGTGGCCGTCCACGCCTGGATGAACTGCTCGTCCAGCACCTGGGTCGCGCCGATGATGGCCACCCGGTTGCCGTTGACGGTCTTGCGGAACGGCTTGTAGGCCTCGGCGGCGTTCTTCCCGATGCCGACCACGGGGAACTTCGACCGGCGGATCGCCGCCAGGGAGTCGCGGAGCCCGCTCTCCATGTAGTCCATGCCGTGGTTGTTGGCCATGGACGCCACGTCCACTCCCGCCGCCTTGAGGGCGGTGAGCGCGGTCGCGGGCGCCCGGAAGGTGAACTGCTTGCCGGGCGCGGGGGTGCCGCCCTGGGTGATGGCGGTCTCGAGGTTGACCATCGACAGGTCGGCGCGCCGCAGCACCGAGGAGATCGGGCCAAGGGCGGTGAGCGGCGTGGCGAGGCGGTTCCTGAGCACGCCTTCGAAGTGCACGTCACCGCCGAAGGAGATCGTGAACGGCTTGCGCTGGGATGCGGAGTTCTCCTCGCCCGGCGCCTGGTCGGGCTTGGCGGAGGCGGATCCGGCGCCCTTCCCTGCCGGGGAGGACGACTCCGCCGCCGAGCACGCCATCACCGGCACGGCCGCGATCGACGCTGTGAGGAGCATCACGGCGGCGCGCCGGGCGCGGGCAATGGCAGGGGAGATCTCCGGCAATCCGGGCAGGACGGGGGTAACGGACTGGGTTCTCATCGCTCCAAGAGCATGCCATCTTCCACCCAGATATGGACACTGCCACCACCGGACGATCGAAAATCGCCAGACCAGGGAGGTTCCTTTACTTGAATGATTCAGGTTTACCGCCTAATGTGCAGGTCGTGGGGGATGTCGAGCGGCTTCATGATGCCGGGCTTCGCGTGACCGCGGCCCGGATCGCGATCTTGCACACCGTGCGGGAGGGCGACCACCTTGATGTGGACGCCATCCACAAGGGTGTGCGAGAGCGAGTCGGCCACGTGTCCCTACAGGCGATCTACGACGGACTTCACGCGCTGTACGGGGCCGGGATCCTCCACAAGATCGAGCCCATGGGCAGCCCCGCGCGCTACGAGGCGAGAGTGGGCGACAACCATCACCACCTCGTCTGCCGCAAGTGCGGCGCCGTCACCGACGTCGACTGCGCCACCGGAGAGGCTCCATGCCTCGATCCCGTGAACGCCGCCGGCTTCCATGTCGACGAGGCCGACGTGATCTATTGGGGCACCTGCCCCGATTGCCTCTCCCTGAGCGCCTGACCCCCGTACCCAGCAGTCATAGGGAGTCAACAACGGCCGTTTCGTCCCATCCCTTCCCTGTGACGCCGGCGAGCGGTAAAGATGAGTTCGTCCCCCGAACTCAGGAGGCTCAACGTGCGTACGGCGCATCGAACCTGTCCCTTGTGCGAGGCCGTGTGCGGTCTCACGATCACACTGGACGAGGACGGCCGGGTGGCGGGAGTCCGGGGTGACGACGCCGACCCGTTCAGCAAGGGCTTCATCTGCCCGAAGGGCGCGAGCCTCGGCCGGCTCGACGAGGACCCCGACCGGCTCACCCGGCCGCTGATCCGCGAGGGCGGCGAGTGGCGCGAGGCGAGCTGGCAGGAGGCGTTCGAGGCCGTCGAGCGCGGCCTGGCCGCCGTGCCCGGCCCGGCGCGCGCCGTCTACCTGGGCAACCCGAGCGCGCACACGATGGCGGGAGCGCTGTACGCGGCTCCGCTGATCCGCGCCATGGGCACGCGGCAGGTCTACTCGGCGAGCACCGCCGACCAGATGCCCAAGCACGTGGCGGCCGGCCTGATGTTCGGCCATCCGCTGACGATCCCGGTGCCCGATCTCGATCGCACCGGCTACCTGCTCATGCTCGGCGCCAACCCGCTGGAGTCCAACGGCTCGCTGTGCACAGCGCCCGACTTCCCCGGGCGGCTGAAGGCGCTGCGCCGGCGCGGCGGCAAGCTCGTGGTCGTCGACCCGCGCCGCACGCGCACCGCCGCGCTGGCCGACGAGCACGTCTTCGTCCGCCCGGGCACCGACGCCTTCCTGCTGGCGGGCATCGTCCACACGCTGTTCGCCGAGAAGCTCACCGACGTCCGTGTCCCGGTGCGCGGGCTCGCCGAGGTGGAGGCTGCGCTCGCCGACTTCACCCCCGAGGCGTGCGCCGCGGCGTGCGGCGTGCCGTCCGAGCTGATCGTCCGGCTGGCGCGCGAGCTGGCCGCCGCCCCCGCCGCCGCCGTGTACGGGCGCATCGGCACCTGCACGGTCGAGTTCGGCACGCTCGCCCAGTGGCTGGTCGACGTGGCCAACGTGCTGACCGGCAACCTCGACCGGCCCGGGGGCGCGATGTTCCCCCACCCCGCGACCGAGGGCCCGCGCCGGCGCAAGCCGTACGCCACCGGGCGCTGGCACAGCCGCGTGCGCGAGCTTCCCGAGGCGAACGGCGAGCTGCCGGTGGCGACGCTGGCCGACGAGATCGAGACGCCCGGCGAGGGCGCGATCAGGGCGCTGGTCACCGTCGCGGGCAACCCCGTGCTGTCCGCGCCCAACGGCGCGCGGCTCGACCGGGCCTTCGCCGCCCTGGACTTCATGGTCTGCGTCGATCCCTACCTCAACGAGACGACGCGGCACGCGCACGTCATCCTGCCGCCGCCCCGGGTCATGCAGGCGGGGCACTACGACTTCGCGCTTCTCGGCCTCGCGGTGCGCGACTACACGCGGTACTCCCCGCCGGTGCTTCCCCTGGAGCCGGGACGGCCCTTGGAGGCGGAGATCCTCGCCAGGCTCACCATGATCGCCTCGGGCCAGGGCGCGGGCGCCGATCCGGCGCTGCTGGACGAGATGATCCTCGACCAGATGCTCCGCAAGGCCGCCGACACCCCCGGCTCGCCGGTCGAGGGACGCGACCCGGCCGAGCTGCGCGCGATGCTCACCGGAGGCAACGGAGCCGAGCTGCGGCTGGACGCGATGCTGCGCCTCGGCCCGTACGGCGACTGGGGCGGGCGTGAGCCCTACGAGAACGGCGGGGAAGGCGGGGACGGCCTGTCGCTGGCACGGCTGCTGCGGAGCCCGCACGGCATCGACCTCGGCCCGCTCCGGCCCCGCCTCCCCGGCAACCTCGCCACGGCCTCCGGCGCCGTCGAACTGGCCCCCGAGGCGATCGTCACCGACGTCGCGCGGCTCCGCGAGGCGCTCGGCAGGCAGGCGGAGGGTTTCGTGCTCATCGGGCGGCGCCACCTGCGTTCCAACAACAGCTGGATGCACAACGTGGCCCCCCTGGTCGGTGGCAGCAACCGCTGCACCCTCCAGATCAACCCCGAGGACGCCGCCGAACTGGGGCTCGCCGAGCAGGCGGTGGTCCGGTCGGCGGCGGGCGAGCTGACCGTACGGCTCGAACCGACCGACACGATCATGCGGGGGGTGGTGAGCCTGCCGCACGGCTGGGGTCACGCGGGCACCTCGCAACTCGTCGCGGCCAAGCATCCCGGGGTGAGCGCCAACACGCTGACCGACGAGTCGATCATCGACCCGCTCTCGGGGAACGCGGTGTTCAACGGCGTGCCCGTCACGTTGTCCCCCGCCTGAGCGGACGCCGCGCCGCACGGGCCTGGGCGGAATCGGGGCGCTCGTGGTAATAGGCTGTGCGGCGTGACCACCGTGCCCGATAAGGAACGTCTGCTGGCCCAGGTCGGTTTCGCCGTGGAAATCGACAAATTGAAGCGGGTACTCCGCCGCAACATGTTGATGGACGGCTCTCGCAGGGAGAACGACGCCGAGCATTCGTGGTACCTCGGCATGCTGGCCATGGTCCTCGGCGAGCACGCGCCGCCCGGCACCGACCTCGACCGTGTCACGGCCATGCTCCTCGTGCACGACATCGTCGAGATCGACGCGGGCGACACCTTCATCTACGACCTGACGGCGGTCGAGGTGCAGGAGAAGGCCGAGCGGGCCGCGGCCGACCGCATCTTCGGGCTGCTCCCCGAGGACCAGACCCTCGCCCTGCGCGCCCTGTGGGAGGAGTTCGAGGCGCGCAAGACGCCCGAGGCCAGGTTCGCCAAGGCGCTCGACCGGCTCGCCCCCATGATGGCCAACCACCACAACGAGGGCGGCAGCTGGGTGCGCCACGGGGTCACGGCCGATCAGGTGATGGAGAAAGTCGAGATCATCCGGGAGGGTTCGCCGGCTCTGGGCGACTATGCCACCGAGATCATCGAGCTGTCGGTGGCCCGCGGCCACCTGGCTCGGAGCCGCGCGTAGCCGCCTTCGCGGTGTTCTCCATGGCTCTGGGGGGTAGGTCCCTTAGGGCGAGAGGGGGCGAAAGTGGAGGAAACTTCGAAGTCCATCAACTCGCGACGTCGCACGCTCCGGCAGTCCCTGGGCCTTGGACGCATGTCGCTGCCGGTGGGGCTCACCGATCGCATCGAGCACATACGGACCATCGACCGCGTCGTCCTCCCGCTGGCGAAGACCATCCGCCGCAGGCTGCCGCTCGGCAGCCCGCTCAGGGACCTGCTGCACGGCGTGCCGACCGGCCATCCTCTCCATCCCCCGCTGGCGACCGTGAGCCTCGGCTGCTGGACGGCCACGGCGGTGCTGGACGCCATCGACGTCGACCCCCGCGCCTCGCAGGCCGTGCTCGCCACCGGCATCGCCATGGCCATCCCGACCGCCGCCGCCGGGATGACCGACTGGTCGGTGCTGCACCTTGAGCAGCAGCGCGTCGGGTTCGTCCACGCGCTGGTCAACCTGACGGCGCTCGGGCTGTACTCCGGCTCCCTCATGCTCCGGCTGTCCGGCAGGCACCGCGCCGGGCGGGCGCTCGCGTTCGCCGGCCTGGGCGCGGCGAGCGTGGGCGGGTACCTCGGCGGGCATCTCGCCTACCGCATGGCTGCCGGGCCGACGCACGCCGAGCCGACCACCCACCTGGTGCCGCTCGGCTGGCACGACCTGTGCCGGCTGTGGGACCTGCCCGACGGCCGTCCGGTGTCCCGCCGCCTCGGCTACATCCACCTGTTCGTCCTGCGCCACGGGACGCACGTGAAGGTCCTCGCCGACCGCTGCTCGCACCTGGCCGGGCCGCTGCACCAGGGACGGCTCGTCCTGGAGGACGACGAGGCCTGCGTCGTGTGCCCCTGGCACGGCAGCACGTTCCGCCTGGACGACGGGGCGGTGGTCCACGGCCCGGCGACCGCGCCGCAGCCCGCGTTCGAGGTCAACGTCCGCGGCGACGGGGTCGTCCAGGTGCGGCCGCGCCAGGCCTGACGCCGGCGAGAGGTCAGTCCTCCGCCTGGTCGGCGGCCGGGTACTCCACGAGGGCCAGGATGCGGCTCGCCATGAAACGCGCGGTGCGCACCGGGGTGCCGGTCCTGGTCACCTCGCTGACCTCGACGAGCCCTCTGCGGGTCGCGACGTCGACGCGGCGGCCGGCCTTCGTCGCCACGACCTCGTACGTGCGGGGAGTGCCGCCTGCGTCTATGACGATCTCGACCCGGTCACCCTTCATGCCCTGGTAAATACCCACTTATCCAGGCGATTACCCGTACACCAGTTTGATAATCGCCACGATTCCGACGCATACGACCAGGCCGCGCAGCACCCGGGCCGGCAGCCGGCGGCCGACCCGCGCGCCGAGGAAGCCGCCCGCCATGGAGCCCACCGAGATCAGCAGCACGACCCACCAGTCGACCGGCGCGATCAGCGCGAACAGGACGGCCGCCGTGGAGTTGACCAGGAGCGACAGCATGTTCTTCGCCGCGTTGATCCGCTGCAGGTGGTCGTCGAAAAAGATGCCGAGCAGCCCGATCAGCACCACGCCCTGCGCGGCGCCGAAGTAGCCGCCATAGACCCCGGCGGCGCACACGCCCAGCCACAGCCACGGTCCGCCGTGCGGGTGCGGAACGCTCTGCCGCGCGGACAGCCAGGCGTTCACCTTGGGCTGGGCGACGACCATCACGCAGGCGAGCGCGATCAGCACGGGGACGATCACCTGGAAGGCCTCGGCGGGCAGCCAGAGCAGCAGCAGGCCGCCCACGAGGGAGCCGAGCACCGAACCGATGCCGAGCCGCATCAACCGCGCGCGCTGGCCGCTGAGCTCGGCGCGGTAACCCAGCACGCCGGCCACGCCGCCCGCGACCAGCCCGACGTTGTTGGACACGTTCGCGACGATCGGCGGGTATCCCAGTGCCAGCAACGTCGGAAAGGTGATCAGCGAACCCGAGCCGACGACGGCGTTGATGCCTCCTGCGGCCACCCCGGCCGCGAGGACCGCGACCGCCTCCCACGGTGTCAAGACCCAACCTTTCGTACGGCTCCGCCCGATGTTAGGCGGCCACCGTACCCACCGGGCGCAAGGGGCTCATCGCCCGCCCCCCGGGGGTGTGCGCCGGTGGGCTCAGTACGTCGGCTGCGTCGGCTCGGCCGGCCGGTACGGCTCAGGGGGCCGGTGCGGTTCCGCGGGCCGGTGCGGTTCGGCGGGTGGGGTCGCCGTCTGGACCGGTGGGGCCGGCACCTGGGCAGGCTGGGGCGCGGCCTGGGCGGGCGGGGCGTCCTTGGCCTGGGTGAACAGGCCGCCCAGGCTCTCCAGCGCCCTGCCCATCTCGGACGGCACGATCCAGAGCTTGTTGGCGTCGCCCTTGGCGATCTCGGGAAGCGTCTGGAGGTACTGGTAGGCGAGCAGCCGCTGGTCGGGGTTGCCCTCGTGGATGGCGCGGAACACCATCAAGATCGCGTCCGCCTGGCCTTTGGCCCGCATGGCCTGGGCCTCCGCGTCGGCCTGGGCGCGCAGCACGGCGGCCTCCGCCTCACCGCGGGCCTTCAGGACGGCGGCCTGGCGCTCGCCCTCCGCCGTCAGGATCGCGGACTGCTTCTGCCCCTCGGCCGACAGGATGGAGGCGCGCTTGTCGCGGTCGGCGCGCATCTGCTTTTCCATCGAGTCCTGGATGGAGGCGGGCGGGTCGATGGCCTTCAGCTCGACGCGGTTGACCCGGATTCCCCACTTGCCGGTGGCCTCGTCGAGCACCCCGCGAAGCTCGGAGTTGATCTCCTCGCGGGAGGTCAGCGTGCGCTCGAGATCCATGCCGCCTACGACGTTGCGCAGGGTGGTGACGGTCAGCTGCTCGACGCCGGTGAGGAAGTTGGCGATCTCGTAGGTCGCGGCCTTGGGGTCGGTCACCTGGAAGTAGATCACCGTGTCGATCGACACGACGAGGTTGTCGGATGTGATCACCGGCTGCGGAGGGAAGGAGACGACCTGTTCCCGCAGGTCGACCATCGTCTTCACCCCGTCGATGAACGGCACGACGATGTTCAGCCCGGGGGTCAGGGTGCGGTGGTAGCGCCCAAGCCGCTCGATGATGAAGGCCTGGGCCTGCGGCACGATGCGAATGGTCCGGTATAACGCGAAACCAGCGATGGCCACCACGATCATGGCGACGACAAGCTGTGTCATGAGTCAACTCCGACCCGACGAAACCGATGAGCCCCGGCCGGAATGATATTTGGTTTTCGCTTTACGCGTTCGTTAACCACGCGGGCGATCGGTATCAATCACAAATCGCCCGTGGCGTCGCCCAATTCACGATCATCCGGGGAGCGCGCGGGCGTACCAGCGGCCGTCCGCGCTGCGCTCCAGGCTCAGCGGAACGCCGAACGTGCGGGAGAGGTTGTCCGCGGTCATGACGTACTCGATCGGGCCCTGGGCCACCACCGAGCCGTGCCGGAGCAGCAGCACGTGGGTGAACCCGCTCGGCACCTCCTCGACGTGGTGGGTGACCAGCACCATGGTCGGGGCCGTCGCGTCGTACGCCAGCGCCGACAGGCGGCGCACCAGGTCTTCCCTGCCGCCGAGGTCGAGGCCGGCGGCGGGCTCGTCCAGCAGCAGGAGCTCGGGGTCCGGCATGAGCGCCCGCGCGATCTGCACGCGCTTGCGCTCGCCCTCCGAGAGCGTGCCGAACTTCCGCCTGATCAAGTGAGCGCAGCCGAGCTGGTCGATGAGCTCCACCGCGCGGGTCACGTCACCGGAGTCGTACTCCTCGTTCCACCGGCCGAGTATGGCGTAGGACGCGGTGAGCACAAGGTCGATGACCTTCTCCTCCGGCGGCACCCGCTCGGCGAGCGCCGCGCTGGCCAAGCCGATGCGTGGACGCAGGTCGAAGACGTCGGTCTGGCCGAGCCGCTCGCCGAGGATCTCCACAGAGCCCTCGCTCGGATACAGAAGAGCCGCCGCCACCTGCAGCAACGTCGTCTTCCCCGCGCCGTTGGGGCCGATGACGACCCAGCGCTCGTCCTCTTCCACGGTCCAGTCGATGCCCCGCAGCAGGGCCGCGCCATCTCTGCGGACGGCGACGTCCTGGAGCCGAAGCACCTGACCACCCATCCCGAATCCCTCCTGACATGATCGTCCGGATCGCCCCGTTCGTCGGAACCGCCCCGGCTTCACCCGGCAAGTCACCTCGCCCAGTGTTCCTCCGGACCAAACCTATTGCAGCATCAGCGCATATCGTGGTTCGGTGCACCCCGATTCACCGATCTCCGCCACCTTGGTCGCATGGGGCAACGCTTGGCTTGCCGGACATGTCGGCCTAGATGAGGCTGTCGACCGGCTGGAGCGCGTGGCGGGACCACAGGTCGTCTCGAGCGAGGTGACCGAGGTTCCCCTGCGCGGATTCCTCGCCGACCTGCGCGTCGAGGGCATCAGCGCCCTGCGCCTTTCCCTGCCGGCGGCCGGCGATCCGCTCGGCCTGACCGGGCCTCCCCCGTTCACCATGGCGGCCGTCGACGCCGGGCAGGCCGCCACCGCGGTCTTCCCTGGCAGGTGCCTCGGCCTCGTGCCGTCGCCCGACCGCCGCGGATCGTCCTATTCCGGCATCCGCTGGACCGTGATGGAGGCCGACGCCACGCCGCCGGACGTCCCCGGCCTCGCCGACGCCGAACACGCGCTCACCACGGCCATGCGCTCGGCCACCGACGCGCTGCTGACGGTCGAGGGCCCCGGCACGGGACAGCCCTCGATCAGGACGGCCGACGACGGCCTGGCCCCCGGCTACCCCGCCCGCGCCCACCGGGTGGCCGCCCTCACGGCGCGGCTCGCCTCGGTGCTGCGCGTCGCCGACGAGCGAGGGCTCACCTCCGGTCAGGTCTCCGTGCGCAACCAGGCCCTGCGCGACCTCGACCGCGCGGTACGGCGCGCCCGCGTGGCGGCCCACAACGCGATCGTCGAGGCCCACCACACCCGAGACGCCCAAGCCAGACCCTGACACCGACACCCCCCCCACCGAACGGCCCCGCACCCCGCCCCGTGTGGTGCCCGGCACAGGCGCCGCGGCGGCGAGAAGTTGGTACGGCGATGCCGGCGCCGGCATGCGGCGGGCGGCCCGGCGGACGGTCCTAGGCGAGGCCGTGGCGTACGGCGTACAGCGCCGCCTGGGTGCGATCCTGGACGCCGAGCTTCATGAGCACGTTGGAGACGTGCGTCTTGACGGTCTTCTCCGCCACGACGAGGTGCCTGGCGATCTCCCTGTTGGACCTTCCCGAGGCGATCAGCGCGAGCACCTCCCGTTCGCGGTCGGTCAGCACGGCGAACGGCGCGGGCACCGCCGCCTGGTCGGAGGACGACGGCCCGGACAGCATGGCCTCGGCCGCCTCGGGCGCCAGCAGGATCTGGCCGCCGTGCACCGAGCGGACGGCCTGTACGAGCGCGGCGGGGTCCACGTCCTTGTAGAGGAAGCCGGACGCCCCCGCCCGCATCGCGGGCGCCACGTCGTCCCGATCGCTCACCGAGGTGAGCACGATCACCCGCATCCGCAGGCCCTGCCCGGACAGCTCGCGCAGGGCTCCGAGCCCGTCGAGCACCGGCATCTTCAGATCGAGCAGCAGCACGTCGGGGGAGAGTGCCCCGACCAGGGCCACGGCCTCGGCGCCGTCCGCCGCCTCCCCCACGACCTCCAGGTCGCCTTGCAGGTCGAGGAAGGTGCGCAGGCCCTGCCGCACGATGGGGTGATCGTCGGCGATCAGCACCCGGATCATGCCGGTCCTCCCGCGACGGCCCGGGTCACCGTACGCCTCAGCGGCCGTCTCACTGCGGGTCGGGTCATCTTGGGTCCCCGCGCGGCGCACCCGTTCGCCGTGCGGCTCATACCGGGACCTCCAGCCGGACGGTCGTCCCGGCGCCGGGTGCGGATCGCAGCAGCAGTGACCCGCCGGCCGCCTCGGCGCGCTCTCTCATCGAGAGCAGCCCCAGCCCGCGGGGGGAGGGCGCCTCGACCTGGAAACCCTGCCCGTCGTCCCTGACGTCCAACGTGAGGCATGATCCAGCGATTTCCACCCTTACCTGAACGGATGAGGCTTTTGCGTGCCTGAGCGCGTTGTGGATGGCCTCCTGGGCCACGCGCAGCACGGTGACCTCGACCTCGGGCCGCAGATCGCAGAGCGGGGACGACGCGAACGAGATCGCCACCGGGTACAGGCGGTCCAGCACGGCCACGTGCTTGCGGAGCGTCTCGGCCAGCCCGTGCCGCTCGAGCTCCGCCGGGCGCAGCTCGACGATCACGGCCCTGAGCTCGGAGAGCGCCTCCCCCGCCAGCCGCTGGACCCGGTCCATCTCGGCCATGGCCCGTCCCGGATCGGTCGCGACCAAGGAGGACGCCGCCTGGGCCGTGAGCCGCAGCGAGAAGAGCTTCTGGGTCACGGCGTCGTGCAGCTCGTGTGCCATGCGGTTGCGCTCCTCGACGAGCGTCAGCTCGCGACTCCGCTCGTACAGCCGGGCGTTGGTGATCGCGATCGCCGCGTGCGCGGCGAAGAGCGTGAGCAACTCCTGGTCCTGCTCGGTGAACCCGCCCGGTGAGCGCTTGTTGGACAGGAAGATGATGCCGAGCACCTGGTCGGGGTCACGGATCGGCACCCCGATGAAGTCCTTGAGCACCGGATGGGCGCTCGGCCACCACTCGAACCGCGGGTCCTCGCGGATGTCCGGCAGGCGCACCGGGGAGGCGTCCTTGAGCATCGCGGCCAGCATGCCGTGCTGGCGCGGGAGCGGGCCGATGGCCTCCCACTGCTTGTCGCTGACCCCCTCGGCGACGAACTCGGCGAACGAGCCGTCGTCGTCGGGCACGCCGAGCGCGGCGTAGCGGGCGTCGAGCAGCGTCCGGGCCGAGCGCACGATCACCTGGAGCACCTCGCGGACCGAGAGGTGCCGGGTGACGGCGAGCACGGCCGAGCTGACCGCGTGCAGCACGGCGTCGCGGTCGATGGCCGGGTCCACATGACTCCGGCCGCCCCCTGCGACGGCGCCGCCCGCCGCTCGCCGCCCGCCGCCACCTGCGGCATCGTCCTGGGGGACCTGTTCGGTCGTCACGCCCACACTTTGACCTCCTCTCCGGCCTGAAGGCCGGAGATTCCCCACCTGGCGGCAAGGACCTTCCTGCTTCGCGGACGACTGCCGGGATCGGAGTTGCCTCACCCGGTCTTACAAGGTCTCCACAGGCATCACATCCCGCCAGCCCGGCGGTAGATCCTTTCGGACACCAAAAGCTTACGCGCCTCGCGCGTGGTCTGTCCCGCCTTCGGCGGGCCACCCCCTTCGGGGACCCGCTCTGAAGGGCGACAGGGCTTTCTGCGGATCTTGGGGAAGCGCGCCGGCGACCGGCGCGGTTCGGCCGATGGTCCTAGGCCCATGAGCCCGTACGGAGACCGGTCCGAGGCCCGATGCCCGGCCCGGGCCGCGCTCCTAGCGTCGGGGCCATGACAGAAGACACGGGATCCACGACACACCCGCGGACGGACCCGGGATCCGCACCTGCGGCCCTCATCACCGGAGCGTCGCGGGGCCTCGGGCTCGCGCTGGCCCGGGCCCTCGCCGCCGAGGGCTGGCGCCTGATCATCACCGCCCGGGGCGCCGCCGACCTCGCGGCGGCCGCGCGGGAGACGGGCGCCACGGCGCTGGCCGGCGACATCCGCGACCCGGAGCACCGCGCGCGGCTGGCCGAGGCCGCGCACGAGCTGGGCGGCCTCGACCTGCTGGTCAACAACGCCAGCACGCTCGGGGCCGTCCCGCTCCCGCCGCTCGCGGCCTACCCGCTGGACGCGCTCTCGGACGCCCTGGCGAGCAACGTGGTCGCGCCGCTGGCGCTGATCCAGGCCACGCTGCGCGGGCTGCGCGAGCGCAGGGGCGCCGTGATCAACGTCTCGTCGGACGCGGCGGTCGGCGCCTACGAGGGCTGGGGCGGCTACGGCCTGACCAAGGCGGCGCTCGACCAGCTCTCCAGCGTGCTCGCGGTCGAAGAGCCGGACATCGCCGTCTGGTGGGTGGATCCCGGTGAGATGCGCACCCGCATGCTGGCGGACGCCGTCGGCGAGGAGGGCGCCGCCGCCGCGGCCGATCCGGCCACCGTGGCACCGTTCCTGGTCGACCTGGTGAAGCGGCGCCCCGGCAGCGGCCGGGTGATCCGGTGATCACCTTCGACCTCCCCCGCGTGCGCGAGGCGCACGAACCACCCGAGGCACGTGGCCTGGCACGCGACGCCGTACGCCTCATGGTGAGCGGCAAGGATTCGGGCTCGGTCACCCACCACACCTTCACCGACCTGCCGGGCCTCCTGCTTCCGGGCGACGTGCTGGTGGTCAACGACTCGGCGACGCTGCCCGCGGCCGTGTCCCTGGACCGGCTCGCCGTCCACTTCTCCACCGAGCGCGACGACGGCTCGTGGCTGGTGGAGTTGCGCCGCCGCGGGCCGGGCAGGACGGGGCCGTACGCGGGAGGCGAGCCCGGCGAGTGGCTGCCGCTTCCCGGAGGCGCCACCCTGCGCCTGCTGGAGCGCGAGACGCCCCGGCTGTGGCGGGCGACCCTCGACCGCGACGTCCCGGGCTACCTGCGGGAGTACGGGACGCCGATCCGCTACTCCTACGTCGAGCGCGAGTGGCCGCTGTCGGACTACCAGACCGTCTTCGCCGTGCGGCCCGGGAGCGCGGAGATGCCGAGCGCCGGGCGGCCGTTCAGCCATGCCCTGGTCACCGCGCTGGTCAGCCGGGGCATCGTCATCGCCCCGATCACCTTGCACACCGGTGTCGCCTCCCCGGAGAAGGACGAGCCGCCCTACCCGGAGCGTTTCGCCGTCCCCGGCCTGACGGCCCGCCTGGTGAACCAGGCCGAGGGCCGCGTCATCGCGGTGGGCACGACGGTCGTGCGGGCGCTGGAGACGGCGGCCGACCACGAGGGCACGGTGCGGGCCGCGGAAGGATGGACCTCGCACATCGTCACCCCGACGGGAGGCGTGCGCGCCGTCGATGGGCTGATCACCGGCCTGCACGAGCCCCGTTCCAGCCACCTGATGATGCTGTCCGCGATCGCGGGTGAGGACCTGCTCTCCCGGTCCTACGAGGAGGCGCTGCGCGAGGGCTATCTGTGGCACGAGTTCGGCGACCTTCACATGATCATGCCGGATCAAATCCACGTAAAGTGACATACAAGGACGTTCCAAGTCGACTGCTCGATGCTGGATCCCGTCATTCGAGTCACTTCCACGGGAGTTCACCCATGCGCCGGCACCTCTCCGCACTTGCCGCCCTCACCCTGGCCGGGTCCCTGGCGGGCGCCTCTCTCGCCGTTCCCGCGACGGCGGACGCCACGGCCGCCACGGCCGCGCCCGCGAGCGTCACCCACGTCGCCGCCGCCCCGCAGTCGCCGCTGTCCACCTCCATCCGGTGGAACCGGCTCGTGCGCCGCGGCGGCACGATCACGTACTCGCTGAAGAGCACCAACAAGGGCGAGTTCGCGACCGACCTCGCCGGCATCTTCGCCCGGCTCCCCAAGGGCGCCAGCAAGATCCGCGTGGTCGGCAAGGCGTCCTCGACGCTCTGCGAGGTCTCGGGCCGCGACCTGTTCTGCATCTTCGACACGCTGAACCCGGGCCGCTCGACCACTCTGAAGATCCGGGTGTGGCTGAAGCGGAGCACCCATGGCACCGCCTCCGCGCGGATCGGCAGCTACTCGATCGACGTCCCGCCCGGCGTCGACATCACGAACGAGGACGAGCTGGAGCGGCTCGACCTGCAGAACGAAGTGCTGTGGAAGACGTTCAAGACCAGGATCGTCCGCTGATGAGGTGAGTGAGCACTCACCTTCGCCGGATGGGCCCCGCCTCCCGTCCCGAGCCTCGGGGCGGCTCGGGGTGCGGCGGCGGGCCGGCCGGCCGGGAGCGGTCATCGCGCGAGCGGTGGCCGCTTCGTCGTTTCCGGGGACATTCGCGCATCGGATATCCGCCCCCTCTTGCCACAAACACACTTTTAGTAACAATGTCGCGATAAGAGGGATATAAGCGGGTGCGAAGTAGTGGATCATGATAGAAACGCTGCGGTTCACCTGTGGACTTGGCCTCCCTGTTCCCGGACAGGGAAAGTCCGGGTGCTCCACCCGCGAACCGCGTGTCCCCATTCGGAACCGCGCGTTCTCTCCTTTCCCCGATCCCCTTCGGAGACGTGCATGCGCCACCCCTATGGCAAGATCGCGACCACCGTCGTGACCGCCCCCCTCGCGGCCGCTCTGCTGTTCGCCGCCACTCCGGCGTCCGCCGCGGCCCCGGCCTCCGGCGCGGTCACCAACTCGGTGACCAGCGTCAAGACCACCGACGACCCGTACTCCTCCTTCTCGGTCACCGTGACCGGCACCAAGAAGATCAAGCGTGGCGGGACGATCACCTACCACATCAAGGGGCTCAACAAGGGTCCGTGGACGGCCGACGACTTCTACCTCGGCGGCGTCCTGCCCAAGGGCGTGAGCGGCACCGTCTATTACGACGGCCCGAAGGGCGTCAAGTGCGACTTCTTCCCCGACGGCTTCTGGTGCTGGCCGCCCTACGTCCTGGAGAAGGGCGAGGACAGCTGGCTCACCATCCAGGTCAAGCTCAAGAAGAGCGTCAAGGGCAGCGTCACCGCCAAGCTGGGCGTGAACAGCTGGGACTGGCCGACCGGCTCTGAGGACCTCAGCAGGGACGAGCTGAAGAGGCTGGGGATCAACAGCTGGTACTACACCAAGAAGGTCAAGACCAAGATCGCCGGCTGATCGGATCCTCTGATCGATCGTGACCGCCGGTCGATCAGATCGGTCGTCAGATCAGATCGGCTACCGGATCAGGTCGGCCTCACGCGGCGGCGGGGACGTGGTTGCGCCGCGGACGCTCCCCCGACACCGTGGCCCGCGCGATGTCCGCGAGCGCGCGCCGGGTCACCTCGCCCGCCCGCGGGTGGGCGAGGACGGGGAACACCGTCACCTCGACGACGAGCCCCCTGGCCGAGACCACCCTGGCCAGGGAGGCGAGCAGAGTGTCGTCGCCGACGAACGACGGGCCGGTCGCGAGACGCCCGTTCCGGTCACGGAACCGCAGCGCGATCGGCCTGACCGCGGCACGCGCGTCGATCGCCGCCTGGAACACCGCGGGGCGGAACGGCCCGCCGCCCCGGCCGCACCAGGTGGTGCCCTCCGGGAACGCCACGACCGAATGACCGGCGCGCAGCGCGTCCGCGACCGCGCGCACGGTCCCGGGCAGCGTCGAGAGCCGCTCCCTGTCGATGAAGATCGCGCCGGATCCCACCACCAGGGAGCGGATCACCGGCCACCTGGCGATCTCGCTCTTCGCCAGAGCCCGGCACGGCATCGCCGCCGCCACCACGAGCGGATCCAGCCACGACACGTGGTTGGCGACCAGCAGCACGCCCGCGCCGCCCGGCTCCTGCGGCGCCGCCGGCGACACCGCCGAGCCGCCCAGCACGGTGAACCCCTGCCGGACCTCCACGCGTACACCGAGGGCCCGCAGGAAGGCGCGAGACCACACCGTCGCCAGGACGGTCCCATGCGCTCCGCCGAGCCTGCGCGCGACCAGGGCCCACGGCAGACCCGCCAGCACCACCGCGACGGCCCCCAGCAGGCGCGAGACGCGCCGCGGTAGCCCGGCGGACTCGGAGGGACCGGAGACGCACGCGCGGGTCGTACACGGCGCGACGGGCAGCCAGCCGCTCATTGCGTCACCCCGAGAAAGTGCCGGAGGTAGCGGGTGTCGACGTTCGCCAGCGAGAGCAGGACGAAGAAGTCCGCCGTGCCGAACAGCGGATCGTGGGCGGGCGGCCCGCAGATCCACGCCCCCAGCCGCAGGTAGCCGCGGAGCAGAGACGGGATCACGAACCTGTCGGGACGCTCCACGCCCTCGCCGGTCCAGGGGGTGTGCGGCGTGACGCGGTACCGCTCGGGGCCGAGCCCGATCCCGTCCAGAACGCCCGCGGCCGCCATCCCTCCGTCGTCCAGGGGGATCGAGCAGCACCCGCCGAGCCAGGTGTACCCGCCTGCGACCATGTACCGCGCGATGCCCGCCCACATGAGCCCGATCACCGCGCCGCCACGGTGGTCGGGGTGGACGCACGTGCGCCCCACCTCGACCATGCCGCCGCGGACGCCGGCCAGCGCGGACATGTCGAACTCGCCGTCGGAGTAGAGCCGGTCGGCCCGCCCCGGCGCGAGCATTCGGTACGTGCCGACCACCGTGTCGCCGGAGCGCACCAGCAGGTGGTCGCAGTAGGCGTCCAGCCGGTCCACGTCCAGTCCGGAGATCGGGGAGTCCAGGCGGGCGCCCATCTCCTCGGCGAACACCTCATAGCGGAGCCGCTGGGCCGCC
This sequence comes from Sphaerisporangium perillae, assembly GCF_023276435.1. Taxonomy (GTDB): domain Bacteria; phylum Actinomycetota; class Actinomycetes; order Streptosporangiales; family Streptosporangiaceae; genus Sphaerisporangium; species Sphaerisporangium perillae. The sequence continues at coordinate 89,354 of NZ_JALLPO010000021.1, forward strand.
CGCATGTCGGCGGCCGTCCTGGCGAGTTCCACGGTGTAACGGCCGCGGGCGTCGGTCAGGACGCCTTGCTCGGCACCGGGACGGGGGCGGGCGAGGGGATTCTCGACGCTCCCATCAGGGACCTGATCGGCGATGGCCTGGGTCATGGGCATGCCTCCTCATCTGGCACCCCCATGAAGACATGGGGAGATGGCCATCCGCCGTCCGTATGGTGAACCGCTTGCACGCGCACTCTGAGCGGTCGGTAGCGTTGTGCGCGATGAAGCAGCGCACGCTTTTGATCACGCTCACCGGCCCCGACCGACCTGGGGTGACGTCCCGGTTGTTCACGGTGCTGGCCTCCTTTCCCGTGACCGTCGCCGATGTCGAACAGGTCGTCATCCGCGGCCGCCTCATCCTCGGCGTCCTCGTCGCCTACGCGGGCGGCCCGCCGACCGGCACCGGCGGCACTCTCGGCGCCATGTGGGCCGCCGTGGAGCGCGTCGCGGACGACCTCGGCATGGAGGTCGAGCTGACCACCGGCACCGACCTGAAGGAGAAGCGCCGCCGGGGGCGCCTCCACGTCACCGTGCTCGGCAACCCCCTCCAGCCGGCCGCCCTGGCCGGCATCGCCGGCCGCATCGCCGCGGCGGGGGCCAACATCGACCGCATGGAACGGCTCGCGCACCTGCCCATCACCTGCATCGAGCTCGCCATCTCCGGGGCCGACCCGGACGCTCTGCGCACCGCGCTGACCGCCGAGGCCGTGCTCCAGCAGGTCGACGTCGCGGTGCAGCGCTCCGGCCTGCACCGCCGGGCCAAGCGGCTGATCGTCATGGACGTCGACTCCACCCTCATCCAGGGTGAGGTGATCGAGCTGCTGGCCGCCCACGCCGGCTGCGTGGACGAGGTCGAGAAGATCACCACGGCGGCCATGCGCGGCGAGCTCGACTTCGCCGCCTCCCTGCGCGAACGCGTCGCCCTGCTCGAAGGGCTCCCGGAGGAGGTGTTCGAGCGGGTCCGCGAGGAGGTCGTCCTCACCCCGGGAGCCCGCACCCTCGTGCGCACCCTCAAGCGGCTCGACTACCGCTTCGCCATCGTCAGCGGCGGCTTCACCCAGATCACCGACTCGCTGGTCTCCGAGCTGGGCATCGACTACTCCGCCGCCAACACCCTCGAGGTGGTGGACGGCAAGCTGACCGGCCGCGTGCTCGGCGAGATCGTCGACCGTCCCGGCAAGGCACGCGCCCTGGAGCGGTTCGCCCAGCAGGCCGGCATCCCGATCAGCCAGACCGTGGCCATCGGCGACGGCGCCAACGACCTCGACATGATCACGGCCGCGGGTCTCGGCATCGCCTTCAACGCCAAGCCCGTCCTGCGGCAGGCGGCCGACGCGGCCGTGAACGTTCCCTATCTGGACGCGATCCTCTACCTGCTCGGCATCTCGCGCTACGAGGTGGAGGCCGCGGACGCTGAGGACGGCCTGGCGCCACGCCCCCTCGGCCCGCCGCCGCAGTGATCAGCCGTGCTTGGGGGTCCAGCGGCTGACGATGCGCCCGTCACCAGGGCCCAGCTCGGCCCACGGGCCCGTCTCGAGCACCGCGAACGCGCCCGGCGGGAAGCCGTCGTCGTCGTGCGACAGCGTGAGGTTCAAGACCAGCTCGTGCACGCCGGGGTTGTGCCCCACCAGCAGCAGCGTCGACACCTCGCCATCGGTCCGGCCGACGAGTTCGAGCAGCTCATCCGGATACGCCTCGTAGATCTCGCTCTCGAAGTGGATGGGCGCCTCCGAGGAGAGGCCGGCGAGGGCGAGTTCGGCGGTCCGCCTGGTCCTGGCGGAGGGCGAGCAGAGCACCAGCTCCGGGGACAGCCCGAGCCGTTTGAGCGTCTCTCCGGCCCGCTCGGCGTCCCGCTCCCCGCGATCGGTGAGAGGGCGTTCCCTGTCGGCCAGCCCGGGCACGTGCGCCGCCTTGGCATGTCTCAGGACGATGAGCGTGTTCACTCCGCCAACTATCCCATTACGCGCGTACGGCTACCGCCCCACGAGGGCGGTAGCCGTACATTCTTGGCAAAGGCTCCTGTGACCTCTGCCGCCGTTCTGCCGTTACCGGCTCAGCCGGTGGCTCAGCTCGACACCTTCTCGGTCTCGACCTTCTCGGCCGTCTCGCCGCCCGCCGGAGCGATGCTCGTCGAGCGCCGCTTGGAGACGATGATCGCGCCGACGACGATCGCGACCGCGACCACCGTGACGCCGACGCGCAGAGCGGCGTTGTCGGCGTAGGTCACGACGGCCGGAGCGATGAGCAGGGCCACGAGGTTCATGACCTTGATCAGCGGGTTGATCGCGGGACCGGCGGTGTCCTTGAACGGGTCACCGACCGTGTCACCGATGATGGTCGCCTCGTGGGCGGGCGAACCCTTGCCACCGTGGTGGCCGTCCTCGACGAGCTTCTTGGCGTTGTCCCAGGCGCCACCGGAGTTGGCCAGGAACACCGCCATCAGCGTGCCGCACGCGATCGCGCCCGCGAGGTAGGCGCCGAGGGGCGCGTACCCGAGGGCGAAGCCGACCGCGATCGGCGTCATGACGGCGAGCAGACCCGGCGTGGCCAGCTCCCGCAGCGAGTCGCGGGTGCAGATGTCGACGACGCGGCCGTAGTCGGGCAGCTCGGTGCCCGCCATGATGCCGGGCTTGGTGCGGAACTGCTCGCGCACCTCGAACACCACCCGGCCCGCCGCACGGCCCACCGCACTGATCGCGAGCCCGGAGAACAGGAACACGACCGCGGCGCCGATGATCAGGCCGACGAGCACGTTCGGTGCGTCGACGCTCAGGCTGAACGAACTGAACGAGCCGAGCACGTCCTTCACCCCGGCGCTCGCCTTGACCAGCTCGCTTTCGACCGCCGTGCGGAACGCGCCGAACAGCGCGGTGGCCGCGAGCACGGCCGTCGCGATCGCGATGCCCTTGGTGATCGCCTTGGTGGTGTTGCCCACGGCGTCCAGGGAGGTCAGGATGCGAGCTCCCTCGCCCTCGACGTCGCCGGACATCTCCGCGATGCCCTGGGCGTTGTCGGAGACCGGGCCGAAGGTGTCCATGGACACGATCACGCCGACCGTCGTGAGGAGGCCGGTGCCGGCCAGGGCCACCGCGAACAGCGCCACGGTGACGTTGCCGAAGCCCAGCAGGAACGCCCCGTACACCGCACCGCCGATGAGCAGCGCAGAGTACACCGCCGACTCCAGGCCGACGGCGATACCGGACAGGATGACGGTGGCGGGACCGGTCAGCGAGCTCTCGACGATGTCCTTGACCGGGCGCCGGTTGGTCTCGGTGAAGTAGCCGGTGAGCACCTGGATCGCGCTGGCCAGGACCAGGCCGATGAGCACCGCGCCGATGGCGATCAGCCGCGGGTCGGACCCGAGCCCGGCGATCTCGCCGCTGACGCCGGTGAGCTGGGAGAAGGAGCTGGGCAGGTAGAGGAACGCCGCCACCGCGACCAGGACGGCCGAGATCGCGGCCGAGATGAAGAACCCGCGGTTGATCGCCGCCATGCCGTTGCGGTCGCCGGCGCGGGGCGCGGTGGTGAAGATGCCGATGATCGCGGTGAGCACACCGATCATGGGAACGATCAGCGGGAAGACCAGGCCCTCGGTGCCGAAGGCGACCTTGCCCAGGATGAGGCTCGCGACCAGCATGACCGCGTACGACTCGAACAGGTCGGCCGCCATGCCGGCGCAGTCGCCGACGTTGTCGCCCACGTTGTCGGCGATGGTGGCGGCGTTGCGCGGGTCGTCCTCGGGGATGCCCTGCTCGACCTTGCCGACCAGGTCGGCGCCCACGTCGGCCGCCTTGGTGAAGATGCCGCCGCCGACTCGCATGAACATCGCGAGGAGCGCGGCACCGAAGCCGAAGCCTTCAAGGACGCTCGGAGCGTCGCCCTTGTAGATGAACACCACGATCGCGGCGCCCAGCAGGCCGAGCCCGACGGTGAACATGCCCGCCACGCCGCCTGTACGGAATGCGATGCGCATCGCGGGCTTCTCACCCGACTCGCGGGCGGCGGCGGCCACGCGGACATTGCCCCGCACGGCCAGCCACATGCCCATGAATCCGGTCAATGCGGAGAATGCCGCACCCACCACGAAGAAGACCGAGCGGCCGATGGCCACACCGGTCGACGCGGCGGGAAGCAGGAACAGCAGGAAGGGGATGAGCACGACAAAGAGGGCGAGCGTTCTGAACTGCCGCGTCAGATACGCGGCAGCGCCTTCCTGTACGGCTCGCGCGATGTTCTGCATCCGCTCGGTTCCTTGACCGGCGGCGAGCACTTCTCTTACGAGTCCACCTGCGACGGCGAGCGCGAGCAACGCCACCGCGGCCACCACGATCACGATGGTGAGATGGGAACCACTAAGGGATACCGCTGCGGCGTCGTCAGCGGCTAGATAGAGCCTAGACATCCGTCCTCCTCGGCCAGACGGGTAGGTCCATGCCCAGACCGCGCTGCGAAAGTCAGTCGGGGGGCGGCGCGCATCCGAGCTGGATTGGCAGTGCCGCTTCCGGTAGCGTCCGCAGACCTTCCCGCAGGGCGACGTCGATCTGCGGGGACAAAACCTTGGCCGGTGCCGGGAGTCTACGCAGGCACAGGCCAGATATGAAGCCTCTTCCGCCAGCCAATTAGGGACGAGTCCAGTAAGCCGGGTGGCTTTGCCCTGCAACAACAGGGTTTTCCGGAGGTCAGACGGATGGACGTCCGTATTACGGACGGGCATTCCTTGCCGAATTATTATGTCCGAAACCCCGGGGGGCCTGCCGGAACCTACCCTCTGGCACCTGCCGGTCCCGGCCGGAACCCGCGCCCTGGCCTATCCGCCTTCGCCGCGGGAGCACCCCTTCGCGGTCCATTCCCCCGCGCCGGCATGACGGCCGCGCGTTCCTGCGGCACAACGACAAAAGCCGCACGGCGTCGCGACGGCGACAAGCGGTACGGCAATTACGGACACGTCGATACGACGGTACGGCGAGCGGACGCGGGACCGCGGCACGACATCGGGACACGGCGACGCAGGGACGCGGGGACCGCGGTACGGGAACGCTGAGGCCGCGCTACGGCGGCACGGGTACGCGGAGACCGCAGTGCGGGAACGCTGAGGCCGCGCTACGGCGGCACGGGTACGCGGAGACCGCAGTGCGGGAACGCTGAGGCCGCGCTACGGCGGCACGGGTACGCGGAGACCGCAGTGCGGGAACGCTGAGGCCGCGCTACGGCGGCATGGGTACGCGGAGACCGCAGTGCGGGTACGCGGATACCGCGTTACGGCGAGCGACCGGGAATGTCAGTGACCGGTGCCCGCCGCGCGCAGCCCTTCGGACGGACGACTCAGGCGGGGGCCAGACCGGTGGTGGCGGCGGGCCAGCTCATCCTGATCCGCAACCCCTTGGCACTCGGATACACCTCGACGTCATCGGCCAGTGCGGCGATGACGGCGATGCCGAACCCGGACATCAGCGTGTCGGCGGGAAGCAAGCTGGCCAACGCGGTGCCGTTGACGGCGGCCGGCAACTCGTCCTCGTCCTTGTATGCCTGTTCGAGGTCGTCGCTGGGTGCCGAGTCGGTCACAGTGACCTCGAAGCGCCCTGAGTCGTCGCACAGCTCGATGCGGATCGGCTCGCCGGGGCAGTGGACGCGATGCGCCTCCACTGCCCGCGAGCAGGCCTCACCCACAGCGAGCCGTACTTCGTCCAGCAGCGCCTCCGCGACCCCGGTGCGGCGGGCGATGGCCGTGGCGACCAGCCGCGCCGTACGCACGTGAGCCGGAAGTGCAGTGAACGTAAGCTCGACGGTGGCCATGACTACTTGTCTCGGCCGTGAGCTTCCTTGGCCTCTTCGACCGAGGCGTAAATCCCGAAGACCTTGGTAAGGCCGGTGATCCGGAAGATCTTCAGGATGCGTTCCTGCGTGCACACGAGCTCCAGGGAGCCGTCGTGCGCGCGAACGCGCTTGAGCCCGCCGACCAGGACACCGAGTCCTGTGGAATCCAGGAAGTCCACCTTCTCCATGTTGACGAGAAGGTGGAAGTTGCCCTTGTTGACCAGGTCGATCAGCAGCTCACGCAGCCTCGGCGCGGTATAGACATCGATCTCACCCTCGACTTCCACGATGGTGAGTCGGTCTTCAGTGTGGTGGTCCAACTTCAGATCCACAGATCCTCCAGCGCCTTGCCTGCCGAGTCCACGACGAGGGGTCTGACATGCTGGGACCCCAAGTCCCAGCGCGCAATACCCTGACGCGCGGCATTCAACCACGCCCCGCCTTCGTGTCTATACGAAATCACGACTCCGGGCGACTCTCCCCCAAGATGCCAAACTGGAAACCAGTGACTCCGACTACATCACCCTCACGGCGGGCGGGCCCGATCCTCGCTCGCCTGCTCGGCGCGCCCGCGCGACGTGAGCGTGTCACCCACGTAGAGTACGTTCCCGCACGTCAGGCGGGTAAGGCGGCCTGGCCCCCCTGGATCGACGAGCTCCTTGTCAGCCGTCTGCGAAATCAGGGCGTAGAAGGCCTCTGGGAGCACCAGGCGACGGCCGCTGAGCTGGTACATCGTGGCCAAAACGTGATCATTGCCACAGGCACCGCCTCGGGAAAATCTTTGGCCTACCTGGTGCCGGCCGTCTCCGAGATCCTGTCCGGGGGCTCGGTGCTCTACCTCACGCCGACCAAGGCGCTCGCCGCCGACCAGTTGCGCTCGGTGCGGGACCTCAAGATCGCCCAGGTGCGCCCCGCGACCTACGACGGCGACACTCCCGCCGAGGAGCGCCAGTGGGTCCGCAGGCACGCCAACTACGTGCTGACCAACCCCGACATGCTCCACCGGTCGATGCTGCCCCACCACGCGTCGTGGTCGTCCTTCTGGCGGCGGCTGAAGGTGGTGGTCGTGGACGAGTGCCACGGGTACCGGGGGGTCTTCGGCTCTCACGTGGCCCAGATCTTGCGGCGCCTTCGCCGGATATGCGCCAAGTACGGCTCTCATCCCGTATTCATGCTGGTCTCCGCCACCGTCAGCGACCCCGCCACCGCAGCGATGCGCCTGACGGGCCTTGAGATGGCCGAGGTGACCACGGACGCCTCTCCCCGGGGTTCTACGACGTTCGCGCTGTGGGAGCCGCCTCTGACGGATCTGCGGGGCGAGGGCGGCGCGCCCGTCCGGCGCACCGTGACGGCCGAAGCCGCCGACCTGCTGACCGATCTGGTCGTCGACGACGTCCGGACCCTGGTCTTCGTCAGGTCCCGACGCGCCGCCGAGACGATCTCGCTGATCGCCCGGAACCACCTGGAGGAGGTCTCACCCGAGCTTCCGGCCCGGGTCGCCGCCTACCGGGCCGGCTACCTGGCCGAGGACAGGCGCGCCCTGGAGAAGGCGCTGCGGTCGGGCGAGATCACCGGCCTGGCGACGACCAACGCCCTGGAGCTCGGGATCGACGTGTCCGGGCTGGACTCCGTGCTCATCGCGGGATGGCCCGGCACCCGCGCCTCCCTGTGGCAACAGGCCGGGCGAGCCGGACGAGACGGCCAGGACGCCCTCGCCGTGCTGATCGCGCGCGATGACCCCCTGGACACCTACCTCGTCCACCATCCGCAGGCCCTCTTCGGGCAGCCGGTGGAGGCCATCGTGCTCGATCCGGACAATCCCTACGTCCTCGGCCCCCACCTGTGCGCGGCCGCGGCCGAGATCCCGCTGACCGAAGCCGACCTGCCGATCTTCGGCCCTTCCTCCGAGGAGGTGCTGGACGACCTCGTCCAGCGGGGCATGCTCCGGCGCCGTCCCCAGGGATGGTTCTGGACGCGCCGCGAGCGCGCCGCGAACCTGGCCGACATCAGAGGCTCCGGCGGGCCTCCCATCGAGGTCGTGGAGTCCTCCACCGGAAGGCTGCTCGGCACCGTCGACGAACCGTCCGCGCACACCGCCGTCCACACCGGCGCCGTCCACATCCACCAAGGCGACACCTACCTCGTGGAGGAGCTCGATCTGGAGGCCGGAGTCGCCCTCGTCCGCGCCGAGGAGCCCGACTACTCCACGTTCGCCAGGGACGTCACCGACATCTCCGTGCTCGAGTCCCTGCGCTCCCACCCCTTCGGACCAGGTGAGCTGCACTTCGGGACCGTGGAGGTCACCCGGCAGGTCGTGTCCTTCCTGAAGCGCCGCGTGCAGACGGGCGAGGTGCTCGGCGAGGAGCCCCTGGACCTGCCGCCTCGCACGCTCCGCACACGCGCCGTGTGGTGGACCCTGCCCGCCGCCGCCGTGGCGCCCCTCGTCGCCCAAGGCCTCGACCTCGGGGGTGCGGCCCACGCGGCCGAGCACGCCTCCATCGGACTGCTCCCGCTGTTCGCCACCTGTGATCGCTGGGACATCGGCGGCGTCTCCACTGAGCTGCATCCCGACACGGGCCTTCTCACGGTCTTCGTGTACGACGGGCACGAGGGAGGAGCCGGGTTCGCTGAACGCGGCTACGCCCGCGCCTCCGACTGGCTCACGGCCACACGCGAGGCCATCGCCTCCTGCGAGTGCGAGCGAGGCTGCCCCTCGTGCATCCAGTCCCCCAAGTGCGGCAACGGCAACGAACCCCTGGACAAACAAGGAGCCCTCCACCTCCTGGCCACCCTCCTCCCCACCCCTTGACCCACCGGCATTCCCAGAAGCCACCGAACACCACTCCGCCGCCCCTGCTGCGTACGGCCGATCTCAGCGGTCGCGGAGGAACGACACGCTGCGGGCGAAAGGCTCGAACCCCAGAGCCTGGTAGGTCGCACGGGCCGAGGGATGGCCGTCGTCACCGCGAGCGCAGACGCACGCCGATTCGGCGCCACGCCGTCGCGCGGCGTGCAGGGCGGCGAGCGTCGCGGCGCTCGCCAGGCCGAGACGGCGATGGCCAGGATCGGTGCCCACCGGCTCGAGCGCGACGGCGCGGTTGCGCTCATCCAGCCAGGCGAGGCAGAACGCCGCCGGCGAGCCGTCTGATGCCTCGACCAGCCAGTCCAGCTCTGCCTGGTAGGGCCAGGCCCGCATGACCTGGAAGTAACTCTCGGCGGTGACCCGCGAGTCTGAGCCGAAGACACCGACTTCCCCTCACCACCTCCGCCTGGGCCGGGGGGATGGGGAAGGAACATCGCACGCCTGGACGTGAGGTGCCGGGGGAGAGACGTTCGGCTATCTGGGTCCGGCGCGGGAGTCGGCGAAGGTGGAGCGCTCGCCGAGCCAGGGAAGCACCAGCCGGACTTTGACCCGCACGTCCACCACTCCTTCCCGAACCACGCATCTCGTCATCGAGGCATGGTTGGCCGCGGCAAGGTCGCGGGCTCGCCGGCATGCCGTTTCCGGGGCGGCGAGCGCCTGGGTGGCCCCCGCCAGAGCGCTGAGATCGGCGGCCGCCTCGGCACGATGGCGGGCTATGCGCGCCGTACCCATCAGCAACAGAGCCACCGCCATGAACCAGATCAGCGCCATCACGGCCACAACCCAAACCGTGCCCGCCCCACGCTCCCGCTCCCCCAAACCACGCCCGCCCCACGCTCCCGGCCCCCCAAACCACGCCTGCCCACGATCGGCTCCCCACGACGCCTGTCCCACGATCTCGATCCCCCTCCTTCGGGTCCTGACAGGGGAAGCCGAGATGGCATGGCTCCGAATGCGGCAGCAGCTCTTCGGGCGCCTTGGCGGGACGCGCCGGAGCTTGCGTTAGCCGTCCACGCCCAGCTCAGTGGCGGACGTGGCCGAAGCCCCCACCGGGATCGGTGGTATCGCGATCGCCCAGCTCGGCCGGATCGAGGCGGAGATCGTCACCCTGCTCAACTTGGAATCCCTGGTGACCGAGACGGCCGCACCGAGCGGGGCGGCACGACCGGCTGCCTGCCGAACCGCCTCCAAGCTCTCCCCTCGGGCGGCCGCTCTGGCCCCCGCCCGGGCGGCGTCGACGCATTCCAGCTGAGCGGCCGCCACCGAGATGGCCCACAGCGCGGCTCCCAGCACCAATGCCAGCGACGGAAGCGCGACGGCCGTCTCAGCCGTGACCGAGCCTGAATCTGATCGCGCCTGATCGCGCCTATTTCTCAACCACATGTCTCAACCACACGCATCCGAACAATCTCCGCCAGGAACCGCCTGCCGGACGCGCGGCGGCGAAGCGCCGTACCTCTGAGCCTCGCCGCCGAGCACCGAACCTCACGCCCCGTGGGACTCCACCTCGGCCCCATGGATCGATGGAACCCACAGGCCTGTGGATCACCCATAGATCGGTGGAACCCACCGACCCGTGGATCACCCCATAGATCGATGGAACCCACCGACCCGTGGATCACGCCATGGATCGATGGAACCCACAGGTCCGTGGATCAATGGAACCCGCCTCGGCCCCGTAGGTCAGTGGAAACCACCTCGCCGGTGGATCAGCCGTCAGATCACCCGGCGAGTTTGAGGGCCCTGCTGATCAGATCGGAAAGCATCTTCCGTACCTCAGGGCTACTCACGATCTTGAAGAGGAGACCCGCGAAGGCGCAGGCGGCGATCGTGCCCACCGCGTACTCGGCGGTGGACATGCCCGCCTCCGACCGCGTGCGCGCCACGCCGGCGAACCTGCGGGCAGAAGCCCGCATGCGTAGTTGCCACTGGCCTAGCCGGCGGCCCAGAACCGTCTCCCTTGCTCTGAGCACCGCTACAAGCGCGCGGCCGCCCCACCGACGGATCCACCTGCGCATCGGACCTCCCCTTGAGTCGTCATCGTGGCCGTGTGGGTGACCCGCACCGGCCCTGACAGGCGAGATCAGCTTGGCTGAGAGGAGGTGCCCGATCTCGAGCCGAACGGCGTTCTGTGGATGGTTTCGAGCCCCGGCCGCGAGCCTGTGGACAATGTTCGACCCAACCTGTGGACAACGCTCGATCCATCGGCAGGCCGCCTCGACCCGTCAGCCACCGAAGACCTGGCCGGCCAGGCCCGCGACCACGGGAATGATCCCCAGGAGTACGAAGGCCGGAAGGAAGCAGAGCCCCAAGGGCGCCACCGCCTGCACCCCCACCCGACGTGCCGCCGCCGATGACGCGACCCGGACGTCCTGGCGAGCGTCATCGGCGAGCCTCGACAACACGTCGGCGACGGGCGCCCCGCCGAGAGCGGCGCGGGTCATGCCACGCGCCAAGGCGGCGAGCGGCCGGTCGTCCGCCAGCGCCGACCAGGCGACCTCAGGCCGCGCGCCGAGCCGCAGCTGTCCGTTCACCCACGCCAAGCGCTCACCAAGAGGGCCTCCAATGGCCTCTGCGGCGGCCCGCACCGCGGCGCTGACGGGCCGGCCCGCTCGTAGGCAGGCCACCATGAGGTCCACCGCGAAAGGAAGGTCGGCTGTGATCCGCGCCTGCCTTCGACGTACCTCACCGGGCTCGCGGCGACGCCCGATCACCAGCACCACGACGCCGATGCCCGCACCGCAGATCACACCTGGCAGTCCACCGATGAGCACAAGGCCGCCGAGCGCGGTCAACATGGCCGGAAGAGCCTCACGGACCGCAGGCGACCGGCGGCGAGCTTCTTGAGCGGGGGGCAGGCGGCGCGCACGCAGCCGGGCCAGGCGTTCGCCGGGATCCCATGGGGTCAGCCAGAGCCAGGCCGAGAGTGCCGCGAAGCCCGCGGCGAGCAGGACGCTCATCGAATCTCCAACAGGGCCCGGGGTGTCAGGTGCCGACCTGTTGGGCGCGTGACACCAGCCGATTCGTCCACCACACACCCACCAGATCCAGAAGCACACCGGCACAGAGGCAGGCGAACCCCGCTGGGCTGCCGAGCAAGAACGCCAAGGGGCGTAGACCGAGACCGGCCGCGAGGAGGATTCCGAGCACGGGCAGACCCGCGAGCAACCGGGCCGTTGATCGTGGGCCGGCCAGTTGGGCCGCCACCTCGCAACGATGTGCCTCCGCCTCCCTCAGAGAGCAGCCGACCCGCTCCACCAGCGCGGTCAGACCTCCGCCTGCGGCGAGGCCGACCCGCCAGCAGGCGGCGAGCCGTAACAAGCCCTCCCCTCCGTGAGTGGGGGCGGCTCGTTCGAGGGCCGTGGCCACATCTCCGCCGTCGCGGGCGATGGCCACGACCGGGCCGAGCCGCCCGGGATCCGGGAGGTCGAGGCAGGCGACCGCGCGGGCCAGGGCGTCCCCGGGTGTGCGGCCCGTCGCCAGCTCGGCGACGACGGCCTGGCACAGTTCGATCGAGGCCTTGCGCCAGGCGGCGGCCTGGCGTGTGCTGCTCGGGCGGCGGGCGAAGCGCGAGAGACGGCTGACGAACCGCCACCGCGCCTCATCCGAAGACCGCATCAGAGCCCGTAGCCGCACGGTCGCGACATCCGGACTCATCCATGCCGACACCGCCGTAACGGCCAGCAGCACAGCGACCACCAGCACCACACACCTCCATTCGGGCACGTTGAATCCAAAGCGAACGCTGGACCCATGCGGCACGTCGACCCATGTGGGCACGCTGAACCCATGCCGGCACGCTGACCCACGCAGGCACGAACCCATGCGAGCACGCCGAACCCGTGCGAGCACGCCGAACCATGGGGGCACGCCGACCCATGCGAGCACGCCGACCCATGCGGGCACGCCGACCCATGCGAGCACGCCGAACCATGCGAGCACGCCGAACCATGCGAGCACGCCGACCCATGCGAGCACGCCGACCCATGCGAGCACGCCGAACCATGCGAGCACGCCGAACCATGCGAGCACGCCGACCCATGCGAGCACGCCGAACCATGCGAGCACGCCGACCCCGTGCGGGCACGCCGACCCATGCGAGCACGCCGAACCATGCGAGCACGCCGACCCCGTGCGGGCACGCCGACCCATGCGAGCACGCCGAACCATGGGGGCACGCCGACCCCGTGCGGGCACGCCGACCCATGCGAGCACGCCGAACCATGGGGGCACGCCGACCCCGTGCGGGCACGCCGACCCATGCGGTGCGCTGAACCCATGCCGGCATGTCGAAGGTGTGCGGGTGCGCTGGGTCAGTGTGGAGCAGTGGGGTCTTGATCATTACGGGGGTCGGGGGGTGTTCGGGGCTCGGGTGATGAGGGTTGCGAGAGCGGGGCCGGGGTGGGGGGCGCCCTGGGCGGGGAAGGTCAGCGCTGGGACCACCCGGACGAGGCCGGACGGCTCGCGTTCCAGGAGGCATATCTCCGCGACGCGGCGTCGCCCACCCCCAGGGTCGCGGACCACGTGGATCACCGCGTCGAGCGCCGCCGCGATCTGGCTGTGCACGGCTTCTCTGGTCATCCCCGCGGCGCAGGCCAGCGCCTCCAGCCGGGCGGGCACGTCGGCGGGGTTGTTCGCGTGCAGGGTGCCGCACCCACCGTCGTGGCCGGTGTTCAAGGCGGCGAGCAGATCGACTACCTCGGCTCCGCGCACCTCTCCCACGACCAGCCGGTCCGGGCGCATGCGGAGCGCCTGCCGGACGAGATCGCGCAACCCTACTCCACCGGCGCCTTCGAGGTTGGACGGCCTGGTCTCCAAGCGCACGACGTGCGGATGGATCGGACGGAGCTCGGAGGAGTCCTCCACGAGGAGCAGCCGCTCACGCGGACTGGCCAGGGACAGCATCGCCGACAACAGCGTTGTCTTTCCCGTGCCTGTGCCCCCCGTCACCAGGAAGGCGAGCCTCGAGACGATCATCGCGCGGATCGCCGCGGCGCCCTGACCGGGAACGAGTTCCTCCAGAGTGAAGGATCGACGCGGGGGGAGCCTCAACGACAGGCATGTGCCCTCAGAGGCGACCGGCGGCAGGATCGCGTGCAGCCGCACACCCCCAGGCAACCGGGCGTCGACATAGGGGCAGGCGTCGTCGAGTCGTCTGCCCGCGGCCGCGGCGAGCCGCTGGGCGAGCCGCCGGACGTCGTCGTCACCGGGGAAGACGACCGAAGTGCGTCGCAGGCCGTCCCCGGCGTCTACCCAGACGTCACGGGCGCCGTTGACGAGCACATCGGTGACGTCGGGCTCCGCGAGCAACGGCTCCAGCGGACCGGCGCCGATCAGGTCGGCGCGCAGGGCACGGGCGACAGCGAGAACCTCGGCGTCTCCGAGGACCGCCCGCTCGGCGCGGAGCGCGGCGGCCACCTGGGCGGCCGAGGGCTCCGCGCCCGTACGAGCGAGACGGACCCGGACGGCTTCGACCAGGTCGGGCGACACCGCCGGACGGCTCATCGGGCCTCCAGCGTGCTCAGGAAGCCGGCACAGAAGCGGCCGAGAGGGGTGCGGTCGCCCAGCGGCGGCGCGTCCCCCCGGTTCAGGGCGTCGGCGAGGCCGCGCTGGTCTTCGACGATCCCGACACACGGCATGCCCAGCGAGCCCGCGATGACCTCGGGAAGCAGCACCCCTGTGCGGACCACCACCCCGAGGGCCGAGGTGTGCCGGCCGATCTCGATCGACATCTGGGACGCCGAGAGCACACCCCTCACATCCGCGGGCACGAGCAGCAATGTGGAGGCGGCCCGTGAGAGCGCCTCGGCCGCGGCGGGACCGACGTGCCGCGGGAGATCGACGACGATGAGATCGCACCCTCTGTGGGCCGCTTCCAGAACGGCCCGCATCGCCTCGGCGGGGATGGGCGGCGACTCTCCGCGATGCCACGACAGCACCGTGAGCTCGCCCATCGTCGGCAGAGCGGCCTGGAGGGCCGTGAAACTCACCCGGCCCTCTCGTTCCACGATGTCGGGCCATCGCGCCCCGACGGCATGCTCCTGGCCGAGGATGACGTCGATGCCGCCGCCGAGCGGGTCGGCGTCCACGAGCAGCGTGCGCAGGCCCTGGCGAGACCCCGTTAGCGCGAGGGAGGCCGCGAGCACGCTGGCGCCCGCTCCGCCGCTGCCTCCGATGACACAGACCGTGTCTCCAGCCCTGGTGACGGGCTCAGAGGCCTCGGCGAACTCGTCGACCAGCCGCCTTTCGGCCGCTGGAAGCTCAAGGACGGCTTGCGCGCCGACGGCCACGCACCTTTGCCACACCGCCGGATCATCTGGAGCCCTCGTCACGAGGAGCACCCCCTGCCGGGGCGGCGGACCGGTCGCGGCCAGCGCGTCGGCCGCGTCAGCGCCCACGACGACGAGCGGGGCACGCTGCCAGTAAGGCCGGGCATGGGTGGCGGCATGGGCGACATCGATCTCGACACCGGCGGCGGCCGCGACCCGTAGAAGATCGTCGAGCAGGTCCTGGTCCTCGGTGATCACCAATGGGCGGTGCACGTGGTGGCCTCCCTGTCGTTGGGAGACCCACCTTCCACAACCTGCCGCCACCCTCGTCGTCCCGAACGGTGTTCTGTGGATAACCCGGCGGCACGACGCCGACGACTGTGGATGAGGTGTCCAGGAACGTCTGCGGGTCGCGGTCCCACGTCCGGCGGCGGCCTTCGCGTCGTACGGCGACCGAGGCGGCATGCACGCAGTGAGTGAGAAAGGGCGACCCCCGCCGGGGGGGGAGAGCGGGGGTCGCCAACCGGTCCGGCTCCGGGGGGGTAGAGCCGGGCCCGTTTCAGAAGAAAGCTTTCATCGTTGACCACGGCCTGGCAAGGGACTGGCAAAACGTTACCCATGCACGATCGCCACAGTCATGTGGACACCAACGTATGGTGCCCGATGAACTCAAGTTCCGTCGAGGAGCAATCTCTGTTTTCCGCTAGTTTTTTTCTGCCGTAGCGGATCGGCTACTGGAAGTATGCGAAAAACGCCCCATGGGCACCGATCACCGTCGGTGATCGGAACGGATTCACATCCGCTGTCAGGATCGACGGCAAGGCCGGCCGCGACGGGGCCCGGCGCTCGGCCTGGGAGGACGCGGATTCCCGCTCGCGCCCGTCCAGAAGTCGGTAAAGGTCTTGCTCCAAGGGGTTCCCATCAGGCGGGATCGGACGTAGAAAGGTTGCACGGACCTAGTGTCCGGAGTACGACCGCCGGGCACCCACGCGCGACCAGCCGCGGGAGGCGCGTCGAGACGGGCTTGACCCGCTCTGACGATTTGAGGTGCACGCTTGGTAACCCGGCGTGGCGTACTGGCGACGGCGTCCCATACCAGGGACGCCGTTCGCTTGCGTCTGAAGCAGGGGCCCCATCGGCCCGCACCATAGAATCTGGCTCATCGGCCTATCCGGGTACAGAAAGTTTCCTGCGCATAGGTGATTGCCGGCTGACTCTCCAGTCTCAGTGCCCCACATCACAGGGTTCGTCCTGGTGCGGCCACGTCCGCCCTTCGGTCAGGTCGCACGACTTACGAAGGCGCCGACCCCGCCGCACCTCTTCCCACCGTCGCGGCGCCCGATGGGCCGGCACCACACCCGGCGGGAAACCACGGGACAGGGCCGGCGACCACGGGAGGACGGACGGGGCTGGCGGGCGGGTCAGCCTCGTTGGAGTGCTTCGCAGATGGCGGTGGCCTCGCGGACGCCGAGCTCGACGGCCGCCGAGCAGTGCAGTAGCCAGCCGGCGACGCCCTCGGCGGTGCCCTTGAGGTAGCCGCGCAGGCTCTCGGCGTACGCGTCGCCGAGGTCGCTGTGGCCCACCTCCACGGCGACCAGGGACTTGGGGTCCAGCCCGAACTCGACGAGTGTCAGCCGTTCCGCGGCCCTGGCGACCAGGCCGTCGACGGTCCCGAAGGGGCGGACCGCGGCCAGTTCCGCGTGCACGATCGCCGCGAGCACCAGCGCGGGGGCCTTCGACGGGGTCGTGATCAGGGTCACGAGGGAGGCGATGCGCGCGGCGGCCGCCTCCGCGTCGGGTGCCGGCCCCAGACCGAGGATGTCGGAGGCTTCCGGTCGAGCGCCACCACTCCGCATGGGCCCCTCGGCCACCGAGCCGGCGCCCTCGGCGTCCGGACGCCCTGAAGCATCTTGGCCGACGAGACCGGCGAGACCGGCGCCATCGCCATGCGGGCGGCCCAGGAAGCCGCCGCCGGCCTGCGGGTGGTCCCCGGGAGTCTCGGGGACCTGGTCGCCGCCGAGCGGCGGCAGGTCGAGGGTGGTGCGGGGGCGGCCGAGAAGGTCTTCGGGGACGAGCCCGGCGGCGGCCAGCGCGTGGAGGCGGGCGAGGACCTGCCTCGGGGCCGTGCGCCAGGTCTGGCGGAGGCGCCCCACCTCCGAGGACGCGCGCAGCGCCCCGTCGGCGATCGGCGAGTGGGCCTCACCGGCGCGTAGCGACTCCAGCGTGACGTCGGCGCCCTCGAGCGCGGCGGAGGCGCGCGCGCCGCGTAGCGCGGACTCGGCGGACACCTCGGGCCCCCGGCGGCGCAGCACGCGATGTCCGTAAAGCCGGTCGACCGCCGCTCGGGCGTTCTGGACGGCGTCGGGTACACCGGGAAGCCCGGCGATGACAGCCAGTGGGTCGCTCACGCCTCCCGACCTTACCCGCGAGTAGGATGCGGGCACACGGCGGCCGAGGTCAACGGCAGGTCAAGGGATCTTCAACGGAGGGCAAGGCACGGCGGCGCCGGTTCAGGCCGACTTCAAAGGCGAGTCCGCTCTGTGCCGTCCGGCGAATGGGGGCGCCGTTCGGCGCGCGGTTGGCGCCGTTCAACGAGGGCTCCTGAATGGGCCTCATGTGTGTGTGCCACTTTTATTGTTAGATATCATTCCGGCAACGAATGCGCAGCTTTTGTGACTTGCTGTTAAGCCTGTTGTGAACGAAGTTGAACGTGACCGGCAGGCGAGGCCGCCGGTCCGTCCCCCTTGTCCCCGCCGCCCCCACCCTGGTGAAGTGGGACACAGCCCAATCGAGCCAGGCCATGTGAAGGAGTACGTTGTGGCCCCGGAAACCCCTGGTCGCGAGACCCAGGAGACTCTGTCGAACCTGCTGCACGAGAGCCGGCGCTTCGCGCCACCGGCAGACCTCGCGGCGGCCGCGAACATCACGGCCGGCGCCTACGACGAGGCGGCGGACGATCGCCTCGGCTTCTGGGAGCGGGCGGCCGACCGGCTGAGCTGGGGGCGGCGCTGGGAGACGACTCTTGAGTGGAATCCGCCCTTCGCCAAGTGGTTCCTCGGCGGCACGCTGAACGTCGCCTACAACTGCGTCGACCGGCACGTCGAGGCCGGACGCGGTGACAAGGTGGCGTACTACTGGGAGGGCGAGCCCGAGGGCGACAGCCGCACGCTCACCTATGCCGACCTGCAGCGCGAGGTCAACAAGGCCACCAACGCCCTGACCGAGCTGGGCGTGGGCAAGGGCGACCGGGTCGCGATCTACATGCCGATGATCCCCGAGCTGCCGATCGCCATGCTGGCGTGCGCCCGCCTTGGCGCGATCCACTCGGTGGTCTTCGGCGGGTTCTCCGCGACCGCGCTGAGCGGGCGCATCCAGGACGCCGACGCCAAGCTGGTCATCACGGCCGACGGCGGCTACCGCAGGGGGGCGCCGAGCGCGCTCAAGCCGACCGTGGACGAGGCCGTCGCCGAGTGCCCCGGCATCGAGCACGTGCTCGTGGTCCGCAGGACCGGCCAGGACGTCCAGTCGACCGACAAGGACATCTGGTGGCACGACATCGTGGACCGGCAGAGCGAGGAGCACGAGCCCGCTCAGCACGACGCCGAGGATCCCCTCTACATCCTGTACACCAGCGGCACGACGGGCCGGCCGAAGGGCATCCTGCACACGACCGGCGGCTACCTCACCCAGGTCGCCTGGACCCATGACGCGGTCTTCGACCTCAAGCCGGAGTCGGACATCTACTGGTGCACCGCCGACATCGGCTGGGTGACCGGGCACTCCTACATCGTGTACGGCCCGCTGGCCAACGGGGCGACGAGTGTGATCTACGAGGGCACGCCCGACACCCCGCACAAGGGACGCTTCTGGGAGATCGTGCAGAAGTACGCCGTGACGCTCCTGTACACCGCGCCCACCGCGATCCGCACGTTCATGAAGTGGGGCGACGACATCCCCGCCAAGTACGACATGTCCTCGCTGCGCGTTCTCGGATCCGTCGGCGAGCCGATCAACCCCGAGGCGTACGTCTGGTACCGCGAGCACATCGGCGGGGACCGCTGCCCGGTCGTGGACACGTGGTGGCAGACCGAGACCGGCGCCATCATGATCAGCCCGCTGCCGGGAGTGACCTCCGGCAAGCCCGGCGCCGCGATGCGGCCGCTGCCCGGCATCGTCGCCGACGTCGTGGACGACCAGGGCCGGTCGGTGCCGAACGGCGGCGGCGGCTTCCTCGTGGTCCGCGAGCCGTGGCCGTCGATGCTCCGCGGCATCTGGGGGGACGACAAGCGCTACGCCGACACCTACTGGTCGCGCTTCGACGGCATGTACTTCCCCGGGGACGGCGCCAAGCGCGACGAGGACGGCGACCTGTGGCTGCTCGGCCGCGTCGACGACGTCATGCTCGTGTCCGGCCACAACATCTCGACCACCGAGGTGGAGTCGGCACTGGTGTCGCACCCCAAGGTCGCCGAGGCCGCGGTCGTGGGCGCGACCGACCCGATCACCGGCCAGGCCATCGTGGCGTTCGCCATCCTCCGCGGCAGCGCCGAGGAGGGTACGGACATCGCCAAGGAACTGCGCGACCACGTGGCCAAGGCGCTCGGCCCGATCGCCAAGCCGCGCCAGATCCTGGTCGTTCCCGAGCTGCCCAAGACCCGCTCCGGGAAGATCATGCGCCGTCTGCTCCGCGACGTCGCCGAGAACCGCAGCATCGGCGACGTCACGACTCTGGCCGACAGCTCCGTGATGAACCTGATCTCCGAGAAGCTTCCCGCGACCGCGAGCGAAGACTGACCGGGGCGGCGAGCGCGGGGACACTCCGCGAATCGGACGATCCCGACGGCGAGCTCATCTGACGGGCTCACCCTGCGGGCACGTCCGACGGGCGACAGGCACCAAGATCGGTCACTGCGGGCGCGGATCCGGCGACGGATCCGCGCCCGTGGCCTTGCCGCACCATCGGGGCGGGCGGGGCAGGATGACGGTGAGCCGAGGGGGAACACAGCCCGGACCCGGGCATGCAGGCAAGCCGGACCCGGTATGCGGGATAGTCGCCTCCTGATCGGGAAGTTCCTGGGCATATTCGGCGGCGCGTGGTTGTCCGTACGGCCCGGCCTGGCCAGACTGTCGGAGGAGCCGGCCGCCGTTTCGCTCCTTTCGCGGGTCCGGGCCTGCGGCCCGAGCGGCGAGACGAGACGATGAACATCACCACGCACGAGAACGAGTCCGGAATAGCCGATAGGAGAGCAGACATGGCCGCTCCGCCCGAGGAGGAATCGCTCGGCGCGCTCGTCGCCCAGGCGAGCCACCACATCTCAACCCTGGTCCGCTCGGAGATCGAGCTGGCGAAGGCCGAGCTGAAGTTCGACGCGAAACGGGTCGGCACGGCCGCCGGGCTCTTCGGCGTCGCCGCCTTCATGCTCCATCTGTGCCTGATCCTCGCCTCGTTCGCGATCGCCTACGGCCTGGTCCAGCTCGGAATGATGCCGTGGCTCGCCTTCACGATCGTGACGGCCTTCTACTTCGTCATGGCACTGCTGCTGGCTCTGGTCGGCTACCGCCGGCTGAAGGGACTCGCCGGGATGAAGCGGACCACCCGGAGCCTGAAGAACCTCAAGGACGTCGCCGGGCACGACAAGGACGAGGCCGCCGCGCTCGCCGCCGCCTCCTCCCTTTCCGCGCCGGAGCCGTACCGCGGCCCGACGGCGGGGCAGGTCGGCCACCATCGCGTGCCCATGGCCGCCGGGTCATCGACCGGGTCGGCGGCGGGGACGGCGGCAGGCGATCCCGACCCCGGGCATACGAGCCCGCACCCGTGAGCCGCGCCATGAGCGCCCGTCCCGACGAGTCGCTGGCCCGGATTCCCGGGCCCTGGACCCACCGCTCCGTCCACGCGGGGAACGGCATGTTCCACATTGTGGAGGCCGGCGATGGGCCCTTGGTGCTGCTGCTGCACGGCTTCCCGCAGTTCTGGTGGACGTGGCGCCACCAGCTCGTGTCGCTGGCGCAGGCCGGCTATCGCGCCGTCGCGGTGGACCTGCGGGGCTACGGGGCGAGCGACAAGCCGCCACGCGGGTACGACCTGCCGGCGCTCGCGGGCAGCATGGCGGGGCTGATCCGCGCGCTCGGCGAGACATGCGCGGTCGTGGTCGGCCACGACTGGGGCGGCCTGGTGGGCTGGACCATGGGGGCGACGGACCCGAAGGTCGTGCAGCGCCTGGTCACCGTGTCGGCTCCGCATCCCCTGCGGCTCCGCCAGGCCATGCTGACCGAGCCGTTCGGGCAGCTCAAGGCCAGCGCGCATCTGTTCGGCTTCCAGCTTCCCTTGCTGCCCGAGCGCAGCCTGACCAAGGACGGGGCCTCGCGGATCGGCAGGCTCCTGGACGCGTGGTCCGGCCCCGGCTGGCCGGAGGAGGACGTGTCCGCCACCTACCGCGACGTCTTCCGCATTCCCACCGTCGCCCACTGCGCCCTGGAGTACGACCGCTGGTTCGTGCGCTCGCAGCTCCGTCCGGACGGCCTGCGATACCGCAGGCTCATGCGCACCGAGATCGAGATGCCGACGCTGCAGCTGCACGGTTCGCTCGACACCTGCACGCTGCCGCGTACGGCCCAGGGGTCCAGCAGGTACGTCGCCGCGCCGTACCGCTGGCGGCTCATCGAGGGCGTCGGGCACTTCCCGCACGAGGAGCGTCCCGAGCAGTTCGACGCGGAACTGCTCGGCTGGCTGGGCGACCCCGAACCCGACCGGTGACCACCGGTCGGACCGGCGGCGACAATGGACGGGAAGCACGAGCAGACCGGACGATCGAGCAGGCGGCGAGTCCGGACCGGCTGACACCTCGGGCATCGGGAGGAACAGTGAACGCGCAACAGGCGAGCCGAGACAGGGATCCGGCCGGACGGCCGCGCAACGCCCGGCCGCGCGACGCGCTGGGCCGCCCCCTGCCGAAGGGCGCGCCCGGCGTGGAACGCGTCCCGGACGACTACGCGCCGGACGCGCGGTGTGCGATCGCCGACGCGATCGGCTACCTCGCCGAGGAACGCCCGTTCCACGCCCATGAGGTCCTGGAGGCCCGCTGGAAGACCGGCCCGCCGGAAGAACGCGAGCTCTGGCAGGGTCTCGCGCAGATCTGCGTCGGGCTGACCCACCTCCAGCGCGGCAACACCCGGGGCGCGGCCACGCTGCTGGACCGCGGCGCGGACCGGATCGTCCGGTACGAAAGCGGCACGAGCACCGACCTGGAGACGAGCGGGCCAGGTCCCGCCGGCCACGCCGTGAGCGGGGCGGGTTCCCTCGATCTCGCGGAGGCGGTGCGCCTGGCGCGCGACCTCGCCGAGCACCCGCCGGCCGACGCCACCGCCGCGATCACGCGGCTGGCCGACGTCTTCAGGGCCTCACAGCAGAGCTGAGTCGCTGTCCGCGCACACGACGCGGGCCGTCTCGATGCCGTCCATGACCGGCATGCGGATGTCGAGCAGCAGCAGGTCAGGACGGTGCGGGGCGGGGTCAGTCGCAGTCCTGGGTGTCGACGCGGGCGAGGGCGCCGCTGCCGTCGTCGGCGTCGGGCCGTACCTCCGCGGCGGTGAGCGCGAACCCGGTGTCCGCCTGGTCGGTCGCCGCGGCGAAGATCACGCCGAACACCTGGCCCGTCGGGGTGAGCAGCGGCCCGCCGGAGTTGCCCGGCTGCACGAGCCCCCGGATGGCGTACACCTCGCGGGTGACCGTCTTGCGGGAGTAGATGTCCGACGCCTTGGCGTTCTGCTTGACGCGGATCCTGGCCGGCCTGGTCGTGAAGCCCTTGCCCTTGGGGAACCCGGCGATGATCGCGTCGTCCCGGCCCTCGGCGGTGTAGTCGAACTTCAGCGGCGTCACGTTCATGTCGGGGACGTACAGGACCGCGATGTCCCTGTCGGGGTTGTAGAGCACGACCTGAGCGTCATGCCCGACGCGGTTCTCGTCGGTCACCCGCAGGTCCTCGGTGACCCCGGCGACCACGTGCGCGTTGGTCATGATGCGGTGCGGGGCGAAGACGAAGCCGGTGCCCTCGATGCGCTTGCGGCAGGCGGGCGCGGTGCCCTGGACCTTGACGATCGCCCGGCGGGCCCGCTGGAGCTGGGGACCCGTGACCACGCTGGCGTCGGGCGGCGGCACCTCGACGACCTGGCCGCCGCCGATGGCGTTGAACACCTGCGGGAACTCCGAGGTGTCCACGAACTTCTTGAAGGAGAGCCGCCAGTCTTTGGCCTTGTCGGGCATCGCCGCGTCGACGGTCTGCAGCAGCAGCGAGCCGTTGGTCTGCTGGCGCAGCCAGGGAAAGGGGGCGACGGACAGCAGCGAGCCGATCAGCCAGGCGATGACCAGGACGGACAGTGCGCTGGTGAACGTGCCCCCGACCGCGTCGACCGTCCGGGCGGGCTCCCACGTGATGTGGCTGCGGACGACCGCGCCGATCGTGGAGGAGGCGAACTGGCCGACCACCGCCGCGAGGAACACGATCACGATGGCGAGCAGCGCCTGCTCTGTGGAGGCGCTGACGACCGCGTGGGCGATCGGCGGCGCGATCAGCACCCCGAGAAAACCTCCCCCGACGAAGCCGAGGAAGCTGAATGCCCCGATGATGAACCCTTGCCGGTAGCCGGACACGGCAAAGGCAATCACGAGAACAATCAGGATGAAGTCTAGGAGATCGCCGCTCACGCCTTAACGGTATCCAGCGCGGCCACGAGCCGTGCACCCGTTGGCTCGATATCGTTGAGCGCATGGTATCGATCGGGGGGTCGAGCGACGGGCGTTCGGACGGGCACCCCGGCACGGGCACGCACGCCGCGCCAGGGGAAGCGCGTGCGGCCACGGAGGTGCCGGTCGTCGCCGAGGGGAGGCCGCAGTCCTGGATTCGCAGCCTGCGGTGGGTGCGCGCGGACGCGGGGGTGGCCGGCGAGCTGGCGAAGCGAAGCGTCGGCGAGCTGATCGCCATGGCGCTGGGGGACGATGATCCGGACGGCCCGGCCAGGTGGAACGCCGTGGACGCCTTGCACGCACGAGGCGATCTGGAGACCTTCACCGAGGCAAGAAGGCTCTGTGCGAGCGACTCCGGCGTCGAGCGGGTGCTGGGCGTGGACATTCTGGGCGAGCTGGGCACACCGCATCGGCCCTTCCTCGACAAGAGCCTGTCCGTCCTTCGCTATCTGGCCGCCGCGGACGACGACGTGCGCGTACTCCACGCGGTGCTGATCGCGTTCGGGCATCTGCGCGACCAGCGGGCCCTGCCGTCGGTGATCCAGCTGTCCACTCATCCGGATCCCACCGTGCGCTACGGCGCCGCGTACGCGCTGTCGCACGTCCTGGGCCGTCCCGCGGACCCGGCCGGGCTCGCGGCCCTCCGCCGGCTCGCCAGGGACGAGGACGAGGACGTGGCCGACTGGGCGGCCCTCGGCCTCATCCTCCCGTAGGGGCCTAGCGCCGGGCCAGCCTGAGCATCTCGGGGGGCAGTTCCTCCACGCGCTCGCCGTCCCACGGGCGTTCGAAGCCGGTGGCGGCGAGGACGTCGTTGAGGACGCCGGCCGTGAACCCCCAGACGAGCATGCCGCGCACCTTGAACGCGGGCCCCGCGAACCCGCCGGGAAGGCGCAACCGCAGCCGGTTGCGGGGATCGACCAGTTCGGCGATCGGCACGCGGGCCACGGCGTCGACCTCGTCGGGCGAGGCTGCGTGGACGGCGCACGGCGTGTGCCACCAGCCCAGCACGGGTGTCACCCTGTTGTCGCTACGCCAGACGTACAGCTCCGGGAGCTCGCCGACCACCCGCACGCCGGTGGGATCGAGGCCCGTCTCCTCCTCCGCCTCGCGCAGGGCCGCTCCCACGGGCCCGCCGTCGCCGGGATCCACCCCTCCGCCGGGGAACGCGGGCTGGCCGGCGTGGTTGCGTCCCTTCGCGCTGCGCTGGATCAGCAGGATGTCGGGGCCCTCCGCCGACTCGCCGAACAACAGCAGGACGGCGGCGGCGCGTCCGCCGTCGACCGGCGGGCGCAACGCTGCCGGCACGGGATGGTGGACGGCGTTCGCCGCGAGATCGTGTAACCAGCCGGGCACGGGAGCAGTCATGCGATACCTCCTGCGGGGAGCAACATCGGCCGCGTCCGGCAGCTTCCCACCCGGAGAGACCCTGTCCGGCAGCCTCCCACCCCGAGGGACCCTGTCCGGCGGCTTCCCACCCCGAGGGACCCTGTCCGGCGGCTTCCCACCCCGAGGGACCCTGTCCGGCGGCTTCCCACCCCGAAGACCCTGTCCGGCGGCTTCCCCCCCCCCCCCCCCGAGGGACCGCGCTCGGCGGTACCTCTCGGGGACCGCCGTCGCGAGCGCGCCGGACAGGGCTGTGCCGTCAGGAGAACGGGCCGGGGCGGACGAGCTTGGCCGCCTGGGCGGGGTCGGTCGGTCCCTCGCCGTAGGAGGGGCACAGGCTCGCGAGCGGGCAAGCGCCGCACGCGGGCCGGCGGGCGTGGCAGACGCGCCTGCCGTGCCAGATCAGGTAGTGGGACATCTGCGTCCACTGGCTCTTCGGAATCAGCTCGCCGACGGCGTGCTCGATCTTGACGGGGTCGGTCTCCGTCGTCCATCCGAAGCGGCGGGTGAGGCGCTGGAAGTGGGTGTCGACCGTGATCCCCGGCACGCCGAAGGCGTTGCCGAGCACCACGTTGGCGGTCTTCCTGCCGACGCCCGGGAGCGTGACGAGGTCCTTCAGCTTGCCGGGCACCTCGCCGCCGTAGCGCTCGCAGAGGGTCTGGGCCATGCCGATGATGCTGTTGGCCTTGGCGCGGAAGAACCCGGTCGACCGGATGATCTCTTCCAGCTCGGCCCGGTCGGCGCCGGCATAGTCAGCCCCTGTCCGGTATTTGGCAAAAAGGACTGGAGTAACCAGGTTGACCCTTTTGTCCGTACACTGCGCGGAGAGGATCGTTGCGACCAGCAGCTCGAGGGGGTTGCCGAAGTCGAGCTCACAATGGGCGTCAGGATACGTTTCCGCCAGAATTCGGATCATTCGTCGAGCTCGGCGCACCAAGGAGAGCCGGGACTCCCCAGCGGAGGTCACTTTGCGGGGCACCCCGACAGCCTACGCGTAAGGGCTCTATGAGACCCGCTTGGTGCGGTACGTCACAATGTCTAGCAGCGAGCGCGATCCCAGGCGTGGCGCGCAGTCGTGGTGGCGCGACCACCGGAACGAGGAGGCACCGTGAATACCGACGACGTGCTGGGTAAGGCCCCTTTGTTCTCCGCGCTCGACCGCGAGAGCGCCGCCGCGCTCCGTACGGGCATCTCAGAGGTGGAGCTCCACAAGGGGCAGACCCTCTTCAGCGAGGGCGAGACGGGCGACAGGCTCTACGTCGTGCTGGACGGCAAGATCAAGCTGATCCGCACCGCGCCCGACGGCCGCGAGAACCTGCTGAGCGTGCTCGGCCCGAGCGAGATGTTCGGCGAGCTGTCGCTGTTCGACCCCCGGCCCCGCACGGCCAGCGCGATCGCGCTGACGGACGTGCGCCTGGCCGGATTAGGCCACGACGACCTGCGCCCCTGGCTGACCGGTCGCCCTGAGGTCGCCCTCCACCTGCTGCGTGCCCTCGCGCAGCGGCTCCGCCGCACCAACGACGTGATGGCCGACCTCGTCTTCACCGACGTGCCGGGCCGGGTGGGCAAGGCGCTGCTGGACCTCGCCGAGCGCTTCGGCCAGCGGACCGAGGAGGGCCTGCGGGTCCACCACGACCTCACGCAGGAGGAACTGGCCCAGTACGTCGGCGCCTCGCGCGAGACCGTGAACAAGGCCCTCGCCGACTTCGCGCAGCGCGGCTGGCTCCGCATCGAGGCCAAGGCCGTCGTCATCATGGACGCCGACCGCCTCTACGCCCGTTCCAGGTAGCCCCGTCCGCCCTGCGCGCCCGGGCGTCCCCGGATGCCCTGCGCGGCCAGGCGTTCTCGCATGCCCTGCGCGCCCGGGCGTTCTCGCATGCCCTGCGCGCCCGGGCGTTCCCGGATGCCCTGCGCGGCCAGGCGTTCTCGCATGCCCTGCGCGCCCGGGCGTCCCCGGATGCCCGTCCTATGTGCCCGGATCGTCGAGGTAGTCGAGCTGCGCCCGTACCGACCATTCGGCCGCCGGCCACAGGTCCTCGGGGACCTCGGCGTAGACGATCTCCACGATCTCCCGCGGCGTCCTGGCTCCGCCGGCCCGCGCCTTCCTGATCTGCTCCAGTCGCTCCCGCCGGTGGGCGATGTAGCCGTCCAGCACCGCGAGGGGCTCCGGGAGCATCGGCCCGTGGCCGGGCAGCAGCACCCGCGCCGCCGTGACCTCGGCGCGCGCCCGCAACCGGTCGAGGCTGCGCAGGTAGTCCGCCAGGTCTCCGTCGGGCGCGATCACGGTCGTGCCGCGGCCGAGGATGGTGTCCCCGGTCAGCATGGCCCCGTCACTCGGCAGCCAGAAGCAGAGGGAGTCGAAGGAGTGGCCGGGCGTGCCGATCACTCGCAGTTCCAGGTCGCCGGTGGTGACCACGTCGCCGTCCGCGAGCCCTTCCTCTCCGAGCACGTGCCGGGGGTCCAGGGCCCGTACGCCCGCGCCGACCATCTCGGCGAACCGCCTGGCCCCGCCGCTGTGGTCCTCGTGCCCGTGCGTGAGAAGGATCGCCTCGACCCGCCGCCCGGCGAGATGCCCGGCCACACGCCGCAGGTGTCCCTCGTCGTCTGGGCCGGGGTCCACGACGAGTACGGACTGCGCGTCCGGCTCGCCGATGACCCAGGTGTTGGTGCCGTCGAGGGTCATGGGGGAGGCGTTGGGCGCCAGCAGGTTCGTCGTCCGGGCCGTTCCGGCGCCGTCCAGGCCGTCCAGGGGGATTCGCAGACCACTCATGGCAATCGGTACTCCTCGTCCGGGATGACGAGCCACATCTCGCCGTCCACCTCGGCGGCGCGGGGCTGGAACGTCACGATCTTCCGGTCGCACGCCATCACCGCGTCGACATCCTCAAATTCCGAAATATCAGCCAACGTGCGGAACGTGGGCGGCAGTAGAAAGATCTCACCCTTCTTGGCGCGGTCGAGGGCCCGCTCCGGGCGCAGCCAGGCGACCTCGTCCGCCTCCCCGCCCACGTCTCGGGTGCGCTGGCCGGCCGGCATCGCGGCCACGAAGAACCGCGTGTCGAACCGCTTGTGCTCGACGTCCGGCGTGATCCAGTGGCCCCATGGCCTGAGCAGGTCGGCGCGCAGCACCAGGTCCCGCTTGTTCAGGAACTCAGCGAGCGACAGGCGCCGGTCGATCAGCGCCTCACGGTCGGCCTCCCAGTCGTCACCCGTGGTGTCGGCGACCACCCTGTCGGCGCTCGGCCCTGCCAGCAGGACCCCCGACTCCTCGAAGGTCTCGCGCACCGCCGCGCAGACCAGGCCGCGCGCGGTGCCGATGTCGGCGCCGAAGAGGCGGCCCCAGGTCTCGGGCGCCGGGCCGGCCCAGGCCACGGCCTGGTCGGCGTCGCGCGGATCCACCGAGCCGCCAGGGAAGACGTACGCGCCGGCGGCGAACGCCATGCTCGCCGCGCGCCGCAGCATGTAGACCTCGAGGCCTCCGTCGCCATCCCGACCATCCCCGCCGGGCCCCTCGGGGCCGTTCTGGTCGCGGAGGCTGCGCAGGAGCACCACCGTCGCGGCGTCCCTGGCGGGCACGGGAGCGATCTCGCCCGACAGGATCGCGCGGGCGCGCTCGCCGAACTCTCCAGGCAACGGGATGCCGTTCATCAACTCTCCTTGAGCGTGGAGACTCCCCTTCAGGGGTGAGGTGGTCAAGCCACCTCCATGGTCCAACCGAACGACGCTCGGCCGGACCATGGTGTCATGGCACTGTACGTGGGCTCCAGCGGCTGCCAGCTTGCGGATCTCACGGCCATACGGCTTGTGGTCTGACGGCTATCGCACCTCGGCGATGAGCTCCACCTCGACGGGAACGTCCAGCGGCAGGGCCGCCACGCCGACGGCGCTGCGCGCGTGGATGCCCGCGTCCCCGAAGACCTCGGCGAACAGCTCGCTGGCGCCGTTGATGACGCTCGGCTGGCCGGTGAAGCCGGGCGCGCTGGCCACGAAGCCGACGACCTTGACGATGCGCACGACGTTCGACAGGCCGCCTGCGGCCGACGCGAGCGCCGCGAGGCCGTTGAGCGCGCAGATCCTCGCCTGGCGCTTGGCCTCCTCGGCCGTCACCTCGGCGCCGACCTTGCCCGTCGGGCCGAGCTTGCCGTTCTCCATGGGGATCTGGCCCGAGCAGTAGACGTAGTTCCCCGTGCGCACCGCGGGCACGTACGCGGCCAGCGGCTTGACGATCTCGGGAAGGGTCAGCCCCAGTTCCTTGAGACGATCTTCGGGCGTGCTCATGCCTTCTCCCGCTTCATGTAGGCGACGAGCTGCTCGGGGTTCGGCCCCGGAATGACCGTGACGAGCTCCCAGCCGTCCTGGCCCCAGTTGTCGAGAATCTGCTTTGTCGCATGCGTCAGCAGCGGAACAGTCGCGTATTCGTAGCGCTTCATGATGGCACTGTAGACGGGCCCGGCCTCCGTACGCGGCACGGCCACCGGGCCGGCGGAGCGCGGCCGTCCGGGGGTGTGAAGTGCGTCGCAACTGGCCCCTGATGAGGGCGGACGGCGAATCGAAAAGTGACCGTTGGGTAGCCTTCGAAGCGTGAGCGCTCGCGACACCGATTGGGACGGCGTACGACTTCATGTCGTGACCGGCAAGGGCGGCACGGGCAAGACGACCGTGGCCGCCGCGCTGGCCCTCGCCCTGGCGGCGGGCGGCCGGAAAGTACTGCTCGTCGAAGTGGAGGGACGCCAGGGCATCGCCCAGGTCTTCGACACCCCACCCCTGCCGTACGAAGAACGCAAGATCGCTGTGGCACCGGACGGCGGCGACGTGTACGCGCTCGCCATCGACCCAGAAGAGGCGATGCTCGAATACGTCGAGATGTTCTACGGGATGAAGCGGGCAGGGAAGGCCCTCAACAAGATCGGGCTCGTGGACTTCGCGACGACCATCGCCCCCGGGCTGCGCGACGTGCTCGTCACCGGCAAGACCAGCGAAGCCGTGCGCCGCCGCGACAAGTCGGGCAGGCGCGTGTACGACACCGTCGTCATGGACGCGCCGCCGACCGGGCGGATCACCCGGTTCCTCAACGTGACCTCGGAGGTGGCCGGCCTCGCGCGGATCGGCCCGGTCAAGAACCACGCCGACCTGGTCCGCGGCGTCGTCGCCTCGCCGGAGACCGCGGTGCACTTCGTCACGCTGCTGGAGGAGATGCCGGTCCAGGAGACGCTGGACGGCATCCAGAGCCTTCACGAGGCCAAGCTTCCCGTCGGCGGGATCTTCATCAACATGGTCCGCCCCGAACTGCTGCCGGAGGCGGCCCTCGACGCGGCGGCCGACGGCGGCTTCGACGCCGCCGATCTGACGCTCGGCCTCAAGGCGGCCGGCCTCACCGACGGCGCCGCCGGATCGTCCTCGATCGCCGAGGCGCTGGCCGCGGAGGTCGTCGAGCACGCACAGCGCACCGCTCTGGAGCGGCGCGAGAGGCAGACGCTCGCCGAGGCCACGGTGCCGCGGTACGAGCTGCCGCTCCTGCCCGAGGGCGCCGACCTCGCGGGCCTCTACGAGCTGGCCGAAACAATGTGTTCGCAGGGAGCAGCGTGAAGCCTCATCCCGAGGAAGCCCCCCACCTGGCCGCCGGCTTCGCGGTGAGCGAGTCCGACGGTCACGGGGCCTTCGCCGGTCACCTGGGCGACGGCGCGCGCCGGGCCTCGCCGGTTCTGGACATGGACGCCGTCCTGGACGACCCGCACACGCGCATCGTCGTGTGCTGCGGCTCGGGTGGCGTGGGGAAGACCACGACGGCGGCGGCCCTCGGCCTGCGGGCGGCCGAGCGCGGCCGGCGCGTGGTCGTGCTCACCGTCGACCCCGCGCGGCGTCTCGCCCAGTCGATGGGGCTCACCGAGCTGGACAACACCCCGCGCCTGGTCGCCGGCGTCCAGGGACCGGGCGAGCTGCACGCGATGATGCTCGACATGAAGCGGACGTTCGACGAGATCATCGAGGCGCACGCCGACCCCGAACGCGCGCGGCAGATCCTCACCAACCCGTTCTACGAGTCGTTGTCGTCCAGCTTCTCCGGCACGCAGGAATACATGGCGATGGAGAAGCTCGGCCAGCTCCGCCGGTCGGACGAGTGGGATCTGATCATCGTCGACACGCCGCCGTCGCGGTCGGCGCTCGACTTCCTCGACGCGCCGGAACGGCTTGGCCGCTTCCTCGACGGGCGGCTGATCAGGATCCTCATGGCGCCCGCCAAGGCAGGAGGCCGGAGCGCGTTCAAGCTGCTCAACGCCGGTTTCAGCCTGGTCGCGGGCGCGATTACCAAGATCTTGGGCGCGCAGTTCCTCAAGGACATCCAGACCTTCGTCGGGGCCCTCGACGCCGTCTTCGGCGGGTTCAGGCAGCGGGCGGAGCAGACCTACCGTCTGCTCCAGGCACCCGGCACCGCGTTCCTCGTCGTGGCCGCGCCGGAACGGGACGCGATGCGGGAGGCCTCGTACTTCGTGGAGCGGCTGGCCGAGGAGAGCATGCCCC
This sequence comes from Sphaerisporangium perillae, assembly GCF_023276435.1. Classification (GTDB taxonomy): domain Bacteria; phylum Actinomycetota; class Actinomycetes; order Streptosporangiales; family Streptosporangiaceae; genus Sphaerisporangium; species Sphaerisporangium perillae. Next base: position 120,980 of record NZ_JALLPO010000021.1, read on the forward strand.
TGGCCGGCCTGGTGGTCAACCGGGTGCACCGCTCCCCCGCGCCGGCCCTCTCGGCCGCTCGCAGCGCCGCCGCCGCGGAGGATCTGGAGTCACGTGGCGAGCATGAACTCACGGCCGCCGTGTTGCGGCTTCACGCCGGACGTATGCAGCTCGCCGCGCGCGAGCATCGGGAACAGGAGCACTTCGCGTCGGCCCACCCCACGGTGCCGATCGCCGAAGTGCTGGCGATGCCGGAGGACGTGCACGATCTCGCGGGTCTACGCCAGATCGGCGAACTCCTCGCATCCTGATGATCATGATGGTGGACTCTGGTGACGCGAATGAGGGGCCGTCACCAGCCCCTCGCGCGCGATGAAGGGCGCGAGGCGATGTCCCGCCTCCGCCCCTGAACTCAGCCGGCAATCAGCTCGTTGGTCCGCTCGTACTCTTCCTTCGCGACCTCCAGCAGGTCACGCCAGGAAGTGACATCCGGCCGCCGCCGGAGCAGCGCTCGCCGCTCCCGCTCGGTCATCCCGCCCCAGACCCCGAACTCGATGCGATTGTCCAGTGCATCCGCGAGGCATTCGGTACGGACCGGGCATCCTCGGCAGATGAGCTTCGCCCTGTTCTGGGCGGCACCCTGGACGAACAACGCGTCAGGATCCGCACCCCGACAGGCGGCACGGGAGGTCCAATCCGTGATCCACATTTCGACCCCACTCCCCTATAGGTGGTCAGTCGTCACTTGGCGGCCGACGGGCGCGGGCGTCGAGCCTCCTTATTCAGTTGCCGCAGAGGAGAACGTACGCAACCAGACGTTCGGACCGACAGACCCCGGGCGGGTCAATTTCACACATGGTCATGTCAGGCCATGTGGCCGGGAATGACTAGTCATCCCCGTCGCGGGTAGCGGGCGAGTCAATGCGAAATGGGCTTTGGGTACCTATTGGGTCAGTGGTTCGGCATACTCTTGGACTCGTGCAAGCTCAAGGCAAAGGCAACGGGTCCGCAGTAGGGAATCTCGTACGGCTGATCGCAGCCGCCGTCGCCGCGGGTGTGCTGGCCGCGGCGATCGCGCTGCCTGCCGTCGGCGGAGCCGGCGTGGGGGTCAAGAGCGCCTCAGACGTGCTCAACCTCAACCCTGAGGACCTCAACGAACCGGATCTTCCCGAGAAGACGGAGATCCGCGACGCCAGCGGCAAGCTCATCGCACAGTTCTACTACCAGAACCGCGAGTCGGTTCCCCTGGAGAAGGTCGCTCCCGTCATGCGCGAGGCGATCATCTCCATCGAGGACTTCCGCTTCTACGAGCACGGCGCCCTCGACCTCGAAGGCTTCGCACGCGCCATGATGAAGAACTTCCAGTCCGGCGGCGTCTCCCAGGGTGGCTCCTCGATCACCCAGCAGTACGTAAAGCAGGTGCTGCTCAACAAGGCCGAGACCAAGGAAGAGCAGCTCGCCGCCATCGCGCCGACGGTCTCCCGCAAGCTCAACGAGCTCCGGTACGCCATGGGCATCGAGCAGAAGTACACCAAGGACGAGATCCTCGAGCGCTACCTCAACATCGCCTACTTCGGCGCCAGCGCGTACGGCATCCAGTCCGCCTCCAAGCGGTTCTTCGACAAGCCCGCCTCCAAGCTGAACCTCGAGGAGGCGGCCACGCTCGCGGGAGCCGTGCAGAACCCCAACGCGACGGACCCGAACCTCGGCAAGCAGCACAAGGCGGCCCTGCTGGCCCGCCGCAACACCGTGCTCGACCGCATGGCCGAGCTGAAGAAGATCACTCCTGAGCAGGCCGCGACGGCCAAGGCCAAGAAGCTGGTCTTCAAGGACATCGACATCCCCGGTGGCTGCGAAGAGAGCGACTACCCGTACTTCTGCATGTACGTCCAGAACGAGATCCGCAACGACTCGCAGTTCGGCAAGACCCCGAAGGCCCGCCAGGAGTTCCTCAACCGCGGCGGCCTGACCATCAAGACCACGCTCGACACCAAGATGCAGAAGGCCGCCGACAAGGCCATCAAGCAGTGGGTCAACGCCTCCGACAAGCCGGTCGCCGCCGAGGCCCTGGTCGAGCCGGGCACCGGCGCCATCAAGGCCATGGCCGCCAGCCGCAAGTACGGCCGGAGCAAGAAGAAGAACCAGTCCACCTACAACCTGGTCGCCGACGCCGCGCACGGCGGCGGCACCGGGTTCCAGGCCGGTTCGACGTTCAAGGTCTTCACCCTCACCACGGCGCTCGAAGAGGGCATGAAGTTCAACGACGGCATCAACTCCGGCAGCAGCTTCCAGGCCGGCGGCTACAGCGACTTCAAGAACTGCAAGGGCGAGAACGTCGGCGACCCCAACCACGTCGCCCACAACTCCGAGGGCGGCGGCGGCTTCAAGACCCTCCAGACCGGCACCTGGGGATCGGTCAACACCTTCTTCCTGAACCTGGAGAAGAAGGTCGGGCTCTGCGACGTCGTCAAGACCGCCAAGGACCTCGGCATCAAGCGCTCCGACGGTGGCAAGCTGCAGGAAGTCGAGACCTTCACCCTCGGCGTCAACGAGATGGACCCGGTCACCGTGGCCAGCGCCTACGCGACCTTCGGCGCACGCGGCAAGTACTGCAAGCCGATGGCGATCACCGCGATCACCGACCGCAACGGCAAGACGACCGAGTTCAAGCCGTCCTGCAAGCAGGCGATCGAGGAGGAGGTCGCCGACGCGGTCAGCGACATCCTCTCGGGCGTGTTCACCAAGGGCACGATGCGGGGCGTCGGCGGCATCGGCCGGGACGCCGCCGGCAAGACCGGCACCACCGACGGCTCCATGACCGCCTGGTTCGCCGGGTACACCCCCGACCTCGCCGCAGCCGTCAGCCTCGGCGACCCGCGCGGGTCCTACACCCACCCGCTGCGCGGCGTGACCATCGGCGGCCGCTACTACGGCGAGGTGTTCGGCGCCACCATCTCCGGCCAGATCTGGAAGGCCACGATGCTGAGCGCCCTGGCCAACATCGAGCCTTCCTCCTTCACTCCACCGGACATGAGCCGCTTCGGTGGCTGCAGCGCCGGCTGCGCGCCCAAGCGTCCCCGGAAGGACCCGATCGCGAACGACGGCACCGGCTACCCCGTTCCCAACGACAACGGCCAGGGCCCGGACCTCGGCAACCCGGACAACAACCACGGCAACCGCGGCGGCGGGAACGGCCGCGGAACCGACCCCGTCACCGTCGTCCCCACCGCCCCCGCCGGCTGATCACACCAAAACGCGAAGTGCCCTCCACATGAACCTTTGTGGAGGGCACTTCAACATCCAGCGGATCGAGAAGGCCACGCCGTGCGGCCACCGCACGGCCGCCGTGAAGGGCATTTCCCTTTCCATCTCACCGCCCAAGGCGGCCACCCAACGCGAAACAGGCAATGGCCGACTCTGGTCACACCACCGACCGTTCAGCCCCGCAAGCCGGTCAGCCGGTCAGCCCCGCAAGCCGGTCAGCCCGCCAGGCGGGCTCGGACGGCCTGGGCGACCCTGCCGCCCTCGGCGCGTCCCGCGACCTTGGGGTTGAGGACCTTCATGACCTGGCCCATCGCCCTCGGACCCTCGGCGCCGCTCTCGGCGATGGCCTCCTGGACGAGCCGGTCGAGCTCCTCGTCGCTCAACTGCGCGGGAAGGTACTCCTCCAGCACCGCCTGCTCGTCCTGCTCCGCCTGCGCCTGCTCGGCGCGGCCCGCGCCGGCGAACGCCTCCGACGCCTCCCGGCGCTTCTTGGCCTCCTTGGTCAGCACCTTCACGATCTCCTCGTCGGAGAGCTCGCGCGCCGTCTTGCCCGCGACCTCCTCGGTGCTGACGGCGGCGAGAGCCATGCGCAACGTCCGGGTACGCACCTCGTCACGCGCCTTCATCGACGTCGTGAGGTCGGCCTTCAGCTTGTCCTTCAGAGCACTCATGACCACCATCTTGCCGTGTCCCCGCACCTCGATCACCGCAATTCCCCCGGTGGGACTCGCGGTCGCGTCCAGCGCACTCGCGCCGAATCCCGTGTTGGGAGGCAGCACATCGCACCCTCGGGCATCATTGACTCGTGAGGAAAGCTGCCGCGATACCCCTGTCCTTGCTCGGCCTTGGCGTTGCCGGGCTCGGCTACGCCTCGGTGATCGAGCGCAACTGGTTCCGGCTCCGCCGCTTCGACGTGCCGGTGCTGGAGCCCGGGCAGCGGCCGGTGCGCGTCCTGCAGATCTCCGACCTGCACCTCACGCCCGGGCGCACCCGCCTGATCAACTGGGTCCGGTCCCTGGACGCGCTCAACCCCGACCTCGTGGTCAACACCGGCGACACCCTCGCCCACCCGGACGCGGTGCCCGCGTATCTGCGCGCGGTCGAGCCCCTGCTGTCCCGTCCCGGGCTGTTCGTCTACGGATCCAACGATCTGTACGCCCCGAGGCCCAAGAACCCGGCTCGCTACCTCTGGAGCCCTTCCAAGGGGCCTCAGCAGACCATGCCGAACCTCCCCTGGACGGAACTCGGCGCCGGCATGACCGCCGCGGGCTGGCTCGACGTGAACAACACCACCGCGCGGGTCAAGGTGGGCGACCTCGACGTCTTCGTGGGCGGCATCCACGACTCCCACATCAACCGCGACCGGTACGACGAGATCGCCGGCCCCGCCCCGGCCGACGCCGACCTCCGGCTGGGTGTCATGCACTCGCCCGAGCCCCGGAACATGTCCCGGTTCGCCGCCGACGGCTACCAACTGCTGCTGGCCGGCCACACGCACGGCGGCCAGCTGTGCATCCCGTTCTACGGCGCTCTGGTGACCAACTGCGGCATCGACCGCGCCCGGGTGAAGGGGCTGCACCGCCACGAGTCCGCCTGGCTGCACGTCTCCGCCGGCCTCGGCACCTCCCCCTACGCCCCGGTCCGCTTCTCCTGCCCCCCGGAGGCCACCCTGCTGACCCTCGTCCCCCGCCGCCCCAGCACCACGTGATCTTCCTCTCCCCCGTCCCGCCCAGGGGATGACGCGAGCACCACCAAAGTCCGCTAGACTCGTGCGAGCACAAGCAAAGCGCCTGTGCACCGGGGTGTAGCGCAGCTTGGCAGCGCGCTTCGTTCGGGACGAAGAGGCCGTGGGTTCAAATCCCGCCACCCCGACCCAGAAGTACCAGCTGAGAGGCCGGTTCCGATCTTCGGAACCGGCCTTCTACGTCTCCTGAGTGACTAACTGGTGACACGGCTCTTCGATCATGCACACACCCATCAATGGGAGCTGCTTTGGGCTCATTGCACGGACTCGGGTGGAGGGCTTGGCGGCTCTGATCGAGGGGCCGGTCTGTCAGTGGGACGGTGACACCAGGCCCGCATCGTAGGCGATGATGACCAGCTGAACTCGGTCGCGGGCGCCGAGCTTACTGAGCAGGCTCGCCACGTGCGCCTTGGCGGTGCCCGGGCTGATGTGCAGCTGGGTCGCGATCTCGGCGTTGGACAGACCGCGCCCGACGAGGGTCAGTACTTCCCGTTCCCGCCCGGTGATGTCGCCGAGTTCGCGTGGCTGGGGGGCGGGGGCGGGCGCCGGCCGGGCGGCGAACTCCTCGATGAGGCGGCGGGTGACGCTGGGCGCGACCAGGGCGTCTCCGGCGGCGACCACGTGGATGGCAGCCAGAATGTCCTCCAGCGCCATGTCCTTGACCAGGAACCCGCTCGCCCCGGCACGCAGGGCGGCGTAGACGTTGTCGTCATCGTCGAAGGTGGTGAGGATGACCACGCGGGCCGCCGGGCAATCTGAGGCGATCATCTGGGTGGCCTCGATGCCGTCCATGCCGGGCATACGGATGTCCATCAGCACCACGTCGGGGCTCAGTTCCCTGGCCAGCTGTACGGCCTGGACTCCGGTTCCGGCTTCCCCGGCAACGTCCACGTCCGCCGTTCCGGCGATGACCATGCGCAGCCCGGCGCGTACCAGCGGCTGGTCGTCGGCGAGTACGACGCGGATCGTCATGGCGCCTGCGCCGGGACCGGAAGCCGGGCGGAGACCCGGAAACCGCCTTCGGGGCGCGACCCCGCGCTGAAGTGGCCGTTGAGCAAGGCGACACGCTCTCTCATGCCGGCGATGCCGTACCCGCTCCCATCGGGGGCGGCATCGCCGTTCCCGTCGTCGACGACCTCGATGTCCAGTTCCTCACTTCGATAGTCGATCGACACCCGGCAGTTGCGGGTGCGGGCGTGGCGCACCACGTTGGTCACCGACTCCTGGATGATGCGGAAAGCGGACTGATCGATGCCGGTGGGGAGAGGGCGCCGTTCGCCCCGCTGGCGCACGTCCACGTGGACACCTGCGGCCGTCGTCGTCGCGGCCAGCCGATCGATGTCCGCTAGCCCGGCGAACGGGGCCGATTCCACCGGCTCCGATTCGGGCTGGCGGAGCACGCCGAGCATGCGCCGTAGCCCCTTCAGCGTCTCGCGGCTGGTGGTCTCGATGGCGCTCAGCGCGTCGCGCGCCTGCGCCGGTTGGGTGTCGATCATTCGGCTGCCCGCGCCGGCCTGGATCGCGATGATGCCGATGCTGTGGGCGACCATGTCATGCAGTTCGCGGGCGATGCGCAGCCGCTCGGCCGTGACCGCCTGGACGGCGGCTTGCGCGCGCAGGGCTTCGCCGTACTCGCGTCGCTGGCGGATCGATGCCCCGACCATCCAGGCGACCAGGACGGTCAGGGCGATGAGGGTCGTCAGGGTAAGGAAAGCCGGTGCGAAGACGCGGTCCTGACCGTCTCTGCTCCACTGGACCAGCTGCCAGACCGCCTCCTGGACGGCCAGTGTGACGGCTGCCGCCGTGATGCCGGCGCGGCGTGAACGCGTGGCCGTGATGAAGCAGACCATGCTGTCCGCCGCCAGGAGTAGAGGCCAGATCCGTACGGCCGGCTGCTGCAGTGCCGTGGCCGCGACCAGTTCGGCCAGCATCACCGCGAGAACCGGCGACGGCCGGCGCCGCGCCCACGCGAGGGGCAAAGCCATTGCGATGGTCAGTCCCGCGATGAGCGGCGCCGTGTCGTGCGTCATCGTGGCGTACAGCATCAGCGCGACCCCGGCCACCGCGCACCATGTGAGCACGGTCCACGCGCCCGGCGGCATCCGTTGCAGCAGTGGCGGTCGGGGCGGGTTGTCGTGCACGCGTCGATCGTAGCCAGCCGTTTCCTTGCCGGGCATCGGCCTGTGGGCGTATGCCCGTAGGCCACCCTTGCGCTGCCGAATGCGGCCCGCGGCCAGATGCCGCGCCGGCCTGGCCTGCGGCAACGTTTGCCGGGTGATCGAAGTCAATCAACTGACCAAGCGCTACGGTGACGTCCTGGCCGTGAACGGCCTGACGTTCACGGTGCGGCCCGGGCACGTCACCGGGTTCCTTGGGCCGAACGGCGCCGGCAAGAGCACCACGTTGCGCATGATCCTCGGCCTGAGCAAGCCCACCGGCGGAACCGCCACCATCGACGGGCACCCGTTCCGGAACCGGAGTGCCGGGCTGCGGCACGTCGGCGCGCTGCTCGATGCAGGCGACGTCCATGGTGGGCGCACCGCCGCCGCGCATCTGTCCGCGTTGGCCCGCAGCAACGGCCTGCCCCGCCGCCGGGTGGAGGAGGTCTTGCAGGAGGTGGGGCTGGCCGGGGTGGCGCGGCGCCGCGTCCGCGGGTTCTCTCTCGGCATGCGCCAGCGTGCCGGAGTTCCCTGGGCGTCCACTCCCCCGGATTCATGCCGTCCGCGCCCTTGATCGCGTTGCGGAAGTCACGCCGGACGTGCGATGGATCGAGCGGCGTCCCCACTTTGGACGCGAACACCAGCCCGTTCTCCTGCCAGTTCTCCCCCGCGATCTCCCTCTCCCTTTCCTGCTGCTCCCTCTGCCGCTGCAGTGCGTCCAAACAGCGCTTGGACAACAAGGCAAGGGTCCTGCGGAACTTGCGGGTCTTAGTGTCGCCGCCGGCCCGCACCGAGCGCCAAACAGCCACGTGGGGCGGTATGGGCGGATTAGCGTTCGGGTCGCCTTTCGTATCCAGTGATCCCACATCAGCGCCCTGAGTTCTTCCGTCCGCGCTCCGGTGAGCAAGGACAGGACGATTTAGGCGTACATCCGCGAACCCTCGGCTGCCTCCAGTACAGCTTCCGCCTGAGCCAAAGTAAGAGCCTTCGACGGGCGACCCACCTTCCCCTTAGGGACCGGGCAGAGCGCCACCACATTCCGCTTGACCTTGTCGCGCGCCATCGCCCGCTTGATCGCCCGATTCAGGCACGAGTGAAGCCCCTGAAGGGTGCGAGCGCTCAGGGTTTTCGCCTTGTCTGCTAGCCACTTGTCCACGTCTTCCGCGCTGAGATCCCGATGACCCAGTGGCAGGTTCCGCAGCCCGGTGTCTTTGGCGCAGCTCGATATCGGTGAAGCGCAGCTGCGCGCCGGGGTGAGGGCGCTCCTTGCCGACGATGACCCGCATGCCCTTGGGCCAGGACGACAGATCGAGCATGCCGGTGAGTTCGGCGATCCAGGCGCCGTCGCGGGGTTGCCGGTCGGCGTCGTAGGCGACCTGGCACACCTCCTCGGGCAGGGCGAGGATCGCGGCGCAGATGTCGTCGGTGCGGTTGAACCCGATGGAGTACTTCAGGCGCCGGGAACTCACCCAGTTCTTGCTGCTTCGAGCCGCGCAGGGGCTTGTCGTGAACCGGTGACACTCTTGACATTGCTTGGTCATAGGAAGCTCTCACGGGATTCTCACCCGATTCTCATCATTAATCCCTAATGTCACTCACTGCGAGTGTCCGGGAAAATATTCTCAGTGAGGAGACTCATGCACGACGATGACGAACCTGTGGGCCGTGTGCTGGGCAGGCGGCAGGCATTGGCCCTGCTCGGTGTCGCCGGGGCGGCTCTGACGGTGGCCGGCTCGGGTGTGGCTATGGCGGCCACGACCACCTCGTCGTCTTCCAGCGGCGGCCCCACGGTCAACTGCATCGCGAAACCGGAGCAGACCGAGGGCCCGTACTTCGTCGACGAAAAGCTCAACCGCTCCGACATCCGCACTGACCCATCCGACGGCTCAGTGGTCAAAGGCGCCGTGTTCGTACTGAATCTGGGCGTGCTCCAGATCAACTCCGGAGGATGCACGCCACTCAAGGATGCGATCGTCGACATCTGGACCTGCGACGCCTTCGGCGTCTACTCCGATGTGGCAGCGGCAGGCACCGTCGGCAAGAAGTTCCTCCGCGGCTACCAAACAACTGATCGAGCTGGAAAGGTCAGATTCGTGACCATCCTGCCTGGCTGGTACTCGGGCAGGACCATCCACATTCACATCAAGATCCGCACCACCGGGACCGACGGCAACCCGTACGAGTTCACTTCGCAGTTGTACTTTACCGAGCAGTTCACGGCCGAATACCTGGCCCTCGACCCGTATGCGAGCAAGGGCACACCAGACACCACCAACGCGACCGATAGATTTTATGCGGGCGGAGGTGACCAGATGTTGCTCGCTCCCAGGAAGGCACGGTCGGGCTACACGGCCGATTTCGCCATCGGGTTGGACCTGTCCGACACTGAGACCGGTGACGATGATTCGTTCGGGGGCGGCCAACCGCCAGGACCTCCAGCGGCCTGACCACTCCCGGGCCTTTGAGCCAGTATCTCCGCATGACGAACCGTCGGCGGTACATCCGCCGCCGGGTCACCTCTTACACCCAGCCCGGATACCAGGCTGAGGTCCTACGGTGTCCGCTGGACACGCAGCCAAGGTGGTAACGAGGGGTCTGCCGGTAGTTCGGGACGAAGAGGGCGTTGCCAACGCCTCGGCAACGCCCTCACGTCGGTGTTCTGCCCTGAATCTGCCGCCGGCTAGACGCAACGCTTCCGCCTCATAGCACCGGCGTCTAATCCTGGAGCCGCCACACTTCTCTGAGGGTTCCCGAGGGCAAGTCACGTCAGGGACATGTGCGCTCGGTCTCGAGTCCTATGCGAACGGCCAGCCGTAGCGTCGGTGCAGGACCGCGGCTACACGGGCGAACCTGGCCCGGTCAAGGAGGGAGCCCTCACGGCGGATGTCGTCCTCGTCGAGTTCGAAAACCCGGTCCAGCCGCAGGTAGGAGACCCGGCCCTCGCGATCCCAGGTGCCGGAGCCGAGCTCCAGCCAGTCATCCTGGTAATCCTGGCCGGGGTCGCGGCTGGACAGCAGCATGCCCAACAGCCGGCGCCCATGGCGGCCGACGAGCAGCAGGGGCCTGTCCTTGCCGCGAGTGGCGTCCTCCTCGTACGGCACCCAGGCCCATACGATCTCGCCGGGATCGGCCAGGCCGTCCAAGTCCGGGGAGTATTCCAGGGCCGCCGCCCCCTCGATGTCGTACACCTGCCGTACCACGCCGCGAACGGGGCGCGGATCCTCGCCGAGATCACGCATGCTTGCAGCCTAACGCCACGCCTCGCCAATGTTTCGGCCTCCGGCTCCAGCGCCCCCGCTCCGTCAGGGCCGGCCGAGGCCGGCGATGCCTACGCGGGTCTTGCTGGTGAGCTACGCATACAGCAACGCCCCCGCACAGTCCCGACCCTGGCCTGTCATCACCACACGCTAACGGCTACCCGGCGGCGCCGGCCTGGTACGAAAAGCTGTTCGGCTCCCTGGAAAGGCGGTAGCCGAGGGCGATCGCCTGCGCACGCGCCGACTCGGTCAGCCGGCGGCCCCTGGGATTCCAGAGGCCGCTCTGGGATGCCGCCCGGTTCAGAAGACCGCTACACCGTTGCGGACCAGCTTCCAGTTCTCCACGTGGAAGCTGGAGGGGTCGATGGTCTTGGCTGCGGAGGCGTACGCGACGATCGCCTCCCGGATCGCGACCTGGGCGTTGTAGACGACCGGGGCGGTGGCGATGCCCGGGAAGCCGCCGCCGCCGGACTGGCGGTAGTTGTTGACCGCGACCACGAACTGCTGGTCGTCGGTGACCGCCGTGCCGTTGTAGGCGAGGTTGAGGATCCGTGAGCCCACGGCCTGCGCGATGTCGATGTCGTAGGTGACGCCGGAGAGCTGGTCGTAGTTGTAGTCGGGACGGTTGTTGGCGTTGGTCCACGATTGCGGATTGACCGGGGCGTCCGCGGCGATCTGCTTGAAGTACTGTGCGGTGTACTCCAGGTACGCCTTGATCTGGGAGCCGGTCAGGATGCTGCCCAGTAGCGTGTTGTCGTAGATGTAGAGCCCGGCGATGTCCTTGATCGTGACCTGACCGGCCGGGAAGGTGGCGGCGCGGCTGAACGGCGCGGCGATCGACAGCACCGGCAGGGACGCGTAGGCGGTGCCGGCGATGGCCTCCTTGACCCTCGCGGTCTGCACCAGGTGGATGTAGTCGAGGATCGCGGTGTCCTTCCAGCAGGACTCCGCCGCGGACATCACCTCGGTGGAGGTGGCCACGTCCTGGTTGACGTACGCGACCACCGTGTCGTGCTGCTTCTTGACCAGCGCGACGAGCTCCGGGTCGTCTTGCACCGTGTTGGTGTTCACCGTCGTGGCGGACTTGGCGGTGACCTTCCACCGGCCGCGGTCCAGGGTCAGCGTGAGGTCGAAGACCGACAGTCTCTGGCCCCAGCACTTCGGCTCGCTCATCACCACGGTCTGGCCGGTGATCTCGTTAGTGACGAACCGCTGGGGGACGTCGACGTGCGAGTGGCCGAAGAGGATGGCGTCGATCCCGGGGACCTGCTGGGCCACCATGGCCGAGGCGTTCTCCACCGGGATGTCGCCGGTATAGGACGACATGCCGTTGTCACCGGCGTGCGCGCTGACGACTACGACATCGGCGCCTTGGGCACGGATGGCCGGAACCCACCTCTTGGCGGTCTCGACCAGGTCCAGGAACTCCAGCTTGCCGGAGACATTGCCCTTGTCCCAGATGGCGACGCCCGGGTTGGTCAGGCCCAGCAGACCGACCTTGATCGGCGGATAGCCCGGAACGTACATCTTCTTGATGATGTACGGGCGGTACGCCGGTCGGTCGGTGCCCGCGTGCACGGCGTTGGCGCCCAGCACGGCCGCGTTCATCTGACCGATCCACTTGTCCAGCATCGAGAGACCGTAGTTGAACTCGTGGTTGCCCAGTGCCACGGCGTCGTAGCCGATGGCGTTCATCTGCAGCGCTATCGGGTGGATCTGGCCGGTCGTCGTGATCGGCTCCACGGTGGCGTAGTAGAACGCCAGCGGGGTGCCCTGAATGGTGTCTCCCGCGTCGAACAGCAGAGTGCGCTCCCGCCCGCGGTCGGCGCGGATCTGCTTCACCACGCTCGACACCCGCGCCAGGCCGACCACGTTCCCGGCACTGTCGCTGTACTGGGCGTCCTTGTAGTAATCCCAGTTGACTGCGTTGCTGTGGATGTCGGAGGTGCCCATGATCGTGATGGTCACCGACCGGTCACCGTTGGCGGTCGTCGCCGCCTCAGCCGAGCGGGGCCAGCCCGCGAGAGCGAGCGCACTCGTGGCGGTCAGCCCGCCGAGCACCTGCCTACGGCTAACGCCTGGACTCTCCATGGCCTCATCCGAAACACGGCAGGAACACCACCGAGGGGCTGGGCCTGACCGGCTCCCTGGATTCTCCATGAAAACGCCTTTCTTACCGGGGGTTACGGCCTGCCACAATAGGGGCTCGACGCCCGATTTGTACCGGTGAGACCCTCCCATTCCGGCACCCAATCGTTGGCACTCCCCAATCTTGCGACCGCGCGCCCACAACGGGATCCCCGGCGACGACGACGTATATCCGTAAGGGGGCACCCAGCGGTCTGCACACCGGCCGGTTCCCGTTGGCCAACGACCACGGTCCGCGTTGGGTCCACACTCGGCAGTTCGGGGCGGTACTGCACCCGCCTGCGCGTCCACTTCGGTGGTCAACGGAGGGAATCGTCCCGACCGGTCTTGGTCCGGGGCTCTGCGTGCTCAGGTCGTCCGCGGAGGGCGAGGAAGGCCGCGAGGCCGGTGAGCGCACACGCCATCACGAACAGGCTCATGCTTCGGCTGTCCTTGGGGCTGGCGCTCACGATGAGGGATGCGGCGGTGCCGCCACTCATCTGAAGGGCGCCGAGCAGACCGGAGGCCGCAAGGCCTGCGATCATCCCCGCGGGGTCACGTCTTGCTACGCGAGCGCAACAGTTCCAGGGCCCGGTCGGCGTGCACATTCAGGCCGGTCTCGCTGTGGATGACTTCGAGGAGGCGACGGTCGACGTCGATGACGAAGGTCATCCGGCGCGTGAGGAACGGTCCCACCGCGAAGTTGCGGCGGGCGCCGAGCTTGCGTGCGACGGTGCCGTCCGGGTCCGACAGCAGAGGGAAGCCCAGCTGAAAGGTCTCAGCGAACCGCTTCTGCCGGGCGACGGCGTCGCGGCTGATCCCGACCGGGCTCGCGCCCACTGCGGCGAAGTCGGCTGCCAGGTCGCGGAAATGGCAAGTCTCCGCCGTGCAACCCGATGTCATGGCCGCGGGGTAAAAGAACAGCACCACCGGCCCCTTGACCAGGAGATCGCTGAGCCGCCGGACCGTACCGGTCTCGTCGGGGAGCTCGAACTCCTCCACCATGTCTCCGACCGCTGGACCTGCACTCATCACATATCTCCCTGCGCCACCGAAAAGTCTCACCTGCCCGGTGCTTAGCGACCGGGGGCGGAAGGTTGGTATTCCGGCCTCCATTCTGGAAGGAGTCGTCGGCTGAGCGACAGCCCTCCGTCGATCTCTTCGTGGAAGAGCTGCCCCCTCGCACGGAAGCCAAGCTGGTCCAGTCCCGTTGCGCACCCTTATCGGGTGATCGACGATGAGGGCCATGCGCAGGCATGTGCTGGTGCGGCAGCGGGCCAGGGCTTCCGGGACCGGGGCGGGACAGGCGCGGAGTTGGCTCCTCGTCGCGGCCCTTGCTGAAACAGCACGGAAGTTCGGAAGCGTGCCGTCTTCCGGTGGTGGTCAGGGCAGCCGACCGCTCTCATGCACCACCGAGGCACCGGTGAACATCACCGGCCGAAACGCAAACTAAGCCGTACGCCACAGCTGAACACGGTAAAGCTGGACTTCATAGATATCGAACGAAATTCGGGCTCTTCGGTGTTGTTCATGATCCTGGTATGCACCCGAACGGACCACGACAATCCTTTCTCTCCGAGATCGAACGACGAGTACTCATCCCACTCCTCTTGGAACCGTTGCACGATGGCCAGCATTCCTGAATCGATTCGCAGTGAGCCACTCCAGATCTCCTGCCACCGATCGAGCGGGTCCGGACTGCCATCCCACAGCTCGTATCGCACGAAGTGGTCGGCTCCCCGTCTGGCCTGACTGGTGATGACGAAGCCATTCGGACCCGCCTGTATGCCCGGCCCGACGAGAGGAGGGCTGTCACCGGGACCCGGGTCACCTGTGGCCTGACCATCTGCGACCCCCGACCCCTTCCTCCGCGAGCACAGCGCCTCGCGAACAGGCGAGACGGCACGCCCGCGTCAAGGCGAGGGGTGGAGGTGGGTGCGCTCTCCGTCGTGGTCGAGGATGCACAGGACTTCCGCCGGCCCGTCGTGGGCCTTCAGGGCGTGGGGGATCATGGTGGAGAACTCCGCCGCCTGGCCTGCCTCGACCAGGATGGTCCGCTCTCCCAGCAGCAGCACGACGGTTCCCGACAGGACGGTGAACCAGTCCCTGCCGGGATGAACCCCCAGCTCATCGGCTCCGTTCCCGCGTGCCGGCTCGGTGATGCGCATCTTGGCCACGGTCACGCCGTGCGGCCCGGGCTCCCCGCTCAGCAGCCAGACGGTCGTCCCCCGCACCTCGTCGCGGTGCGGCCTGATGACCACGTCCGCATCATCGGCGGACTCCACCAGCTGGTCGAGCGAGGTCCCGAGGGCCCGGGCGAGCGAGGTCAGCTGGTCGAGGCCGATCCGCCGGTGGCCCGTCTCGATACGGCTCAGGGTGGAGGGGCTCATGTAGCAGCGTTCAGCCAGGTCATCGAGCGACCAGCCCCGGGCCACACGCAGCCCCCTGATGCGCTGGCGAACGATGCTGTCCAAATCACCTTCTTGCTTCATACGCAAGAGTGTATGCCGTACACGCAAGGCGGCATTACGGTCGAAGCATGACGAACCAGCACTCCCATCACCACCAGCACCATTCGGCAACCGGGGCCGGCGATGACGCCATGGCCGAGATCCTGGACCTCGATGCCGAGGTACTGCACACGTACTTGTCCGACGTGACCGCGTGGCTCGAAGAGCTGGCCGGCGATCAGCCCCCGCGCTGGATCCTCGACCTGGGCAGTGGAACCGGTACCGGCACATTCGCCCTGCTGGAGCGCTTCGGGGAGGCGAACGTGACCGTCCTGGACATCTCCCCGCAGATGCTGCACCACCTCAGGAACAAAGCCTGTGCTCTCGGCGTGGACGAGAGGGTCCACGCCGTTCAGGCGGACCTGGACGCGGCGTGGCCGGCCCTCGACACCGTCGACCTGGTGTGGGCGGCCTTGTCCCTGCACCACATGGCAGACCCCGATCACATCCTGGCCGAGGTCTTCAACGTGCTGCGTCCCGGCGGGCTCGTGGCCATAAGCGAGATGGACTTCTTCCCGCGGTTTCTGCCCGACGAGGTCGGCCTGGGCCGTCCCGGACTCGAAGCCCGCATCCATGCCGCCCTCAACGGGGGGCCGGCCTATGACGTGAGCGCGCATCTGTCCCGGGCCGGCTTCACCCTCGAGGCGAAGCGGCCCTTCGTCATCGATCTGCGGCGCCCGCTCCCGGCCGCCACCGGCCGCTACGCCCAGGTGTCCCTGCGAGGTCTGCGCGGCCGCCTCGACGGCCTGATGAACGCCGACGACCTGGCCACGCTCGACATCCTCATCGACAGCGACGGAAGCGACGGCGTCCTGCGGCGCGACGACCTCACCGTCCGCACCACGCGGACGCTCTGGGTGGCCAAGCGGCCGTAAGACCAGCGCCGCCTGGCGCTGGCCGATCGCCGGCCACATGCGCACCGACAAGCCCCTCCAAGTTGGGTTATCGCATGATCGGAAGGTCCAAATCAGCTCGGATGATCTTGCAGTCGTGATCACGACAGCGGGTGCAGTTCCTCCACCAGTTCGTAGAGGCGGCCGTCGGGGGCGCGGAAGTGTACGTAGCGATGAATGTCCGTGGTCGCGACCTCGTCGGTGCCGTAGCCGGCGTCCCTTAGTTCTCGTGCGGCGGCTTCGACGTCGTCCACGAGGAAGCCGACTGTCCGCTCTGGTGGCTCCGCGCCGCCGGTGTCGGAGACCGCGAAGGTCGTGCCGTCGGGCAGGGCGAAGAAGTCCGCGTCGACGCCTTTGACCTGCAGGGGCTGCAGGCCGAGCACATCTCGGACGAAACCCGCCATGGCCGGCTGGTCCGCCGTCCGCGTTCCGACGAAGGTGATCCCCTTGATGTGCATGTTTCCGCCTTTCTGTCGTCGTCTAAGCGGTTAGATCGCTAAGACCGGTGGGGCTTCACTAAGATTCCGTGGCATGTGGTGGAAGGTTAGGCTTCTGGTTGCCAGTGTGTGCGTAGTGGGTCTCATGGTCGTCCCAGCGGCCGCCGAGACGAGGAAGATGGCGGACGATCCGCCCAAGCCGTACTGCGCTCGCTACAAATGCATCGCCCTGACCTTCGACGACGGTCCATGGCCCTACACCCCCGAACTGCTCGACACGCTGAAGAAGCACAAGGCCAAGGCCACCTTCTTCCTCCTCGGCAGGAAGGTCGTGAGCCGCGCCGAGCTGACGCAGCGCATCGTGCAGGAGGGCCACGAGGTCGGCAACCACACCTGGAGCCACCCCGACCTGACCAAGCTGTCCGACGACGAGATCATGGAGGAGATGACGTCGACCTCGGACGCCATCGAGCGGGTCATCGGCGAGAAGCCGGCGATGATGCGCCCGCCGAACGGCGCCACCGACGCCCGGGTCACCCGGCTGATGGCCGAGCTCGCCCTGCCGCAGATCCTGTGGACCGGGTCCACTCTCGACTGGCAGGCCCGTGACGTCGCCGTCATCACCAAGCGGACGCTCAAGCTGGCCAAGCGCAACGGGGTCATCCTCCTGCACGACATCGTCCCGGAGACCGTCAAGGCGATGCCGGCCGTGCTCAAGACGCTGGAGAAGCAGGGCTACCACTTCGTGACGGTGACGACCTTGCTGCAGGGCCGGGAGCTCGAGGGCGGCGAGATCTACCCGGCACGCTCCAAGTAGCCGTCGTCGGCGCGGAGCGATCGGTCGAGGGCGGCCTTCAACCGGCGTTGCAGGGGCACCTCCACCAGCCGGTTCACGGCGTACGCGAGAGCGAGCGCGATCACGATGACCAGCGGCAGCGTGAGCATGTTCCCCAGCGGCGTGTGCAACCAGCCGATGAGCAGGAACCCGATGTGGTGGTGGAGCAGGTAGAGCGGGTAGGTCAGCGCGCCCAGCACCGTGAGCCAGCGCCAGTCGATCCGGTCGAACGCGCCGATCGCCACCAGCATCATGACCAGGAAGATGAGCGAGATCACGCCGACCACGAGGGCTGATCCGAGCGCCTGACCGTACCTCTGGATGGCGGGCGGGTTCTCCCCCAGCACCTGGACGAGGGCGATCGCCCAGCCGGCGGCCACGAACAGCCAGGGGAACAGCGACTTGCCGAAGCGGTAGATCAGATACAGGGCCATCCCCGCGATGAAGTACGGCGCGCTGAACGGGACGAGCACCGCCTGCAGCAGGTCCGCGTTCACGCGCTCGGCGATGGCCACGAGCAGGAGCCAGCCGCCGAGGAAGCCCAGGCAACGACGGTAGGTGATGCCGATCGCGGCGAACACCGCGATGAGCGCGTAGAAGACCAGCTCCTGCCAGAGCGTCCAGTACACGATCTCCAGGTCACGGATCCTGAACCCGTGCTGCAGCATGGTGAGGTTGGCGAGCAGTTCGCTCAGCGTGGGCCGGTGGTCGGTGGTGAGACCCATGACCGCCAGCGCTCCGAGAGCGATCACGCTGGCCCAGTACGCCGGGTAGAGCCGGGCGATCCGCGACGAGGCGAACTCGCCGGGGCTCCGCCCCCACGCGCTCATCAGGATCACGAACCCGCTGATCATGAAGAACAGGCGGACGCCGTACACGCCGAACATGGTGACCCCGCTGAGGGCGGGGAAGGCGTTCGGGCTTCCCCACGCCCGGGTGTCCCCGTAGTGGAAGAGCACCACCGCAAACGCCGCGCAGAATCGGAGCAGGTCGAGAACACGCAGCCGTCGCCGGGCAGGAGGTACGACCGGCAAATCGGAAATGCGGGGGGCTGAAGCCAGCATGCGTAGGAATATATCGGCATAGATCGTTAACTGCCGCGCCTCGGGGGCCGCGGCGGCGCGGTGAGTGCTCGGCGAGCATCTGCCTGCCCTGGTCGGTGAGCCGGTAGTAGCGGCGGCCGGGCCCGCGCTCGGTCACCCGGAACTCGGCGCTCACCAGCCCGGCCTCCTCCAGCCGGTTGAGGACCGCGAAGCACACTGCCATCGGGCATCTCGTGACCATCGCCGAGGTCGCCGGCACCTCCGCATCCATTACAGGTCGATTTCGGGCGGTGCACCGCACCCCGAAACAGCAGGGCGCCCGCCCTGCGGGTGCCTGAAATGTGCCGGCGGTATTGCGGTGTGCGGCCGGCCGAAATAGGAGGGTTCCAAGTCGGGCGTATGCGGTGGTTATCTACGTCGGAGAATTGGGATATCCCTTGGGGGAGGTGACCATCATGAACCTGCTGCGCAAGGTACTTGCGGACATGAAAGCACGCAGGCACATCGAGGCGTACGTCGTCACGCTCGTCGTGGGATCCTTCGCCGTGGTCTCGGTGATCGACGACATCGTTCCGATGAGCCTCAAATGGGCCGCGCTGCTGTCCGGGGTCGGGCTGCTCGTGTACCGTCTCACGCTGCCGGAGGAGCGTGACCAGGGCGCCGAATTTCTGCACGACCGTTCCGCCTTCGACTCCGTTCCGATCTCGGTCGCCTTCGCGAACGCGCGGGATGTACGGGTATTCGCGCCCTCTGCGGTGAATCTACTGTCCGCTCATACATGTGAAATCCTCCGCACCAGCGTGCTGAGCCGTAAGGGCGGCTCCGTACGAGTGATCATCTTGGATCCACGTGAGCATGAGGCGGTTCAGATCGCCTCTCGCCAGCTCGACGAGTCGGTCCGTTTCCAGGTGCAGAGCCTGCCCGCCGCCTTGAGCGCCACGGTCGAGCGGCTCGAGGCGATGCGCGAATGGCGGGTCTCCGGCTCCTTCGACTACCGCGTGTTCCCCTACAACCCAGGCTTCAGTCTCGTGATCATTGATCCGGAGACCACACATGGACGGGTGATCCTCGAAATCCACGGCTTTCGCAACCAGTCCACGTTCTCACGCATGCATCTGGAGCTGACCCACGCGCGGAACGAGCGCTGGTACACCCACTGGGTCGAGCAGTTCGACCATCTGTGGGAGGCGGCGGCGGTCATGCCGAGCCCTGGAGCAATTCCTGGGCGAGCGTCCGCAGATGTGGTGGAAGAGCTGGATCAGCCGCCTCGAGGGCACGTGCGGTGAGCCCGGCCGCCTTGTCGGTCCGGCCGAGGAACGCGTACACGCGGGCGGAGCGCAACAGGACCGGGCCGCTACCGGGCCCGACCGCGAGTGCGTCCAGGACCTCCTGCTCGGCGGCGTCCAGCCGGCCGGTGTCCGCGAGGGCCAGCGCCCGCGCCGCGAGCGTGTCCGGCTGCTGGTGGTGCCGCACGCGGTCGAGATCACGCAGCGCGTCCGCCGACTGACCGAGGTCGGCGAGAACCTGGCCGCGCAGGGCCAGTGCCTCCGGCGCCGAGTCGCGGGCGAGGGCCACCGCACCGTTGAGCAAGGCGAGCGAGGCACGTGGCTGCCCGGACCACCACAGGGCCTGACCGAGGGCGAGTTGCGCGCCCGGATGGTTGGGCACCCAGTTCAGCGCCGCCTTGAGCCGGTCTATGGCCCGGGTGTACTCGCCCTGCGCGATCCACACCCGGCCGTCGGCCGTGAGCGCCTCAGCGACGGAGGCGAACTGCTGCAGGCCGGCGAAGGACTCGGCGGCCTCCTCGAAATGCTTCCTGGCGATGGCGAAGTCGCCGCCCGCCGCCGCGACTTCACCGTGGATGAGATGCGCCTGCGCCTCCACCCGCACATCGCCCAGGGTGGACGCCCGCACCGCCTCGTCCGCGAGCCGGCGCGCGGCCTCGTAGTCCGCTCGCTCCAGGGCCGCGCGGGCGTCGTCCAGATAGGTCGTGGGCGGCGCGGCGGTGAGGATGGCGCTGATCAGCCGATCGTGCTGGAGCTCGTACCAGCGGATCCCGAGGCGATGCTCGCCACGCAGTATGTGGCGGTCCTCCAGGGCAGCGGCCACCTCGTTGGGCATTCCCGCCGTCTCGTGCAACCCCTCGTAGACGCTGTTGCGGGTGCCGTGTTCCGTGATGAACGCCTTGCGCAACCAGTACTGGATCTCCCCCGGCGTCCTGCCGTGGTCGGCGGCGACCCGTTCCAGCATCCGGCGGCAGAACCCGATCAGGAACCGGTCCACGTCCACGCGCAGACGGACGTGTTCGACGCTGATCTCCCGCAGGCCGGGCTCCAGCGACTCCCACAGTGCGGAGCAGACCACCTGGATCTGCACGGGTTCCACCGTCTTCCCCTCGATCCGGGACGTCTGCCCTTCATCGTTGGAGAAGGTGACCGTTCGCAGGTTGTCGACGAGAAGCTCCGCGGCCCCGGGTGCGAAGGATCGGTGGGTTCCTTCGAGCGGGCGCACCACCGCGTCGAGCGCCGCGGCGCGGGTCAGCGGCAGCAGCTGGAACCGCGCACGCGACCCGCGGCCCAGCAGCCGCTCGTGGGGCAGGACGCTCGCCAGGTGCTCCTCACGCAGGGCCAGCAACAGGTGGAGCCCGTTGTGCTCCACCACGGCCTCGGCCAACTGGCTCAGGAACGCGTCGCGCTCGTCCTCGTGCTGTGCCGGGACGTTGAAGAACTCCTCTGCCTGGTCGATCGCGACGAGAATCGGCATGGGGTCTCCATACCGGTCCTTGAGCTCTGGCCGCCTGCCCAGAAATCCGGAAATGGTCAGGCCGGCGAGCGCCTCCACCGGCTGCCCTGGAGCGAGGTCCGACAGCAGTCCCAGCACGTACGGGTTGCCCTGCGGGCCACCACGGGGGCGGGCCCGGGCCAGTGGGAGCAGGTCGGCCCGCGCGGAGTCGATCCTGGGCACGACACCGGCGTGCAGCAGGGACGTCTTGCCGCTTCCCGAGGCGCCGTACAGCACGGTCAGGCCGGTCGCCTGCCAGATGATGGCGAGGTCGCGCGCCTCACGGTCGCGCCCGAAGAACAGCCCGTGCTCGGTTCGGCGATAGGCGCGCAACCCGACGTAGGGCGTGGCGGGAGGAGTCATCGGGCACCGTCCAAGTCCGCCTCATCCACCGCGCCGCCCCGGATCCGGTAGGAATGCCTCCTATGACTTCCTATTTCACATAAAGGCGGCTAGATGTCAAGATCTATATTGAGGCGTTGAATCCGGCGACCGGACCGCTGCCGACTTCTATAAGCCGGCGAAGTGCCTGGTCCAGGGCGGAACCTTGGACGCCGTCGAGGTCGACCAGGGACAACCCCGTCACATCAATCACGTCGGTTGCGAAGTCGGCATCCGGTTCGGACAATGGCTCGGCCACATTAGCTCCCATACGGTCATCTCTATCTTCCCACGAGTTGCAGCCAGTTCTAGCATCGAAGAGTCGCAGTTCGGTAGAGGTGCCGGAGCTGCCAAGAGCTGGTCTTTCATGAGTCTTTGTCCTTGTATGGGGGTTTAGGGTAAATCCAGGCCGGCAGATGGAGGCGTTGCGCGTGTCGATTCCACAACCCCCAGGACTAGGAGCTCAACCCCGGGTATGGGGAAGGATCCCGCAGAGGAACAAGAACTTCACCGGACGTGAGGATCTGCTCGACAAGCTACATCGGGCCGTCACCTCCGATGTCACCGCCGTCGTCCCGCACGCGCTGCACGGTTTCGGCGGTGTCGGAAAGACGCATGTCGCAATCGAATACGCATGGCGTTTCCGACACGAGTACGACGTGATCTGGTGGATACCCGCGGATCAGCTCATGCTGATCAGGTCGGCTCTGGCCGGTCTCGCGCCCCATCTGGGGCTGCCCTCGTCGATGACGACGAGCGTCGTCGACGCCTCCGAGGCCGTTCTGGACGCCTTGCGCCGAGGTGAGCCCTATTCACGCTGGCTGCTCATCTTCGACAACGCGGACGAGCCTGGGGACATCAACGAGATGGTGCCTCGCGGGCCGGGGCATGTGCTGATCACCTCGCGCAACTATGCCTGGCAGGGCGTGGTGGACACGGTGCCCGTCGACGTCTTCAGCCGGGATGAGAGCATCCAGTTCCTGCGCAAACGCGCGTCCGGCACGATCACGGAGGCCGACGCGAACCGGCTCGCCGAGGAACTCGGCGACCTGCCGTTGGCCCTCGAGCAAGCGGGGGCGCTCCAGGCCGAGACCGGAATGTCGGTGAACTCCTACCTCGACCTGCTCGCCAACCAGGCCGCCCGGCTGCTCGACGAAAGCAAACCGGCGGACTATCCCCTTTCGATGACCGCCGCCTGGTCGCTGTCGGTCGCACAGCTGGCGGCGAAGCTGCCCGAGGCCGTCGAACTGCTGAAATGCTGCGCGTTCTTCGGACCGGAGCCCATCCCGCGAGACGTGTTCGGAGAGCTGCCCCCGGACCTCGCCGGGCAATCCCGGCTTCGGGCGATCCTGAGCGATCCGATCCTGCTGAGCAGGGCCATCAGAGTGCTGGGCCGGTACGCGCTGGTCCGCATCGAGTCGGACACCCGCACGATCGTCCTCCACCGTCTGGTCCAGGCTCTGGTGCGTGCCGAGTTGGGCGAGGAGGAGCGACGGGCGTTCCGTCATGAGGTGCATCTGCTCCTCGCCGCGTTCGCGCCCGACCTGCCCGACGACACCGCCACCTGGCCGCGTTACGGAGAACTGCTGGCCCACGTGACGCCGGCTCGGGTGGAGGTCTGCCAGGAACCGAGGATCCGCCGCTTCGCGCTCAACGTCACGCGTTATCTCTACACCTCCGGCGACGTGCACGTGGCGCGCGTCCTGGCCGAAAGGTGTGTGGCACGGTGGCGGGCCGACAGCGGGGACGACGACGTGAACGTCATGTCGATGCGGCGCCACTTGGGTGTCGTTCTCTGGGCTCTCGGCTCCTACCGGGAGTCGTATGAGCTCAACCGGTGGAATCTGGCGCGCATGAGGGAGCTTCTGGGGCCCGACCATGAGGAGACCCTCGCGTTGGCGAACATCCATGGCGCCGACCTTCGCGCGCGCGGGGAGTTCAACATCGCGCTCAGCCATGACGAAGACCTGCTCCAGCAGCACGAAAGGGTCTTCGGGGCCGACCACCGACGCACCTTGCGGGTCAAGAACAACCTCTCCGTCGACTGCCTGCTGCTCGCCGACTATCCCCGCGCGAGGCAATTGACGAGTGAGACGTTCCGGCAGCGAAGAAGCAGCTCCGACATCAGCAGTACCGAGCTGCTCACGTCCTTGAACAGCCTGGCCCGGGTGCTGAGGCTAAGCGGGGAGTATTCCGAGGCCTGCGACGTCGGTGAGGACGCCTACGAGTTCGGCGTCAACGAGCTCGGCGTGGACCATCCGTGGACGCTCAGGACGGCGAAGGACCTGTCCATCGCCAAACGCCGCGCCGGGCTGATCGACGAAGCCCTGGAGATCGCCCAGCAGACGTTCGAGCGGGAGGAGCGCCTCTTCGGCCGTAACCATCCAGACACCCTCGCGGCCGCCCTCTGCCTGGCCAACGGCCTGCGGACCCAGGGGCAGGTCGAGGAGGCCCTGACCCTGCTTCGCGACGCGGCGGAGCGTTACCCGCTGACGTACGGGGACGACCATCCGTTCAAGTACGGGTGTGACATGAACCTGGCGCTGTTGCTCCGCATCAACGGGCAGACGGCCGAAGCGCTGGCGCTGGACCGGAGCGTGCTCGACGGGTTCGACTCGAAGCTCGGCCGGGAGCACCATTACTCCCTGACGTGCGCCATCAACCTCGCCAGCGACCTCGCGACCATAGGAGACGTCGGCTCGGCTCGCCGGCTGGGGCTGAGCACGCTGGAGCGCCTGCGCGTCCTGCTGGGCGAGGATCATCCGCTCACCCTGGCCGGCGCCGCGAACTACGTCATCGACCTGCGGACCGCGGGAGAGGACGAGCAGGCCGACGCGCTGGCCGCTGAGACCTTCCAGCGTTACCAGCGGGTGCTCGGCGGCGACCACCCGGACGTGCTCGTGGCGGCCGAAGGCGAACGGCTCGACTTCGACTTCGACCCCCCGGCCCTGTGATCACGCGTTCCGTTCGCGCCAGTCGGCGAGATGACGCTCCGCCCGCTCCCGCGCGAGCGCGCGGGCCTGGGCGGACACCTCTTCGTCCTGCCACCGCTCGAGCCGCCGTGCCATCGCCGAGGCGAAGAGCTCGCCGGGACGGGTGAGCCGCCCGCTGTCGAGCAGCGTACGGGTGACCGACAGCGCGGAGGCGCACCAGCGAGAGAACTCCGCGGCGGCGTGAACCGCGGCGGCGCCCGTCTCCACATGCCGTTGCCGCCGCCAGAAGTCCGTCACGCCCAGGTAGGCGTACGCGCCCTGCAGCAGGCCGGGCACCGGCCGCGGGTCGTCGCGCCAGGGCGCGTAGAAACGCGAGCCGTCATCGGGCTTGGTCAACGGCACGAGGTCGAGCAGGGCGGACAGCTTGGCGTGCTGGGTCTCATGTGCGAGGGTCACCGCCATCGTGACCGGGTCGGGTGGCGTGGACAGGACATCAAGGACTTCATCCCGCACGGCGGCCCCGGCCACGTTCTGATCACTTCCCGGAACGCCCGGTGGAGCGGGGTCGCGGAGACCCTGCCCGTCGACGTCTTCACCCGGGACGAGAGCCTGGCCTTCCTGGCCAAGCGTCTCAGGCGCACAATCGACCCGTCCGACGCCGATCGGCTGGCGGCGGAGCTGGGCGACCTCCCCCTGGCCCTGGAGCAGGCGGCCGCCCTCCAGTTGCAGACCGGCATCTCCATCGACGAGTACATCGAGCTGCTCCGCGCCCAGACGCGCGAGTTGCTGAAACTCGGGAAGGCGACCGAGTACCCGCTGTCGATGACGGCGGCGTGGCAGCTGTCGCTACAGCAGATCGAAGAGCGCGTTCCCGAAGCGGCCGAGGTTCTGCGATGCTGCGCCTTCTTCAGTCCCGAGCCGATCCCGCACGACCTGTTCCGGCGAGGGAACAAGACGGCCGGCGTGAAGCGCATGGGACCGATCCTGTCGGCTCCGCTCCTGCTGACCCAGGCGCTCGGCGAACTGGGACGCTTCGCCCTGGTACGGGTGGACCCGGACGCCGGGACCATCCAGGTACACCGGCTGGTCCAGGCGCTGATCCGTGACAGCCTTGACGAGCACCAGCGCGGGGAGATCAGGCACGAGGTCCACCTGCTGCTGGCGGGAGGCGCCCCCGCCGACCCTGAGGACACCGACAAGTGGCGCAACTTCGCCGACCTGGTCCCGCATGTCGGGCCGTCCGGCCTGGCCGAATGCATGGAACCGGGCCCGCGCGAGTTCGCCACCAACATCGTCCGCTATCTGTACCGCATCGGGAACTACCAGCTCGCGAAGTCCTTCGCGGAGGACTTCCTCAAGCTGTGGAGCGAGATGTCGGGACCGCGCCATCCGGACGTCCTGGTCCTGCGCAGGATCCTCGGCAACATCCTGTGGCTGCTCGGCGAGTACGAGGCGTCACGGCTGCTCAACGAGGAGACGCTGGAGTGGATGCGTCAGGCCTTCGGAGACGCCCACGAAGAGACGCTGCGCATGAGCAACCAATACGGAGCCAACCTGCGCGCCGCGGGTGACTTCCAGGGTGCCCGCGAACAGGATGCGCTCTCCCGGGCGGCGCATGAGCGGGAGTTGGGCACGACCAACCCGGCCACGCTGCGAGTGATCAATAACCTGGCCCTGGACCATGTGCTGCTCAGTGACTACAAGGCCGGACGAGAGTTGCACGAGCTCGCGTACCTGGAACAGAGCTCCGCCGTCGCCGGCGTCGGGAAGTGGGACGTCCTCGCCTCGTGGACCAGCTTCGCCCGGGTGGTCCGGCTGTCGGGGGACTACTACACCGCCAGCGACATGGGAGAAGAGGCCTACGCGTACGGCAGGCGCGAGCTGACGCTGGAACATCCGGTGACGCTTTCCACCGCGCAGGACCTGTCGATCGCCAGGCGGCGGTCCGGCGACCTGGACGGCGCCCTGGAACTGGCACGCGAGGTGCTGGAGAGGGCGGAGAAGCTGTTCGGCCGGAACAACCCCCTGACGATGGCGGCCGCGGTGGGCCTGGCGAACACGCTGCGGCGGGCGGGCGACTTCGACGAGGCCTTCGCACTCACCAGGGACACCGTGCCGCGCTACGAGCGGATCTACGGACCGGACCATCCCTTCAGCCACGGGTGCCGGACCAACCTCGCCCTCCTCTACCGGCACCGCGGCGACGCCGTACGGGCGAGGGAGCTCGACGAGAGGGCACTGAGCGGCCTGGTCGCGCGGCTGGGCGAGGACCACGAGTACACCTTCACCTGCGCCATCAACTTGGCGAGCGATCTGGCCGCGTCCGCGGAGACCAGGATGGCGCGGGATCTGGGCGAGCGGACCCTCCTGCGGTTGCGGGGGTTCTTCGGAGAGGACCACTTCCTGACGCTGGCGAGCGCCGTCAACCTCGTCTTCGACCGCCGGGCGGACGGAGCCGAGGAGGAGGCCGACGCGCTGCACAAGGACACCTTCGCCCGCTACGAGCGGACGCTGCAGGCCGATCACCCGGACCGGGTCCAGGCGGAGAAGGGCGGGCGGATCGACTGGGACTTCGACCCGCCGCCGATCTAACCGTTGCGCAGCTCCCACTGCTCCCGGTGGGCGGCGGCCTCGGAACGGGCCGCCGCCAGCGCCTCCGGGGGCACCGGTTCCGCCAGCCACGATGTCATCGTCTCGCGCATGGCGCTCACGAACCGGTGACCGTCGGCGGTGAGCCGCCCGCTGCCGAGCAGGGTGCCGGTCACGGCGTGCGCCGCGGCGCGCCAGCGCGCGAACTCGATGTGCGGGCGCAGGTCCGGTTCGAAGGCGCGCTGCCGCCGCCAGAAGCCGGCGACGCCCAGATAGGCGTACGCGCCTTGCAGCAGGCCGGACAGCGGCCGGGGGTCGGGCCGCCAGGGTGCGTAGTAGCGCCGGCCGTCCGGCAGGGTCAGGTCCAGCACGTCCAGGAGCGCTCCGAGCTTGGCGTGCTGGATCTCGTGCGCGAACGTCGAGGCCAGCCAGCGCGCGTCCGGCGGGGACGACAGCGCGATCGCCCCGAACCGGTCCCGCGAGGAGGCGCTGTCCATCCCGTGGGCGGGGCCCTTGATCGGTGTGAGCACGGTGATGGCGGAACGGCATTCCATCGCGATCGTCCAGTGGTGCTCGGTCAGGATGCGCCAGGCCTCGCCGAGGCACTGCCGCCACCGGTCGCGTTCGGCCTCGGGCAGCCGGCCGTCGATCACCTTGCCGGGATCCCACCGGTAGGGGTCAAGGTCGTCCAGCAGGAAGTCGATGGTCCTGTCGTCACTGGTCAGCCGATGTATCGGCGCAAGGACGGCGGAAGAGCCCGCGACCTCCAGCTTGCCGTCTTCGCGGACGCGCAGATCGGCCAGGGAGTCGTCCACGGGGACCGTGACCCGGCCGAGAGTGGGCAGCATGACCCGCCCCTCGGCCGAGGGGACCTCCGCCCGGCACGCGATCCCCGCCCTGACGGCGGCGGCCACCGACACCGCGCCCAGCAGGGCCGGGTCACCGCCGCCGGAGCCCTTCTCCAAGCCATGCAGGGTCTGCTTGGCCCAGGCCCCGACCGCCGGATGCCGGATCACCCGCCGGACGGCCTCCGGCGCCTGCTTCTCGATGCCGGCCAGCAGATCGAAGGCCCGTTCGGCGAGTCCCGCCGCGGGGTGGCCCTCGCTCCGCGCCCATTCGACGACGCCCAGGATGAGCAGTCTGTGCTTGCTGTCCTGCGCCGCCACGAGATGCCGTACGGCCGGCTCACCGCCGCCTCCGGCGGCGAGGCCGGACAGGACCTCGGCAGGTAACCGGTGAGGTCCCGGCGTCATTGGCGCTCCCTTCAACCGGACGGCCGGCGCAGATCGGAGATGAGACGTGACCGCACATGCTCGATCAGGCGGTAGAGATCGGCGCAGTAGACGGACGGATTGCGGAACCCGGTGCCGGGCCTGTACCGGTGCGGGTAGAGCCCGGCCCCGCACACCCTGCCGAACCTGCACTTCTTGCACTGGTCGCTGAGGGCTTCCCAGCCGAGTTGCCGCGCCACCATCCCCGGATGCCGCAGGACGTCGTCGAACGGATGGTTCACGATGTTCATCCCCGTGGCGGGGGCACCGTGCCCTACCGCCTTGAGCGAGTCGACCTGTTCGATCGTCCCGTCGGTCTCCACCACCACGAGGCTGGAAGGGGTGAGCCCGATGGCCTCGCTGGCCGAGGCGCCGCCGAGGAGCACGTGCATGATCTCTTGGAAGAAGCGGATGACCACGCCGCCCGCGGAGTCGTACCAGTGGTCGAAGACCGTGATGAGCCAGTCCGCGTACGGTGCCTGCGTGCTGTCGGGTCCGCGCCCAGGAGGCGGCGACTCCCAGGTGCCATGGGGAAGCAGGAAGTCGATCATCGGCGGCTCGAACCCGGCCAGCGCCTCGTAGGTCTCGACCGGGTCGTTGGCCAGGTCGACCGTGCAGAGCAACCCGCCGTACAGGTGGCGGAAGGGCGGAGTCATCAGCAGGCGCAGGGCACGGGCCACGGCCGCGTAGCTGCCGCGGCCGTCCGCGTAGCGGCGATTACGGTCGTTGCCGCGCGGGTTTCCGTCGAGGCTGACGCCGATGCGCACGTCGAGCCTGTCGAACGCGCGCAGGGTCTCCTCGTCGAGGAGCACGCCGTTCGTCTGGACGGCCGCGTCCACGCGCACGTTCGGTCCGGCCTCGCCGCGAACGGATTCGATGATTTTCGTCAGGTATTCGCGGCCGGCGAGCAATGGCTCACCGCCGTGCAATATGACGCTGACGGAGTTCAGCGAATGGGCGTGCGCGTGCTCGGATATTCTCCGGGCCACGATCTCGACGAGTTCGGGGGCCATCACCATCGGCCGCGAGCGCCAACTCTGGTCCGCCATCATGTAGACGTAGCAGTAGTCGCACGCGAGATTGCAGCGGCTGTGCACCTTGAGGAGAAACTGCCGGAACGGACGGCTGCGCCATCCGCTCTCCAGCAGACCGTCGATGTCTAGCGTGGCCGGCCATTCCGCGGCCGGTTCTCCCACGTGGGACTTCACCCTGGAAACACTCCGCACCCGCCCCGGGTAGGCTCGACTGTTCACGATATTACCCCGCGAAAGGTGCGATGAGGAGAGAACAGCAGCCTCCGGTCCTTTATCCGAATTCGGGGCGCTCGAAATGCGCGAGATGAACCGCCTGGGCGCGACCCGGCAACGAGAAGGCCGGCGGCCGGGTTCGCCCTGAGGGAGCCGCCGTAGCGGGAGTACGCACCGTGGCAGGGCGAGTACGCACGGCAGCCAATCCGGACTCCCAGTGACAAAGTTCATATCATGGGATGATTGGGACTATCTCCGGCATGACACCCGGCATGACACCCGCGGCACTCCGGAGGCGGGCGCTGAGCGCCGGGACCCCATCCGGTCACGTGCGCGTCCTTCCGTGCTGACCACCCGGGAGTGACGAGAGAGGCCACCTGCGTTCGCCGCAGGTGGCCTCTCTCGTTAGCCGCGCGATCAGCCGGGTAGACGATATGTGGCTGGTAGCCTGAATTCGCCCAGTAGGCGGGTTGATCGGGCAGCGCGGCGATCAAATCGGATCAGGCAGGTGTGGCCGACCGACGATGGCCAGAGCAGAGGAGGGTCGACGATGGACCCATCCGTGATAGATCGACTGAGTCCAGGCGACCACGTGTGCTGGACGTTCGATGACGACCAGCAGCGGCTGGCCGCTGTGGCGGGCTACGTGAACGCCGGCGTCCGCACCCACCAGAAGATCCTCTATGTCGGCGACGCGTCCCCCGGGACGATCCTCACGGAGCTTCAGGACCACGGCGTGGACGCGCGGAACCTGGCGAGTACCGGGCAGTTGCAGCTGGGCTGCCTGGAGGGCGGCTACCTCACCGGTGGGGCCTTCGATCCCGAGCGGGTTCTGGACCTCTGGCGGCGTGAGATCACCGTGGCGCGCGGCAGTGGTTACGCGGGCCTGCGGATGATCGGCGACATGGGGTGGGCCGGTGGGCCCGTCCCGGAAACCGACCGTCTCTACTGGTACGAGGCGCAGGCCAACCGGGTCTTCGCCGAGGGCTACGCCATGGCGCTGTGCCTGTACGACCGGCGGCTGTTCGAACCGCGGCGGCTCAGCCGCATCCAGTCCGCGCACCCGTCCACGGCCGACCCGGCCACCGACTGGAAGTGGCGCCCTCTGCTGCGCATGGAACGCACGGGCGAGCCACCCGGGTTGCGGCTGATCGGGGAGGCCGACGCCTCCAACAGGGAGGCGCTGGCCATCACGCTCGCGGACGTCATGGACGACCTGTCCGGGCTGGGCGCCCCCGTGACCCTCGACCTCGCGGAGCTGCGGTTCGCGGACGCCGCGGCCGCCAGGCTACTCATGGGCGCGGCCACGACCGCCCCGTCTCGAGTGCGCATCACCGGCTGTTCGCTGCCTCTGGTGAAGCTGCTGAAGTTGCTCGGCGGCGAGGTTCACGAGGGAGCGGTCGCATGACGGCCTCCACCCGCGCGACGACCGGCACCGGCGAGGATCCGTTCGAGCACATCGGCCTGTTCTACCGTGACGAGGACCAGTACGCCGCCGGCTGCGCGGCGTTCCTCCAGCGGGCGCTGGCGTGCGGCGATCCGGCCATGGTGGCCGTGCCGGGCGGCAACGGCGAGCTGATCCGCGCCCGGCTGGGGCCCGAGGCGAGTGCCGTCACGTTCGCCGACATGGCCCAGGCCGGCCGCAATCCGGGCCGGATCATCCCTTCGGTGCTGCTGGCCTTCGCCGGATCCCACCCCGGCCGCCGGGTCTGGATCATCGGAGAGCCGATCTGGAAGGGCCGCAGCGTCATCGAGTACCCGGCCTGCGCAGCGCACGAAGCGCTGATCAACGCCGCCTTCACCGGTCGTGACGCGGCCATCCTGTGCCCCTACGACGCCTCGGCGCTCGACGCCTCGGCCCTCGCCGACGCCGAGCGCACGCACCCCATCCTGGGGGACTCGACCGGCACCTGGGCCAGCACGGCCTACACCGATCCGATCGAGACGGCGGCGAGGTTCGACTGGCCGCTGCCCGAACCGCCGCCGAGCGCGAGGCCGTACACCTTCATGGGCATCGGCGCGCTTCCGGGCGTGCGCGACTTCGTCACCGAACGGGCGACCGCGGAGGGCCTGGACGACGATCGCATCACAGAGCTGCTTCTCGCGGTGAACGAGCTGGCCACCAACACCACCGAGTACACCGGCGGTCCCGGCACGCTGACGGTGTGGGCGGAGGACGGCACCCTGGCATGCCAGCTGGACGACTCCGGCCGCATCACCGACCCGCTGACCGGACGCATCCCGCCTGCGGACGGCGCCACCCGGGGTCGCGGCATACTGATCGCGAACGAGCTCGCCGACCTGGTCCGCATCCATCACCGCCCCGCGGGCACCTCCATCCGGCTGCACTTCCGCCTGCCGGCGCCCGCGGGCCAGGCCGGCGATGCTCAGGCGGGGGCCGAGGCCAGGGGGAGCGACCGCGCGCCGGCGGATTCGACCGGCTCGTAGGGGGCGAGGGTCACCGGGACGCCGTTGAACACGGCGTTTCCCGAAGGCACGTCCACCACCGACTCGTCGGTGAGCACGTTGGCGTTGACGCCCGGCTGCTCGGCCGCGATGCGCTGAGAGCTTCCCGCGTGCCCCCACCCGTGCGGCAGGCTCACCACGCCCGGCATGATCGTTTCGGTCGGCTCGACCGGCACGACGAGCTCCCCGTTCGCCGAGCGAACCACCGCCTGCTCGCCGAGGCCGAGCCGCGTCACGTCGTCCGGATGCACCTGGAGGGTGCACTGGTTGCTGCCGCCCGCCAGCGTCGGCACGTTGTGCAGCCAGCTGTTGTTGGAGCGCAGCTGGCGGCGCCCGATCAGTAGCATTTCCGGCGCCGGCGTCGCGAGCCGCTCGCGCAGCCGCGCGGCCTCCTCGGCCAGCGGCGGCGGGGCCAGCTCCACCCGGCCCGACACGGTGCACAGCAACTCGGGCAGGCGAGGCTCCAGGGGGCCGAGGTCGATGCCGTGCGGGCTCTCCAGTAGCGCGGCGAGCGACAGGCCGTGGGAGCCGAGCCGGAGGAAGACGTCCAGCAGCAGCTCAGGACCGCTGTTGCCTTGCAGCGAAGCGCGCAGCTCGGCGACGTCCTGGCCCTCGAACGGGGAGCCGGGTGCCTGCGTGGCGCCGCCGAGGATCTGCTCGAGCATCATCTCGTCCAGCGCGCCGGGGTCGGCGCCGGCGCCCTGGCCCGAGGCGATCAGCGT
Organism: Sphaerisporangium perillae; assembly: GCF_023276435.1. GTDB lineage: Bacteria > Actinomycetota > Actinomycetes > Streptosporangiales > Streptosporangiaceae > Sphaerisporangium > Sphaerisporangium perillae. Next base: position 153,618 of record NZ_JALLPO010000021.1, read on the forward strand.
CAGCCGCGCCATGATCTCGCCCTCGGAGAGCTGCCCCGGCTCCAGGGGCAGGATGGCCGGGGAGAACCTGGTGTAGTTGCGCACCGTGACCGACAGCAGCAGGAAGTCGTAGTGCGGCATCTGCAGGATGCGCGGCGGCGGCAGGATGACGTTCGCGTGCCTGGTGGTCTCGTTCAGATAGGGGTCCACGCAGACCATGAAGTCCAGGTCCCGCAGGGCGCGGTCCAGCCGGGGGCCGCCGGGTGCGGACAGCACCGGGTTGCCGGCCACCGCGATCAGCGCCTTGACCTGCCCGTGGCCGGGGGTCTCGATCTCGTCGGCGAGGGTGGCCACCGGCAGCTCGCCGAGCGACTCCGGCATGCCGCGCACGCGGCTGTGCCAGCGCCCGGTCGTGTACGGCTCGCCGGTGCGGCCGAGGTCCATGGTGGCGGTCCTGGTGAACATGACGCCGCCGGGCCGGTCGAAGTTGCCGGTCAGGATGTTGATCACGTCGACGAGCCACTGCGTCGCGGTGCCGAACTCGACGGTGCAGGCGCCGATGCGCGAGTACACGGCGGCGGTGGGCGCCGCGGCCAGCTCGCGCGCCAGCCGTACGATGCGCTCCGCGGGCACGCCGCACACGGGCGACACGATCTCGGGCGTGAAGTCCTCCGCCAGGCGCCGCAGCTCTTCGAGTCCCGCCACCTCCAGGTCGATCGTCGCGAGGTCCTCGGCCAGGAGGGTGTGGACGATGCCGAACAGCAGGAAGGCGTCGGTGCCGGGCCGTACGAACAGGTGCTCGTCGGCGACGGCGGCCGTACGGGTGCGGCGCGGGTCGACGACCACGAGCTTGCCGCCGCGCCTGCGCAGCGCCTTGAGCCGGCCGGGGAAGTCCGGGGCGGTGCAGAGCGAGCCGTTGGACTCCACCGGGTTGGCGCCGAGTACGAGCAGGTAGTCGGTGCGGTCGATGTCGGGCACCGAGATGGCGAGCGGGTCGCCGAACAGGTACCCGCACGCGACGTGCTTCGGCATCTGGTCGATCGTGCTGGCGGAGTAGATGTTGCGCGTGCCGAGCGCCTGGCCGAGCGCTCCCCTGTAGAGGATGCCGCCCATGGTGTGGAAGGTGGGGTTGCCGAGGTAGAGGGCGACGGCGTCACGGCCGTGGGTGTCGATGACGCGCTTGAGCCCGCGGTCGACGGCCCCGAAGGCCTCCTCCCAGGTGACCTCGTGCCACTCGTCGTCCTCACCGCGCATCATCGGGACGCGGAGCCGGTCGGGGTCCTCGTCCAGGTGGCCGAGGCTCGCGCCCTTCGGGCAGATGAATCCCTTGGAGAACGGGTCGTCCGGGTCGCCCTTGACCGACGTGACGTGTCCGCTGTCGTCGAGGGTGAGCCGCAGGCCGCAGACGGCGTCGCAGAGGGGACAGGTCCGGTGCGCGGTTCTCATCGGCACTCCCTGAGATCGTCGGATGGACTCATGATGTGCAGGGGCGGGAGACAAGGGGAACCCCAGCAATTCGCGCCCTAGGGGTCGGTACGGGTCTCGCGTTCACCTGCGCGCGGGCCGGAGACGGAGCCCGCGCCGGGGGCGGCCGCCCGCGTGACGAACTCCTCCGGCGGCTGGACGACTCGGGGTTTGACAATCCGTCAACGAGCCCATTCGTGACCAAACACGGCTTTCCTCACGTACGGTGGGGACCGGGGGTTTTGACCGCATAGCTGCGGGCAGCGTGGTCTGGTTCGAGCTGGCCGATCAACCGTCCGGAAATGGGAGCAGGCACCTGCCGAGGGATGCCCGATGGGGCATGTCCGGCTGAGGGTCGCCGTCCCGGCTGAATGATGACGGGTTGGACACGGGAAGAAGGTCGTGATGGCGAACGAGGTCACCGAGGGTAAGGCCGCCGCGCGCGAGCTGGCTGCGCGGCTGCCCGGATGGGCCGTCTGGTACGGAGAGCACACCGGGCGTTTCTGGGCGATGCCCAGGGCCTCGGCGCCGGCGGGCGCGCGGCTCGCGGAGGCCGACACGGCCGAAGAGTTGGAAGGCGCGGTACGCGAACTCGTCACCGCCGCGCAGAACCCGGCCACGCCGGCACAGCAGGCTCAGGGCACCGCCATGCCCGGCCAGCAGGGTCCGCGCCCGGAACAGTCCCAAATGGACCCGCAGTACAACCGGCAGCCGGTCGGCGCGAGGCACTGACCGTCTGAAGGACGTCCCGCGGCGCCGCAGATGAGCGACGTCGTGGGATGCGTGCTGCGCCGAAGCGTCTTCGGTGGCGGGAACGCCGTGTTCCCGTCGTCGCTCGCCGCGCGACGTCGCCTGCCCGGCCGGCGGAGGTCAGCGGCACTGGGCGAGCATGGCCGCCTTGTCCGCCCTGGTGACCGGCAGGTCGTATTTCACCACGACCTGTGCGAAACGGGCGACGTAGGCGCAGCGGACCTTGCGTACCGGAGGGAGCCAGGACGCCGGGCCCGCGCCGCCCTTGTCCTCGTTGGCGGGTCCGTAGACCGGCATCAGGTTGAGCGGGTCGTTGGCGATGCGCACGCGCTTGGCCATGGGCCAGCGCGAGGCCCCCATGCGCCATTCGTACGAAAGCGGCACCACGTGGTCGACCTGCACGCGATCCGCGTCGCGCTTGCGCCACAGGATGGTCTTGCCGGTGTAGGGGTCCCGCAGCCTCATCGCCACGACGACACAGTGCGACCCGTGGCGATACGTCACCTCTTCCCCGTCCCTGGCCAGCAGGTCGTCACGGGTGCGGCATCCGTTGCGCGCGTAAGGCACCCCGCGCGCGGTGTCCGCCCAGTTCTCCCCGAACCGGGCCCGCGTGTAGCCCCGCTTGGAGCCCTGGCCGCCGACCCGGACCCTTCTGATCAGGTCGACGGCCTCCGCTCTGTCCATGCGCGAGGTGATGGGGACCAGCCCGGGCTTGGTGCCCTCGGGGTTCTCCAGCGGGTTCGCCCGCGTGACAACCTGCGTGGTGCCGTGTGTGGCCTCGCGGCCGGCCAGGGAGACGAGCAGTACGGCGACTGCCACCATTGCGACCACCCCGCGCGTGCTCAGTGCCGCCTCCCGGGCATGTACGGGTGATGATGACTCGGTCTATCAATCCCCATATATCTCGCGATTGACACCGGTCTGGTCCGGACCCGGCCGTGACCACATTCGGACCGGGGCTCAGGAGGCGCCAAGGTCTTTGGCGAGCACCTCGTGCAGCCTTCCGGCGAAGGCCAGGGGGTCGGCGGTGTAGCCGACGTGGTCGCCAGGGAAGTGCACGACCTGCGTGCCGAGGCGCTCGGCCACCGCCGCGCCGGCCAGGTAGGGCATCTGCCCGCGCGACTCCTCACCACCCGCGAGCACGACCGGGACGGCCCGCAGCGCGTCGAAGTCGGGCACGTAGCGGGAAAAGGACAGGATCTCGTGGGCGAAGAAGAACTCCATGTTGGCGCCGACGCGCTCGAGCATCTCCCGTACCTGCGGCGGCGGCTCGCCCTGCGCCTCGAACTGCGGCCGCAGGCCCATGCCCTCGGCGAACTTCCGCATCGCCGGAGCGGCCCCCTCGCTCTGGTGGAGATCGTGCACCTCCCGCAGGAAGGCCATCCACCGCTCGCCGTCGGGCAGCAGCGTGGCGGCGGGCGGCTCGTGCGCGACGAGCCCGCGTACCTGCTCGGGGTGGCGGGCCGCGAGGTCCAGCCCGACCAGCGCGCCGGAGCTGCTGCCGAAGACGTACGCCGGCTCGGCGCCGACCTCGGTGAGCAGCAGGTGGGCGTCCTCGGCGTGCTCCTCGACGCGCTGGTCGCGGAGGGCGCCATGGATGGCACTGCGGGAGTTGCCGCGCGGGTCGAAGGTCACCACCGTGTAATTGTCGGCCAGCACGCGGCCCACAAGGGTGTATCCGCTGGCGTCACCGCTGCCGCCGGGGATGAGCAGGAGCACCGGCCCCTCTCCCCGTACCTCGTAGTAGATGCTCGCGCCGGACACTTCCAGGGTCGATGTCTTCATGGCCTGCCTCTCCGTTCGGCATATCCCGTCGAATGTCAATGTAAGTTGACAGCAGAGGCGGTGTCAACCGAAATTGACAGGATGGACCGACGGCCCTCGGCGAATTGCGGGATCTCGCGGACTCCCCGGAGAGCTCACAAGGACACGAAGGACAGCCCGCGGTGCTTCAGGCGCGGGATCACCGTGCGCAGGGCTTTGATCGTCTCGGAGCGGTCACCGCCCCCGTCATGGCACAGCAGGATGGCGCCCGGCCGGCAGGCGAGCATGCTCTGGGCGATGCGCCGGGTGCCCGGCCTTGACCAGTCGCGCGGGTCGATGTCCCAGTCGATCGGGATCATGCCGTGGTCGTCGGCGATGTGGACGACCTGGCGTGACCACGAACCGCCGGGCGACCGGAAGAACTTCGCGGTGACACCCGTGGCGTCGGCGATACGCCCCTGCGCCTCCACGATCTCGGCCCGCATACGCCGGGCGGGCAGGCGGTTGAACGGGATCGGGTGGTGCATCGTGTGGTTGCAGAGCTGGTGCCCGGCGCGGACGATGCGGTCGGCCAGCCGCGGGTAGCGCCGCACCTGCAAGCCGATGAGTGAGAACGTCGCACGCACGTCATGCTCGGCGAGCAGGTCGAGCATCCTCGGCGTCCACTCCGGATGCGGCCCGTCGTCGATGGTGAGCGCGATGGCGTTGCCCGGCGCCGCCGGGGCGAGGTCGCGCAGGCTGTGCACGGGCTGGTGACGGGCCTTGAGCGGGGACAACGTCCACCCCGGAGGCGGCAGCGCGACGGGCGGGTGGACTGCCGGCCGCCGCCGCGCGGGAGGCACGGCATCCGGCTTGCGAGAGGACGAGCGGACCGCGTCACCCACCACGAGGGTCGCAAGCGTCACGGCCCCGAGGGCCCACAGCGCGCGGCGCCGGCCGAGCTCGCTTTGCTCCACGATCTCACGCTACCCACTCCGATCCTGGAGCGGACCGACCGACAGGAACTAGAACGGTAACCGTGCGGTATATGCGGCACAGGCGATTATGGGAGCCATGTCACGCGGCCACGAAGCAGGCCATAGCCGACGAAGGCGACCGCGTCGATCAGCGTGTGCGCCACGATCAGCGGCATCGTCCGCCCCCACCTCTGGTACAGGCGCCCGAACAGCAGGCCCATCGCGAGGTTCCCGACGAAGCCGCCGAAGCCCTGGTAGAGGTGGTAGGAACCCCGCACCAGCGCCGACGTCGCGACCGCATGCCACGGCCGCCAGCGGAGCTCGGCGAGCCGGTGCAGCAGGTACCCGCTGACGATCACCTCTTCCAGCACCCCGTTCTGCAGGGCCGCCAGCAGCAGGACGGGCACCCGCCACCAGGCGTCGGGAAGCCGGTCGGGGACGACGTCGAGGTTGACGCCCGCCCGGAACGCCGCCAGGTAGAAGACCAGCCCGGTGCCGCCCACCACGGCCGCCAGCAGCGCGCCGCGGAGCAGGTCGCGCCCCGGCGCCCGCAGGTCGGCCCCGATGGTACGCGGCGACTCGCCGGACCTGGCGAGCAGGTAGGCGACCAGGGCGACCGGCGCCACCGCGACGGCGAGGTCGACGAGCTGCAGCGTCAGGTCGAGCCACGGCCGGCCGGGCGCCATCGTGCCGACGAGCACGGCGTGCTGGACCTTCAGCTCCTTCGGAGCGGTCAGCGAGCCGATCAGCGAGACGAGGGACCGCAGGGCGCTGGCCCCGAGCGACACCGCGAACACGACGAGGATCTCGGCCCTGATCAGCCGGGGGGTGAGCACCGTCCTTCTCTCCTTATCTCGCACTCCTTCCCGCGAAGCCTGCCACGCGGGCCGTCAGCCGAGTGTCAGCCGTCCAGCAGGTTCTGGCGGGCGGCGAACAGGCCCGCCTGGAAGCGGGTGCGGGCGCCGAGGCGGTCGCAGAGGAACCGCACCCGCCGCTGGACCGTGCGCAGGCTCACGTCGAGCTGCCGCGCGATCGCGTCGTCCTGCAGCCCGGCGGCCGGCAGGGCGAGGACATCGGCGTCGAACCGCTCCAGCCGCTCGACGTCCGCGTCCGACCACACCTGCGAGACCGCCACGGTCCCGTCGACGGCGGCCGGGCTCGAATGGGTGGGCCCGACGCCGTCGACGGCGGCCGGGCTCGAATGGGTGGGCCCGACGCCGTCGACGGCGGCCGGGCGCAGGGGGACGGCCGCGTGCCAGAGCACCTCGAACAGCCGTGCACCGACGAGCGCTACGGCTCGGGCACGTGCCTGCTCGTACGGCCGGGCACGGCCCCCAGACGACCCTCGAACAGGTGGGAAACCTCGGGTTTCGCGCTGGTCATCTCAGAAGCATTTGATCCATACCAATATGTCCTGTGTCGGGGCCGCGTCGGATGCAGATACACGGATCGTTGCGATTTCCACGTCTTGGTGTAGCTGGACATACGACAGCCTGATGACCATGGTCTTGCAAGGTGACGTCAAGTCGCTTGCAGGTGGCCCGTTCCACACTGTGCCCATGACGACGTACGGGATCACCGCCACCCAGGGCAAGTTCACCTCGGTCAGCGACGACCTCGCCATCGGCGCGACGGTCAGCGTGGTGGTTCCCGCCATGAACGAGGCGGAGAACCTGCCCCACGTGTTCGCCACCCTGCCCCGCTGGGTCGACGAGGTGATCCTCGTCGACGGCAACTCCACCGATGACACCGTGGCGGTCGCGAGGGCCCTGCGGCCGGGCCTGCGCGTCGTCAACCAGACCGGCAAGGGCAAGGGCAACGCCCTCATCGAGGGCTTCGCGGCCGCCAGTGGCGACATCATCGTGATGATCGACGCCGACGGCTCCACCGACGGACACGAGATCATCCGCTTCGTGTCCGCTCTGGTCGCCGGCGCCGACTTCGCCAAGGGCTCGCGCTTCACCTCCGGCGCCGGGTCCGACGACATCAGCTTCACCCGCTCGCTCGGCAACACGGTGCTGACGACGCTCACCAACTGGCTGTACGGCACCCGCTACACCGATCTGTGCTACGGCTACAACGCCTTCTGGGCCCGTCACCTGGACGCGCTCGCCCTCGACTGCGACGGCTTCGAGATCGAGACGCTCATGAACGTGCGGGCGGCCAAGGCCGGCCTCGCCATCCAGGAAGTGCCGAGCCACGAGCGCTGCCGCATCCACGGGACCAGCAACCTGCACGCCGTCCGCGACGGCTGGCGGGTGCTCAAGACCATCCTGCGCGAGCGCACCCGCCGCATCACGGTCCCCGAGCGCCGGGTCACCGCCACCGTGTCGGAGCACGTCGCCGCCTGAGAACGCCACGCATCGCCATCCCCAACAGGCCGGTTCCCGTCACCTCGAGCGCCGTCGTGACCGGTGACCGCAGGGCAGGAATGTCGATGGGGACGGCAAAGAGAGCGGAGGGTATCGAACACATCTTCGAAGAGTCGTCTACGGCGTGCGGTTCCGATTGCGGGCGACCCCGGAAGTTGATATTGCTTGCGCTAGCGAGCCCACCTAAGGGATCAAAGATCCTTTTGGTGGGAGGTGGATCGCGTGGCCAGGTCGAGACAGCGGAGGCTGGTCCGGAGGCTGGAGGAGGCTTCCAAGGTCGTCAGGGCGGGGAACGCCCTGCTCGCGCAGATGTCCGGCACGCTCGGGCAGATGTCCAGCCTGCTCCGCCAGCTTGTCATGATCGTCGGCTGGCTGGTCCTGCTGGCGGGGTCGGTCCGGCTGCTCGTCGATCCCCCACCGACACTGTCCCTCGAACACTTCCTCGCCCCCGGAGCCGGGGCGGCCGCCGTGGCCCAGGGCGTGGTGAGACTCCCCTCACGCTGGTGGCGCTCAACCCGCCCATGACCACAGCCCGAGCCCCGGCCCGCCTGCCCGCCCGCCCGCCCAGGCGACGCTCGTTCCGCCCATGCCGAACTCCGGAATGCCACCCCCAGGGGTCTCTGATGCGCGAGCTCGGAGGGGAAGGAGGGTCCGCCCCAACCGTTCATGGCCATGGATCTATGATCTTTCGTACATGGCCGCAGGTAGGCTGAATGCATTCGACGTGGAAGGTCTCGTGATGGCACGAGTACGACCCGGCAGCATTCCCGCCTCCATCAGCGAACTCTCCGGTCGTCATCTGGAAGACCCGTCGCAGAATCGGACCGGGACACCCGACGCGGACCTGTTGCGCGCTGTCATGGAGGCCTCCGGCGAGGGTGTGGTGCTGTGTGACGCCGGCGGGCACGTCATCATGGTCAACTCGGCCGCCACCCGTATCGTCCCGGGTGTGACCCCCGGCCTACCGGCCGCCTGGGGTGCCGTCGCGGTGCTGTTCGACCGCTCCTGCCCGGTCGGCGAGAGCCGGCGAGTGACGTACGGTGAACGGCTGATCCGCGTACGCCGCGAGACCTTCGGGGTCGCACACCACGCCTGGTACCTGTCCGACGTCACCGCGGATCACCACGGATCCGGTCACCTGCCGGGTGGGTGTCGTCGTTCTGAGTTCCTCGTCGAGGCCGGGCACCGGCTGTCCGCCTCGCTCAACACGCGCCGCTGCGCCCGCGCCGCCGCCGAACTCGCCATCCCGTTCCTGGGCGACGTCGCCATGGTGCTGCTCCCGGCCGAACATCGAAAGGCGCGCTGGCTGCGCGCCACGGCGGGTGTGGCAGGGGTGGAGGAAGGCGTCATCGCGGCCGCGGCCACCGGCGAGGTGCCCGGACTGGTCGAGGCGCTGGACGGATTCCCGCCCGTGCCGAGCCGCTGGCTCGATCCGGCGCAGGCTCCCGGCTGGCTCCTGCCCACCGGCTTCGGCCCGGCGGCGCACATCCTGGTCACGCCGCTGCCCGGAACCGGCGCGCCGGCGGGCGCGCTCCTGCTCGCCCGCCGCACGGGGGGACCGCCCTTCGACGAGAAGACCGAGAGCTTGGTGCGCGTCTTCGCCGCCCGGGCCGGTGCGGCCGTCTCCGCCGCCATGCTGTACCAGGAGCAGAGCGCGACCAACGCGATCCTGACCAGTGACCTCCTGCCGCCGGAGCTGCCCGTGCTCGATCACGTCGAGCTGGCCGGATCGCTGCGCGCCTCGCAACAGGCAGGGCTGATCGGCGGCGACTTCTACGACGTGTACCAATCCGGCGCTCCCGTCCCCAGCGCCCCCCACCCGGCCGCCGGCATCCCCGTCCCCGGCGACACCCGCTCACCCCGCACCTCCGCCGGTGACCGTGAGTACGGGCCAGGTGCTCGCGGTGTCCGTGGGCGGGAGCATGCGCCGCTGGTGATCCTCGGTGACGTGTGCGGCAAGGGTGCCCGGGCGGCCGTGCTGGCCGGGCAGATCCGGCACTCGCTGCGCACGCTGCTGCTCCTGGAGGACCGGCCGGAGCGGCTCATCGAGCTCATCAACCTCTCTCTGCTGGCCTCGACCGCACCCGATTCCTACGCCACGCTGGTGCTGGCGACGTTGCGTCCGGGCGACGACGAGCACCTGCTCGTGGACCTGGCCGTGGCCGGGCACCCGGAGCCGTTGATCCTGCGGGCGGACGGCGGCGTGGAGGAGGTCACCGCCCGGGGCTCCATGCTCGGAGCCCTGGAACGGATCGACCTCGACCCGGCCACCGTCGACCTCGCCCCCGGCGAGCTGTGCCTGCTGTACAGCGACGGCATCACCGAGGCGTTCGGGGGCGCCACCGGCCGGGAGATGTACGGGATGGACCGGCTGAAGGCCGCCCTTGCCACCTGCGCCGGAATGCCGGCCGAGGCGGTGGTGCAGCGGCTGGAGCAGCTCACCACCGCGTGGCTGGGCCACGGCGAGCACGATGACCGCGCGCTGCTGGCCATCCAGGCCCCGCTTGCCGGCCGCCGTGCCTCCGCGCCCCGCACAGGTTCGGAACGGTCCGCGTCCCGTACCCGGTCCGGCCGGTCCGCGGCACCGGTCCGGCATCCCGGGACGGCCGTGCGGGAAGGCGGCCGATGACCGATCTCGGTCTCGCCGCCGACCTCAGCGCAACCACCGAGCGCCACCTGGAGTGCATCGGTCAGGCCGACGAGTACGGGGCCATCGACCTGCTGCTGGGTCTGCTGGACGAGGGCGTACCTGCGGAACGCCTCCTGCTGGAGGTCGTCGCCCCCGCCCAGCGCCGCGTCGGCGATCTGTGGGCGGCCAATGAGTGGTCGGTGGCTCGCGAGCACGGAGCCACGGCCGTCAGCGAGCGAGCCGTCGCCGCGGTCGCCGCCAAGGTGCGGACCTCGCCCAAGGACGGCCGCGTGACGGTCGCCTGCAGTGACGGCGAGTACCACCAGTTGCCGACGCGGCTGCTGGCCGAGGTGCTGCGGCTGCGGGGCTGGCAGGTGGACTTCCTCGGGGCCAGCGTCCCCGGCTTTCACCTGGTGACCCATCTGCACCAGACGGGGCCCGACGCGGTGGCCCTCGGCTGCGCGTTGCCCACCCGGTTGCCCCGCGCGCACGCGACCATCACCGCGTGCCAGGCCGTCGGCGTCCCGGTACTGGCGGGTGGCCTGGGATTCGGGGCGGGCGGCCGTTTCGCCCGGAAGCTGGGCGCCGACGGGTGGGCGCCGACGGCGGACGCGGCCGCCGACCTCCTGCAGGCCGGACTGCTGCCGTCCTTCCCGGCGCCACTGGAGACGCTGCCCCATCTGGCCGATGCCAGGTACGCCCAGCTGGTCAAGGGCCGCGCCGGGCAGCTCTCCCGGACGATGCGTGCCCTCACCGCGGCCTATCCGCCGATGGCTTCCTACAGTGACCAGCAGCTGGAGTCCACGGCCGACGATCTCGGGCACATCGTGGACTTCCTCGCCGCCGCACTCTACGTCGACGACGTCCCGCTGTTCACCGACTTCATCTCCTGGACCTGCGAGGTGCTGCGCGTACGGGGGGTGCCGTCCGCGTCGGTGGTGCTGGGACTGTGCCTCCTCCGCGACGAGCTGCACGATCTGCCCCGTGCCCGCGACATTCTGGCCGAGGGCATCGAGACGGCTCGCAGCGCCCAGTGAGCCGGTCCGGAGATCCCTGTCGCAGTAGCGGCAGACCTGTCGGTGAGGAGCGGCTGTTGTGGATCAGCAAGATGTGCGATCTGGCGTCTGATCCTGGGTCCTGAACCCGAGGCCCGGCCCGCGACCGGACATCGCCGTGACGATTCCACCGGGTCGCGGCGGGAAGTCGATATTCTGACCCGCCTCGCCCGGCCGCCTACGGGACGGTCGGGCGCTTTCGAACGGAACGCCGAAGGCGGCCTTCCCGGGGAAGGCCGCCTTCGGAGGTCAGGGATAGCTGACCAGATTGGCGACGTTGGTAGAGGAGTTGGACGGGCCTCCCGTGTTGTTGATGATGTGGCTGATGGTGCCGGTGCCGCCTAGGGACACCGTGACCATGCTGTGGAACTTCACTCCCGCGGTGTTCGGCACCTCGAAGGAGTGCGCCTCCACCACGCTCGGATTGACGTTGAAGTAGGCGTAGCTGCCAAGGCCCCACGCCTCATGGGTGGTGACCGAGTTCGCCACCTTGTAGGCCGCGTAGCCCTGGGTACTGCCGTTCATCCACGCCGCCTGGTCGGGCGGGTCGTAGGGCAGCTCGTTCTGGAAGAAGTACGTGCGCCCGCCGTTGCCGTTCCAGATGGTCTGGTACTGCTGGTAGTGCTCGACGAACAGGCCGTACATCGTCACGTCGTTCCCGTTGACGACCAGGCCGGTGGCGGCGGTGTTGGTGGTCCAGCCGACACCACTGCCGTGGTCGGCCCGCCACAGCCACATGTGGTCGCCAATGACGTTCGAGCTGTTGATCACCAGGCTCTGGGAGGCCTTGCCGACTCCCGCGCCGCCGATGCGGAAGAACACATCGTGCAGCGAGGTGGGGTTCGCGGCGTGGTTCAGCGAGGAGCCGGACGGGCCGACCTGCATCAGCACGGCCGAGTTGGTGGTACCGGCGTCGATGAGCAGCCCGGCCACCTTGACCCCGTCCACGTCGGCGACCGACATGGCCGTGACCCCGTTGTCGGGGACCAGCGTGGCGAGGCCGAGCCCGAGCACCACGGTGTTCGCCCGGGTGACCCTGATCGTGTCGTTGAGGTGGTAAACACCCGGGGTGACCAGCAGGTCCTTGCCCTGGCTCAGCGCGGCGTTGATGTCCGCCGCCGTGTTGCCGGGCTTGACGATGAAGAACTGGTCGATCGGGATGGACGACCCCGCGGGCGTACCGCCGGCCCAGGTGGTGCCCTGCGAGTTGCTCCGCAGCGCCGGCACGAACACCTGGTAGGCGCCCGCCGAGTCGACGTAGAGGAACGGCTTCTCACGGACGACTGGCGTCGTGCTCACCGTGGTGTACGGCGGGTAGGGGAAGCTGTTCGACGGCGCGCCGGTGACACCGACGAAGACCATGTTCCAGTTGGAACCGGTCCAGCTGCCCCACTGCGCGTTGCGCGACAGCCACTGCTGCTGCGAGCCCGACTGCACCTGGCCGTCGATCTTGGAGTCGGAGATGAAGCCGCCGCTGGACCATCCTCCGTCGTCGAGCTGGAGGTTGCCGCGCACGTGCATCCGGCGGTACGGCGCGGCCTGCGACACGGCCCACCGATCGGTGCCGGAGGGCGGGGTGACCGAGAGGTTCTCCGCGCTGCGCCAGAAGTTCTGGGTCGCGTTGCCCTGGAACCAGTCGGCCTCGGCGTGGACGCCGCCGTTGATCGTGACGTTGTCAGGCGACAGGCCGAGGCCCGCCACCTGCGTGTAGAAGCCCACGTTGGCGTCGACGTTGTAGGTGCCCGGCTTGAACAGCAGCGCGAAGCGGTCGCCGCCGAACTGGTTGGTCTGCTGCTGGCTGAACACCGAGCTCAGCTTGCTCTGGATTGTCGAGGCGGGCATCGAGGGGTCGAAGACGCTGACGTTGGGCCCGAAGTCCGGCGTGCCCGGCGGTGGCGGCGGTGAGGTGGTTCCCATGATGAATGACTGTGCCGCGGTTCCGTTGCAGGTGTACTGCTGCAGCTGGGCGCTGTCGGCGGTCGACGCGCCCGGTACGTCCAGGCACTTGCCGCTGTTGCGGTTGACGAAGTGGTAGGTGCCTCCGGCCTCCTCCACCGGCAGCCACTGCTGGTTGTTGCCGTTGGAGTAGGTCCACAGCTGGATCGGGGCGCTGTCGGCGGTAGAGACGTTCGTCACGTCCCAGGCCTGTGCCGCGTTGAGGTTGCTGTTGACACGGTAGTAGCCGCCGCTGGTGGCCTGCAGCTGCCACAGCTGGGCAGCGCTGCCGTTGCAGGCGTACTGCTGCACGGCGGTGCCGTTGGCGGAGGCGGCGGCGCGGGCGTCCACGCACTTGCCGCTGTTCTTGCTGACCACGGTGGTCCAGTCGGTGGGCAGGGCCGCGGCAGCGACGCCGGCCGTGGTGGAGGAGGCTACGGCCGTCGCGGCCGTGGCGCTAGCCTCGGGCACCGCTACCAGGGACAGGGCTGCGGTGGCCAGGGCTGCGATGAATACGGATGACTTGTGTCTCGACATGTCGCCCTCTACTAAAAGCCGGCCGTGATGCGGGTGAAGTCCCAGTCGTTCTGGGAGATCCCGCTGCAGGTCTCCTGGACGCCGCCGCCTGGGCAGGGCCGGTCGCGGTTGACCGACCAGAAGGCCAGGCGGGTCAGGCCCTTGGAGTTCGCCCAGTCGCGGATCTGGGTCCAGGTGGCGGTGCTGGTCAGCTCCTGCTGGTCGGACAGGCCGTTCATGCCGGAGATGCCCATGTGGGCGTAGGCCTGCGCGTCGGTCCAGCCCCAGGCGCTCTTGAGCGCGTTCTTCAGCCCTTCGGAGGCGTTGACCGTGCTCTGGTACATGTTCGCGCCGCCGCCGAAGTCGAACGGCATGATCGTGTAGTTGTCGATGGGGACGTCCAGGGCCTTGGACTGGTTGATCAAGCGGATGCCGTCGGCGGTCGGGC
>NZ_JALLPO010000022.1 GCF_023276435.1 Sphaerisporangium perillae
GCCCTGGCTCAGCGACGGCGAGAAACAACACCTGCGCCGACTGGAGAAGAAGTCGGCCCGCCAGCGGCGCACCCGGCATCGTGGTGAGCCGGCCTGGCATCGGCTGGCCCGCACCTACGACCAGATCGCCCGGCTCCGCGCGACAGCCAAGCGCCGAGCCGTCGACTGGCAGCACCAGACCACCACCGAACTCGCCGGCACCTTCAGCGTGGTCGTGGTGGAAGACCTGAAGGTCACGAACATGGTCCGTTCGGCCACCGGCACGGTCGACAACCCCGGCGTGAACGTCGCGCAAAAGGCCGGGCTGAACCGCTCGATCGCTGGGGAAGCATGGGGCCGGACGGTCACCCTGCTGGAATACAAGACCTCCGACCGGGGCGGCCAGGTCGTGAAGGTCCCCGCGCGGGGGACCTCGCAGACCTGTCACCAGTGCGGCCACCGTGACCCGGCGGCCCGGGACCAGATCAGGTACGCCTGCGCCAACCCCGCGTGCGGTTGGACCGGGCATGCCGACACCAACGCCGCGATCAATATCAACAACGCCGTCGGAATGCCGGTGTCAGGACGTGGAGACCTCGGGACTGCCCGGTCTGCGAAGCGTCAACCCCCGCGCGCCGCTTAACCCCGACGCGACGGGAGAATCTCCGGCCTTCAGGCCGGGGAGGAGTTCAATCGGTCTGAGTGGGCTTTCGTGCTGTCTCGGGGCTCACGTAGTAGTGCAACAGCGCGTGTTCGCCCGCTGCGTTCAGCCAGTCGCCGCGGGCGCTGGTCACGCGTTGCCATCCGGCACGTTCGTACAAACTGATGGCCGCGTGGCCGTCGTCGGACACATCGAGTACGAGAGGCATTCCCAGGTTGGCCGCTTCCTTGCGGACCACGTCGAGGAGATGAGCGGCGTGTCCGTGGCCCCGTCCCTGAGGAGTGACGAAGAGCCGGGTGATCGATCCGACCGGACCGCTCACCGCACCGATGGCCGCGGCGAGGGACGGTTCGAGCGCCGCCGCGTCAAGCCGTGCGAGTCCCACGTGTCCGACGACATCGGCCCCTCTAACCGCCACCCATGCCTGTACGAGGTTGGACGGCGTCAGCCATCGCCCGGGATCGGCGGGCCAGTCCACCGGGTAGCGGTCGGACGCGTGCACGGCGGCGAGGGCATCGACGCAGGCAGGCAGATCCTCCGTGGTTCTCGGGCGGATCGGGAGGTTCGTCACACAGCGATTCTCGCAAAGGATGCCGGCAGGCCGAACAAGATCAAGTGATCGACCCTGTGCGGCGTGCGCACCACTCTCTTGATCGTCCCTGGACCTGAGTCCCTCCGCGGTCGAGGTCTTGTCGTACGTCTCCTATACCGTCGCTTGCGAGGCCGACGAGAAGAGAAACGTCCATGACCGAGATCGCCGCCCGCTACCGCGTCCGTGCCGACATCTTCGCGGCCAAGGTCGCCGCCGTCGGGCCCGGCCAGTGGTCCAATCCGTCCCCGTGCGACGAGTGGACCGCGAGAGACGTCGTCGGCCACATCGTGGACATGCACGCCGCGATGCTCAGCCCTCTCGGCAAGTCGCTCAGTCCCGCGCCCACCGTCGAGGAGGACCCGCTCGACGCTTTCGTCTCGGCGCGTGCCGACGTCGAAGCCGTGCTCGCCGACCCGGCCACCGCCGCGAGCGAGGTGGCCACCCCGGCGGGGCGGCTCACCGTTGAGCAGCACATCGACCAGGTCGTCAGCGCCGACCTGGTCCTCCACGGCTGGGACCTCGCCCGTGCCACCGGCCAGGACGACGCGATCGCCCCGCACGAGATCGAGGCGATGTGGCCCGGCGTCCAGCGGCTCCCCGAGGAGATGCGCATCCCTGGCGCCTTCGGTCCCGGCATCGTCGTCTTCGGTCCCGAGGTCAAGGTCTCCGAGGACGCCCCACTCCAGCACCGTGTCCTCGGCCTCCTCGGCCGCGACCCCGACTGGTCCGCATGAGATAGCGGCATTCAGTGTGCGACCGCTAGGTCGGCGGGAACCAGGCCGCGTCGTACGCCCAGCACCGCGGCAAGCGCGCCGGCGACGCTGCGCTCTGCCACCTTGCTGATGAAATCTGCGTACTCCACATGGAGCCCACTCCCCAGAGTGACCAGCCGGCACGGAACCCGTTACCTCTGCCTGGGAGCCGCGCTGTTGTCGCGGGATCTCTAGTTGGATAGCATAACTATCCATAGATTCGATAGTCATGCTATCCAATGGAGGAAATCATGTTCGACGTGATCGTCCTGCTTGCGGTCGCCTTACTGGGCTTCCGGCTGCTGGGCTCGCTTGGCGTCCGCCGGTTCGCGATCTGGCCGGTGAGCGCCGCACACGCGTTGGCGGTCATGCTCGTCGCCACCGGCAGCGCGCATTTCGTCCCCGCGAGCGTCGAGTTCATGCCCAGCCACGCTGACCTGGTGGCGATGGTGCCGCCATTCGTGCCGTTCCCTGGTCTCATGGTGTACCTGACCGGCGCGCTGGAGTTGCTCGGCGCCGCCGGGCTTGTCCTGGCGGCGACTCGATGGACGGCCGGAACCAGCCTCGCGGCGCTTTTCGTACTGCTGCTGCCGGCCAACATCTACGCCGCGCTCGCCGAGATGCCCTTCAACGGCGCCCCGCCCACCCCTTTGTGGCTGAGAGTCCCGGAACAAATGCTGTACATCGCCGTCGCTCTCTGGGCGGCCAGATCCGCCGACACCACCATGGTCCGACGG
This sequence comes from Sphaerisporangium perillae, assembly GCF_023276435.1. Lineage (GTDB taxonomy): Bacteria > Actinomycetota > Actinomycetes > Streptosporangiales > Streptosporangiaceae > Sphaerisporangium > Sphaerisporangium perillae. The sequence continues at coordinate 2,722 of NZ_JALLPO010000022.1, forward strand.
GTCCTGGTCTCGCTGCGGTCCCGTATCGGCAGTACGGCCACGGCGGCACGCTGACAAGGACGGTGTCATCGGCAACCGCAGGCGGCGAAGCTCAGCCGGTGGCCTTCTGGAACTCGGCCGGTAGCTGTGCAAGAGCGGTGGCAGAGCCGCGGCCGTCGCCCAGAGCGACCGGGTTCGTCTCGACTGCCAATGTGGCGAAAGGCCGGCAGCACGTGCTGCCGGCCTTTCAACGGTTGTGGGGATCAGGCGCGGGTCCACTTCTGGTTGGATGCGCCAGTGCAGTCCCAGAGTTGGAGTTGTGCACCGTTGGCGGTGTTGTGACCGACGATGTCCACACACCGGTTGGCGGTCGTGTTGACCAGGTCGCCGGCAGAACTGAGCGTGAAGCGCTGGGCGCCGGTGCCGTTGCACGTGTAGAGCTGGATTGGCGTGCCGTTGGCGGTGCCGGCCGCCGCGGCGTCCATGCACTTGCCCATCGCGCGGACCGTGCCGTCGCTGTTGATGGACCATTGCTGGGCGGCGGTGCCGTTGCAGTCGTACATCTGCAGCCGGGCGGCGTCGGCCGGGTTGGCGGCGGGGATGTCGATGCAGCGACCGCTCAAGTTGGACCTCAGCACGTTGCCGGTCCCGGATCCGTCGTCCGTCCAGGCCGAGACGCGGACGTAGTCGATCAGCATCGTCTGCGGGAAAGAGGTGCTGGAGTCCGGGTTGCCCGGCCAGTAACCGCCGACCGCCACGTTCAGGATCATGAAGAACGGGTGATCGAACACCCACTGGTTGCCGCGGATGTCGGCCGGTGTGACGCGGAAGAACTCCGAGCCGTCCAAGTACCAGATGATGAGGTTGGGAGACCAGTCGACCCGGTAGTTGTGGAAGCCGTCGCCGAGCGGCGCGCCGATCGTGCGATTGCCGCCGACGCCGCTGCCGCCGGAGTAGCCGGGGCCGTGCACGGTGCCGTAGACGGTGTTCGGCGTGCTGCCGACGTTCTCCATGATGTCGATCTCGCCGGTGTTCGGCCAGTCGCCGCCGCCGAGCATCCAGAACGCCGGCCAGATGCCCTGACCCTTGGGGATCTTGATGCTGGCCTCGAAGCGGCCGTACGCCTGGCTGAACTTGTCCGCGGTCAGGATGCGGCCGGAGGTGTACTGGCAGGTGCCGTAGTGGCATTGGAGGTTGGACGGGTTCTCCTGGCGGGCGGTGATGGCCAGGTGGCCCTGCCCGTCGTGATACACGTTGCGGGTCGAGTTGGTGTAGTACTCCAGCTCGTTGTTGCCCCAGCCGCTGCCACCGATGTCGAATTTCCATTTGGAACCGTCGACGGACGTTCCTGCGGCGCCGTTGAACTCGTCAGACCAGGTGACGGGGCCGATGGCGGCTTCGGCCCGATCATTGCTCGTGACGGCGACCAGGCCACTGGTCAGGGTGATGATCACGGCCGCGGCCGTGAGGAGAAGCCGGGGTTTGCGCATGGAGACCTCCGGTCTGTGGTCCTTGCCAGGCACGGGCTTCCGGCCACGCCGTCACGGTGTGCGAAGGAGCACGCGGACGCGTCCCGTGCTGCCGGAAAGTACCTTTACTGCTGAAATTAAGAGGATGTAACACCCGCGTCATATCGGTTGTCAATAGGAAGGTTTACTTATCATTCTTCCGAGTCATCCCCTCGGAACAGGCACGCTATCGACCCAGCGCCTCGCGCCTGCGCCAACACCATCCGCATCACATCGGACGCCGCTCTACGTCACTGCCACGATTGCCTGCGAGACAGCGCCGCCATCTGCGCGAGGGGCGACAGCTTGATCATCCCTCGACGACTCCGGCGAGCTTCAGGATCGGGAGTACGGGGTCGAGGCATCCGTCTGAGTGCCTTCCTGGTGCGGGAGAGCACCATGGGGCAGCAGATCGCCCGCGCGAAGGCCAAGATCAAGAACGACGAACCGATGGCACTGCGAGGATTTCAGCGCACTGCGAGGAAGCCGTAGCCCGCGCGGCGGTCGGTCATGTCCCGGTTGCCGACACGATCCCCGCCACCAATGCGCGTAACGCGGCCAACGACTGCCCGACGTCGACCCGGTCGGGCGCCACCAGCCACTGCTGGTGGATGCCGATCCCCGCCCCGACGATCGCGACCGCCAGCGCCTCGGTGGACAAGCCAGCTGGCGGCGCGAATCGGTCCAGCCAGCGCTTGCAGTGGCCGCGCAGGGTGTCGTGGATCGCGACGTAGCGGTCGTGGATGGGCGAGTCCGGCTCCAGCGCCTCAAGCAGCAGTGTGACGAACAGTTTGGTCGTGGGCTGCGCGAACAGTGCGTCGAGCCCCTTCATCATGCCGTCCAGCCCCGTCTCCGCGCCCTGGTCGGGCGCGTCATCGAGGCTCGCGTGGACCAGGTCCACCGACCGTTCGAGCACCGCCAGCAGCAGGCCCTCCTTGCTGCCGAAGTGCCACGGAATGGACCCCCGGCTGATCCCGGACCGCTCGGCCACATCGGCGAACGTCGTCTGCCGGTAGCCCTTGGTCGCGAACAGCTCCGCCGCCGCGGTGAGGATCAGCTCACGGCTCTCTCCGCTGGTCTGCTCCCGTCGCGTTGTCACGCCACCCCCCTCTGTGCTAACCATAATAGTCTATGCTGGCCAACACAGGAGATCATGCGGAGCCGGCAACGCAACGAGAGCCCCAGGAGGGCCTACCCGTGAGACTTCCGAACACCGCGCACACCAGCATTCCGTGGCGCATCCACGAACTCACCTCTGACTTCAGAGTCGAGGACGTGTGGGCGTTCCGCACCCCCGGGGCTGGGCCTGACGACTTCCCAACGATGCTGGCAGCGATGCGGACGGCCGGCGGGTTCGCGAGACAGACCTGGCCAGTGCGGTTCTTGTTCGCCGTTCGGTGGAAGCTCGGCGCACTCCTCGGCTGGGACAACCCGACAGCGGGTGTCGGTGCGCGGGTTGCCTCGCTCCGTGACCGCCTGCCCCGCGACCTCTGCGATGCTCCCTGGGGCGAGGACAACGACAAGATGCCCCTGAAAGCGATCTACGAGCTTGCCATGGAGTCCGCTCGGGAGCTGGCGAACAAGACCGTGCACACGGTGATGCACCTCGGCTGGGTGCAGGGAGCCAGCGGTGACTACGAGCTGCGGATGGCCGTCCTCGTCAAGCCCAACGGATGGTTCGGGCGGCTCTACATGGCCGCCATCGCGCCCTTCCGATACTTGATCGTTTACCCAGCCCTGGCCCGGCAGTGGGAACGAGCCTGGCGCGACCGAAACGATCTTGCAGCGCAGCATCGTGGACGGGGCTGACGATGAACGCTAGCAAGCGACTGCTGCGCTGGGCGAGCGGCATCATGCTCGTGCTGGGGACAGGTCACCTGTTGTTGGTGATCCTTTTCGCCTGGGAAGACATCACCGGCTGGGTGGATCGGGGGGTGTGGGCAGCCGTCCCGCTCGCGTTGACCGACAGCGGCGCCGATCAGACGGTGGAGTCCCTTCGGAATGAGGTCACCTTCTGGGCGGGCCCGGGAAGCTTCGCCGTGCCCCTGATACTCCTGGGTTGCCTGACATGGCACCTCGCTGGACGCGGGGTGGCCATGCCCGCCGGAATCGGCTGGGGCCTCGCGGCGTGGTGTTTCGTCGGCGGAGTCCTGCTTGTGCCGTCCCCGTACTTCGCGGGCATCATCTCTGGCGCACTCATCATCCTGGCGACAAGGAAAGAAGACCGGTCGCGGGCAGCCCGTGACCGAGAGAACAACCCGGCGTGATTCGCGCCCGCCCGCGAGGCCCGAAAGGATCCACTCCCGTTAGAGCCTGGCATCGCGATCGCTCTGTGTCTCATCCAAGACAACCCGCAGGCTTCTGCAGGTGAGCTGGATGGCTTCACAATGCCTATGTGTCCAAGGTGACGGTGTTGTACAGGTGGGTGCTTGTCGTGATGCTGCTGGCCACGATGGTTAAAGGCTTCAAGCTGATATATGGAGTGGGCTACAACGTTCGCGAGCCGCTTGACTGGGTGTTCATCGTCACCGCTGCCCTTGCCGTGGTCATGGCCTTGGCCGCCGGTGTGCGCGGTCTGGTCAAAGTGGCCAGACGCGAGTACTACGAGCCCAGGCTGGGGGAGGCTGCTGACGGGCCGCGTAGGCGTACGCTGGCGTCCTCGGCAACCATGATCTTGGTTGCCCTGGTCGGGCTTTCCTCGATTTCGGGAACTCTAGCGTCGACGGACGGGCGCGACCGCTATGAAACCGGACTGCTCGACTGGGGCGTACTGATCATTCCTGCTGTCGGAATGGTGATGCTCGGGCTGGGCGTGTGGGCTTCGGCAAAGGCAAGTGCGGCGAACGGCCGAGGTTAGGAGAAAGCACTTATCGAACGTCATGACCGCAGCCGGTCGGTCTTTCCACCGTTGTCGTTCCCGACCCCTGGAACATGAACGCACCGAATCCGCGGAGTCCGGTGAGCCGGGGCTGAGAACCAAGCCCCGGGTCGTCGATCGCCCCCGACCACGTCAGTTGCCGACCGGGCTTTCGTGATCTTCGCCGCGCTCGGAATGCGTTCGCTACGCAGAGCGGGGCCGGTCTCGCCGTTCTCAGAGGCGACCACATCAAGACGATCAAGCGTCAGATATTCGGGCGCGCCGAACTGGCGACGCGTCGTGCTCACCGCTGCTGATCACTGAACATCCGGTGCCGGGCGGACTCACCGCGAGGTGTGGGTCAGATCTCAGGATGATATTGGCGCGACGTCGACAGAGGCTCCCACATGGTCCACGCCGGCCTGGCCGGGCTGACCGCCGGCGTGGATGTGCTCGCGCTGTGTGTTTCCCCGCGGTGCAGCGGTCTCAGAGCTTGTACAGCTTGTTGAATGGCGTCGTGATTCGTTCCTGCCGCGAGCCGAAATCGACGAACACGGCGACCTCGTCTTCCACACCGATGACGACGCCCAGGCCATACCGATCGTGGGTCACCTGGTCGTTGACGCTGAACCGCTCGACAGGAGGGGCGGGAGGCGGGGGCTTGAAGGGACTTGTGGACACATGACGACGGGGGTCGCCGCTGGCTGGCTTCATCCCCTCCAGTATGCGCTGCCTGTGCGAACGCTCGCGACCGTAGATCGAAAGCCTGCTGAAATAATCAAGGCCAGGGCGAGGATCCGACTCCTGACCTGGGCCTTGGTTCGTGGAGCGGGTGACGGGAATCGAACCCGCGCTGTCAGCGTGGGAAGTCTCTACGCGGCGTGGGCTCTGACCTGGCGAAACGATGACCTGCAGGGGGCGCTTCGAGTGCGCATGGCTCCCCGTTCGTGGCGGTTCTGGGGGCGTTCACGAGGTCGCCAGGGCCTCCGTCGGGGACATGCGCGCCGCGCGGACGGCGGGGTAGAACCCGGCGATCCCGCCGATGACCAGGGTCGCGAGCACACCCCCCGCCATGGCCCAGACCGGCACGATCGCCGGCCATCCCTGGGAGGCGGCGTAGGCGGCGGTGACGCCGATGCCGAGCATCACCCCGCCGGCCCCGCCGATCGCCGACAGCAGCAGCGCCTCGGAGAGGAACTGCAACCGGATCTGCCCGCGGGTCGCGCCCAGGGACCGGCGCAGGCCGATCTCGGCACGCCGTTCCAGCACCGAGATCACCATGGTGTTGGCCACGCCGACCCCGCCGACCAGCAGCGCGACACCGCCAAGCCCCAGCAGCAGCGCGTTGAGCGTGGCGTCGGTGGCGTCCTTGGCGGCCAGCACGTCGGACGGGCGGGACACCTCGACCTCGTGGGGGCTCTCCGGATTGGCGGTGGCCGCGAGCACGTCGCGCACCTGCAGGACGTGCTCCTCCTTGGCCCTGGTGTACACGGTGGTCGGATAGCCGTCGAAGGCGAGCTTCTCCTCGGCCACCGGCCAGCCGACGAGGGCGGCGGTGTCGAACTCGGGCGTGAGCACGGACGGGGCGAGCACGCCCACGACGGTGAACCACTGGTCGCCCAGCCAGACGCGCTGCTTCGGCTCGGCCCGGGTGACACCGAGCCGGTTGGCCGCCTTGGTCCCGAGCACCACGGCGGGGTAGCGGTGCGTGGCCTCGTTGAGCCAGGCGCCGCTGACGACGGACACTCCGATGTCGTTGATCAGGTCGAGGCGGGCGGCCAGGACCGAGATGCCGCCCGACTCGCCCTCCGGGACGTGGTCGTTGCGGTAGACCTTCGCGTCGACCGAACCAGTGGCGCTCACTGACGTGACCGGGGCGATCTGAGCGATCATCCCCTCCGCCTCCGCGGGAAGGTGGGCGTCCTCGCCGAACAGCGTCCGACCGGGCGAAACCGTGAGCAGGTTGGTGCCGAGGGCCGAGAGCTGCCGGTTGAGGTCCTCCTTGCTGGACGCGGAGATGCCGACCACGCCGAGCATCGCGGCGATGCCGATGGCGATGCCGAGGGCGGACAGGAACACCCGCAGGGGCCGCGCGCGCAGCCCCGCCCCGCCGACCCGGATGACGTCACGCGGCCGGAGCCGGACATGGGTCAGCCGGGTGCCGCGCCGCCTGCTGGAGGTGGCCGCCCGGTCGCCACGTCGATCCTCGGGTGTGGTCAGCACACCGGCCCCCGCGTTCTCGCGGAGTCTCCCACGACCCGGCCGTCCAGCATCTCCACCTGCCGGGGCAGGCTCGCGGCGATGTCCCGGTCGTGGGTGATGACCACGACGGTGGTGCCGGCCGCGTGAAGCTCACGAAGCAGCGCCATCACCCCCGTGCCGGACGCGGAGTCCAGGTTGCCGGTGGGCTCGTCGGCGAGCAGCAGGTCCGGCTCTCCGGCCACCGCCCTGGCGATGGCGACGCGCTGCTGCTCGCCACCGGACAGCTCATGGGGGCGATGGTCGAGCCGGTGCCCGAGGCCGACCCGCCGCAACGCCTCCTCGGCCAGATCGAGGCGCTCCCGCGGGGCGATGCCCGAATAGATCAGCCCGTCCGCCACGTTGTCCAGGACGGGTATCCCGGCGGCCAGGTGGAACTGCTGGAAGACGAAGCCGATCGTGCCGGCGCGAAGGGCCGAGAGCTCCCGGTCGGAGAGCGCGGCCACGTCGTACCCGTCGATCCGCACGGTCCCGCCGGAAGGCCGGTCCAGGGTGCCGATCATGTTCAGCATCGTGGACTTGCCGGAGCCCGACGGGCCGACGATGCCGACGAGCTCCCCACCCCGGATGGTGACCGTGGCCCCGCGCAACGCGGCGACCTCTCCGTAGATCTTGCTGACGTCGACGAGCTGCACGAGCGCCTGGTGGTCTCCCTCATCGTCGCCGGGCCGCCGGCCGTTCGCGTGGCGGGTCGTCACGGGGGAGTCGTCGCGGGTCATGAAGGCACCACCACGGTGGTGCCTTCGTCCACTCCGGTGATCTCGACCTGGCCGTCCGCGAACATCCCGGTGGTGACCGCCGCGTAACGGGTGGCCGGGCCCTCCACGACCTGGACGCCGTATCCGCCCTCGGCCAGGGCGATGAGCGCGCCGACCGGCACGACCAGCACGTCCTTGCGCTGAGCGGAGATGATCGTCACCTCCACCGGCGCGGTGTCGTAGGCCCCGAGCTTCTTGTCGCGGGAAACCGAGACGGCGACCTCGATCGTGGTGGAGGTCCCGTCCTCGACCTGGGTCTCCTTGGCCACCTTGCCGACGCTGGAGACGGTCCCGCGAACGGTGGCGCCGTCCGGCAGCTCGACCGTCGTCCTGAGCCCTTTCTTGATCCGGTGCCGGTCGGCGACGTCCAGGTCGATCGAGACCTCGCGGGTGGTGCCGGTGTACGTCAGGACCGGCCCGTTCGCCGGGTCGCCGAGCGCGGCCTTGATCTCGGTGGCCCGTAGCGCGCCGTCGTGGACCACGACGGCCTCCGGGGCGAGGGCGCCGGTCACCTCCAGATTGAGGGCGTCCTGCCACTCCTCCAGGGCTTCGCGGGTGGCCCAGGTGAACTCGTCGTCCACGGTGAACCCGTCGTAGCCCAGCTTGGCCAGGTTGCGCTCCAGCATCTTCACGTCCCGGCCCCTCATGCCGTTCTGGAGCGTGCGGTAGAGCGGCATCGTGCCATAGAGCAGCGGGATGCGGTGGGCGTCGACGCTGTAGACGGCCCGGCCCCGGGTGATCGTGGAGCCGGCCGAGGGCAGCCAGGTGATCGTCCCCTGGCTCCGGCCGGTCACCGTGGCCACCGTGCCGTGGCCGAGGGTGCCGTCCACGGTCTTGGTGTCGATCAGCGTGGTGCGGGTGACCTTGGCGGTCGCCGGAGGAGTCCGCTGGACGACGGGCGTGCCGGTGCGGCCGCCGACGCCGACCGCGACCGCGGCCGCGGCCGCCGCGACCGCGAGCAGCGCGGCGCCGCCCGCGATCGCGACCACCCTGCCCGGCCCGCGACGGCGCCGCCGTGGCGCTCGCGACTCCTCCACCGGCGTCACTGCCTGCTCGCTACGCAGGTCGGTCATCTGATCTCCACCGGCATGGAGTCACCCCTGCAGGCCTCCATGGCCTTCACCAGCTTGGGGTCGTCGGGCTCCATCCTGTGCTCGCTGCCGGGACCACCGATGACCAGCCTGATGGGCCCGCCGTCGCTCAAATCAGGGTCGGGCATGTCGATGCCGTGGGCGCGCATGCACTTGGCGAAGGCGCGCGCCCTCTCCTGCTCCTCGGGAGTGGGCGCGAAGTCCTTCTTCTTCTCAGCGCCGGGATCGAGGCTACGGCAGGCCTGCATCGCCTTGTCGATCTTGGCGTGGTCGAGATCCTCCTTCTTCCCGCCGATGCTCAACCTGTAGCCACCTTTGCCGTTGGGCTGGGGGTCGGACATGTCGACGCCGTTGTCTCGCATGCACTTGGCGTACCTCCTGCCCTGCTCCTCGACGTCCACTGACGCGGTCGGGCTCGCGCTCGCTGCCACGGCGCTCTGGGTTCGCTTCACCGAGGCGACCCCGTCCGAGGGGGAAGAGGACTGCCCGCATCCGGCGGCGAGCGCTAACAGCGCCGCCGCCATGAAGGTTCTTCTCATGAGGGCCATGCTGCTGAGCTCGGATGGAAACGGGCCCGGAGCTACCTCGGAGCGGGCTCGGAATCCCGCAACGGAAGCAGCACCCGGAACGCCGCGCCCGTTCCGGCCGCCGGGAAGAACTCCACCCGGCCGCTGTGCGCCCTGACGATCGCGGCGACGATCGCGAGCCCGAGTCCCGCGCCGCCGTCGGCGCGGGAGCGGCTCCGGCTCACCCGGTAGAGCCGCTCGAAGATACGCGCGGCGTGCCGGCGGGGAATGCCGGGACCGGTGTCGCTGACCTCGAGCACCCCCATGACCCGTGAGCCGGGGAACTCGGCGCCGACCGCCGCCGCGGGTGAGGGCATGGCCGATCCCGCGCCGACCCGGACCGTGATCTTCGCGTCGGCCGGGGTGTGGAGCAGCGCGTTGGTCACGAGATTGGCCGCGACCTGGCGCAGTCGCGCCTCGTCGCCCAGCACGATGACGGGGCTCAGCGAGGCGTCCAGCCCGGCCAGCCGTACCTGCCGGTCGGGCATGCGGGCCAGGGCGTCGTGGACGGTGTCGGCGGCGATCTCCAGCAGGTCCACGGGACGGGTGTCGAGGGGACGCTCCTCGTCCAGGTGGGCCAGCACGAGCAGGTCGTTGACCAGCAGGCCCATCCGGGTGGCCTGGTCCTCGATCCTGCGCATGGCCTCGTCCATGGGCGGGCCGGGTGGGGTCCCGCCCCTGCGGTAGAGCTCGGCGAAGCCCCGTACGGAGGTCAGCGGGGTGCGCAGCTCATGGGAGGCGTCGGCCAGGAAGCGGCGCATCCGCTCCTCCGAGTCGCTCCGCGCGGCGATCTCCGCCTCCAGCCGGTTCAACATCACGTTCATCGCCGCCGCGAGGCGGCCCGGCTCCGTATGCGGGTCCGGGCCGGGAAGGCGGCGGCTGAAGTCGCCGCCCGCGATCAGCGCGGCCGTCTCCTCCATCCTGGTCAGCGGCTTCATCCCGAGCCGCACGACCGCCGTGCCGACCAGGCCGAGCAGCAGCAGGACCAGCGCCATGACACCGAGATCGATCGTCAACAGCAGGTTCCTGATCTCCACGACGCCGGCCAGCGGCGCCGACACCACCACCGTGCCGCCGTCCATGGTGTCGGCCGCCATCACCCGCCAGGACGAGCCGTCCCTGCCCGGCACGGTGATCGCCGTCCCGCGCGGGAGATCCGCGATCGGCCCGAGGTCGGGTCCGGTGGCGGGATCGGCGGCAGGTTGCTTCTGGGTGAGCCGTCCGTCGGGGGTGAACAGGTAGACCCGGCTCTCCCGGCCTTCGACCGTCACAGACCACTTGCGCTGCTCGCCGGCCGGTGGGGCGAGGGAGCTCTCATTGATCGCCTGCGCTATTTTCGGGGCTCCGATGAGCTGCTCGTCGACGCGTTCGGTGAGATAGCGGTCGAACAGCACGAGGCCCGCGGTGTTGGCCAGGGCCAGCGCGACCGCCGTCAGCGCCGTCGCCGCCACCACCAGCCGGGTGCGCAGGGTCCACCGGTCCGGTGCCCTCACGACTCGCCGGGCCGCGGCAGCCTGAGCGTGTAACCGACCCCTCGTACGGTCCGGATCAGCGGAGGATCCCATTTGTCGATCTTCTTTCTGAGGTAGTACACGTAGGACTCGACGATGCTGGAGTCGCCGTCGAAGTCGTACCGCCAGACGCTGTCGAGGATCTGGGCCTTGCTCACCACCCGGCCGGCGTTGGTGAGCAGGTAGGCCAGCAGGTTGAACTCGGTCGGCGACAGGTCGACCAGGACGCCCCCGCGCCGTACCTCGTGGGAGCCGGGGTCCAGCTCCACGTCGGCGTACCTCAGCAGGCAGTCCTTGGGCGACCCCGACGCCAGGCTGCGGCGCAGGATGGCCCGGATCCGCAGCACGACCTCCTCCAGGCTGAACGGCTTGGCCACATAGTCGTCGGCGCCGAGGCTCAGCCCTTGGACCCGGTCCTCGACCGTGTCGCGCGCGGTCAGGAACAGCACCGGGACGTCGCCCAGCCGCCGTGCCACCTCGAAACCGTCGATGTCGGGCAGCATCACATCGAGCACCACGATGTCCGGCTCGAACTCTCTGGCCGCGGTCAGCGCCTTCATCCCGCTCTCGGCCGTCCGCACCTCGAAGGAAACCAGGCGGAGCGTCTGTGACAGGAGGGCGAGGATGTTCGGCTCGTCGTCGACGACGAGCACCTTGGGGGGCCGATCCATAGCTCCAAGGTGTACCTGAGAATCCTCAACGCCGGCTCAAAGAAAGGCGTCAGCGGAAACCAGTCCGCGGGCGGGTGATCCGCCGGTCATCGCCCGGTCCGGTGGTAAGGGTCACGCGCGCGGACCTTCGGGCGCGTGACCCCGGGACGGAGCCGGGCCATCCGCCCGAAGACCTGGGCTAGCCTGACAGGGTGCCGGTGACCCTCTTGAGCCTGGTCGGCCGGCGCGATCTCGGCCTGACCATACGGACCGGACGTGCCGACCTCGCCGTCAGCTGGGCGCACATCAGTGATCTCGTGGATCCGACGCCGTACTTGGAGCCGGGCACCCTGCTGCTGACGACGGGGCTGAGCCTCGGGCGTACCAGCCGCCGGTGGCCCGAGTACACCGAGCGGTTGGTGCGCGCGGGTGTACGGGCGCTCGGGTTCGGGGTGGGACTGCGGCACGCGAGCATCCCGGAGCCGTTGATCGCCGCGGCAGCGCGGCACGGGCTGAGCGTGGTCGAGGTGTCGGAGCCGACGTGTTTCAGCTCGGTGGTGCGCGCGGTCACCGACGAGCTCGCCGCGACGGAACGCGCCCAGCAGACCGCGGCCATGGACAGCTACCGGGGGCTGGTGCGGGCGGCCCTGACGCCCCCGGCGCACCGATCGGTCGTCACCCGGCTGGCGGCGCAGCTCGACACGTGGGTCCTGCTGCTCTCCCGTGAGGGCCATCTGCTGGCGGGAGCGCCGGAGCACGCCAGGCGCAACGCCGAACGCGTACGTCTGGAGGTCTCGCGCAGGCGGTCGTGGCACGCCGCAACGTTCGGCATCGGCGATACGCGGGTGACGCTGCTTCCGGTGAGCCAGTCCACGCGGCCGACCGGCGTGCTCGCCGTCGGCCGGCGCGCCCCGCTGTCCCCGTACGAACGCGGTGTGGTCGATATCGCCGTCGACCTGCTCTCGCTGGGTGTGGCGCAGGCCGCGGAGTTGCTGGACAGCGAACGCCGCGAACGGGCGACCGTGCTCTCGATGGTCCTCGCGGGCCGGTGCGAAGCGGCCAGGCAAGCGGCCGAGTCGCTGGGCATCCCGCTGCCGGAGGGGCCGGTGCGGCTCGCGGTGCTCACCGCCGAGGCCGGGACGCGCAGCGACCTGCTGGAGATGCTGGAGAACGAGCGCAGCCTGCAGATCGTGTCGGCTCTGGTGGCGGGCGACTCCCGGGGAAGGGTCGTGGTGGTGTTGCCCGTGGTCGAGGGCGACGTGGGTGTGCTGCGGGCGATGCTCAGCTCGCTGGGGGGCACTCGCGGCGTCATCGGGGAAGCCGTCGACATGACCGGTCTGGCACGGGTGTGGCCGCGGATCGCCGCGCTCGCCGACACCGTGCCGACCTCGGCGGCTCAGCGGCTGCTGACCACCGGGGACGTGGCGGACATCGGTCTGCTGTCGTACATGGGCACCGCCGAGGCGGAGGGCTGGGCGTTCGCCCTGCTCACGCCGCTGGAAGGCGACGAGGCACGGCGCATCGACCTGCTGGCCACTGTTCGGACATATCTGGCGCACAACGGCAACACCGAGGCTGCGTCCGCGGTGCTGGGCATCCACCGCCGGACCTTGGTCTACCGGCTGGGGCGCGCTGAGACGCTCCTGGGGAGGAAGTTCTCCGACCCGGGGCTGCGCGCCGAATTGTGGATGGCGTTCACCGTTCGTGATCGCTGAACCGTCGGCTTTGTCGGAAAAGCGGAAACGTAACGTACGGTTGCGCGAATCGCGCATGGTCCCGCGGGTTCATGCGGCGCACCCTGGGTCTCCAACCGGTGTTCCCCTACACCTTCAGGAGACGTTCATGCCAACGGCTTCCCAGCGTCCCGCGTTGGAGGTCTCCTTCGACCGTGACCCAGGCCCCGGGCGGTGCGGAGTTCCGCTCCGCCCGCGCCGCGGACTCCACGGGCCAGGGGCGTGCCACCGCGCACGCCGACCGATGAGGAACGAACCATGACCGCCATCATCAACAGCCGGCCCGCCCAGGGCGACCGGCCGGCCATCACCTACCGGGCTGCCGGGGACCGGCACGTGCTCGTCGAATACGGCGAGATGGCCCTGGACCTTGAGCTGAACTTCTTTGTCACTGCGATATCCGCCCAGCTGGCCGAGCACCGCGTACCTGGGCTGGTGGAGGCGGCATCCGGCTTCCGCTCGCTGCTGCTGCACCACGAGCCCTCGCTCATCGACCGCGAAACCCTCATCGAGGCGATGGAGGAGGTGCACGAAGCTCAGCAATCGGTGCGCTCTCTCATCATCCCGAGCCGGCTGATCACCCTGCCGATCGCGTTCGACGACTCCGAGAGCCGCGAGGCCGTGCACCGCTACGCCACCACGATCCGGCAGGAGGCGCCGAACGTCCGGGACAACTCCAACATCGACTACATCGTCGAGTACAACGGCCTGCCCGACCGCGAGGCACTGTACGCCACGGTGACCGGCACCACCTGGTGGAACGCCTACACCGGCTTTTTCCCCGGTCTGCCGTTCATGTTCCCGCTCGACCCGCGCAACGCCATCACCGTGCCGAAGTACAACCCGACCCGCACCTGGACCGCCGAGGGCGCGGTCGGCATCGGCGGCCCCTGCGTGGCGATCTACCCCGTGGAGGCGCCCGGCGGCTATCAGTTGTTCGGGCGCACCGTGCCGATCTACGACATCCTCGCCCGGCACGACATCTTTCGCGGCGACCCGCTCCTGATCCGTCCCGGCGACCGGGTGCGTTTCATGCAGGTGAGCGAGGACCAACTCCTCGGGGTGCGCCGGGACGTCCTGGAGAACCGCTACGAGTACATGATCGAGGACGATCCCTTCTCTGTCGCCGACTACCTGGCCCGTATCGCCGAGGTTCACGCCGAGGCCGAAACGCTGCGCACCGCCCGCGAGGCCGCCGCGGCTCTGATGGAGGTGCCGTGATGACCGGTACGCACGCAGTCTTCGACGTCGTCTCGCCCGGCCTGCAGACGCTGGTGCAGGACTACCCCGGCCGCCGCGGGCTGCAGTCCAAGGGGTTCTTCCCGGCGGGCCCGATGGACCACCTGTCCTTCCGCATCGCCAACTCCCTCGTCGGCAACGATCCCGGCGCCGCCGCGCTGGAGATCCCCATGGGCCGGCTCACGTTGCGAGTGCTCGCCGAGACCTCGATCGCGGTCACCGGCGCGGAAGGTTCCGGCATCACGCTCAACCGCGCGCCCGTGCCGCTGTGGGAGACCGTTCCCGTGGTGCCCGGCGACGAGATCGCCTGCTCGATCATCAAGGGTCCCGGGTTCCGGGTGTACCTCGCGGTGGCGGGCGGCATCGACGTCCCTGTCGTGCTGGGGTCACGCGCCACCTACACCATGGGCGGCATCGGTGGCGTGGAAGGCCGGGCCCTCACCAAGGGCGACGTGCTGCACGGGTATCCGGGGCCCTCGCCCACCCGGCTCCGGGTGCCGACCTCGTTGCGGCCCGGGCTGGCGAACGACTGGGAGGTCGAGGTGATGCGCGGCCCGCACGCCGACCCCGACTTCCTCACCGAACAGGACTGGAAGGATCTGCTGGCCAGTAACTGGAAGGTGGACCTCAACTCCAACCGGGTCGGCACCCGGCTGAACGCCCGTCGCTTCCAGTGGGCCAGGCCCTCCGGCGGTGTGGCCGGCGGGCACCCGTCCAACGTGCTCGACGGCAGCTATCCGATCGGCGGGATCAACACCAACGGTGATGTTCCGGTCATCCTCGGCCCGGACGGGCCGACCGCCGGCGGGTTCACCGTGATCGGCACCGTGGTCCAGGCAGGGCTGTGGAAGATCGGCCAGCTCCGCCCCGGCCGCGACACCATCCGGTTCCGGGAGGTGCCGCTCGAGGAGGCGCTGGCGCTGTCCGCACGCATCGACTACACGACCGACCCCCGTCACTACGAGGAGCTTTGATGCCCAGGATCGACGTCAACTGCGATATGGGGGAGAGCTTCGGCCGCTGGACCCTGGGTGACGACCTCGGCATGATGCCCTACCTCACGTCGGTGAACATCGCCACCGGCTACCATGCCGGTGACCCGCCCACCATGCGCCGCACGGTGGCCGCCGCGGTCGAGAGGGGCCTGGCGATCGGCGCGCACGTCGCCCTGCCCGACCTGATGGGCTTCGGCCGGCGACGTATGATCATCCCGCCCGCCGAGCTGGAGGACTACTGCCTCTACCAGCTCGGCGCGCTCAACGCCTTCGTACGCGCCGCCGGTGGCCGCCTGGCCCATGTCAAGCCACACGGCGCGTTGTACGCCATGGCCTCGGAGGATCCCGCCCTGGCGGCCGCGGTCGCCCGCGCCGTGGCCAAGACCGACGCCTCGCTGCCGCTGATGCTGCTGAACCTCGCGACCGCGGACGCGGTGGCGGCCGAAGGCGTCCGGCTGGTCCCTGAGGCGTTCCCCGACCTGCACTACGACCGCTCCGGGCGCCTCATCATCGAACCGATCAAGCTGGCCTGGGATCCCGGGCTGGTCGCCCGGCGAGCGGTCCGCATGGTGCTGGAGAAGAGGGTCGCCGCCGACGACGGTACCGAGCTCGACATCGAGGCCGTCTCGCTCTGCCTGCACGGTGACGCGCCCAACGGCGTGGAGACCGCGGCGGCGGTGCACCGGGCCCTCACCGACCACGGGATCGACATGGTCCCGCTGGCCGAGATCCTCGCCGCGCCGGACGGGGCGCGGCCATGATGGAGAGCCTGCTCGTCGCCAACCGCGGCGAGATCGCCCGCCGGATCATCCGCACCGCGAGGCGGCTCGGCATCCGCGCCATCGCCGTGCACAGCGACGCCGACGCGGGAATGCCCTTCGTCAACGAGGCCGACGAGGCGGTGGAACTCGGCCCGGCGGCTCCGGCCGAGTCCTACCGCAACGCGGACAGGATCCTCGATGCCGCGCGGCGCACCGGAGCGCGCGCCATCCACCCGGGCTACGGTTTCCTGTCCGAGAACGCGAGCTTCGCCCGCCAGGTGGAGCAGGCGGGCCTGATCTGGGTCGGACCGTCCCCAGCGGTCATCGAGCTGATGGGCGACAAGATCAACGCACGCAACGCGGTCGCCGCCACCGGCATGCCCGTCGCACCGGGCACCCCCGAGCCCGTGGCCGGGGAAGCCGCCGCGATCGACGCGGCGGCGGCGATCGGCTACCCCCTGATGGTGAAGGCCTCGGCAGGCGGGGGCGGCATGGGCATGGCCGTCGTCCATGACGAGGACGGCCTGCGCAAGCAGTACGCGGCCGTCTCCGGCTTCGCCGAGCGGATGTTCGGCGACCGCGGGGTTCTGCTGGAGCGCTACTACCCCGACGCCAGACACGTCGAGGTGCAGATCCTCGGCTTGGCCGACGGCACCGTCGTCGCCCTGGGCGAACGCAACTGCTCCGTGCAGCGCCGCAACCAGAAACTCGTCGAGGAGACCCCTTCCCCCGGCCTGGACCCGGAACTGCGCGAGCACATGCTCGTCGCCGCCGTCCAGGCCGGGAAGGCCGTCGGCTACCGCAACGCGGGCACCGTCGAGTGCCTCGTCTACGGGGAGCCGGGGTCCCAGAGCTTCGTCTTCCTGGAGATGAACACCCGGCTGCAAGTCGAGCATCCCGTCACCGAGGAGGTCTGGGGAGTCGACCTGGTGGAGCAGCAACTGCGCGTCGCGGCCGGCGAGCCGCCGTCGGTGGACCTCGCCGCGCTGCGGCCACACGGCCACGCCGTGGAGTTCCGGGTGAACGCCGAGGACCCGATCCGCTTCCTGCCCGGCCCCGGCACGATCACCACCTGGACCGAACCGGCCGGCGACGGCGTCCGCGTCGACGCGGGATACGCCGAGGGCACCAGGGTCACCCCGTCGTACGACTCACTCATGGCGAAGCTGATCGTGCACGCCGACACCCGGGAGGCGGCCTTGGCCCGGGCCCGCACCGCCCTCGCGTCGTTCGCCATCGCCGGGCCCAAGCACAACCTGCCGTTCTTCGCCGAACTTCTCGGCGAGCCCTCCTTCATCGACGGCACGTACAGCACCGCGCTCGTCACGCGGATGCGTGCCGCACGCCCCTGAACCTGAAACGGAGCCGACACATGGCCCAGCAGATCACCGCCGACATCGCGGCCAACGTCTGGAAGGTCCTGGTGTCCGAAGGCAGCGCCGTGGCCGCCGGAGACACCCTGGTGATCCTCGAGTCCATGAAGATGGAACTCCCCATCGAGGCCGAATCCGCGGGCACCGTGACGAAACTCGCCGTCAGCGAGGGCGACGTCCTCGACGAAGGCGACCTGATCGTCGAGATCGCCTGAGCATCTTCCGAGAACCGACCACAGTACGGAGTACAGCCTTGACCGCCACCACGCAGTCGATGCGCCCCATGGTGCTCGCCGACCTCATTCCGGGCGCGGTCGTCCGTGACGTCCTCCTCGTCGCGGGCGGCGCCGGTCTCACCGGTCTCACCGCCCAGATCTCGATGCACACCCCGTTCAGCCCCGTGCCCTTCACCCTGCAGACGCTCGCCGTGCTCCTGGTCGGCGCCACGCTCGGCACGGTCCGCGGGGCCCTGTCCATGCTGCTCTATCTCGTCGCCGGAGCGGCCGGCGTCCCCTGGTACGCCGGGCACGGCCACGGGGTGGGTGGTCCCGCCTTCGGTTACGTGGTGGGATTCGTGTTCGCCGCGGCGCTCGCCGGGGAGCTCGCCCGGCGCGGCCATGACCGCGGTGTCGCAGGCACCATCGGTCTGATGGCCGTCGGCAACGTGGTGATCTACCTCTTCGGAGCGAGCTGGCTCGCGGTCGATCTCCAGCTCGGCGCCGGGCAGGCCGTCGTCGCGGGTGTCACCCCGTTCCTCGTCGGCGATGCATTCAAGATCGCAATCGCCGCCGGGCTGTTGCCGGTCGCCTGGCGGTGCGTCCGCGGCCCGCGCTGACCCGGCACCGGGGTCGAAGAGCCGGCCGGCGACCCGTACCAAGCGGGAACGCTTTCTCCGCATCGGCCGGCCGATGCGCGAGCATGTCACCAGGTTGATCGGAGGGGCCGGTCACCATCGGGTCATCGTGGCCACGCCGCGTGGTCACCAGCCGGTCGGCATGCTTCGCGAAGCCGCCACCTGTAGCGACTCTTCGTGGGGTGGGCGGCAGGTGGCGAGGCATTGGACGCCCATTCCTCCGAGCGAGACGCCCGTGGTCAGGTAGGCGCTTGCCGGGGCCGGCCGTCGGGGCCATGGCGGATTCCAGGCCGAACCTTATGACCGGCCAAACGCTTGTCTGGTCAAACTCTGACCGGCCAAATTTTCTCGCTGACAGACCCTTGACCAGCCAAACCCTTGACCGGCCACAGACCCATGGCTATAAATGGCCTTACATATTTAGGTGCCGGGCACGAGTCCAACTGGGCATGCACGGCTGGACAGACACATCGGTCCCCCCGACGAACAGCCGCGTATCGGTCTGTTCTCCCCGCAGAACGCTAGACAGTCCGCACCCACCCCCCGCCGTCAGACGGGTTGGGGACTCTATGAAATGGAACAAAGTCAATGGACCCATCGGTCTCAAGTAATGCCGGGCTGCTCGCCGACGAATCGCATCGCGTCACCAGCAGGGACGTGAAGATCGCAACCTGGGTGTGTTTCTTCGCTTGGACCTTCGCCGTCTACGACTTCGTGTTGTTCGGCAACCTCCTTCCCGAACTGGCGAAAGACCACGGCTGGTCATCGGCCCAGTCGACCGGGATCAACACCTGGGTGACGGTCGGCACCGCGCTCGTCGCCTTCGGTGTCGGGCCCTTCGTGGACCGCGTCGGCCGTCGGAAGGGCATCATCCTCGCCGTCATCGGGGCGGCCGTGGCCTCGCTGCTGACCGCGATCGCGGGCTGGGTCGTCGGCCTGATCGGCGGTGTCGGCATCGTGATCCTGATCTTGGTGCGCGCCCTGGCCGGTCTCGGCTACGCCGAGCAGGCGATCAACGCGACCTACCTGAACGAGCTGTTCGCCGAGGTGTACACCGACCCGGCCAAGGCCCGTCGCCGCGGTTTCATCTACTCCATGGTGCAGTCGGGCTGGCCGATCGGCTCCGTGGTCGCGGCCGTGTCGATCTACGTGCTGTTCCCGATCGGCGGCTGGGCGCTGTGCTTCATCGTCGCCGTGTTCCCGGCCATCTTCATGCTGTGGGCGGCTCGCTACCTCAAGGAGAGCCCGCAGTTCGTGGTGCGTCACCGCGCGGAGAAGCTGCTGGCCGAAGGACACACCGAGGAGGCCAAGGCGCTCGCGGCTTCGGCCGGCGTGGACCTGACCGACCGGTCGACCCCGCTGGCGTCCGCGTTCAAGGGCGAGTCGCTGCGCTCCACCGTCGTGATCGGCCTGGCCACCCTGTTCAACTGGCTCGGTGTCCTCGCTTTCGCGATCCTCGGCACCTCGCTGCTGACCGCCGCGGACGGCAAGCACATCACGTTCGACAACGCGCTGGCCATCCTGATCATCTCCAACGTGACGGCCTTCGCCGGCTACCTCTTCCACGGCTGGTTCGGCGACCGGATCGGCCGCCGTAACGCCATCGTGATCGGGTGGATCATGTCCGCAATCTCCTTCAGCGGCATGCTGCTCGCCCCCAACGGAAGCTTCGGCCTGATCATCGCGCTCTACAGCGCCGGCCTGTTCTTCCTGATCGGCCCCTACGCGGCGCTGCTGTTCTTCAACGGCGAGAGCTTCCCCGTCCACACCCGTGCGACCGGCGGCTCGATCATCAACGCCGCAGGACAGGTCGGCGCGGTCCTGGGCGGCCTGCTGATCACCGCGGCGCTGGCCGCCGGCCAGAGTTGGACCACGACGGCCTTCCTCTTCGGCTGCCTGCCGATCCTGGCCTCGGGTCTGATCCTCCTCGGTGCACGCAACGTCGACCCGCGCAAGGTGCGGCTCGACTGACCCTGAGCCTTTTCCGGACATTCCAGTGAAACAGCCCGGCGCCGTCGGTGACCCGCGGCGCCGGCCATCTAGGAGAAGAGATCAAGATGCCCAAGGACATCAAATGCGTATTCGGCGTCGACATCGACGCCGTCGGAGGATGGCTCGGCTCGTACGGCGGTGAGGACTCGCCGTCGGACATCCAGCGAGGATTGTTCTCCGGTGAGGTCGGGACGCCGCGTCTGCTGAACCTGTTCAAGAAGTACGAGCTGCCGGCGACCTGGTTCATCCCCGGTCACTCGATCGAGACCTTCCCGGACTCGGTCAAGAAGATCGTCGACGCGGGCCACGAAATCGGCGCCCACGGCTACTCGCACGAGAACCCGATCGCGATGACGCCCAAGCAGGAGGAGGACGTCCTCGCCCGCTGCGTGGAGCTGATCGAGAAGGTCAGCGGCAAGGCGCCCCGCGGCTACGTGCCGCCGTGGTGGGAGATGTCGGAGATCACCACGTCGCTGCTGCAGAAGTACGGCTTCACCTACGACCACGGCCAGGGCCTGCACGACTTCATGCCGTTCTACGCCCGAATCGGTGACTCGTGGACCAAGATCGATTACACCCAGGAGGCCAGCACCTGGATGAAGCCGCTGGTCCGCGGTGAGGTCATCGACCTGGTCGAGATCGGCGCCAACTGGTACATGGACGACCTGCCGCCGATGATGTTCATCAAGAAGGCTCCGAACAGCGCCGGCTGGGTCAACCCCCGCGACGTCGAGTCGTGGTGGAAGGACCAGTTCGACTGGGTGTATCGCGAGCAGGACTACGGCGTGTACGCCTTCACCATCCACCCGGACGTCGCCGGGCGGCCGCAGGTGCTGCTCATGCTCGAGCGCCTGATCGAGTACATCAACGGCCACGAGGGCATCAGCTGGGTCACCATGGAGGACGCGGCGGACGACTTCCGCAGCCGCTACGCCTACCCCGGTCCCAAGGGCAGCCCGTTCATGCCGGGCACCTGACCTGATGGGCGAGGCCGGTGGCCACGGCCACCGGCCCCGCCCCTGGCCAGGCCGAAAGACACGAATGGGGAGCCGTCTTCATGTGCGTGCTGTGTTATGAACTGGTCCCCGAGGACCACTGGTCGGACGGGGTCTCAGACGGTGGGGCGGACGCGGTGCTGGGCCGCTCGCGATACCGGCGGACGCGCATCCTGTCGGCGGTCCTGGCCCCTTACGGCCTGACGGTGTCCGACCCGGGCACCGGCCCGCACTGTGTGGTGGCGGACCGCAAGGGAGCCGCGGAGGTCGCCGCCGGCCTGCCCGCGGTGTGGCAGGCGGCCGAGCGGCTGAGCTCCCGGCGCGTGGACGTGCTCGACCCTGTGCTGCTCGAGGCTCTGGCACGCGGCGGTCCGGCAGGTGCGGGCGCGTGACCCTCCTGAGACCGCCCGCCCACCCGGCGCAGAGCCGGCGCGGAGTGACGTTGCTCAGCGGCTTCCTCGGGTCGGGCAAGACGACGTTGCTGCGGCGCGAGCTGGCCCGCACCGGCGCGGACGCGCCCGCGGTGATTCTGAACGACTTCGGTCACACGATGGTCGACGACGTCCTCCTCACCACCGACGGGGAGCGCCCGGTCGTCCTGTCGGGCGGCTGCGCGTGCTGCACTCGCAGGGATGACCTGGCCCTGGCCCTGGCCGGCCTGCTGGACTCCGAGCAGCGCGGAGGCGCGCCGCGCCGGGACCACGTCATCATCGAGACCAGCGGGCTGGCCGACCCGGGGCCCATCGCCTTCACCGTCGCCCACGACCCGGTCCTGAAGCACCACTACGCCCTCGCCCGGGTCTGCGTCACCGTCGACGCCCTGACCGGGCTGGGCAGCATCGAGCACCACGAGGTCGCCCTTCGCCAGCTCCTGGCCGCCGACGAGCTCCTCGTCACCAAAGCCGACCTGGCCGAGCCCGATGACGTGGACGAGCTGGTCCGGCGGCTGCACCAGATGAACCCGTCCGCAGGCGTGAGCGTGACGGCCAACGGTGAACTGTTGCGCGCCGAGGAGGCGGTATCGGCGCGGCGCGGGCCGGCCGCCCCACCCGTGGTCGACGCCACCCACACCAGCGGAGTTTCCACCCTGGAGCTGGTGGTCGACGAGCCCCTCGACTGGCAGGCCTTCTCCGTGTGGCTGAGCCTGCTGCTGCACGCCCGCGGCACCGACGTACTGCGGGTCAAGGGCGTGCTCGACGTCCGTGGCGTCGGGCCCGTGGCCGTCAACGGTGTCCAGCACGTCATCCACCGGCCCGAGCACCTGGGCGTGCCGGTCCCTCCCGGCACGCGGCTGGTCTTCATCGTCCGCGACATCGACACCGAGCTGCTCGAGCGCTCGTTCCACACTTTTCTCGCCATCGATTGAAAGTGAAATGACACTGTGACGGTTCAGTCAGGGCTGCCCCAGGTGACGGTCTTCTCCCTCGGCGGGACCATCGCCTCGACGAACAACTCCGGCGACGCGGCCGGGGTCACGCCCCGGCTCGGCGCCCGGGAGCTCGTGGACGCGGTGCCCCAGCTGCGGGAGGTCGCCGAGCTGGAGACGGTCGCCTTCCGGCAGACGGCGTCCGGCGACCTCACCCTGCCAGACCTCGTCGCCCTGGCCGCGGAGATCACCAAACGCCTCGACGCCGGCGTGGCGGGTGTCGTCGTCACCCAGGGCACCGACACCATCGAGGAGACCTCTTTCGCTCTTGATCTGCTGGTGCGCGGCCCACGACCCGTCGTCGTGACCGGAGCCATGCGCAACCCCACGCTCGCCGGCCCCGACGGCCCGGCCAACCTGCTCGCCGCAGTGCAGGTGGCGGCGTCCCCGCAGGCCGCGGGGCTCGGCACGCTGGTCGTGTTCAACGACGAGATCCACGCCGCCCGCTTCGTGCGCAAGACCCACACCTCCAGCCCTGCGACGTTCCGCTCGCTGACGGCCGGTCCGCTCGGCTGGATGGTGGAGGGTCGCCCTCGCATCGCCTTCCGCGCCCCTGAGCTGCGGGGTACGCCGACCGGCGTCGGCGAGGAGGTTCCCGCGGTGGCGCTGCTGAAGTCCACCCTCGGTGACGACTCCCGCCTGGTCGAGCAGGTGGAGGCCCTGGGGTACGCCGGCCTGGTGGTCGAGGCCTTCGGTGGCGGCCACGTGCCCGCCCACGTGGTCCCCGCGCTCGAGCGGCTGGCAGGGCGGCTGCCCGTCGTCCTGGCCTCGCGCACCGGCGGTGGCGAACTGTTGCGGGAGACCTACGGCTTCCCCGGCTCCGAGCGGGATCTGCTCTCCCGCGGGCTCATCCCGGCGGGCTTCCTCGACGGCCTGAAGGCCCGCATACTGCTGAGCCTGCTGCTGGCGGCCGGAGCCGGCCTGGCCGGCGTGCGGGAGGCCTTCGAGCAGGTCAACGTGTCCGCTTCCGCGGCCACCGTCGAAGCAGGCGGCTGACCCTCCGAATATTCGGCACTCACACCCATCACCACTGGAGATCACATGACATCGCCGATCTCGTCCGGCCTTTCCGGCCGGGTCGCAATCATCACCGGCGCCGCCAGCGGCATCGGCCGTGCGCTGGCCGTGGCCTACGCCTCCCAAGGGGTACGGACCGTGGTCGGCGCCTACCCTGGTGACCCGCACGACCCCGCCGAGACCGCCCGCCTGGTCGAGAAGGCCGGGGGGACGTGCGTCGTGCACGAGGTGGACGTGCGCGACGCCGCGCAGGTCGAGGCGTTCGCGCAGCGCGCGATCGACGAGTGGGGCCGTCTCGACATCGCGGTGGCCAACGCGGGCGTGCTGCGCAAGGCCGCGCTCGCGGATCTCACTGATGACGCCTGGGACGACATGCTGCAGGTCGACCTGACCGGTGTGCTGCGCACGCTGCGCTCGGCGGCCGGGCGCATGGGGGACGGCGGCGCGATGGTCGCCATCTCCTCGATCGCCGGCGGCGTGTACGGCTGGGGCGAGCACGCCCACTATGCCACGGCCAAGGCGGGAGTGGTCGGGCTCTGCCGCAGCCTGGCGGTGGAGCTCGCGCCCCGGCGAATCCGGGTGAACAGCGTGATTCCCGGGCTCATCGTCACCCCTCAGTCTTCCGACCCGGTGAACTCGCTGGGGCCGGAGGGACTGGCCCGCGCGGGAGGAAGCATCCCCTGGGGCCGGGTCGGACAGCCGGAGGAGGTCGCGTCCGTCATCCGGTTCCTCACCTCCGACGACGCCGGTTACGTCACCGGCCAGGCCCTCGTCGTCGACGGTGGGCTCACCGTGCGCATGCCCGACTGACCAGGTAAGCCATCAAAGCGAAGGAGGATCTCATGCCGGTTCTCGCGGGCAGGACCGCGTTCGTCACCGGAGGCGCGAGCGGGATAGGCCGCGCCGTCGTCGACGCCTACGTTCGTGAGGGAGCCGAGGTCATCGTCGCCGACCGCGACGCCGAGCGGGCGGCCAAGGCGGCCGCCGAGGCAGGCGCGGCCGGTCATGTCGTCGTCGACGTGAGCGACAACGAGTCTGTGGCCGCGGCGGTCGACGCCGCGATGGAACGGCTGGGCAGGATCGACGTTCTGGTCAACTCCGCCGGCATCCTCACCGAGGCGCCGCTGGTCGAGATGGATCTCCGGATGTGGACGGAGACGATCGCGGTCGACCTCACCGGTGTCTTCCTGTGCTGCCGCCACGTCGTCCCTCACATGGTCGAGCGGCGGTGGGGTCGCGTCATCAACATCGCCTCCCAGCTCGGCATCAAGGGAGGGCGCTCGCTCACCCACTACGCCGCGGCCAAGGCCGGTGTCATCGGGTTCACCAAGTCACTGGCCCTGGAGGTCGCCGAACACAACGTGCTGGTCAACGCGATCGCCCCGGGCCCTGTCGAGACCCCGATGGTCGCCGGCATCACGGAGGCCTGGAAGGTCGCCAAGCGTGCCGAGCTTCCTCTCGGTCGGTTCGGCCGGCCGGAGGAGGTCGCCCCCACCGCGGTCCTGCTGGCCGGTGAACCCGGCGGCAACCTCTACGTCGGGCAGACCCTCGGCCCGAACTCCGGGGACGTCATGCCCTGACCGGGCGAATCTCGTCACATCGGTGCGCTCGGGGACGCGCTCATGCCGCATCAGGGCGGTGAACAGCATTGGAGGCTTGAACGTCTCCCATATAATGTTCAACATTTGGTACAACAAATGCGTCCTGCGAGACTCGCAGTGCGAGGAGGAACCGCGGTGGACCCAGCGGCAAAGGCGGAACCGGCGTTCCGGCGCGTATGGGGCGACCTCCGAACGCAGATCCTGGGTCACGCGTTCCCGCCGGACACCGCACTGCCCACCGAGGCCGAGATCGCGCGCCAGTACGCCGTGAGCCGCCAGACCGTCCGGCGCGCCTTTCAGGATCTGGTGGCCGAGGACCTGGTGTTCCGGGTGCCCGGCAGGGGAACGTTCGTCACACCGGCCTCGGGGCGCTATCTGCGGCAGTTCGGCTCTGTCGAGGACCTGATGGGCCTGTCGGCCGACAGCCAGCTGCAGGTCCTGCGCCCCCTCGCCGCCGCGGTGGACCCCACCTCGGCCGGCAGGCTGCGCCTGCCTGACGACCGGGTCGTCACGGCGTCCTTCCTGCGGGTCCACCACGGGGAGCCCTTCTCGCACACGAGCATCTATCTGCCGCCCGGCGTCAGGGCACACCTCGGCGAGGTCGAGGAGCTCTCCAAGCCCGGGACGGTCAGCGAGGTCACCATCATCGGCCTGCTCGACCAGGCCCTCGATGCTCCGATCCAGGACGCCGAACAGAGCATCACCGTTGGGACCGCCGGTGGCGAGGTCGCGGAGAGCCTGGGCCTCCCGGCGCGCACCCCCGTGCTGCGAATCGACCGAATGTACTTCGACACGAACGGCGATCCGGTCGAGCTGGCGATCAGCCACTTCCACCCCGACCGGTACTCCTATCGAACCCGGCTTCGCCGCCACCGCCCGTAGCGCTTCGGCGCGTACTGATCCCGCGAGCCCCGCCGAGGCGCGTCCCAGGAGGGCCCGCCCCGGCTCGGCATGCCCGGGTTTCCCCGGTCCACGGGATGGATGCCGACACATGTTGACGCCAGCCGTACTTTCTGGATAAATGGCCGTACATTCTTAGTCATCTGACATGCAAGGAGCTGGCGCTGTGAGTTCCATTGCCAGGGAGCTGGCGACCTGGGCCGCGAACCTGCGCCCTACCGCCGCCGACCTCGAACTAGCGGATCGCTCCCTGCTGGACACGGTCGCGGTCGCGGTGGCAGCGCGCAATGAGCCCGTGGTCGAGACGGCCTCGTCCCTGTCGGAGGCGGCCCGGTGGGCCGTGGCCGCGCACGTGCTGGACTTCGACGATCTGCACATGGAGTCGACGACCCACATCAGCGCCGTCTGCGTTCCGGCCGTGCTGGCGGCCGGGGGCGACGCGCGCGCCTACCTCGCCGCCGCCGGCGTGATGTCCCGGCTGGGGACGGTGCTCGGCTGGTCGCACTACACCTCCGGCTGGCACGCCACCACCACCGCCGGCGCACCGGCCGCCGCCGTCGGCGCCGGCGTGGCCCTCGGCCTCGACGCCGGCCGGCTCGCCACGGCCATGGCCCTCGCGGTCCCCGCGGCAGGCGGTGTCCAGCGAGCGTTCGGCACCGACGCCAAGTCGCTGCAGGTCGGCTTCGCCGTTGACGCAGGCGTGCGGGCGGCGCATCTGGCCGCCGCGGGCGCCAGTGCGGACGTCTCCGCGCTCGACCAATGGCTGGAGCTCGTCGGTGGCGACCCGAGCGTCCTTGACCTGACCGGCCCGGCGATTCCCGGCGGCCTGGCCGTCAAGATCTTCCCCTGCTGCTACGCACTGCAGCGCCCGATCAGCGCTCTGGCCGGCCTGGCCACCCAGCTGGACGCCGCCCAGGTCGACCGCATCGTGCTCAAGACGCCCAAGGGCACGGTCACCCCGCTGATCCACCACCGTCCGGACACCGGGCTGCAGGCCAAGTTCAGCCTCGAGTACGCCGCGGCGACCGCGTTGCTGGACTCCCACCAGGGCTTCGCGAGCTTCACGGACCAGGCGGTGCGACGACCGGAGGCCCGTCGCCTGGTGGACCTGGTCGATGTGCGGCTCGGCGACGGCGGCGACTGGCTGCTCGCCGGAGAGCTCGAAGCGGAGGTCCACACCGGCGACGACGTGCTGCGCGTCCGGTCCCAGTTCCCGCCCGGCTCACCGCAGCGTCCTCCCACGCGGGATGAGCTCCTGCGCAAGGTCGAGGACTGCCTCGACGGCACCACGCTCGTCCCGGACACCATCGGCTGGTCATCCGCGTGCCAGATCCTGCGCGACCACTTCTGAGACCCGATTCGCGCGCTGAGGCGCCGCACCGATGAGACCGACCCGCTTCGCGCGCTGAGGCGCCGCACCGATCACAACCGGAGAGGAGTCCCCGTGGAGGGACTGAACGAGGAAGAGCAAGCGATCGTCGAGATGGTCCGTGACTTCGTCAACCGGGAGGTGAAGCCGGTCGCGCAGGAACTGGACCACACCAACACCTACCCCGAGAAGCTCATCGAGCAGATGAAGCAGCTGGGCGTGTTCGGCCTGGCGATCCCCGAGCCCTGGGGCGAGGCTCGCGTGAGCACGCCCTGCTACGCGCTCGTCACCGAAGAGCTGGCCCGTGGCTGGATGAGCCTGGCCGGCGCCATGGGTGGTCACACGGTCGTCGCCAAGCTCATCCTCGACTACGGCACTCAGGAGCAGAAGGACACCTACCTGCCGCGTATGGCGACCGGTGAGCTGCGCGCCACGATGGCCCTCACCGAGCCCGGCGGCGGCTCCGACCTGCAGGCGATGCGCACCTTCGCATCCTCAGCCGGTGACGAGTACGTCATCAACGGCTCCAAGACGTGGATCACCAACGCCCGCACGGCAGAGCTCATCGCGCTGCTGTGCAAGACCGACCCGGCCGCCACGCCGGCACACAAGGGCATCAGCATCCTGCTGGTCGAGAAGGGCCCGGGCTTCTCCCTCTCCCGCGACCTGCCCAAGCTGGGATACAAGGGCGTGGAGAGCTGCGAGATCGCCTTCGACGACTTCCGCGTCCCGAAGTCCTCCCTCCTGGGCGAGCGCGAGGGGCAGGGGTTCGCGCAGATGATGCGCGGTCTGGAGATCGGCCGCATCCAGGTGGCCTCCCGGGCCCTCGGCGTCGGGCGAGCCGCCCTGGAGGACGCGCTGCGCTACTCCCAGGAGCGGGAGAGCTTCGGCAAGCCGATCTGGAAGCACCAGTCGATCGGCAACTACCTCGCTGACATGGCCACGAAGCTGACTGCGGCCCGCCAGCTGGTGCTCTACGCGTCGCGTCGCTTCGACGCCGGTGAGCGGGCCGACATGGAGGCCGGTATGGCCAAGCTCTTCGCCTCCGAGACCGCCATGCAGATCGCGCTCGACGCCATCCGGATCCACGGCGGCTACGGCTACTCCACCGAGTTCGACGTGGAGCGCTACTTCCGTGACGCGCCCCTGATGATCGTCGGCGAGGGCACCAACGAGATCCAGCGCAACGTCATCGCCCGCCAACTGGTCAGCCGCGGCACGGTGGCCCCCTGAGATGAGTACGGACGTCGACGCCCGCCCGCCCGCGACGGTGGACGTGCACAGCGCTCGTTCCTGGCTGTTCGTCCCTGGTGACCGCGGCGACCGGTTCGCCAAGGCGGCCGCGAGCGGCGCTGACGTCGTGGTCTGCGACCTGGAGGACGCCGTCGCCGCCGACGCCAAGGCATCGGCCCGCGCCGGGGTCACGCGCTGGCTCGACAAGGGCGGTGTCGCGTGCGTGCGGATCAACGCCCACGGCACGCCGTTCTACGACGCGGACGTCTCCGCGCTGTCGGGGATACCAGGCCTGCGTGCCGTCATGCTGCCCAAGGCCGAGGACCCACGTGCCCTGGCTGAGCTCGGCGACGCCCTTGGCCCGGACACGGCGGTGGTCGCACTGGTCGAGACGGCGCTGGGCCTGCATCGCGCATATGATCTGGCCTCGGCGAACCGCGTGGCTCGCCTGGCCTTCGGCTCGATCGACTTCGCTCTCGACGTCGGCGCCGAGGAAGCACCGACCCCGATGCTCTTCGCGCGATCCTCCCTCGTCGTGGCATCCCGCGCAGCGGGCATAGCCGCTCCGGTCGACGGTGTCACCGTCGCACTGGACGACCCTTCCGTCGTGGCGGCGGACGCCGCCACAGCGGCCGGTCTGGGCTTCGGCGGCAAGCTGTGCATCCACCCGCGTCAGGTGAGCGCCGTCAACGCCGCGTTCAGCCCCAGCGAGGAGGAGGTGCGGCGCGCCCGCCGGATCCTGGACAGCGTCACCGACGGCGGTGCTGGACGGCTGGACGGGCAGATGGTCGACCGGCCGGTCGTGGAGCGCGCCCGTCTGGTCCTGCGACGGGCCGGCTTGGAGCCGGTCCCCGACGACCCGAGGAGGTCCTAGTGCTCCCATTGGAGGGCATCACCGTAATCGCACTGGAACAGGCCGTGGCGGCCCCGTTCGCCACCCGCCAGCTGGCCGACCTGGGTGCACGCGTGATCAAGATCGAGCGTGCGGGCAGCGGGGACTTCGCCCGCGGCTACGACGAGACGGTCAAGGGCATGTCGAGCTACTTCGTGTGGCTCAACCGGGGCAAGGAGAGCATCACGCTCGACATCAAGGACCCGGAGGACCGCGTGCTCCTCGACGCGATGCTCGCGCAGGCGGACGTGTTCGTGCAGAACCTCGTGCCAGGGGCGATGAAGCGACTCGGCCTGGACGGGGAGACCCTGCGGGCCAAGCACCCGAGGCTGATCACCTGCTCGATCTCCGGCTACGGCTCGGAGGGGCCCTACCGCAGCAAGAAGGCCTACGACCTGCTCGTTCAGTGTGAGACCGGCCTGCTGTCGGTGACCGGAACGCCCGAGTCGCCCGCCAAGGCCGGCATCTCCGTCGCGGACATCTCCGCCGGCATGTACGCCTACAGCGGTGTGCTGACCGCGCTGTACGAGCGCGAGCGCACCGGCGTCGGCACCGGCTTCGAGGTGGCGATGCTCGACGCGCTCGGGGAGTGGATCAGCCAGCCGTACTTCTATGCCGGCTACGGCGGCACGCCTCCGCGCCGCACGGGCGCCCGCCACGCCTCCATCTCCCCCTACGGGCCGTACCACGCCGGAGACGGGGTGCAGGTGTTCATCGGCGTGCAGAACGACCGCGAGTGGGCGGCGCTCTGCGCCGACGTGCTGGGCCGGCCGGACCTGGCCCGGGACCCACGCTTCATCCGCAACTCCAGCCGCGTGGAGAACGACGCCGAGCTGTGCGTGATGCTCGAGGAGGCCCTGTCCGGCCTGACCGCCCAGCAGGTCACCGAGCGCCTCGACGAAGTCGGCATCGCCAACGCCCGGCTGCGCAGCATGCACGAGTTCGCCGAGCACCCGCAGTTGGAGGCCCGCGACCGGTGGCGCGAGGTGGACTCTCCCGTCGGCACCCTCCGCTCCCTGCTGCCCCCGGTCACCGTGGCGGGGCGGGAGGCGGCGATGGGCGCGATCCCCGCGCTCGGCGAGCACAGCGACGCCATCCGTGCCGAGTTCGCTTCCAAAAGCCCCACGAAGGATCAGTCATGACATCGAGCGCGGCCAGCGCGGAGCAAGGCGAAACCCAGACCAGCCGCCGCACCGAGCTGATCACCCCCGAGCCGGCCGAGGCCCTCGCCGGCCTGCTGGACATCGACCCGCCCTCCGGCGACGAGGAACTGCCCGCCCTGTGGCACTGGATCTACCTGCTCGAGCGTCGCAGGCAGAGGGACCTGGGTCCGGACGGGCATCCGACGCACGGCATACCGGCGCCTCCCGGGCCCGGGCGGCTGCGCATGTTCGCCGGCGGTCGGGTGTCCATGCACACCCCGCTGCGATTCGGCGAGCCGGCGACCCGCACGACGCGGATCGTCCGCACCGCGGAAAAGGATGGCAAGTCCGGGCCGCTGACGTTCGTGACCGTCCGCAGCGACATCGAGCAGGGCGGCCGGCCGGCGATCACCGACGAGCAGGACATCGTCTACCGGGCCCCCGGGTCGACGCTGCCGGCGAAGCCCAGCACTTCCGAGACCCCCGCGCACACGGCGCCCGAGGATGGCCTCGCGCTCGACGTGGACTCGGTGGTGCTGTTCCGGTTCTCAGCGCTGACCTACAACGCGCACCGCATCCATTACGACTCCGCGTATGCCGCGGAGGAGGGCTACCCCGGTCTGGTCGTGCACGGGCCGCTGCAGGCCCTGATGATGGGCGAGCTGATCCGTCGTTCGGGTGTGCCGCTGGTCGGCCAGGAGTTCGCCTACCGCCTCGTCGCGCCGGCATTCGGTGAGCAGCGCCTGACGGTGGCACCCGACCCCGACGAGACCTGCGTCTCGGCGCAGGTCAGGGACGGCGCGGGCAGGGTCACCGCGACCAGCACCCTACGCCCGTGGAGCACATAGCGCCCCTCGCCCCACAGATCAGGGCCCTGCTGAGAGATCTTCATCCACCGGCATCGACGATTGCCACTTGGTGCCAGAGCGGATGCAAGCATGTCTTGGAAGGAGAATAGGGGGGCGGGCGAATGAGTGACCTGTCACTGAACACGACCACGGACGCCGGTATCCCCGTGCCCAGCAATGAGTACTCGCTCACGGTCGGCGCCGGCGGCCCCAATCTGCTGCAGGATGCCTACCTGATCGAGAAGCTGGCCCACTTCGTCCGCGAGCGCGTCCCCGATCGCGTGTACCACGTCAAGGGCGGCGGCGCCTTCGGCTACTTCGAGGTGACCGCCGACGTCACCCAGTGGACAAAGGCCGCCTTCCTCAACCAGGTCGGCAAGCGCACACCGATGCTCGTGCGCCTCTCGTCGGTGGCCGGCGAAGAGGGCTACCCGGACACGGACCGCGACGTCCGCGGCTTCGCCCTCAAGTTCTACACCGAAGACGGCAACTACGACCTCGTCGGTAACAACACACCGGTCTTCTTCGTGCGCGACCCCATGAAGTTCCCTGACTTCATTCACTCGCAGGAGCGCATGCCCGACAGCGGCCTGCGCAGCAACAACATGCAGTGGGACTTCTGGACGCTCTCGCCCGAGTCGGCCCACCAGGTGACGATCCTCATGAGCGACCGGGGGACGCCACGCACTTGGCGCAACATGAACGGCTACAGCAGCGACACCTACATGTGGGAGAACGCCGCCGGCGAGAAGTTCTGGGTGAAGTACCACTTCAAGACCGAGCAGGGCATCCAGAACATGACCGACGCCGAGGCCAGGGCCATGCGCGCCGAGGACCTCGACTACCACCGGCGCGACCTGCGGGAGGCGATCGCCCGCGAGGACTACCCGTCCTGGCGCCTCGAGATGCAGATCATGCCGTATGAGGACGCGGCCGACTACCGCTTCAACCCCTTCGATATCACCAAGGTCTGGCCGCACGAGGACTATCCGACGATCCCGATCGGCCGGATGGTGCTCGACCGCAACCCCGAGAACTTCTTCGCCCAGATCGTGCAGGCCGGGTTCGACGTGGCCAACTTCGTCCCGGGCATCGGGCCGAGCCCGGACCGGATGGTGCTGGGGCGGATGTTCGCCTACGGCGACTCCAGCCGTTATCGCACCGGCCCGAACTACGCGCAGCTGCCGGTCAACCGGCCGCTCAACGAGGTGCGCAACTACAACAAAGACGGCCCGATGTGCTACCACCACAATGGGAACCAGCCGGTCTACGCGCCGAACAGCTACGGCGGGCCGACGGCCGATCCGCAGCGCTACCGCGATCCGAGTTGGTTCGTGGAGGCCGCCGAGATCATGCGTACGGCCTACGAGGCGCACAGGGACGACAACGACTTCATCCAGCCCGGCACGCTCTACCGCAAGGTGATGTCGCCGGCCGATCGGGACCATCTGGTCGGCAACATCGTCTGGCACCTGAGCCAGGGGGTAGAGCGCTTCATCCAGGAGCGGGCGGTCAACGACTACTGGAGCAAGGTCGACCCCGACCTCGGCACGCGCGTCGCCCACGATCTGGGTCTCGCGAAGATCAATTAGCTCGAACAAGATCAAAGCCTAGGTTCCGAATCCATCGGATGACCTGGGCTTTCGTCGTTGGAGCGGGTGACGGGAATCGAACCCGCGCTGCCGGCATGGGAGTCGGCCTCTTCCCCCTCTGAGCCGGGAAACCGGCGTGCGGCTCAGAGGTCCTCGCGCCCCGGCACCCGCCCACGCGGCCCGCGTCCATGTTCAAAGGAATTCTTCATCCCTTTCTCGGGGGAGCCTCACCGCGACTCGCGAGGCTCGGTGTGTTCCCATCGAACGGAAGAAGTGGTCTCCATGCTTTCCCGCAAGCTCGCCGCTGCCCTGATGTGTACGGTGATCGGACTTTCCGCCGGTTGCGCCACGTCCCCCTCGGCAACGGCCACGTCCCCCTCGGCGGCAGCGACGTCCTCCTCCGCGACAGCAGGGCACGGCGCGCCCCGCAGCGGCGGTCCCGGATTCGGCGGCGGGGGATCCAACGCCCGGTCTGGACCGGCCGCAGGGGGAGCAGTCGGCACGGTCAGCAGCGTGTCCACGTCGAGCTTCACAATGTCGACATCAGCGGGTCAGAAGGTGACCATCGACAAGGCGTCCTCCACGACATACAAGAAGGGGACGAGCTCGACCGCGGCGAGTGCCGTTACGACAGGCGAACCCGTCCTCGCACTTGGGACGGTCAACGGAACGACCATTACGGCCACGCAGGTCATCGTGCGACCGACTGGCGGCGGATCTGCGACCTACTCCCCGGCACAGGTGGTCGCCTTCCAGCGCGGTGCACCGTCCGCGTCAAAGCAGGACGGTCAGATCCCGGCGAACTACACTGAGGGAGACGGGACGATCGTCAGCGGAACGACAGCGAATAAGGCGACGGAAGCTGCGCTGGCCACCTACCAGGGGGGCGTCGTCGACCGTGTTGTGCAGCTGAGCAACGGCGAGTACGAGGTCCACAACATCGGCGTCAACTGGCCGCACCACGTCTTCGTCAACAAGGACTTCAAGGTCGTCGGCGCTAACTGACCGCCACGATAGACCTCGGACGGCTCTTCGAAGCCGGCCAGGGACGTCGCACGACCAGCAGGCATGGACCTCGGGTGCCCCCGACATCGATCGTCGTGCATGTCGATGAGCATCCGATGACGGAAACCCCGCCGCATCCAGGAGGCGCGGCGGGGTTTCCGGTACTCACTTGATCTCGTAGGCCCTGATGACGGTCTCACTGAAGGCGTTGCCGCCGGTGTCGGCGGCTGTGACGCGCAACGAGGCGAACTTGCCGCGCGCGCTGACCGGATGCCAGGTCTCGGCGGACCAGGCGCCCTTGCCCGACGGGTGCACCAGCGCGGGCAGCCAGGTGCGGCCGTCGTCGTAGGAGATGTCCATGGTGAGCGCGCTGACCTTCAGGTCGGGTGAGCCGTGCTGGCGCTGGATCCGAGCGCGGGGCCCGCTTCGTGCTGCAACTCCCCCGAGCCGAACCAGGCGCCCCGTCCGTACCGGCCGCGTGTCTCGAAATGTGCGGTTTTCGCATCTTTCTTCCCAGGAGTCTGCCGCAATGTTGCTAATTTCCTTGCCTATCATTTTTCGTCTCTGTGGCGCCGCATTGAACCCCCCGGGGAAGTGCCATCCAGGCTTCTGTCGGCGGTACGAATCTGCAGCTCGAAGCCTCGCAGTGGCTAGCTGGGGTGCAATGCCGCATTTCTCTGGTGGATGTGGATAATCACATTTATGCGGTGATGTGGCCGAAGTAACTTTTTGCCGCTGGCTGGGAGATTTCGGGCTGATGCCGCGATTAGTCTGAGTGATGTCAGCGCCGCATCGGCGTATCCCGGGACCCGGAACCGACGCTCGTCATCCCCGTCAATCGGGGTTCGGTCCTCACCTCAGGGAGTGATCTCTGATGCTCAAGCGTTTGCTCTTCGCCGTCGCGCTGGCGGCGTCCACGCTCCTCGTCACCGGAACCGTCACCGGCACCGCGCAGGCCTCCGAGCCAAGCGTCTGCGCGTCGGCCCGGCACGTCACTACCTCCCCCAATCCCAGCCTATGCAAGTGGAGAGATGACGGCTGCTACTACTGCTACAGCTACAGGACCGCAAGGTGGGACCAGCAGTATTGCAACGGCGACTCCGATGGCTAGCCGCATCGGTGACTAGCCCCGACGGACAACGGCAGCCCTGCGAAGCACTGCCTCGCGGGGCTGCCCCGCGTGTGTTGAGCCAGGAGCTGCCGGTCGGGGTGTACGCGATCTCGACGTTGTTCGCCGCTGCCCTCCCCGACCTTGCCGTTGCCCCCGCCGGAGGCTGGTTATTGAGCCTTTCCGCGCAAGGTGGTGGTCGCGCTGAGTGATCACGAGTAGGGCCACGCCCGAGCCCGTTGACCATGAGTGCCGGTGTCGTTAATCAGTTGCCGGCCGCCATGCGCGTCTCCGATGATTGCGGCCATGGCCACAACACGACGAGCCGACATGTTCACCGCGGACGGCAAGCCTTCTGACGACGACCCGCGTGAGAACGGACCAACGTTGGGCGACGAGCGCGTCACGCTGGTCGAAGCCCTGCGCTGTGCACGCCTCACATTGGAGATGAAATGCTCAGGTCTTGATGCGGAGGCTATGGCGCGGCGTTCCGTCGAGCCGTCGACGATGTCGCTCCTGGGGCTGGTGCGCCACCTGGCCGAGGTGGAGCGTGCGACGTTCCGGGTACTGATGGCGGGACAGGACGTGCCCCGGCTGTTCTGCTCCGACACCGACCGTGACGGTGATTTCGATGGTGCTGTTCCCGACCCTCAGGTGGTGGCGGAGGCGTGGGACGCATGGCGTGCGGAGGTGGACTTCGCCGAGCGGTTTGTGGCCGAAGCGCCCAGTCTCGACATCACCGGCAACGATCCCTTGAATCAGCATGGCAGCGGTGGCGGGGCGATGTCGCTGCGCGAGGTGCTGGTCGGATCGATCTGGGAGTATGGCCGCCACATAGGTCACGTCGACCTGTTGCGCGAGCGGATCGACGGACGCATAGGCCAGTAATGATCACGGGTAGGGCGCGCCGAA
Organism: Sphaerisporangium perillae; assembly: GCF_023276435.1. GTDB lineage: Bacteria > Actinomycetota > Actinomycetes > Streptosporangiales > Streptosporangiaceae > Sphaerisporangium > Sphaerisporangium perillae. Next base: position 38,887 of record NZ_JALLPO010000022.1, read on the forward strand.
CCCGTTGAGGTACAACGAAGGCGCACAACGGGTTACGGGCCATCGGCGAGCGTGGCAACTCGCTGCTGAAGATGACCTTCCGAGCACTGCGCAACGTCGGCCTCGATCCCTGGCGCATCGGTGCGATCGTCGCCGCAGCGCTGGTACTCCTGCACTACGACCACGCCCGTACGACATGACGACACTCAGTGATCAAACCCTTGCACGGAAAGGCTCATTGCCTCGATCAGAGGGATGCCTCGCTGGGAGACTGGCGGCATGGCCAATTCGTTGTCGTTGGTGCGCCGCTTACGGCCCTATGAAGAGCTCGGAAGAGACGCATACCCCTCGTCACCCTGGTTAATGGCCCGCTAATGGCCCGCGATCCGGCGGAGGGAGGTTAGGCGCTGTTTCGCTGGCGAGCCGCGTGGCGCGGGCGGTCAGGTGCCGGCGCTCGGGCAAGGTGGTGGCCCGCCGGGCGGCCTCCCGGTAGCTGGCCGCTGCTGCGGAGTACTCGCCGGCCAGTTCCAACAGATGTGCCCGGGTCGCCAGTAGGCGGTGGTGGCGTGCCATCCGGTGTTGGCGTCGGTGCGGTCGAGTAGCCGTGAGCCGCCGTGAGTATCCGGGGTTCTCCCCTGTTCTGGCACGGATCTGGCACGCGATCATGGTCCTGACCTCTTCCTATCAGGACCATCCCGGCTGTGATCAGGAGCGTACGGCCAGCCGCCGACCAGTGGTGGACGGTGTGAGCGTGAGTGGTTATGAGGGGCTGTTGCAGTACCCCGGAGCCACCGTCAGAGTGAGCCACGTGATCGAGATCGACGGCCCTTTCTACCGCCGCGTCAGCGAACCTGGCGAGAGTGACATGCACTCTGACCGCTGGATCCGGCACACCACGACCGCGAGCATCCTGCTCGTCGCTGACGCCGCCGTCGTCTCTTCCCGGCACATGCACAAGCTCACGTTGGTGCATGGCGAGGACCCGTTGGCCGCCGCCCTCATCCTCAGGGAGCGATCAGAACCGGAGTCCCCAGAGGCAGTCCTGCCAGCACCTTGAGCGCGCGAGCAGGTACCCTGACACAGCCGTGCGTGACTGCCTTGCCGAACACCTTCCGGTCCGGCCAGCCGTGGAAGGCGACCGTGCCGGGACCGCCGCCGAAGGTGTCGAGCGTCGGCGAGTGCGTGCCGAGTGGCAGGATCAGCGGGCTGTAGGTCTTCTTCTTTGGCGACATCAGGGCCAGCAGGAAGGTCCTGCCCGCCGGGGTGGGCGTCTCAGGGCCGCCGATGGCCACCGTCCAGGTGCCGAGCTTCTTGCTCGCGTTCATCACGGTCAGTCGCCTGGTGCCCAGTTTCACGATGGCGCGGTAGCGGCTGCGCGCCTTCTTCAGGCCCTTGGCCTTGATCCAGCCGGTCACGTGGTTGGGCTTGCTGGGCAGGAGCACGCGGTACCAGCCCTTGCGCGCCTCCACCACCGGCACCCAGGTCTGGTTGCCGAGCTGCTTCGCCGGGAGGGTGGCCGCGGGCTTGCCGCCGGGCAGGGCGTAGACGGCCACCGTGCGTGCGGGGTGGACCACGATGCCGCTCAGCTTGCCGTACGTGTCGGTGTCCTGCGGGAGGCCGCTCAACGCCGTGAACGTGGTGGCCTTGGGGAGTGCGGTCGCCGTGACCGAGGCGGCGGCGGCGAGAGTGACGGGCGACGCGACGACGCTGGCGGGGGTCGCGGCGACGAGGCTCATGGCGACGAGCGCGGCGCCGATGAGTCGGCAGGGGGCATCGAGCGGCACGATCGGCTCCTGATGTTCTATGGCACTTACGACACGAGCGTGTAACCATCTGGCCCCGCTGGATAACGGTTTGGAACGTTTGAAGGCCCTTGGCCAGCGGGTGTGACATTTTTACACATATGAGCCTAGTGAGGCTCAAGCTCTCTCATACACCCCGAGGTGCGGTCGTGACACCCCCCAGACTCTCTTCAGTCCGTCGCTGGGCAGCAGCGGCACTCATGCTCGCGGTGGCAGCACTCGCGGTGCTCGCCATCTCCAATACGGCCTCAGCTGGAGCGGTCCAGGGGAAGCCGCCCGGCGACAATGGCGACGTCAAGATCCACAAGTGGACGACGCCGGAGGACGACCAGCGCGACGAGCCCCACGTCTGCGTGTTCTATCTGGTCGGGTTCAACTTCGACGCGGTCGAGCAGGTGAGCTGGGAGATCAAGTCCTGGCCGCCCACCGGCGACAAGACCACCGTGAAGAGCGACACCCTCGTGCTCGACAAGGACGGGCATGGCCGTAGCGTTGACATGACCCTGCCGAACGGGCACTACAAGCTGTTCTGGACCTTCGCGGGGAAGCATGGCGCGGCCAAGCAGAAGGTGTTCTGGGTCGAGTGTGAGCCCACGCCCACGCCCACCCCGACGCCCACGCCGACGGTGACGCCCTCCCAGCCGCCGACGCCGACGCCGACGGCCACTCCGACTCCGACTTCCACACCCACTGCGACGCCCACTGCGACGCCCACGGTGACCCCCACTCCCACGCCGACGCCCACCTCGACGCCCACTTCGACGCCGACGCCGAGCAACACGCCGACCCCCACCCACTCCGGCCAGGGTGATCACGGTACGGTGATCCACGACTGGATCGAGTGGGACGAGAACGTCACGCCGACGCAGGACGAGCCCAAGCCCGCGCCCACCCCGACGCCGGTGAAGTCCGATATCCCGGTCACTGGCTGACAGGCGACGCCGAACGACGGGGCCCGGATCAACGCGATCCGGGCCCTCCGTCGTCTTCTCAGCTCCAAACGAGCATGCGCAGCGGATCCGCGAGCATCGCCCCCACGTCGCGGAGGAACAGCGAACCGAGCTCGCTGTCGATGATCCGGTGATCGAACGACAACGCCAGCGTGGTCACCTTCTGTACGACGAGCTGGCCGTCGACGACCCACGGCGAGTCCTTGATCTGGCCGAACGCCAGGATCGCCTGCTCGGAGGGCCGACCCCTTACGTCGAGTGCCACTGACTCCCCGTGACTCTCTGCTGGTCTCTGTTCGAACGGGCATGCAACGGACACGCGGCTTCGAAGGCTGCGGGTGGAAGTGGACCCATGCTCATGGCAGGGGTGAGGAGCGGCGTAGTTCATCACGGCTACGCCGACAGGATGCCGCCAGGCTTCGAGTTGGATACCCGCGAGGCCTTGATCGCTCGCCGAACGATGGGGCAAGCATCTGCTTCTAAATCATGCGCGAACATATATGTCACGTCCGGTTTCCGCTGTAATTGCTAGTCCGAATCGCACCAGCCCTTGTCGCGCGACCGCTCGTAACGTGTTCAGCGTATGGAAATTACAACGAGGGAGGACGATATGGATCTCCAGCTTTCAGGTCGGGTTGCGGTTGTCACCGGTGCTTCCAAGGGCATCGGCCTGGCCGTCACTCGTACCCTTCTCGACGAAGGCGTCCATGTCGTGGCCGCGTCACGGAAGAGCACCCCGAACTGGAGGCGCTCGGCGGCGACCTGATCCACGTTCCGGCCGACCTGATGGACGCCGAGGCTCCAGGCCGGTAGGCCGGTCCTGAGTGAGCGTGATTGTCCCCTCGTCACCCTGTCTAATTGCACGCTAATTGCACGACGATCAAGATGGAGCTTGTGGAGGACTACCAGCGGGCTTTCATCGGACGGATGGTCGGACGCCTGGACGCGTACGCTGCGGGTGAGGTGACGTTGTCCAAGTTGGTGGAAGATCTTCGGGGATTGTTCGAGGTCGCTGATCCTCGGGAGTGGAGTATCCGGGACGCGTTCCAAGATCTGTGGGTGGATCTCGACGCCGAATGTGAGCTGAGGACAGAGCCGTGGGCTCCGCCAGGGTTGGCTGACGATGCTCACCTGCGCCGGACTATCGATGCGCTTCACTCATGGGCCTCGCGCATAGCAACGGGGGCACCCACGGGCCGGCAGCTGTGAGCGCTCCCTGTCGATCATCCTGGAGCCGGAGTGCCCCCGCCGGAGGCTTGGTTTTCTATGGCTCTGCGGCTACACCGTGCCGTTGAGGTGCTGGCGGACTGTGGTGTCGTTCTCCAGGATGTGGTCGATGGTCTCCCAGTAGTCGGAGAGCCAGGGATGCACGAGGGCTTCTTCGCGGGACAGCTTGCGTCCATAGAGGGGCTCATCGGGTGCGACGTCCGCGCCCTTGACCAGGGAGCAGGCCGGGCCGGGTTGTCCCTCGACGGGACCGACACGGCATCCGAATGTGACGCGGTTCGGGCTGGGGCGACTGACGGGCTCGCCCGGCGCCCAATTGTCATCGATGATCACGTCGATCCATGCTTCATGGAGTCCATCGTGGTGGTAGCAGGATGCATAGTAGATCGCGTAGGCGCCGTCGTCATTGTTGATGAATCCTGTGACGCGGTCAACGTGGGTATGGCAACAGTCGCAGACGCCGGTCCGAATGTTTCTATCTGGATCGATTCGTAGTCTCACGATGGAGCTGGGATTGATCGATGAGTACGAGTTCGTGGTGCAGCCCAGGCTCGCGGGCCACGGGCCGACGTTGTTCGCCGGACTATCGAAGCATGTCGACTTGAAGCTCGTGAGCCGGCTGGAGTTCGGCTTGGGGCGGTGGCGATGCGGTACGAGCCGAGAAGGTAGCCATCGGGCTTGTTAGCCCGAGCCGGCCGCATCATGGAGCCCTGGTTCGCGGCTCTTGAGCGCCCCACCGCAGCGGTTCCTCCGCAGTCAGGTCGACAAATGAACCCGGCCGCCTAACTGGAAACCCCCAGCTGAACGACCGGGTCAACGGCTACTTCGCCCCTCGGAGTTCAGGGCCGTATATGCGGATGACCGCTGCTCAGGCGAAATCAGTTGGCGGGCTTGCCGAACCAGCGGGAGAGGTGGTCGTCCAGGTCCTGCTGATCGTCGCCGATCCAGGCGACGTGGCCGTCGGGGCGTAGCAGGACGCACGGAACGTCCAGTACCGCAGTGGGATCCGCGAGGTAATCGACCCGGTCTGACCAGCCGCCGACGGTCAGGCGTTCGGTGCGGTCCAGCAGCAGACCGCGGCCGCGATGCAGCAGACTGTAGAGGTGGCCCTGTTTCACGTCGATGTCGCGCAGGCGGCGGCCGAGCAGGTCGGGGCCTTCGCCGAAGTCGTAGCGGATGCCGATCGCGGTGATCTTCTCGATCAGATGGCGGTTCACCTCGTCGAAGTCCATCAGTTCGGTGAGCAGCCTGCGCACGGCCTGTGGGCCCGGTTCGGTGGACGTCAGTTCCATCTGGGCGCGGGTGTTGTCCAGCACGTCCTCGGCGACCGGATGACGTTCGGCCTGGTAGGTGTCCAGCAGTGTTTCCGGCGCCCAGCCGCGGATCTGCGCGGCTAGTTTCCAGCCGAGGTTGAATGCGTCCTGAACGCCCAGGTTGAGGCCCTGTCCGCCGATGGGTGGATGGATGTGCGCCGCATCGCCGGCCAGTAGCACCCGCCCGACGCGATAACGTTCGGCCAGCCGGGTGGCATCCCCGAAGCGGGACAACCAGCGCGGGGAGTGCACGCCGAAATCGGTTCCGGCGATGGTGCGCAACTGTTGTTTGAAATCTTCGAGGGTGGGCGGTTCCGCGCGGTCGCTGACTCCCGCGGCGGGGACTACGACGCTATAGACCCCTTCGCCGAAGGGCCTGAGCCAGAATCGCTTATGGGTCTCGCTGATTTCGGTTACCTTGGCGGCGATCTCCTCCTGCGGTACACCCACTTTCATCTCGCCCATGAGCGTGTCGGTCCGTGAGGGCTCGCCGGGGAAGCCGACGCCGAGCAGTTTGCGCACCGTACTGCGCCCGCCGTCACAGCCGACGAGATAGCGCGAACGCAGCTGTTCCCCGTCGGACAGCTCGACGGTCACGCCCTCGTCGTCCTGCTCGAAACCGGCGACCGCACAACCGCGCCGGACCTGCGCGCCCAGTTCGATCGCATGTTCTTCGAGCAGGTGATTGATGACCGGCTGCGGGATGCCCAGCAGATAGGCGTGCGCGGAATCCAGGCCCTTGGGCGCGGGTTTGGTGATGGCGGCGAAGAAACCGCCGGCCGGACGCTGTCTTCCGTGTTCGAGAATGCGCTCGAGCAGTCCGCGCATTGCCATCAGCTCGATACTGCGAATATGCAGACCGACTATGCGGACGAACGACACGGGCTCGGTTTCCTTCTCCAGAACGAGTACCCGCATATCGTGCAGCCGCAGTTCGGCGGCCAGCATCGCACCAGTCGGCCCGCACCCGGCAATGATCACGTCGAACATGAGGGGCGCGCGATCGGCGCCGGAGGCCGGCGACCAGAGTTCGGGGACGTCGCCCACGGTGAAGTCGCGCTCGACCATATCGTTCGACGACGGCTCGGCGGTGAACTGCTGAGAATGCATAGGTGTTGCCTTTCGGGAGTGCCTTGTTGGCGCGGCGCTCCCGGCGACACCTACGTCAATCGCCCGACCGTGACGGTAAGGGGGAGCACCCACATCGCGATACAGCGTTCATGGGTCTCACCTCCTCGGGTGGTGTCACGGTCAACTGCAAGCTACAAGCCCGAGCATCACCCCGTCCAATCATTTCCCAGCCACGTGATCACGACTCCAAACGGGCCCCTGCGGTTGCAGGGCGATCTCGGCAATGCGGCGGTCGGCAACGGTCGACGAGGTCTTTGATCTCGCTGACCGGGTGGGACGGCGCCCGGTCGGTAACCTCCGAAAGCTCAACGCCGGCTTCTACCGGCTGCGGTTCCAGCGGAACAGCGAGATGCGCACTCATCCGGAGACCTTCGCGACGAGGAACGCGGCCGAAGGAACGCTGTGGACCATGGGCGTCGAGGGCCGGGCCGACTGCGTCCATGATCGACGCTTCCGCGCCCTGGTTCTCCTCGCTACGTTCGCGAGCCTGCGGTGGGGGGAGGTGAGTGCGCTCCGTCGTACGGATGTCGACCTCGACGCGGGGACGGTGCGGGTCCGGGCGGCCTTCATCGAACGGTCGACCGGGGGACTGGTTCTCGGCCCTCCCAAGTCCAAGGCAGGCCGTCGTTTCGTCGGCATTCCCAAGGTGATCGTTCCGGCACTGCGAGAGCACCTGAACACCTACGTCAAGGACGAACCCGATGCGCTCGGCCGAGAAACGATCAAGGCCCGGGTCGGGAATCATCCTCTGACCTGGGCCTTTGTGTGTGGAGCGGGTGACGGGAATCGAACCCGCGCTGTCAGCTTGGGAATCGGCTAGTGATCTTCCCCCTCTGAGCTGGGAAACGGGGATGCAGCTCTGCGGTGGTCGAGTGACCGTGAGTCCCCGTGAGACCCCACTGATCGCCGTTCAATCTGGCACGCATCTGGCACGAAGTCTCGACGTCAAGACACCGCTCGACTACTTCACCCTGGACTAATCAACCCTCGCCGCGACCTGCAACGAAACCCTGAACCACCGTGATGACCTGCAATGGCCGTCTCGGTGGTTCTCGGTATTTCGCAGCTGATCACGGTGTCATGTGCCCTGGTTGTGCCCTCCGGTCCGGGATCTGGGTAGGTCGCGGATCGGCAGCCAGCCTGCGCCGGCGGCGACGGCAGCCACAACCAGCGTGACCCAGGGCACCCACGGCCTTGCACGCCGCATTTGCGCGGTGCTCGCTGTAGCTTGGGTCCATGGTGATCGACACGGGCGCTCACCTTGCGCAGAGGCATTCCTGGTACTCCGGGGTGCTGATCACGATGATGGCGGTACTCGTGAGCTTCCCGCTTGCCGGTGCTGGCATATCTCAGAGCATCGTCACCGCCGTCCTCGCCTTAGTCACCATCGCGGCCCTGTGCACGCGGTCCGCGTCGGCGATCCGGGCCACGGTGTTCATGGACGTGCTGTTTCTCGTCTTCACGATCGGCATCGGGCTCGGATGGCCTCCTGCCATCACCACGATGCTTGTCTGCGTGCTCCCGCTCGCGGCCCTGCTGGCCTGCGGGCGCGTGCCGTCGCTGAGGCTGGCGGCGCCCTGGCTGAGGATCGGTCGGCTGACCCCCGACATCCCGTGGCTGTCGGCCGCCACCATAGGAGGAAGCGCGGTCGCGCTGACGCTCTGGGTGATGGCCGTCAAGCCGGCCCCTTCCCCGTACCTGCGGCAACTGCAGGATCTCCGCTCCATCGCCCCGAGGGATCACACGTCGTACATCTGACGGCCAGAAAGCGCTGACCTGGGCCGTTTGGTCGCTCCCGCCGTTGACCTGTGGCTATGGCTCTCGCTGGTTCCTCGCACCACGCGGGGCACTGTGTCATCTGGTCGGGCCTCATTCCGGATGGATCGTCACTACGTTCCAACGTGCTGGCATGCCGTCGCCATGGCACTCCACCGCGGTCGCTGACGTGACGCAATCAGCATGCGCCATAAGGGACGAGTTCTATGATCAGGTTCGTCCTGATCGTTGAGATTCGGAGAAGATGTCAATCTCATGCGCCGTGCCATGGTCCTTCTGGGTGGCGTCGCCCTCGCCGTCGGCGCGTTCGCCCTCTTCTACCGAGGCCTGGGACAACCGTTCATCCGCGGTTACGTGAGCGACGTCGGCGCCACCATGCTGGTCTACGCGTTCTTGGGGCTGCTGTGGCGCACCACCGCCGCACGCCGCACCCTGGCCACGGCCGCGATCGCCGCCGCCGTCGAGTTCTACCAAATAGTCGGCATGACCCCGCCGGGCATCGGCGGTATCCTGGTCGGCGCGTTCCCCGACCCATGGGACCTGGTCGCCTATGCCATCGGTGTGGTCGCGGCCCTGGCCTGGGAACGCCGATTGGTCCGATCCGGTGATAGACCGGCTGACTCTCGGACTCCGCCCCCACCGGCACGCTGACGGTACGGATGCCCCACAGCGGCGAGGTCATCGGGTTCGTCCTGCGCGTCGAGCTCCGGATCTCCGGTGCGGTAGTTGTCAGGGGAGTCCTTCCAGTGGGGGAGCGGAGATTCGAACAGTTGTCCCGACGGATATATGTGCGCATGTTTGTCTGTCGCCAGGATCGCCGACGGTCACCGCCGACCACCCTGGACCGCATGCGCGTTTGTGCCGCAGCTCTCATCGGTGGGCGTGGCCGAAAGTGGCGCGTATCAGAGTGGGCCGTAGACCTGGCCGAAAGTCCTGCTCCAACGCGTTACGCCTTAAGTGCAGTGGTTGAAGCGGGTGACGGGAATCGAACCCGCGCTGTCAGCTTGGGAATTGCAGGGATGCCGGCTCGTGGGGGCGTTGACCTGCGGCTGAGGACGGTCATGAGTGACCGTGGTTGACCCCTCGTCACCGCCCTTAATGGCACGCTAATGGCAGGACGATCAACCCGTGACCTGCCGTTTCTCGCGCGACGCGCGCACCCCGCCCGACTGATCATCCCGTCTGCCGTCGGCTCGCCCGAAGGGGAAGCGGGCCAGGGCCACGGGCACCAGATGGAGCGCCCCTGCCGGAGGCAGAACTTGTTTGCTGGAGGGTTGCTCACCTTTCTCTGTGCGGTGTTCATCAGACCGTTCTAGAATCGGCCGATGATCTCGCTGACGACTGAGCGGCTCGTCCTGCGTGGCCCAAACGAGGGCGATATTGATCCGCTCGCCACGATGAATGCTGACCCGGAGGTCATGCGCTACATCGGGGATGGGTCGGTGTTGCCGTTGGATCGTGATCGAACTGCGGCTGGAGTTGCCCGTGCTCAGCGAGAATGGGAAGAGTGCGGCTTCGGCCTGCTCTCCGTGATCGTGCGGGAGACTGGGCAGCTCGCCGGGTGGGTGGCGCTGACGGTGCCGACCTTCCTTCCCGAGATTCTTCCTGCGGTGGAGATCGGGTGGCGTCTGAGTCGCCAACACTGGGGGGCCGGCTACGCCACGGAGGCCGCTGGGGCGCTGCTGAGATTCGGGCTCATCGACTGTGGTCTCGACCGCGTCGTTAGCGTCCGGCATGTCGACAACCTTCGTTCAAAGCGAGTCATGGACAAGCTCGGCATGCGGTTTGGGCTCGAAACCGTCATGCCTGGGCATGGCCAACCTGTCGCGGTCCACGAGATCACCCGTGCTGAGTTCGATGCTTTCGAGATGACGACGGCTCCGTAGGACGGCCTCACGCGCGAGTTCTTTTGGCGTAAGGTCCGTGTGTCGGGCCAGGTCGCGGCCCGAGTGGCGGGCGCGCGCGAGAACGGCCCCCAGGCCGCACGCGCAGCGTGCGGCCCGCAAGCTCGGGCCGCGTGGCGGCGCGCAGCGGCGCCCTTGATGGCTGCCAAGGCGTACCGGCTCCTGCGGGCGGTCCTGATGACCGCGAGCGAAGAGGATCACATCCTTCAACGCAATCCATGTCGGATCCGCGGGGCCGGTGACGAGCACGCGCAGGAGCGCTCGGTGCTCACGGTGGGGCAGGTATTCGAGCTGGCTGAGCGTGTTGGCCGTCGACCCGTGGGCAACGTGCGGGGCCTCAAGGAGGGACAGGGCTACCGGCTCAGATTCCAGCGGCACGGCGAAATGCGGACCTATCAAGAGGTTTTCGCCACGCGGGCCGATGCAGAACGGGCGCATTGGGCGTTGGTCGGCAAGGGGCAAGCTGACTGCACTCACGATCGGCGGTTCCGTGCGTTCGTCCTGCTGGCCACCTTCGCGAGCCTGCGATGGGGAGAGATGATCGCATCGATCTCAAGGCGGGAACGGTGCGGGTCCGCGCGGCCTACGTCGAACGGTCGACCGGCCCGCTGGTGCTCGGGCCTCCCAAGTCCAAGGCTGGCCGGCGCATCGTCGGCATCCCGCAAGCGATCATTCCGGCGCTCCGCGAGCACTTGGCGGTCTTCGTCAAGGCGGAACCTGATGCGTTGGTCTTCTCGGGGATCAAGGGTGGTCCGCTTCGGCGTAGCGGGTTCAACCGGCTCAGCTCGTGGCCGGAAGCCGTGCGGGCCATCGGAGCGGAGGGCCTCCATGTTCATGATCTCCGGCACACCGGAAACATGATCGCGGCTGAGTCCGGTGCCGGCCTCAAAGACCTCATGGCCAGGATGGGCCACGACAACGTCAGGGCCGCGATGATCTATCAGCACGCCGTACGCGGGGCCGACAAATCGATCACGGACGCGATCGACAAGCACATCACCGGACAGGATGACGAGGACGATGACGGGCTCTCCGGGGCGCTGGTGCCGGTCGGCTGATCAACACTTAATGGCACGTTAATGGCACGCGGAGATCAACTAGCCCAAACAAGATCAAAGCCCAGGTTCCGAATTCATCGGATGACCTGGGCTTTCGTCGTTGGAGCGGGTGACGGGAATCGAACCCGCGCTGTCAGCTTGGGAAGTCTTTCGACACCATGCAGCCTGAGCTGCAAAAACGCTGACCTGGGCATATGCGGGTCGAGTGACCGTGAGTCCCCGTGATTCCCTGCAGGTCGCCGACCGTACGGGCACGCGACGGGCACGAAGTCTCGATGTCAAGACACCCGCTGGCCGATGAGCCCGGCCATCGCCTGGCAGATCAAGGTGCAGGCGGTGGCAGGCTGACCCTCATGATGTCGATATCCCAGCCCGAACCGGCGCGCGCTGCCATGACAGTGGGCGGGAACTGTCGAAGTTTCTCCCTGCCGGTCGGCGGGGGCCGGGAGAGCCGCATGATGACATGGTCGCCTGCTCCCCGGCCTCCCGGAGATCAGTTCTCGCGGATCCAGGCGGGCGTGATCCGCTGCTCACGGAATCGCCAGCCCGCCGGCGTCCGCACCACGGTGCCCGCCATGCGCAGGCCGCCTGTGAAGTGGGGTGCTTGGCCGTCGCGGTAGTAGAACACGAGCGAGTACGCCGAAGCAGTCGCCTGATCGCCGTTGACGTCCACCAACAGGTCAGTGGTCAGGTGCTGGGCTTGCTGCCCCTCGACCTCACTCTGTCGCATAAAGCCGACGACCTTGTCGATGCCGCGGAGTTCGCCCCCGCGCGGCGAGTGCACCGCCACATCGTCGGTGAAGACGGTGCCTGCATCCTCCCATCGCTTCTCGTCGAGCAGGCGTGCGAAGCGGGCGAACAGGTCGGCGATCTCGATACGGTCGGCGATCAAAGTATCCGTGGACACGGTGTCCTCTTTCGTTCGTTGAGTTAACGTTCGACTCTTTAACGTTTCTGGCGCGAACGAACTATATCGTTAGTCGGACTAACGCAACAGGTAGAATCAGCGTCATGAAGAGCAGGGCCCAAGCCGCGGACATGCCCGGCAAGCGCATCGTCTCCGTGCCCGAACTCCTCCTGCCGGAGCTCCGGACGCACCTGAACACATACGCGGGGGAAGGGGACGACGGCCTGGTGTTCATCGGCCCCAAGGGCGCCCAGCTCCGGCGGGCGAACTTCACCCGGACATGGAGCAAGGCGATCACCGCAGCAGTGGTGAGCATCCAGCGGCGGTGACGGCCATCGTGTTCTCCGAGGGGAGGAGTTGGCGTTCGGGGAGCGGGGGGTGCAGTTTGCGTATGCCTTGCCTGACGACTTGCGGTTGAAGTAATCAGGCATGGCCGCGACCTGCGACAGAACCCTGAACCACCGCGATGACCTGCACCAACAGTCTCGGTGGTTCTCGGCATTTCGCGGCTGCTCACAGTGTCATGTGCCCTGACTGTGCCCCTCCGGCCAGGCCCAGTCCCAGGCATGCTGAACGCTTACCGTCGTTAGTGTGCCCTCCGGCTCTTGTGACAAGATCGCGGGATGCTGCGACTCACCGATTTCATCATCGACTGCCCGGACACGATGAAGCTGGCGGCCTTCTACTCCGAGGTGACGGGCCGTCCGATCAAGGAAGGCAGCCACGAGAACTGGGCCGGCATCAAGTTCGGCGAGGTCGAGTTGGCCTTCATCCGGGTGGACGACTACCGCGCTCCGCAGTGGCCCGATAGCGAGCACCCCAAGCAGTTCCACGTCGACTTCGAAGTGGACGAGATCGAGTCCGAGCAGCGCCGCGTCCTCGACCTCGGTGCGACGCTGCAGCAGGACTTCATCGGCCCCGACGGCTACGGCTGGCGGGTCTACACCGACCCGATCGGCCACCCCTTCTGCCTGTGCCGCAACAAGGGCGTCATCTGGACCGACCAGGGCCCGATCTGGCCCTAGGGGCCTGTTTGGAGTCGTGATCAGATGGCGGGCCGCGCTGCCAAAGGATCGACCGCGTAGCGGTTTCGGCGTCACCACTGGGGCTATTTGACACTGCGGCGGGAGTGAGGCCGGCGGCCCTACCCTGCTGACGTGTGCGCTGTGCCCCCGGCGCGGATGCGCTGGCTGAGGAAGAGAGCCGCGCGGTCCAGTGCCTCGTCGGCCTCGTCCAGGATGCCGGCGAACGACTGGAACACGTGCGACACGTCGGCGGTGATGTCCAGGATGACGTCCACTCCGGCTGCCCTCGCACGCGCGGCCAGGCGCGTGGAGTCGTCCAGCAGGATCTCGTTGGTGCCCACCTGGATCAGCATCGGGGGGAAGCCGGTCAGGTCGGCGAGGACGGCCGGGCTGAGCAAGGGCTGGTGAGGGTCGGCTCCGGCGAGGTACATGGCTCCGGTGTGTTCCACGGACTTGCGGGTGAAGATCGGGTCGATGCCTTCCTTGGCGTCCATGCTCTCGCCCGTTCGGGTGGCGTCGAGGCCCGGGGAGAACGCCACGATGGCGGCGGGCAGCGGGAGGCCCGCGTCGCGGGCGGCCAGGCAGGTCGTGACGGTGAGGCCGCCCCCGGCCGAGTCCCCGGCGAACATGATGGCCGAAGGGTCCTCGCCGCTGTCGAGTAGGCCGCGATAGGCGCTCAGTGTGTCTTCGATCGCGGCCGGGAACGGGTGCTCGGGGGCAAGCCGGTAGTCCAGCGAGTACGCCCCGAAGCCGGTCTTGGCCACGAGGTGTCCCGTCAGCGACAGGGCGGTCTCGGGGGAGCCGAACACCCAGCCGCCGCCGTGGAAGTACAGGATCGTCCCGGCGCGCGGCCCGTTGTCCGGCTCGACATGCAGTGCGGGTCGGTTGCCGAGCGTTGTCTGCGTGGTGCGGATTCTGTCGGGCACGATCATCTGGGCCATCAGCGCCTTGAATCCGGCTCGGATCGCCTCGACCGACCGGGGGCCCTCGGGTCGCGGCTGCCGCATCATCGCGTCGACCTGGGCGCGCTGTTCCTTGCTCATGGGTGTGCTCCCGCGGTAAGTAGATTCCATTACACTATATGCCGTGGCATCTACATCGGCCGGTGACGCGATCGACCTCTCGGGCTTCTTCGCCGACCTGGTTCGATGCGAGACGCGGCTGTACAACGCCCTCAACGACCGTCTCCGTGAGCGGCACGGGATCGTCACCTCGCAGTTCGAGGCCCTGCGCTACCTGCGCGACCACCCCGGGTCCCGCGTGGCGGACCTTGCCGCCGAGTTCGCCATCGGCATCGGGGCGACCAGCAAGAGCGTCGACCGTCTGGAGAAGCAGGGATGGGTCGTCCGGCAGCCGAATCCCTCGGATCGCCGGTCATCGCTGCTGGCTCTGACCAACGACGGCTTGAAGTTGGTCGATGCGGCGGAGGGCACCTTCACCGAGCGGCTGGCCGAGTTGATCGGAGACACTCTCGACGGGCCCCCGATGTCGACCGTTGCGCAGACCCTCTCGGAGCTCCGCTCCGTACTGGAACGCGACCAGATCGGCATGCCCACAGGCTGACGCGCATGCGCAAGCCAGCTGCCCGTAGGGCCTGTGTGTGGCTGTGATCAACCAGTTGCCTGCAGGAGGTCGTTGATCCAGATCATCGAGGCGCGGAGGTGGAGGCCGGCGAGGTAGCTCTCGGGCGTCTTGTCATATCGAGTCGCGATGCCCCGCCAGGCCTTCAGCTTGTTGATCAGGCGCTCGACGGTGTTCCGCTCCTTGCAAAGACCGGCGTCGTGGCTTGCGGGCCGGCCGCCCCGGCTGCCCTTGCGTACCGCCTGCTTAAGGCCATTTGCAATACAGCTGTCAGCGACGAACTGATCAAGTCCAACCCGTGCACCATCAAGGGGGCAGGCAAGGAAGAGTCGCCGGAACGGCCCGTGCTCACCATGAAGCAGGTCTTCGTGCTCGCCGACGCCATCGATCCGCGATACCGGATGCTGATTCTCCTGGCCACCTTCGCAAGCCTGCGGTGGGGTGAGCTGGCGGCGCTGAAGCGCAAGCATGTCGACCCGAGAGCAGGGACTATCCGGGTCGTAGGAACCACGACCGAGCTCAAGGACGGCTCGGTCACTATCGGGCCGCCCAAGTCGGAGGCCGCAAGCGCATCGTCTCGGTTCCTGAACTCCTCTTGCCTGATCTCCGCATGCACCTGGGCACGTACGCGGGGGAGGGGGATGAGGGCCTGGTGTTCATCGGGCCGAAGGGTGCCCAACTCCGGCGGGCGAACTTCACTCGGACATGGAGCAAGGCGATCAGCGCAGCCAAGCTCACTGGCTTCCACTTTCATGATCTGCGGCACACGGGGAACACCTTCGCCTCGCAGTCCGGTGCGACTCTGCGAGAGCTGATGAACCGCATGGGCCACTCGACCACGCGGGCCGCGCTGATCTACCAGCACACCGCCATGGAGCGCGACCGGGCCATCGCCGACGCGCTGGGCAAGCTCGCCAAGGAGGCGCTGAGCAAGGAAGATCCAGATGGATCGGGCACGTAACGGGCACGGAAGATCGAAATGGTGCCAGAAAAGATCAAGGCCCGGGTCGGGAATCATCCTCTGACCTGGGCCTTTGTGTGTGGAGCGGGTGACGGGAATCGAACCCGCGCTGTCAGCTTGGGAAGCTGATGTTCTGCCATTGAACTACACCCGCGTCGATCAGTTGCTGACGACGGACTTACTCTAGCGGAACTTGGGGCGTGCCACCTCCCCCGGTGGGGTGTGAGTTGGCGGTGGGGACGGCGGGGCTGGAGGTGAATGGGGTTCGGTGTGTCGGTGCGGGCTGCCGTGTGGTTGGTAGGTTGCTGAGGTGCTGCTATCCGATCGTGACATCCGTGCCGAGATCGAGTCGGGAAGGGTCAAGATCGACCCGTTCGACGTTGAGATGATCCAGCCGTCGAGCATCGACGTGCGCCTTGATCGGTACTTCAGGGTGTTCGAGAACCATCGTTATCCCCACATCGATCCGGCGGTCGAGCAGCCGGAGCTGACGCGGCTGGTGGAGCCCGACGGGGATGAGCCGTTCATACTGCATCCCGGCGAGTTCGTCCTGGCGTCCAGCTATGAGGTGATCGGCCTGCCGGAGGACATCGCGAGCAGGCTGGAGGGCAAGTCGAGCCTCGGCCGGCTGGGGTTGCTGACGCATTCGACGGCCGGGTTCATCGATCCGGGCTTCGAGGGGCATGTCACCTTGGAGCTGTCCAACGTCGCGACGCTTCCGATCAAGCTGTGGCCGGGGATGAAGATCGGGCAGCTGTGCCTGTTCCGGCTCAGCTCGCCGGCGGAGCATCCCTATGGGAGCGCGAAGTACGGCTCGCGGTACCAGGGCCAGCGCGGGCCGACGCCGAGCCGGTCGTTCCTGAACTTCCACCGGACACCCATTTGATCGACACGCCTATTCGATCAGCCGTGGATGTGGCGGGTAGGTATCCGATCATTCTCGCGCCGGCCGTACTGATCGATTAGGCGCTCCGCGGGCGCAGGGTCGGGGGCGCCGGGCCGGGGGTGTCCGGCTTGGGACATACCTCGCCCGGCCCGGGAACATAGAGGGGGGAAGTTGCGATCCCTCGGTGTGAATGGAAGAACGGAGGGCAACGCCAGGGAGAAGAGAGGGTTACAACAGGGAGTGCAGGTCACGAACTTCGCATTTCAGCCGGTACCCCTTACTCTTCTCTGCGGACCGTCCCCGCACATCTGGAGAACGACGTGCGCCTGCGTCTCACGCCTCGTGAGGACAGCTACTACGACTTGTTCGCCGACTCGGCGAACAACCTCGTCACCGCCTCCCGGCTACTGGTGGAGATCATCAGTGACGGTTCGGACAGGGAAGCCCTGGCCGAGAAGATGCGTGCCTGCGAGCACGCGGGCGACGAGCGTACTCACGCGATCATGAACCGCCTCAACGAGAGCTTCATCACGCCGTTCGACCGGGAGGACATCTATCGCCTCGCGTCGAATCTCGACGATGTGATGGATTACATGGAGGCCGCCGCCGATCTCATCGGCCTCTACCAGATCGACCACCTGCCCAAGGAGGTCGTACACCAGGTGGAGGTGCTGGAACGGGCCGCGGAGCTGACCGCCGAGGCCATGCCGCGCCTGCGCTCGATGAACAACCTCAACGAGTACTGGATCGAGATCAATCGCCTGGAGAACCAGGCGGACCAGGTCTATCGACGCCTGCTCGCCAAGCTTTTCGGCGGTGAGTACGACGCGCTCACCGTCATGAAGATGAAGGAGGTCATCGATCAGCTCGAGATGGCCGCCGACGCCTTCGAACACGTGGCGAACACGATCGAGTCGATCGCGGTCAAGGAAAGCTAAGTGGAGCTAGCACTTGTCATCGGTGTCATCGTCATCGCACTGGTGTTCGACTACACCAACGGTTTCCACGACGCCGCCAACGCGATCGCGACCTCGGTCTCGACCCGCGCTCTGACCCCCCGCGCCGCTCTTTTCATGGCCGCGGCCATGAACTTCGTCGGCGCGCACATCAGCACCGAGGTGGCCAGGACGGTCGGTACGGGGATCATCGAACCCCCGACCGGTACGCACGGCCTGGTCATCGTGGGCGCCGGTCTGATCGGCGCGATCACGTGGAACCTCATCACCTGGTACTTCGGCCTGCCCTCCTCGAGCAGCCATGGGCTGATCGGCGGGTTGGTGGGGTCCGCTCTGGCGGCCTCCAGCTCCATCCACTGGAGTGGCGTGGTGCAGAAGGTCGTCATCCCGATGGTCCTGTCGCCGATCGTCGGCTTCCTGCTCGGCGCCATCATCATGATCGCCATCCTGTGGATCTTCCGCCGGGCCAACCCCCACCGGGCGGGCAAGGGCTTCCGATACGCCCAGACCGTCTCGGCCGCCGCCATGGCGCTCGGCCACGGCCTGCAGGACGCCCAGAAGACGATGGGCGTCATCTTCCTGGCGCTCTACACCGGCGGTTTCCTGGCGATGGACGACCCGATCCCGCAGTGGGTCATCCTCGCCGCCGCCGCCGCGATTTCGCTCGGCACCTACTCCGGTGGCTGGCGCATCATGCGCACGCTCGGGCGCCGGATCATCCACCTGACCCCTCCGCAGGGTTTCGCGGCGGAGACGGCGGCCTCCGTCGTGCTCTACACGATGGCCATCGCGGCCAAGGCGCCGATCTCCACCACCCACACGATCACCAGCGCCATCATGGGCGTCGGCGCCACCAAGCGTCTGTCGGCCGTCCGGTGGGGCGTCGCGGGAAACATCATCACGGCCTGGGTCCTGACGATCCCCGCGGCGGGGCTCGTGGCCGCTCTGTCCTACTACGCCATCCACTGGATCGTGGAGTAGCAGCGCCGGCAAGGAGCCGGCGCCCGCCGTTGAGTAAGGCCTCAGGAGTCTCACCAGGCTCAGGAGTCTTAGGAGGCTCAGGAGCCGCCGAGCCAGCGCTGGATGTTCTGGATCCGCTGCTCGCAGTCCTGCACCTCCCGCACGTTGCCGATGGCCTGGTGCGAAAGGCACAGGGCGCGCAACGCCTCGACCTGGCCTGAGTGGTTGCCGGTCTCGCGGTGGAGCCGCAGGTTCTCCTCCAGATCGCGAAGCGCCTCCGCGTGGTCGCCCCGGTGCTGGGCGATCAAGCCGAGCGTGTGCCGGCACGCCGCCTGTTCCCGCAGGTCACCGGCTATCTTGACCATGTCGAGCGCCTGCCTTGCGTACTTCTCGGCCTGGTCGGCGCAGCCGAGGGCGAGGAAGATCCGGGACAGGTTGTTCACGGCGGCCCCCTCGTACTGGCGGTCGCCGGTCTCCCGGATCGCCCTGATCGCCTGCACGGCCTTGTCCAGCGCCTGTTCGGGCTGGCCTATGCGAAGCAGGACGCGGGCCATGGTGTCCAGTCCGAGCCCTATGCCGTGCCCGTGCCGCTGGCGGATGGACAGTGACGCCTCGGCGGCGCGCAGGGCGTCCTGCGGGCGGCCGAGCCGTACGTAGGTGCGGGCGAGGCCGCCGAGGGTGCGCGCCTCGCCGGTCCGGACGTCCAGCTCGCGCCAGAGCCGGAGCGCGTGCATCCCGTGCTGGAGCGCGTCCTCGTACCGGGCGAGGCGCCGCATGGTCCGGTTGAGGTTCTCCAGGTCCTGCGCCTCGCCGGCGCGGTCGGCGATCTCCCTGCGGATCTCCAGGGCGAGGTTGAGGTGCTCGCGCGACTCGGCGTACCGGCCGAGCTTGTAGTACACGAGCCCGATGGCGGCGCGCGCCTCGGCCTCGCCTCGCCGGTGGCCGATCTCCTGCGCGAGCCGTACGGCGTACCAGAGGCGGGAGAGCGCCTCGGCGTGGGCGCCCTCGTCGCGCAGGAGCTTGCCGAGGACGATCAGGGTCTCGCCCTCGCCGTGCCGGTCGCCGCTCACCCGGGCGATGCGCAGCGCCTGTTCGGCGTCGAGGCGGGCGAGGCCGGGCAGGCCGAGCTGGCGGTGGATCCGGGCCAGCTCGCGGTAGGCGTCGGCGGACTGCGGCTCGTCGCCGAGGTCGAGGCGCAGGGCCAGGGCCTCCAGCCCGTGGATGGCGGCCTTCTGCGGCGCGCCCCAGAAGTAGTACAGGCGGGCCAGGTTGAGCAGTGACTCGGCCTCACCGGCCCGGTCGTCGATGGTCCTCCTGATGGTGAGGGCCCGCAGCGCGTGGTCCTCGGCGCTCGCGTACTCGCCGAGCCGGCGCAGGTTCTGCGAGATCGTGTCCAGCGCCTCGGCTTCGCCCGCCCTGTTGTCGGCCAGGCGGTGCAGGCGCAGCGCCTCCTCGGAATGCTCGATGGCGAGGCGGTAGCGGCCGAGGACGCCGCGCACGTCGGCCAGGTTGTCCAGGGCGCCGGCCTCGCCGAGGCTGTCGCCGAGCCGCCTGAAGCCCCACCGGGCGTCCTCGCCGTAGCTGAGCGCCTTGACGTTCTGGCCGGTGGTGCGGTGGGCGATGGCGAGGTGGTGCAGCATCTGGGCGGTCGCGGGCCACTCGTCCATGGCCTGCGCGGAGGCCAGCCCGGCCTTGTGCACGTCTATCACGTCCCTGACGTAGCCGCGCGAGGTCATGAAGTCGAACACCGCGTCGGCGAGGTTGAACGCGTAGGAGTGCAGGCCGTGCCTGACCGCCTGGTGGACGGCGGCGACGAGGTTGGAGCGCTCGTTTTCGAACCAGCGGAGGTGCTGGTCGCGCTCGGTGCCCGACGTGGTGGGCGGTGCGACGGCACGGTCGTGGAGCACGCGCCTCGGCCGGCCGAGTGCGTCTCCGGCACGCATGGCGGTGGCGAGATAGTGGGTGAGCAGGCGCCGGAGGGCTCCGGTGCGTTCCGCCTCGCTGTCCTCCAGCAGGACGCGTTCCTTGGCGAAGACGCGCAGCAGGTCGTGCACCATGAACCGGTCGCTCCCCGCGGTACCCCGGTCGCCGGCCGCCGTGTCGGATTTTCCGGCGACGAGGTTCAGGCGGTTGAGGGCTCTGAGGCGGCGGAGGGTGTCGGGCACCGCCTCGTCGAGCAGGGCGGCGCAGGCCTCGACGCCGACGTCCGGGCCGGTCATGAGCCCGAGGTAGCGGAAGGTTCGTCGTAGTTCCGGGCGGACCGCCCGGTAGGACACCTCGAAGGCCGGTCGTACGGCGGCGCGCGGCTCGTCGTCCTGCGCCAGCTTCGACAGCCGGTCCTGGCCGTCCAGGTCGCGGACGGTGTCGGCGATCTGCTCGGCCGGGTTCTCCACCAGCTTGGCCGCGGTGATCCGCAGGGCGAGGGGCAGCATGGCGCACTGCCGCACGAGCCGGGTGGCGTCGGAGGGGTTCTCGCGCACCCGGGAGTCCCCCGGGCCGAGGACGGCGGCCACGAGCCGGATCGCCTCGTCCTCCGGCATGACGTCCAGTGCCAGCTGCTCGACCCCGTCGGCGGGGGTGAGCCCGGACCGGCCGGCCAGCTTGGCCTGGGTGGTGACGAGCATGAGGCACCGGTTGGACGGCGGCACGAGCGACCGGACCATCTCCGGGTCCTCGCCCACGTTCTCGACGATGATCAGTAGCCGCCGGTCGGCCAGGCGCCGGTGGTAGGCGGCCACGAGTTCGGTCTCGTCGAGGGGCATCTGGTGGCCGCCGACGCCGAGACCGCGCAGCAGCTGGCCGATGGCCTCGGCGGCGGTGAGCGGGCGGTTGGCGGTGCCGTGCAGGTCCAGGTAGAGCTGCCCGCCGCTGAAGTGCTCGTCCTTCACGGCGTGGCCCCAGTACGTGGCGAGGGCGGACTTGCCGACGCCGGCCATCCCTTCCACGATGACCGCCCGCGGCCGGTCCGCCTTGGTGACCAGGGCGTCAAGGGTGTCCAGTTCGGCGTCCCTGCCGGTGAAGCAGGGCACGACCGGGGGGAGCTGCGCCGGGCCGGTGCCGGTCGCGGGGATCCTGATCGCGGGGAGCCGCCGTTCGGCCGCCGTCCTGCCGGGGGGAGTTACGGCGGGCGCGGAGTCCCATTCGGCCGCCCACGGGCCGGCCACGGTGCGCAGGGCGTCCATGTCCTTCACCGTGATCGTGGAGCCGTGCTGTTCGATGATGTCGGCGTGCGGGTGGGCGCAGGTGGCGCGGGCGGCCTTGGGACGCCATACGTGGAAGGCGCGGGCGACGGCGATGCGGTCGACTCCGGCGAAGCTCGCGAGGTCGGTCTGGGTGAGCGGCGGGCCGATGACCACGCCGGATCCGGCGGGCCGTCCGAAGCGCAGGGCGAGTTCGATGAGGTGCAGGGCGATCCTGGCGGGCGCGCGTACGCCCGCGCCGGGGGCGCGCCGCCGGGCGGCGAGGACGCGGCGGTGGCCGAGGCTCTTCATGAGGGCGGCGCCGGCGGACAGCTCTTCGGCGAGGAAGCTGACGAACCTGTCCTTGGGCACGTGCAGCGCCCGCACGCTGGTCAGGGTCTCGATGCGGCCGCGGTGGGGCCAGTCCCACAGGGCCAGCTCGCCCTCCAGGTGCCCGGGGCCGAAGATCTCAATGAGGGACTCGTCGCCTTCGGCGGAGCCGTACACCTCCTTGGCGTAACCGTCGAGCAGGACGGTGACGCTGTCTGGCAGGGCGTCGCGGTCGGCGAGCGTCTCGCGGGGGGTCAGGTGCCGGACCCAGCCGATGGCGTGCAGGGACTCGCGCTCGACGCGGCCGAGGAGGGACCAGAACGTGCCGGGGCCTGCTGAATTGAAGCTGTCCACGTTGTGCCTCGCTGTGCTTGTCGGCGGCGGGGCGGGCACGCGCGGGGGTGTGCGCGCGATTACAGGGTGACTGTCGCTTCAGCGGCGAGGTGTGTCAATTGAAATAGTAAATGGCGATTTATCGGCCGACCGGATGGCTCGGGCGCCCCGGACACCTCACCTGGCGCCTCACACGTGGCGGTACATCACGTCGACGTCCCAGCGGGTGAAGCCCAGGGACTCGTAGAGGCGGATGGCCGAGGCGTTGTCCTCGTCGACGTACAGCATGACCTGGGGCAGGCCACGGGACCGCAGGTGGGTGAGACCGGCCATGGTCAGCGTCCGGCCGAGGCCGCCGCCCTGCTCGGAGGGGTCGACGCCGACGACGTACACCTCTCCGATCGCGTTGTGCCCGTGCGGCTCGTCGTGGTCGTCGTCGCCGTGCACCTTGGTCCAGTGGAAACCGACGAGCCGGCCGCCCGCGCCCGCCGGGGAGTCGCCGGGGACGGTCGTCGCGGAGCCGTCGCGGCCGGTGCCCGCCGGGGCGTCGTCGCGTACGGCGAGGAAGAAGCCGGCCGGGTCGAACCAGGGCTCCTGCTCACGGCGCCGGAGGTCGTCCATGGTCCACGACCCCTGCTCGGGGTGGTGGGCGAACGCGCGGGCGTTCACAGTGAGCCAGGCCTGCTCGTCGCGACCGGGCTCGAACGTGCGCAGTCGCACTCCCGCGGGCAGCTCCGCGCTGGGCAGCGGAGCGTACAGGGAGCGGCGCATCTGCCACAGGGAACGCACCCGGGTGAACCCCAGCGAGGTGGCCAGCCGCTCGGCTTCGGGATGGTCGCCGTGCGCCCACAGCCGCAGTTTGCCGCCGCTCTCGCCGAGGGCGGCCTCGGCCAGGCGCCGCCCGAGGCCGCGCCGCCGGTGGGCGGGATGCACGACCAGCTCCCCGCTCGGCCCCTCGACCGGGTCGGTCGGGTCGATGTGGGCGAAACCCGCGAGCGCGTCGCCGTCGTACAGGAGCACGGCACGGGCTCCCGGATCACCGCCGTAGCGCAGGTGGAGCATCACATGTTCGTTGAGGGGCCGGACGGAGTCGGACTCGGTGGCGGCGTCGACCAGAGCGACGACGGCGGCCACCTCCTGGTCGCTGAGCCGCTCCCGGATGTCCACGCGCGCGTTCATGCTCAGACTCTAATCTGGCATAAGTCGCCATCTACTGGTGGGGTGAATCGTTACCTCTGAGTCGTTTTATGCTGAGGTTCCGTCTCTACTCTCGTGGGTTATGACCCCACGATCGTTCAAGCGGATCGCGGTCGCCGGCATCGTCGCGGCGACCGGTCTCGCAATCGCCGCAGGCCCCGCCTCGGCGAACCCCAAGCCCTCCGTCACGGTCCCCGTGCGCCTCATCTCGATCAACGACTTCCACGGCAACCTGGAGCCGCCCACCGGCTCGGGTGGCGCGATCGTCAACGAGAGCGGGGTCTCGGTCCCGGCGGGCGGCGCCGCCTACATGGCGACCCACCTCAAGTCGCTGGTCAACCAGAACTCCGCCGTCGTGGCCGCCGGCGACCTGATCGGCGCCTCGCCGCTGATCTCCGCCGCCTACCACGACGAGCCGACCGTCGAACTCTTGAGCAAGCTGGGCCTTTCGGTCTCCTCCGTCGGCAACCACGAGTTCGACGAGGGGCTCACCGAGCTCAAGCGCATCCAGAACGGCGGATGCCACCCCACTGACGGCTGTTCCCCGGCCGGCGAGTGGCAGGGCGCCGGGTACCAGTACCTCGGCGCGAACGTCCTGCAGGAGAGCAACGACCGGTACGCGCTGCCGCCGATCGCCATCAAGAAGATCAACGGTGTCAACGTCGGCTTCATCGGCCTGGTGACCCAGACCACGCCGACGATCGTGACCGCCTCGGGCATCGCGGGCCTGAAGTTCTCCGAGGAGGTCGAGTCGGGCAACCGCGCGGCCGCGCTCCTCAGGCGCGCGGGCGTGAAGGCCATCGTGGCCCTCGTCCACGAGGGCGACCAGATCACCCCGAACCAGAGCCCGGACGCCTGCCCGGTCACCCCGGGCGCGGGCACCCGGATCGCCCAGGGCCTCAGCGCGGACGTCGACCTGGTCATCATGGGCCACTCGCACCAGGCCTACATCTGCAAGACGACGGACCCGGCCGGAAACGACCGCTTCTACACGCAGGGCTCCTCGTTCGGCCGCGTGCTGACGACGATCGACTTCAAGGTGGACAAGAAGACCGGTGAGGTCGTCCGGTCCTCGGTGGTCGCCGACAACCACGTCGTCACCCGCGACGTCACCGCCGACCCCGTCATCTCGCAGTTCGTGCAGACCTGGAAGGACCGGGTGTCGACGGTCGCGAACAAGGCGATCGGCAACATCACGGCCGACCTCACGCGCGCGGCGGGGCCGTCCGGCGAGACGGCGCTCGGCGACGTGATCGCCGACGCCCAGCTTGAGGCCACCAAGACCGGTGGGAACGCCGAGATCGCGCTGATGAACCCGGGCGGCGTCCGCGCCGACCTGACCTACGCGCCGAGTGGGTCCGAGGGCGCCGGCGTGGTGACCTACGGCGAGGCCTTCACCGTGCAGCCGTTCAACAACCTCATGCAGGTCGTGACGCTGACCGGGGCCAAGCTGGACGCGCTCCTCGAGCAGCAGTGGCAGAACGGCGGCGCGACCACGCGCATCCTGCAGCCGTCCGCGTCCCTGACCTACACGATGAGCCTCTCGCAGCCGATCGGGTCGCGGATCTCGGACATCAAGATCAATGGTGTGCCGGTCACGGACACTCAGTCGATCAGGGTGGCGGCGAACAACTTCCTGGTCGGCGGCGGTGACGGCTTCAGCGTCTTCAAGGACGGCACCGACCTGTGGAGCGGGCCGCTGGACATCGACGCGTTCGTGGCCTACCTGGGCGCGCACTCGCCGATCGCGCCGCCGGCCGTCAACCGGATCACGGTCGCCGGCTAGGCGAACCGTCGTCGAACACCGCTATCGTCGAAGTGGGCCCGGCGCCGTTGCCGGCCCGCTTCGGCTGGTGGGAAGCCGTTCCGGCTAGTGGCGGGCGGGCGCCGGCTCGCGGTCTTCGGCCTGCTCGCCACCCCGGTCGGGCACGAAGCGGTACCCCACGTTGCGGACGGTGCCGATCAGGGACTCGTATTCGGCGCCCAGCTTGGCGCGCAGGCGCCGCACGTGGACGTCGACCGTGCGGGTGCCCCCGAAGTAGTCGTACCCCCAGACCTCCTGCAGCAGCTGGGCGCGGGTGAAGACCCGGCCCGGGTGCTGCGCGAGGTACTTGAGCAGCTCGAACTCCTTGAACGTCAGGTCAAGGGCGCGGGTGCGCAGCCGGGCGGTGTAGGTGGCCTCGTCGATGGACAGGTCGCCGCTGCGGATCTCGTCGGGCACCTCGTCGGTGGCGGCGATCGAGAGCCTGCCGACGGCGAGCCTGAGACGGGCCTCGACCTCCGCGGGGCCCGCGGTGTCCAGCAGGACGTCGTCGGCCCCCCATTCGGCGGTCATCGCGGCGAGCCCGCCCTCGGTGACGATCACCATGAGCGGGCAGTCGATGCCCGTCGTACGCAGGAGGCGGCAGAGGCTCTTGGCGTGCACGAGCTCCCTTCGCGCGTCGACGAGCACGGCGTCGGCGGGAGGGGCGTCGATCAGCGCCGACGCCTCCGCGGGAGCGACCCGCACCGAGTGGAGCAGCAGCCCTAGTGCTGGCAGTACCTCAGCTGAGGGCTCCAGGGCATTGGTGAGCAGGAGCAGATTACTCACAGCACCTCCTAATCCAGAGGCTGACCGGGGGCGAGTCGATACGGCGTTGTTCACTCACCGCATCGGCCTCCTCCCCGCGTTGTGACGGCGCCAGCCGTACAAACACGTAAAGGACCCGGGGGCTACGTCGCCCAGGTCCCGTCAGTACGTGAGGATAGCCCACTAGATAGGCGAGTCCATAGGGCGTCCATCCGGTGAACGGTCCATCACGCGGGAAACAACCGTAACCATTCCCTCGCGGTGCGTGATTGACGCCTGTGCGGTGTGCGTCGCCGTGAAGGAAGAGGTGGCTGATGGCAAGGGGTACGGTACGTTTCTGGGCGGCGGCGAAGGAGGCCGCCGGGGTGGCCGAGGAGCCGTTCGAGGCGCTCACGCTTGGCGACCTGGTGGCACAAATCACACTAAAGTATGAGAAATCAGACCTGCCGCGGGTGGTGGCCCGCTCGTCGTTCCTGGTGAACGGCGATCCCGCCGGCACTCGCGACCTCCGGACGATCACGCTCCCGGAGGGCGCGACGGTGGAGATCCTGCCGCCCTTCGCCGGAGGCTGACCCCGAGGGTTGCGCACGGATACTCTGATCGGCATGCGGACCCCCAAAGGAGTCGGATGCGCAAATTGATCGTGTTCCTCATCCTGCTCGGTGTCCTGCTGGCCGTGCTCGACCGCGTCGCCGTCGCCGGGGTGCAAAGCGAGGTGGCCCGTCAGGTCGCGGCGAAGTACGACCTCGACACGCCGCCCACCGTCACGGTGCACGGCATCCCGTTCCTCACCCAGGCCGTCGCCGGACGGTACGAAGAGGTCGGCGTCGCCATCGGGAAGATGACGACCCCCGACGGCGCGAAGATCGTGCGGATCGACGCCGTCCTGCGGGGCGTGCACGCCCCGCTCATGGACCTGATCCAGAACTCCGCCACGGCGAGCGTGACCGCCGATAAGGTCACCGGCACCGTGGTGGTCTCGAAGGAGACCCTGAACGCCCGGGCGCCGCGCGGGCTCCGCGTCGAGGGCAACGGCGACGACAGCCTCCAGGTCACCGGCAAGGTCACCGTGGCCGGCATCGCGATCCCGGTCACGGCGAAGATGAAGATCGAGGTGGTCGCGGGCGGCGTGCGGCTGACGCCCGAGAACGTCAACGGCATCCAGGTGCCGAACGCCAGCCGGCTGCTCAGCTTCAACGTGCCCATCAAGGACCTGCCGCTCAATCTGAAGATCGACCGCGTGCGCTCCACGAGCGAGGGGCTGGCCGTCGAGGCCACGGCGACGGACGTGCCGCTGCGTGGCTGAACCAGAGCCGGTCGCCGTACGTCCTGAGGATGTGAGCCCCGCCGGAACCGCCGACGAGCAGCTGATACGCACTCTCTTCGATGAGCACGCGGGGTCACTCTACGGTTACGTGTTGCGGCTGACGGGCGATCCGGGCAAGGCGGAGGACGTGGTACAGGAGACGCTGTTGCGGGCGTGGAAGCACCCCGATGTGCTGGCGGACCGGCCGGTACGGGCGTGGTTGTTCACGGTCGCCCGCAACCTGGTCGTCGACCAGCATCGCGCCCGCAGGTCGAGGCCGCCGGAGACCGGCGACGAGGCCCTCGCGGTCCTGCCCGCCGACGACGAGCTGGAGCGGGCGGTCGAGTCGTGGGGGGTCGCCGACGCCATCGCGACCCTGCGGCCGGAGCATCGCGAGGTGCTGCTGGAGACCTACTACCGGGGCCGGTCGGTGAGAGAGGCCGCCGAGGCGCTGGGCATCCCGCCCGGCACGGTGAAGTCGCGCACGTACTACGCGTTGCGCGCGCTGAAGCTCGCACTCGAGGAGCGGGGGCTCGCGCCATGAGCGCCTGTGAGGACGTACGGATGTCGCTCGGCGTGCACATGCTCGGCGCGCTCGACCCGGAAGAGGCAGTCCTGGTCGAGGCCCATCTCGCGACATGTCCGGAATGTCGTGCCGAGTTCGACGAGCTGAGCGGGCTCACCGCCCTGCTCGGCCGCGTCTCGGAGGAGGACATCGAGCAGGCGGCCAAGCCACCGCAGGCCGTGCTCGACCGCCTGGTCGCCGCGTCCGCCAAGCGGCACCGGGCGACGAGGATCATGCTCGGCCTGGCGGCGTCCCTCGTCGCGGTCGCCCTGGGCGGCACGGCATGGCTCGCCGTGGGGCGGTCCCAGAACGCCACCACGTCCGCCGCGGCCCCCGCGGCGAGCAGCGACGGGCCCATGGACGCCGCCGGGCGCGGGGTGCTGGACTCCCAGCAGAGCGAGGCCCTCGCCGCCACCCCCGCCCAGTCGTCCCTGGCCAAGGACGTCCCGCAGGCGGCTCCTTCGGCGAGCGCCCTCCGGTCTCCGGCCGCCACGGGCTCGCCGGCCCCCATCCCGCTGACGGGTCGCTCCGGCCAGGTGCGCGCGGAGCTGGTGATGATCCCGGGCGGAGAGGGCACGACCGTCGAGATCTCGCTCACCGGCGTGCCCGACGGCACCTCCTGCCGGCTCAGCGCCATCGGGACCGACGGCACGGTGTCGCCCGCCGGGAGCTGGACGGTCGGCCGGGGGCAGTACCACGGCGGGCCGGCCAGGTTCCTGGGGCATACGGAGCTCGCGATGGACCGCATCCGTGCCTTCGAGGTCCGCACCGCCGCCGGCAAGCGCCTGCTCTCCATCGACTACGTCCACGGCGGGTAACACCCGCCGTCCCTTACGTCCGGGTTTGTGCGACTCGCGCCCTCTCCCACAGCCGGGCTGGAACGACTCATGCCGGCCCCTACGCCCGGAGCGGGGTGAGTCGTGCCGTCCCCCTATGCCCGGACCGGGCGACTCGTGGCCGGGCGGCCCGGGCCCCTACGCCGACCCGTGGCGCCACCCCTGAACGCGGGCCTCCCGCCGCGGGTGCGCGCGCCGGGCCCGTTCCAGGAAGAGCGGATCCTCCGGTGCGGGGAATGAGGGCCAGGGGGCAGGTGTTGTCGCAGGCGATGACAGGCCTGCTGGTGCTCTGCGCGACGCTCGCCGCCGGTCTCATCGTCGGGTTGACGATGCGGCGGCGCGGCGGTGCCGTGCGCGCCGTGAGGAGTGACATGGACGTGGTGGCGGCCGGTGACCTCGGCGCCGAGCTGGGCGAACGGGCCACGCTCGTGCAGTTCTCCACCGCCTTCTGCCAGCCCTGCCGGGCGACCAGGCGCGTGCTTTCCGAGGTCTCCGGCATGGTGCCCGGCGTGCGGCACGTGGAGATCGACGCCGAGTCCCGGCTCGACCTCGTCCGGCGTTTCGACGTCATGCGCACGCCGACCGTCCTGGTGCTCGACCACCAGGGCAGGGTGGTCAAGAGAGCGTCCGGCCAGCCGCGAAGGGCGGACGTCATCGCGGCCCTCGGTCTGGCAGCGTCTCAGGAACCGGACGCGACGTGACAGATGGCAAGACGGCGGGTACTGTCGTGCACATGACACCCTCGACAGAGCTGCTGACGAAGCGGCGCGCGGTTGATTTCTGCCGCGTCGCCACCGCGCTCTGTCGTATGGCCTGAGGGCGATCTCGCGGCCTTTCGCCGCATCGATCTGAAAGTGCCCGATCTCCGCGTTTCCGGCACGATCCCTTCAGGAGCCACCCGCCATGCAGGTCGATCCCAGAAGCACGCGTTTTTCCGCGGTCATCACAACGGTCGTTCTCGCGCTGGTCCTGCTCACGGGCAACGCCTGGCTTCTTCTCGCCCAGGGTGTGGTCTTCGCCCTGGGGGTCGCCGGTGCCTCGCCATACGGGCTGATCTTCAGACGGTTGGTGCGGCCGAGGCTCGGTCCGCCGGCAGAGCTGGAGGATTCGACCCCGCCCCGCTTCGCGCAGGGTGTCGGTCTGGTCTTCGCGCTCGCCGGGCTGATCGGATTCGCCGCGCAGATCACGGTGCTCGCGCTCGTCGCGACCGCCGCGGCCCTGCTCGCCGCCTTTCTCAACGCCGCCTTCGGCTTCTGCCTGGGCTGCGAAATGTACTTGATCATCCGCCGTCTAATGCCCGCCGCAACCCGATAACGGGAGGTTCCCCAATGAGCCGCTCCGCCGTACTGGTGGACGCCGACTGGGTCGAGGCCAACCTCGACACCTCTGGCGTCGTCCTCGTCGAAGTCGACGAGGACGCCAGCGCCTACGACAAGGGCCACATCCGTGGCGCCGTGAAGATCGACTGGAAGCAGGATCTGCAGGACCCGGTCCGCCGCGACTTCGTGGACCGTGAGGGCTTCCAGGCCCTGCTGTCGGCTCGGGGCATCGACAACGACGACACCGTGGTCCTCTACGGAGGCAACAACAACTGGTTCGCCGCCTACGCCTACTGGTACTTCAAGCTCTACGGCCACGAGAAGGTCCGCCTCCTCGACGGCGGCCGCAAGAAGTGGGAGCTCGACTCCCGCGAGCTGGTCAAGGACGTGCCCGCGCGTCCCGCGACGCAGTACGTCGCCAAGGACCAGGACCTCTCTCTGCGCGCCTTCCGTGACGACGTCGTCGCCGCGATCGGCAAGCTCAACCTCGTGGACGTCCGCTCGCCCGACGAGTTCACCGGCAAGCTCCTCGCCCCGGCCCACCTGCCGCAGGAGGCCGCGCAGCGTGGCGGGCACATCCCGACCGCGCGCAACATCCCGTGGTCCAAGGCGGCCAACGACGATGGCACCTTCCGCTCCGACGACGAGCTGCGCACGCTCTACGCCGACGCGGGCGTCGACTTCGACAAGGACACCATCGCCTACTGCCGCATCGGCGAGCGTTCCGCCCACTCCTGGTTCGTGCTGCACGAGATCCTCGGCCAGGCGAACGTGAAGAACTACGACGGTTCGTGGACCGAGTACGGCTCGCTCGTGGGCGTGCCGATCGAGCTGGGAGAGGCCCGATGACGACCATCCAGGGGTGCGCCGCACCCGAGCAGACCGTCGCGCTTCCCGCCGGCATCGACCTGTCGACGCAGGCCGTGATCCAGGGTGTGGTGACCGGCGCGGGCACCGCGTACGCCCGCCTCCTGGACCACTCCGGCGAGTTCACCGGCGAGGTCGTCGTGTCCGACGAGGGCATCTTCCGCTTCTTCGCCGCGCCCGGCTCCTGGACCGTCCGCATCATCGCGGGCGGCGGCGTCAGCAAGGACATCGCGGTGGAGGCCCGCCTCGGCGAGGTCTCCCAGCTCCAGGTCACCGTCTGACGGTCACCGACCGTCTCCCGGCTCGGTGACCGGAGCGGGTCGTTCACCCGCTCCGATGACAGTGCCGCCCGGCAGAGGCCGGCGTTCCCGCGAGGGAACGCCGGCCTCTCGCGTGATGCGGCTGCGACGGCTGGGGCTGCGTCGATAGGATGCACCAGATGTCCGAATCCATCCGCACCCCGTCGGTCTGGTCACTGCCCTGGCACACCCTGCGCCTGGCCGGACGATGCCTGCTGCCGCTGGTCATGTGGTACTCCGCCGGACAGCTCGTCCGCTTCGGGTTGATGGTCGGCGGCACGGAGCTGTCACACGGTTCCATGCGGGACCTGCGGCTCGCGCTGACCATGCTCGTCTTCATCATCATGGTGATGGCCTCCCTGATCGTCACCGTCGGCATGTTCCACTCCGTGCGCGGAGCGCTGTGGGAGATGCGGGCGCGGCGGGCCGACGGCGAGGAGGACGAAGGCTTCGTCGGCGCCATCAGCCGGGTCATCCTCCCCTTCGCCGTGCTCTACCTGAGCTGGGGCTGGCACGTCGACGACGTGCGCGAGTTCCTCAACACCGACATCAAGCGGCAGAGCGGCGAGCAGGGCTACCTGGGGGCGTGGGGCGGTCTCGACGGGAGTTCTGGGGCGGGCACGGCCGAGGGGCTGACCTCGCTCAACTTCAACCTCACGCTGGCCATCATGATCGCGGCGTTCGTGGGGCGCTATATCTTCACCGTCTGGTACGAGCGCAGGGGAGCCCGCCAGGCGGCCTTCGCCGTGGCCTTCTGCGAGCTCTCCTTCTTCTACTACGGCGCTCAGGTGATCGTCTCCCGGGGCAGCTGGGTGAGCAGCCGGGAGGCTTACACCTGGTGGGACACCCTGGTCGAGGGCCTGCGGTCGAGCATCCCCGGCTGGGACGCGTTCTGGGGGCTCGTCGGCGCGATCAAGCCGTACGCCGCGGACGCGTTGCTGCTGCCCGCCATCTGGCTGACCGTCGCGATCCTCGTGTACGGCGCGTACGCCGAGGACACCACCACCGTGATCAAGGGCACGCGGCTGGAGACGACGGCCGCGCAGGCGGGGCAGGCGTTGAACGAGCGGACCCACTCGCTCACCCGGCAGACGCTGACGCGGTTCTTCGGCCGGTGGGGGCACTGGGTGCCGCTGGTCCACACGGTGCGCCTGACCGTCAGAGCCGGAGCGCCGCTGTTCGGGCTGTTCGTGCTCTGCTTCGCCGCCATCCAGGTCGGAGAGGGCTACGCGCGCCGGGGCCTTGAGTACCTGGCCGGCACCGATCACCCCATCTTGTACTGGGACGTGATCTTCGTGCCTATCAACTTCGTGGTCGACTTCGGACTGACGGTGCTGACGACGTGTCTCCTCGCGGCGACGTTCGACGTCGCGGCGGGCGCCGAGCGCAGGCGGCGCGCGCAGGCGGTCAGCGATCGAACCGAAGTGACGGCCCGGATTGGTTCTTTCCCTGGTAGTCACCCGGCCACAGCACCAGCTCGACCTGGTCTGCCAGTCCCTTCGGGACCGCGCTCAGCAGGGTGAAGCGGGCGGGCACCCCCGGCTTGAGGTCCTGCGGGCTCTCCGACACCAGCGCCAGCCAGGTGCGCCCGCTCTTGTCGGCCAGGTAGGCCCCGGGAGGGCTGAAGGCGTAGTTCTTGGCCTTGTCGTTGAGCGCGGTGGCCTCCAGGTCGATCTGCAGCATCACCCGGTCGGGGGTGTCGGGAGACTGCTGCGTCGCGAGGGCGATGCCTTCCAGGCGCCATTTGGCGTCGCCGAGGGGCGCCTGCCGGCCCTTCGCGACCTGCCGCACCTGCGCGGGCGGGGAGTCGGCCTCGAACCGGTGGATCGCGTCGTATCCGCGGACGCCGAGAAACGCGGCGGCGAGCGCTACCGCCCCGAAGAACTGCAGCCCGATCTTCGCCGCCTTCGGCATCGCACGCCGGCGTCGCCGCGCGGGCTGCGCCGCGCCGGCGTGTTCGGCCTCGAAGCCCGCCGGGACGCCGAACGGCGCGCCGCCGAACGGCGCGCCGCCGAACGGCGCGCCGCCGGCCGGCGGGGCGGGGGCGGGGGCCGCGTACGGCGGCCCGTCATAGGGCGCTCCCGGGGGCGGAGTGGGCCATGCCTGGCGGCGGGGGAGCGGCCGGTCCGCGATGACGGGGATGGGCACGGTGGAGGTGGCCCGGGGCTCGGCCTCCGCGGGAGGCCAGACCCGGGCGTCGGGGCGGGGCGGGCGCTTGGACGGGGTGAACCAGGAGGGTTCGGCGGCGGGGGGCGGGAAGACGCCGGTCTCGTCGGGGTTCTGGTCGCTCATCAGCCGCTCACCTCGTAGACGTCCTTCGCGGCGTCGATCATCTGCCGGGCCTTCGCCTCGTCCAGGCCGAGGTCGGAGGAGGTCTCGGGGATGAAGGCGTCACCGAACAGCGTCTTGGGCTCCGACAGCACCACGCGCGATCCGGCGGCCTTGTCCGGGGGGATCTCGAAGAAGTACAGGCCCGACCGCCACCATCCGGGCTGTACCCACTTGTCGGCCATGGTCGCGCGGGCGTCCACCCGATCGGTCGGGTCGAAGCTCAGCCCGCCGGCGGTGATCAGGTGCGCGGTGAGCTGGACGGGCTTGCGACGCGAGGTGGCGCCCATCTTGACGATCAGGAACACGTGCTCGGTCGTCGCCTCGTCGGTGCTGAACTGCTTCTTCACCCGGACCGACCGCGCGAACTCGACGCGTTCCAGGCGGGCGGAGAACAGGTCGGTCTCCAGCTCGTCGTGCATGCCGCCGGACACGGTGAGCGGATCGTCGAGCTGGTCGGCGGTCAGCACGCGGGTCTGGACGTAGACCGCGCCGGCGGCGAGGACGAGCCCGAGGAGCGCGCCCGCGGCCCTGCGCCAGGCGGGAACGTGGCGGCGCGGCGCTTCTGGAGGCCCGGGCGGCAGCGGCGGCGCGTCGGGGACCAGGCCCGGTGGGGTGGCCATCACTGCGCCTCCTCCCGCACGGGCAGGCTCACCTGCGTGTCGATCACGGGTTCGTACCTCACCGTGCGGCCTTTCTTGCGGTCCTCGGCGGTCAGCGGCGCCTCTTCGGTGACCGGAACCCAGTAGTGCGTCTCGCTGAAGAAGCTCTCGTACCACTCGTAGGTGGCCGCGCCGATCACCACGCGTTCGGGGGCGGGCTGGCCGGAGGCCAGCTCGAAGGCCATCACGACGGTGGCGGTCATCCCGGGGTGGAGCTGGTCGTAGGCGTGGCCGCCTGAGACGACGACGACGCGCGGGCCGAGGGTGACGTCGGGGTCGGCCGCGGGTTTGAGCGTCTTGCCGTCGGCGCGCACGGTGGGAAGGGCGTCGTCCATGATCTGGGCGAGCATGGTGGCGTCCGACTGGTTGGTGACCTTCATGATGATCTGCAGGTAGCGCTTGTCGGAGGTGCCGATGCCGTCCTTGCCCCCAGGGCGGACGACGGCGTCCTCGAACTTCGTGCGCATCCGGACCTGGTCGACCTCCGCGCCCTTGCCGAGCTGCTCGAGCTGCTTCGCGGGGGCGTCCTTCAGCCCGCCGAAGGCGGCGGTCACGCCCACGGTCGCGGCCGCCAGAACGGCCAGAGCCGGTATGAGGACCGGTCGCCGGCGCCGGCCGGCGCGAGGAGGGGTGGACGTCATGCCACAGGATGGTAGTCGCTGCTCCTTCCCCCTCCGTCTCGTTCACCCCATAGATACACACCAGACACCTGCAGATGCCCGTAAAGGCGGCAAATCGCAAGAGCTTGGGCGCCTGGATCCGCGGAAGGCAGGTCTACCGGGTGCGTCACGGCATTCTGACGGCTCATTGTCGAGATGCCCTGCGGGGGCGGTGATGCCGTGGATAGCATGCCCAGGATGTCCGATTCGTTGACCTTGGGGGCTGGGTCGCGGCCCGTGTCCGATACCGCACGCTGGTGGAGGCGCTCGCCGTACGGGCTCCCGCTGCACGCGCTCGCGCTCTGGAGCCGCTGCCTGGTGCCGCTCGTGCTGTGGTTCAGCGCCGGCGAGCTCGGGCGGTTCGGGCTCCTGGTGGCCGGATCGGAGTTCTCGCACGGCTCCTTCCGCGAGTGGCGGCTGGCCGGCGTGATGCTGATCTTCATCGTCATGGTCATGCTCGGCATGGTCGTCACGGTCGGCATGCTGCACTCGGTACGCGGGGCCCTGACCGAGACCGGCGCCAGGCGAGCCGAGGGCCGCGACCCCGAGCCGCTGCTCTCCGGGCTCGGCCGCGCCATCATCGCCTTCGTCGCCATCTATCTCGCCTGGGGCTGGCAGGTCACCGACTGGCGCCGGTTCGCCAACGCCGACATGGAGCGCTACGCCGTCCAGTACGACCGCTACTTCGGTGCCCTCCTGGAGGGCGCCCTGGCCTCGGACGCCACAAAGGCCCCCAAACCGGTCCCGCCCGACGCGGGGACCAACCTCGTCCTCGACGTGAAGGTCGCCCTCGTCTTCACCGCTGTGGCCCTGGCGCTGCGCTTCGTCCTGTCGGCGATCCACGAACGCAGGGGCGGCACGCGGCTCGCCTTCGGCGTCGCCTTCTGCGAGCTCGCCTACACCTTCTACGGCCTCGCCCTCGTGGTGACCTTCGTCGACCAGCGGTCGGCGTGGCTGGGGCAGCGGGCGGTCGTCACCTGGTGGAACGACCGCTGGGCCGCGCTGGAACAGGCGGTGCCGGGCTGGCAGGCCGCGATGGACCGGCTCGCGGAGGTGCGCCCGCACATCACCGGCGCCGTGCTGGAGCCGCTCACCTGGCTCACGCTCGCCGTCCTCGTGTACGGGGCGTACTCGGAGAGCGGGCGGGCGCTGATCAAGGGCACCGCCCTGGAGGAGGCCGCGACGAGGGTCGAGCGGCGGACCCACCGGCTCACCCGCCGGGGAGCCGGCCTGTTCGCCGTACGGACCGGCCTGGACAGATGGCCGCCCGTGCTCCACGCGCTGCGCCTCACACTCCGGGGCGGCGCTCCGCTGTTCACCGTGATGTGCCTGTGCTACATGCTGCTCAGCGTGGGCATGGACTACGCGGAGCGCGGCGTGTACTACCTGATCGGGACGGCGCACCGCCAGCTCGAATGGGAGCTGTACCAGATCCCCGTCCACTTCGGCCGCGATCTGCTCTTCACGACGCTGGCGCTGTGCCTGTTCGCCGCGACCTTCGACATCGCGGCCACGCGTCAGCGGGCGAAGCGCAGCATCTCGCGCTCGGAGTAGCTCAGCACGAACTCCGCCGTGTCGCGCAGCCGATCCGGCACGATCGCGACCACCTTCATCCGCACCGGCTGCCCGACCTTGAGATCTGAACGGATCGGCGTCTCCTCGGCATTGGCCAGCCACACGTGCCCGGCCCGGTCGCGCATGGTGAACCGGGGCGGGAAGGACCTCTCGATCTCCGCGGTGGAGGTCGGCGTCACCTGCACGTCCGCGACCAGGGACGCGGTGCCGGGGTCCTGCCCGGGCGAGTGCGGGCCGGCGGTCACGCCGACCTTCCAGTTCACACCGTGCAGGATGGCCTCCTGGTCATGTCCGACGTCCTTGATCCCCTGGGGTGGGTACCGCTCGGCCACCCATGCCGACCTGTCCCACCACTGCACGCTCACCGTGGCCGCGACCAGCCCGGCCGCCGCGACGACCAGGCCGGCGGCGCGCAGTGCCCGGACGAGCCTGCCCCGCTCGCGTGGGCCCGGGGATGTCCGCCGTGGACCCTTGGGCGTGCCGGGTTCCGGCGGGCCGGAGGCCGCCGGCACGAAGCCGGGTACGGAGGCCGGTACGGCTCCTGGCGAGCCCAATGGCGCAAACGCCGGCCCCGGTTCGAGCGCCGTGGGCGGCGGGCCGCCTTGGGAGATCGCGGGGAACGGGAAGGTCGTCGGGAACGCCTCCCACGACCCCGTCGACGTGACCGATTCTCCACCCGAGGGCGGGCTGTTGCGCGGATTCGGGGCGAAGGCGTCGAAGGCCTCCTCCTCCGGATCGGGCGCCGCGTCGTTTCCGCGTGTCCTGCTCACAGCCGCACCACCAAACGCACGGAGTCCGGCATGTCGTCCAGCAGGCGCCGAGCGGACGCGTCATCGGCGGTGAGGGACAGTGAGGCCTCCGGAAGGAGCTGGTCGTACCGGCCGGGATAGATCTCGTCGTAGATGCCGTTGGTCGAGGGAGCGGAGATCACGACGGAGGCCCCTGGGAGCGCCTGCGGCGGTACCTCGAAGACGTAGTCCGCCTCCGACCACCAGCCGTGCTGGATGGGATGGTCCGCCCGCGTGTAGATGCCGTAGACGCGGTCGGTGTTGGTGTACTCGAGACCGTCGCGGGTGCGCAGCGAGGCCCTCTTCAGCCAGAGGGGCTCACCGGCGGAGGTGGCGCGGACGGTGGCGACCACGAAGATGTCCGGGGTGCCCACGTGCCCGGTCTCCTTGATCGTCTCGCCTCCGGTGACCGGGTCGTTCGACGGGGTCGCCAGCCGGATCGTCCTGGTGGCCACGACACGTTCGAGCCGGATGCCGAACCGCCCGGTCTCGGCCACCGCCCCGGCCGTCGCGCGGGTGGTCAGCGGGGCGTCGAGCACGTCCTGGTCCATGACGAACGTGTGCGCGTACACGGCGGTGGCGGCGATGACGAGCGCGATCGTCCCGTTGCCCAGCCGCCGCGCCACTCGGCGGGCGCGCCCGGCCTGCCGGGTCTCCTCGCCCCGTCCCTCGCCTTCCGCCCTGTCGTCCGGTGGTGGAGCCGTGAGCCGCTGGACCATCACACCGCCTTCCGCACCGGGACGGTCACGTGCGCGACGACCTCCGGCATGCCGTCGTCGCCGTTCACCAACTGGGTCCAGTGGCGTCCGGTCAGGGCGTCCTCGTGGTTCTCGTAGTGGCCGAGGTCGATGTCGAGGACGTCAGGGAAGGGCGGCGGCTGCGCGCCGGGTCCGGCGTTGCCGCGGAACCTGAGCAGCACCGTGGAGGTGCGCCTGGGCGGCAGCAGCCTGCCAGGTACGCCCTCCCCCGGAATCGAGCCGCCGTGCCGCCACTTCGCCGCTCCCTGGCCGGCGGGCGGGTCCGTCAGCGGCTCCCCCTGCGGCGGGGCGACCCGCAGGAGGGCATCCTCGAGAGTCTGGAGCGGCACGCTGTTCATCGCCTCGTTGTAGACCTTCAGGCTCAACTCCAGGACGGACTCCTTCGGTGAGTCGGGATCGTCGGGGTCGGTCGGCATGGACCGCACGACCGCGCCCTCGACCTTGGTGCGGAAAAGGTCCTGATCGACCTCCTCGCCCGCTCGGCGCTGCGGAGGTCCCTCCGGAGGCGCCTGCCGGAGGCCGCCGAGGGCGGCGGTGGCCCCGACGCCCGCGAGGGCGAGCAGGAGCACGGCCGGGACAAGGACCGGGCGCCGACGACGGCTGCCGCGACGAACGGTGGACGACGTCATGTCACACGATCGTAATCGCTGGCTCTTTCCCGTCTGCCTCGTTCGTCCCAATGGAGGGGGTCTGACGCCAGAATCTGGTCCGAATGGCGAGAACCCTGCCCGAATACGAGGCCTACCTCATACGCTGTCACAGGCGGAGAGCGGACCACGCGAACAAGCCGGCAAGCTCCCCAGCAAGCGCGACCATTGATCAGGTGGAGGTCCGGTGGCGGACGTGCACCCAGAGCATGCGCAGCTGCAGGCTGACCGGATCTACCTGGGCTGGCAGTACGCGATGCTGTTCCCGGACCCCGGCCCGCCGCCCAAGCGTCCCTCGCCGGCGGAGATCCCCGAAGATCCCATCGTGGTCGACCCGGCCTGGGTGCGCCGGGAGCGTCTCCAGGAGGACCTGCTCAACCGTCCCGTGAAGATCGTCGGGATCTTCATGGCCATCCTCGCCATGCTCATTCTCGCCCTCGGCGTCACCGAGATGATGGGCTGGCCGTTCGTCGTCATCGGGCTGGTCGCCACCGGAGGCATCGCCGCCATCTGCGGGTACGCCGTCCACCAGGGCGAGCGCGCGCTGCGTTCGCGCATCCGCGAGCAGGAGTCGCGGGCCGACAAGCGGCGCGCGCTGCGCGAGCGCGAGCTGTTCGACGCCCAGGAAGAGCACGCCGCCCGCTACCGCGAGTGGGCCGCGAAGAAGGAGCAGCACGACAAGCAGCTCACCTGGTACGCCGTGGCCGTGCCCGACGAGATCGACCGCATCGACGTGGCCGGTGGCACGCTCCCGGGCTGGTCCGCGCTGATCACGCTGCTCGGCGCCACTCGGCTCTACAGCGGCGGCCACCTCACCGTCCTCGACCTGTCCGAGGGCGCCATCGCCAGGGACCTGATCGAGCTGGCCAGGCGCGGCGGCGACGACCCCCTGGTGT
Organism: Sphaerisporangium perillae; assembly: GCF_023276435.1. Taxonomy (GTDB): domain Bacteria; phylum Actinomycetota; class Actinomycetes; order Streptosporangiales; family Streptosporangiaceae; genus Sphaerisporangium; species Sphaerisporangium perillae. The sequence goes on from NZ_JALLPO010000022.1 coordinate 78,416, forward strand.
GGGTGCTGCCGGTCGATCTGCCGCGGCTCGACCTCGGCGCGACGCTGCCGCCGGAGGCGTTCGCCGACGTCCTGGCGCACGTGGTGAGCGTCAGCGAGGAGCACCGCACGACCCGCGACCTCAGCTTCGACAACGCGATCCTCGAACGGGTGCTTGAGGTGCTCGGCGAGAACGCCACGATCAACCAGGTCACCGCCGCGCTGCGCGCGCTCGCTCAGGTCGGCGACCCCCGCGACGACCTGCGGTTCGGCCTGCTCACCGCCACCCAGCTCGAACGCATCGGCACCCTGTTCGGCCGGGGCGTGACCGACCGCGTGGTCATCGAGCGGGCCTGGGCCCTTGAGTCCCAGCTCCGCAAGCTGGAGACCCTCGGCTCCGAGGCGGTACGGCTGCCGCCGGCGCGGCTGCGCGTGGTCTCCATGGACCGCCAGGCGGGGGTGTTCGGCAACCGCGTGCTCGGCACCTACGTCGCGACCGCGCTCACGCACATCCTGCGGCAGTCGCCGGCCTCCGAGCGGCCCTGGTACCACACGATCATCGTCGCGGGCGCGGACAAGCTGCGCGGCGACGTGCTCGACCGGCTGATGGACGCCTGCGAGACCTCCCAGACCGGCCTCGTGCTGACCTACCGCTCCCTCACGCCCACGGTCAGGGAGCGTCTCGGCAGGGGGCACGCCGCCGTCGCGTTCATGCGGCTCGGCAACGCCGAGGACGCCCGGGTGGCCAGCGAGCACATGGGCACCGAGCACCGCCTGGAGCTGGCGCAGCTCACCGAGACCATCGGCCCCACCGTGGACGGCCTCAACGGCTCCTACACCTCCACCGTCGGCGACGGGGCCGGCCGCGCGGGCCAGGCGGAAGAGGAGAAGGGCGAGGGGGGCCTCAGGGAGGGCATCACCGAGTCGACCGAGTGGGGACGCAGGGCCAGCAAGGCGATGGGGGAGGAGCGCGTGCTCCACCGCAGTCGGGAGTTCCTGGTCGAGCCGCACCAGCTCCAGCAGCTCCCGACGACCTCGGTGATCGTGACGCATGCGACCGCCGAGGGACGGCAGGTCAGGCTCGCCGACGCCAACCCGGCGATCCTCACCTTCCCCAAGACCACCCTGGGGGAGTTCGAGGAGGTACGCCGGGTCATGCTCACCCCGCCCGAGCCCGAGCAGGAGCTGGAAACCGACCCATTCCCGCCCAATCTCGGCCCCCCGCCGGAGCGGCTGGACTGGAGAAGAACGCATTGAACAGGTAATCCCCTGGCAAACGTCAGTGGCATAAGGGATGCGAGCTTGATATGCAGGCAAGCGTGTCCTCCGCAGCGCCTAGCGCGCCGTTCCCGCTGAGTGGTCCTTGGTACCGCATCCAGGCGATCACGGCCCCCTCGCGTAGCTCGTCGGCCGAGTGGGATTTCGTCACCGTCCTGCCCGCCGTGCTCTCCGCCGCCCAGCGCAACCGGCCGTTCGTCATCGGCTGGCTGTCCCGGGGGTCGGGCGCGCCGCTCGAACTCATCACCAACGCCGGTCCGCTCACCCCGCCGCGCCCGCCGCGCCGCGCTTCCAGCGCCACCGTCGAGGAGCCGCCGCAGGGCCCGCAGCCGCTGCTGTTCCCCGGTGGCGCGCGGGGCATCGAGATCGGGGACGACTGGCTCGCCGACCTCGCCGACCTGGCCTGGACGCCCTGCCCCGGCCGGCAGGCGCCGCCGCTGAACGGCCGCAGGGAGCCGGGTCCGGACGACCTGCTGCGCCCGACGCTGTTCGAGTCCACGCTGGTCACGCTGATGTCGCGCCCGTTCGCCTGGCTGGTGGTGGCCGAGCCCACCGACCTGCTGGACGCCGAGGTCGCCCACCTGCGCACCCAGCTCAACGTGCTGCGGCAGTACGGCGACGCCTCCGAGCGCAGCCGGTTCGACGCCGAACGGGCCGAGCGGCGCATGCAGGAGCTCGACGCCTTCCGCGAGGCCGGGCTGTGGAACGTTCGAGTGCTGGCCGGCGCGGCGGGCCCCGACGAGCTGCGCCAGATCGCGCCGGTGCTCGTCGGATCCGTCGAGATGAGCCACCACCCCTACCGGCTGCGCAGCGCGCTGTCGCTGCCCATCCTGGCCGGGTTCGGCCGGTCCGGCGCCGTCGAGCCCCTGTACGGCTTCGCCGAGGCGCTCGGTGTCACCCTGCAGGACCCGGCGGACGGCGCGGCGGCGCCGTTCGCGGCCACCGCGGGCGCCCTGGCCGCCCTGGCGGGGCTGCCGCGCCGGGAGGTGCCGGGTGTGCGGGTGCTGGACGCCGGGTTCTTCGACGTCACCAGCGAGGCCGACGTGCGCAACACCGGAGAGCCGGTGCTCGACCTGGGCGCGATCATCGACGGGCAGGACCGCGCCGTCGGATCGTTCCGGGTGCCGCTGGCGACGCTCAACCGGCACGCGTTCGTCACCGGCGCCACCGGGTCCGGCAAGTCGCAGACCGTCCGCCACCTGCTGGAACAGCTCACCGAGGCGGGAATCCCTTGGCTCGCGATCGAGCCTGCCAAGTCCGAGTACGCCGCGATGGCCGGGCGCGTCGAGCACCTTTCGCCGCTCACGGTGATCAACCCGTCCGCGCCCGACAACGTGCCGTTCAGCGTCAACCCCCTGGCCCCCGAGCCGGGCTACCCGGTCCAGGCGCACATCGACATGGTGCGGGCGCTGTTCATGGCCGCCTTCGACGCCGAGGAGCCGTTCCCGCAGATCATGTCGCTGGCGTTGCAGCGCGTCTACGAGGCCAACGGCTGGGACGTCGTCACCGGCGGCGGAATCCCGGGGGCGGCGGTGCAGCCCGCCGTGCCGACGCTCGAGCAGTTACAGACGCACGCCCTGGAGGTCATCCAGGAGATCGGGTACGGCAACGAGGTCCAGGCCGACGTCGAGGGCTTCATCAGCCTCCGGCTGCGCAGCCTGCGCGTCGGCTCGGCCGGCCGGTTCTTCGAGGGCGGCCACCCCGCCGACATCGGCGGGCTCCTGCAGCGCAACGTCGTGTTCGCGATCGAGGACGTCGCCAACGACGAGGACAAGGCGTTCCTGATGGGCACGCTGATCATCCGCATCGTCGAGCACCTGCGGATGCGCGCCCGCCAGGAGAAGGCCAAGGGGCTCCAGCACGTCATCGTCATCGAGGAGGCCCACCGGCTGCTGCGCGACCGGGGCTCCCAGCGGGCGAGCACGCACGCCGTCGAGCTGCTCGCGGGGATGCTCGCCGAGATCCGCGCGTACGGCGAGGGCATCGTCGTGGCCGAGCAGATCCCGACCAAGCTCATCGCCGACGTCGTCAAGAACACCGCGCTGAAGGTCGTGCACCGGCTGCCCGCCGAGGACGACCGCAGGCTCGTCGGCGCCGCCATGAACCTCAGCGAGGAGCAGTCCCGCCAGGTCGTCTCCCTCCAGCCGGGCATCGCCGCCGTCTTCGCCGACGGCATGGACCGCCCGCTGCGCATCCAGGTGCCTCTCGGCGAGGAGCGCGAGCACACCCTGCTCGGCCCGATCCCGCCGATCCGCGGCCGCAGGTCGGCCGCCTGCGGGCACGAGTGCATCACGGGGAAGGCCTGCACGCTGTTCGAGCTGCGCGAGGCCGACCTGCTCGCCGACGCACCCGAGTGGGCGTGGCTGCGCATCTGGACCGACACCGTGGTGCTCGCCTTCTGCGCCAACCGGTCCCTGCCGGGCGTGCCGCGCGTCCTCGCCGACATCTGGGCCGAGCTTCCGCCGAGGCGCCGCGAGTGCCTGCTGGCGACGCTCGTGGAGCGTTCGGTCGCCCGGCGGGCATGGTCGCTGCGCACGTTCTACGACCCGGCGCTGCTCACCGTGAAGGCCGCCGAGGTGGCGGCGGGCCTGCTCGACCCGGGCGAGGACGCCAAGCCCCCGGCCGGGGAGCGCCCGGGCGCCGCGTGGGTGATCCCGCAGGTCCGCTGGGTCCACGAGGTCGACCGGCTCTTCCCCTACGGCCATCCGGCGCCGAACCTGCGCAGTCCCGCGCCCGCGATGGAGTACGCCCTGTTCGGCACCGACCCCTCCGGCCGGCCGTACCCGCACCTCGGCGTCAACGGGTCGGGGGCCGTGGACGCCATGGCCCGCACCGAGCTGCTCGGGCACCGGGCGAAGGCGCTGCGCCATCACCCGCTGTCCATGGAGATGGACCGCAACCGCGCCCTGGCGTGGCGGGTGCTGCTCGGCGACGACGAGCACGAGGGCATCGAGCGGGACTTCGCGACCGTCGCCATCGGCGTCGAGCCGCGTGACCGGGTGCGGCACATCGCCCAGACGATGGGCGCGGCCTGGCTGGAGACCGTCCTGTCGTGGCCCCGCCGCTTCGTCCTGCCTTTCGAGGGCGGCGCCGAGAACCAGGCCGAGCTGTCCTTCCTCGACTGATGATCGAGGTGACGGCGTGGGCGCGAAGGACGGCTTTGGGCGCTCATGAGGGACTCTTCGCGCGGGCCCCACTAGGATCTCGGGCATGACCCAGCTACCGCTGCGGGCTCAGCTCGCGAGTGCACTCGGGCGTACGGCTGCCACCCTTTCCCGGGTCACCGGGCGCGGCGACGGATCGGTGATCGGGGGGCGCGTCGGGCTGATCCTGGAACCGGACCTGCTGCGCAAGCTGGCCGCCGACCGCAAACTCGTGCTGGTCAGCGCCACGAACGGCAAGACCACCACGACCCGTCTGATCACCTCCGAGCTGCAGGAGCTCGGCGAGGTCGCCACCAACGCGTTCGGCGCGAACATGCCGGCCGGGCACGTGTCGGCGCTGTCCCAGGCCAAGCAGGCGCCGTTCGCGGTGCTGGAGGTCGACGAGAAGTACCTCCCCGAAGTGCTCGACACGACCGGCGCGAGCGTCATCTGCCTGATGAACCTCAGCCGCGACCAGATGGACCGCGCGGCCGAGATCTGGCTGCTGGCCCAGAAGTGGCGGCGCGCCCTCGCGGGCAAGGACGTCCATGTGATCGCCAACTGCGACGATCCGCTGGTGACCTGGGGGGCGTCGACCGCGAGCCAGGTGACCTGGGTGTCGTGCGGGCAGCCGTGGAAGGAGGACTCCTGGTGCTGCCCCGAGTGCGGCGGGCCGCTCGACCGCAAGGGCGACGACTGGGCGTGCCGCGAGTGCACGTTCCGCCGCCCCGAGCCGACGTGGGTGCTCGACGATGACGCGGTGATCGACCCGCGCGGGCAGCGCTGGGTGCTCGACCTGCGGCTTCCCGGCCGGGCGAACCGCGCCAACGCCGCCATCGCCCTGGCGACCGCCGAGCTGTTCGGGCTGCCCGCCGAGCGCGCCCTGCCGAGGCTCCGGGAGGTCACCTCGGTCGCCGGCCGGTACACCATGGTCGAGCGTGACGGGCGGGCGCTGCGGCTCCTCCTCGCCAAGAACCCCGCCGGCTGGCTGGAGGCCTTCGAGGTGTCCGACCCCGGCCTGCCGATCATCCTGTCGGTGAACGCCCAGGGGCCCGACGGCCGCGACACCTCGTGGCTGTGGGACGTGGACTTCCGCATCCTCAACGGCCGGCCGGTCTACGTGACCGGTGAGCGGCGGCTCGACCTGGCGCTGCGCCTGGACGTCGCGGGGGTGCCCTTCCAGCTCTGCGAGTCCTTCGACGAGGCCGTCGCCGCGCAGGCGCCCGGCCGGGTCGACGTGATCGCCAACTACACAGCCTTCCAGCAGATTCGAGCGGAGTTCGGCCGTGCCGTCTGACAGCGCCCTGCGCATCGTGTGGATCTACCCGGACCTGCTGAGCACGTACGGCGACCAGGGCAACGCCCTGATCCTGGAGCAGCGGGCCCGCAAGCGGGGCATCCCCGTCGAGACCGTCTACGTCCGCTCGGCCGACCTGGTGCCCGACTCGGGCGACATCTACCTGATCGGCGGGGGGGAGGACCGGCCGCAGATCCTGGCGGCCGAGCGGCTGCGCCGCGACGGCGGCCTCGAGCGGGCGATCGACCGCGGGGCGTCGCTCCTCGCGGTCTGCGCGGGCTACCAGATCATGGGGTCGGTGTTCGGCGGCGAGGAGGGCCAGCCGGTGGCGGGTCTCGGGCTGCTGGACATCGAGAGCTCGCGCGGGCCGGCCCGTGCGGTCGGCGAGCTGGCGGCCGAGGTGGACACCGGGCTCGGCGGTCACATGCTGACCGGCTTCGAGAACCACATGGGCGTCACGCGGCTGGGTCGCGGCGTGCGGCCGCTGTCGCGCACGGTCGTCGGCACGGGCAACGGCGACGGCACCGAGGGGTGCCACGCGGGCAAGATCGTCGGCACGTACCTTCACGGCCCGGCGCTGGCACGCAACCCCTGGCTCGCCGACGTGTTCCTCAGCTGGGCGGCCGGTTATCCCTTGGCGCCCATCGACGACACCTGGTACGACCGCCTGCGGGACGAGCGCCTCAAAGCCGTCCTGCCGCGCTAGCGGGCCGCCGTTCGCCGGGCGGCCGCTCGTTCCCGTCAGGAGTGGTGCTCGTATGCCGTGGGCGGGTCAGTAGACCAGGGCCTGTACGCCCTCGCCGAGGGCCTCCTCCACGAAGGTCGGCGCGCCCGCGATCCGGACACCGCCGATCAGGTCGCCCGGGCCGATGTTCCGGCGTGCCGCGCACTGCGTGCACACGGTGACCGTGCCGCCGGAGAGCACGATGTCGAGCAGGTCCTGCAGGGGAGTCGCCTCGGGCAGGCTGAACTCCTTGGCCCGGCCGGGCACGCCGAACCAGGCGGACTCCCCGGTCAGCCACAGGGAGACGGGCACGCCGCTCGCCACGGCCGCGGCCGCGACGGTGAACGCCTGATTGCAGCGCTCTGGGGCATCCGAACCTGCTGTCACCTTTATCACCATTGATCGTGCCATGGCTTGAGCCTATGCGTGGACGGCGGCGCTCCACCAGGCGATTCCCCCCTTGATGCCGCCGTGCGCGACCACCAGGCGGGCATTTAGGCTCATGTCTCATGGACTCTCAGTCAATTCATCCTGACCTCGAGCCGATCGCCTTCCTGCTGGGCAGGTGGGAGGGGGCCGGAGTGGGCGGCTACCCGACGATCGAGAGCTTCCGGTACGGCCAGGAGATCGTCTTCGAGCACAACGGCAAGCCGTTCCTGAGCTACCAGAGCAAGACCTGGCTGCTGGACGACGAGGGGAACATGGTCAAGCCTCTCGCCACCGAGTCGGGGTACTGGCGGGCGCTTCCGGAGCGGCAGCTGGAGATCCTGCTCGCCCACCCCACCGGCATCGCCGAGATCTACCTCGGCGAGGTGGCGTTCCACAAGATCGAGATGCGGACCGACGTCGTGGCGCGCACGGCCACAGCCAAGGAGTACACGGCGGGCCACCGGCTCTACGGCCTGGTCAACGGGAACCTGATGTACGCCTACGACATGGCGGCCGAAGGGCAGCCGCTGACGTCCCACCTGTCGGCGGAGCTGAAGAAGGTCGGCTGAGCGGCCGCCACCCGCGGGCGGTGCCGTCACGCCGGGTGGTGGGGGAAAAGAAAAGAACCCCGGGCGTACTCCGTCTCATCGGGAGACGGGCCGACTGGACCATGGGGGGAGGGAACTCCCCCCGTCGGCTGCCCGGGGTTCCGGTGTCTGTCTTGGATTCGCCGGACGCCGCCGATGCCCCGAGAGGCACGACGCCTGGACGAGAGGTCCTGACTGGCGATGTCCTAGCGGACAGCCACCTCGCTAGCCCAATAATGATTAACCATTGTTTGGACCACCTCCCTTCTGCGTGCTTCGTAAGCTATGCGAGGTCCTCCGGCGGAGGCAAGCGAATATTTACGGCGGGCCGCAACGAGCCGCACGGCGCTCCGCAGGCAGGGGAGGGGCAGTCCCTGGGTCCCGCGTCCATGGCTCGCACGCCGACCTCTCCTCCCCCGCGCTGCTCGTAGACTCAGGTGCATGACCGGGACATGGCACGAGGAGCTGCGTGCGCGCGGTTACCGGGTGACTCCGCAACGACAGTTGGTGCTGGAGGCGGTGACCCGGCTCGGCCATGCCACGCCTGAGGACATCTGCGGCCAGGTGCAGGAGACGGCGAGGGGGGTCAACATCTCCACCGTGTACCGCACGCTCGAGCTTCTCGAAGAGCTCGGCATGGTGACCCACACCCATCTCGGGCACGGCGCCCCCACCTACCACCTGGCGAGCAAGGCCGACCACGTCCATCTGGTCTGCCGGGGCTGCGGCGAGATCACCGAGGTCCGGCCCGAGCTGGTCGGAGGGCTGGTCACCACGCTGGACGACCAGCTCGGCTTCGAGACCGACGTCCATCACCTGACGGTGTTCGGCCGGTGCCGCGACTGCCGGCCCTGAAGGGTCACGACGCGCTCGCAGACGGGCCTGATCGGGACGGATCTGCGGGCCGTCCTGGAGTTGGGATCGGACACCTGACGCTGTTCCCGGGCTGTCAATGGCACGCCCTGCACCCTCGGGGATGGGAACGCCCGGGGCGCAATAACCTTGGGGCATGCGAAGCCCTCTGCTGGACACGCCAGGAGCAGTAGCCGCCGAGTCCCCCGACGACGCCGTCGCCGCCCACTACGGCGAGCCGTACGCCGAGCAACGGGCGCTGGCGAGCGGGCTGGCCCTGGTCGACCGGAGCAACCGCGAGGTCGTCCGCATCTCCGGGCCCGACCGGCTCGACTGGCTCAACAACCTCAGCTCGCAGAAGCTCGACACGCTGGCGCCCGGCACGCCGTCGCAGACGCTGCTCCTCGACGCGCAGGGCAGGCTGGAGCACCACCTCACCCTCGTGGACGACGGCGAGTCCGTCTGGGCCCACGTCGAGCCCGGCACGTCGGGCGCGCTGATCGCGTTCCTTTCGAAGATGCGGTTCATGCTCCGCGTCGAGGTCGCCGACCTGACCTCCGACTACGCCGTGGTGACCGTCCTGCCCCCGGGCGCGGACGCCGCCGAGGGGCCTGGCACGGACGGTCCCGCGGCCTCCCAGCCCGCCCCGGGTGCGGGCGTCACCTCCCTCGCGCCGGAGGGGGCCATCGCGCTCGGCGGCGACCTGCTCGTACCGCGCGACCGGCTCGCCGGGCTCCCGCTGGAGCTCGGGCTGCGCCTCGCGGGCCTTTGGGCGTACGAGGCGCTGCGCATCGAGGCGCACCTTCCCCGGGCGGGGTTCGAGACCGACCACAAGACGATCCCGCACGAGGTCGGCTGGATCGGCGCGGCCGTCCACCTGTCCAAGGGCTGCTACCGGGGCCAGGAGACCGTCGCCCGGGTGCACAACCTCGGCCACCCGCCGCGGCGCCTGGTCTTCCTGCACCTCGACGGCAGCGCCGACAGGCTCCCGCCGCACGGGGCGCCGGTGACGCTGGGCGTCGGCTCTCCCAGCGAGGCCGACCCGGAGGCCGCGGCCGAGGGAAGCGCGGTGCCGGGCCAGATCGGGTTCGTCGGCTCCGCCGCCCGCCACTACGAGCTCGGCCCGATCGCGCTGGCCGTGGTGAAGCGCACGGTCCCGGTCGACATCACGCTGCTGGCCGGCGGCGTCGCGGCGACCCAGGAGGTCATCGTGCCGCCCGACGCCGGGCGCAACGTGTCGATCGACCCCGCCCTCCGCCGCCGCATCCGCTGACGAGCCGCCTCGCCCGTCGTCCGGGCGAGGCGGGGGAGACGGTCAGATCTCGATGATGAGCGTGATGGGGCCGTCGTTGACGAGCTCGACCTTCATGTCGGCCCCGAACACGCCGGTCTCGACGCGGGCGCCCAGGGACCGCAGCTCGGCCACCACGGCGTCCACGAGCGGCTCGGCCACCGGGCCGGGCGCCGCCGCCTGCCAGGTCGGGCGGCGGCCCTTCCTGGCGTCGCCGTAGAGGGTGAACTGGCTGACCACCAGCAGGGGCGCGCCGATGTCGGAGCAGGACTTCTCGCCGGACAGGATGCGCAGGCCCCAAAGCTTGGCGGCGAGCCGCGCGGCCTCCGCGGGCCCGTCGCCGTGGGTCACGCCGACCAGCACGAGCAGGCCCGGCTCGTCGATGGCCCCCACGGTGTGCCCGTCGACGACCACCGACGCGGAGCTCACCCGCTGAACAACGGCACGCATGGTCCCTGATTCTCCCAGATCAGCCGGCGGCCCTGGCCTGTCGCCAAGCCTCGCTGTCGACGTAGTGGTTGTCGAACCGCTCGGAGGTGGCGCGGATCTCCCGGGGGTCAGCCTCCCCCTTGTACACGCGTTCCAGCAGCCGGTAGTAGTCGAAACGCTCGATGCCGGGCGTGAAGGCGACCAGGATCTCGGCCGAGCTTCCCGGCGCGGGGGCGAAGGCGTGCGGCAGGTACGGGGGGACCACGAGGAAGTCGCCCTTGCCCAGCGTGTGGACCAGCTCGCCCGCGAGCAGCCGCAGCGAGCCGTCCAGGACGAAGAAGATCTCGGTGGCGCGCGTGTGGAAGTGCGGCGGCGCGCCGGGGGAGCCCTCGCGGAGCGTGGCGCCGTTGGCGGTCAGCGCGCCGCCCGTCGCGCTCGCGTCGGCCAGCAGCGTGATGAGGCTGGTGGGGCCGTCGTCGATGGTCTCGGCGTCCGCCGCGCGCACCAGGACGGGGTTGTGGTCGGTCCGGCCGGTCGATGACATGGTCACTCCTGTGGGGTCGAAGGTGAAGAGGGTTGATCGGGTTCGTTGGCCCGCCGCCGGGTCAGGCGGCGCGCTGCCAGGTGCCCATGTAGAGGAAGGTGACGACGACCCCGGTGCCGAGGTCGCTGCGGCGGTGCCGCGACGTTGTATCTTGGATACTGAACATCCAGAATTACCTCCGTGAAAAGCCCCTCCGGGGAGGGGCGGTCTTCGATCAGGGACGTAGGTTGGCGAACCGGTCGCGCGTGCTCGAGGGGGTGTGGGGATACGCGCGCTCGACGGCGGCCTTGAGGTCGGCGATGGTCTGAGCGGCGATTTCGCGCCGCCAGGCCAGGTCGCCTTTGCGCATGGCCTGGGAGATCAGGCAGGTCGTGCGGTAGTCGACGTCCGCCGAGCCGTTCGGCCCCTCCTTGAGGATGCCTTCGCAGCGGAACGCCTCCTCGGCCCCCTCGATCGCGGTCACCACGTCGAGGAGGGTGATGTCCTCCGGCCTGCGCGCCAGCCTGAAGCCGCCACGGGGGCCGGAGATGGACGAGAGGATCCCCGCGCGGGTCAGGGCCTGCAGCTGCTTGTTCATGTAGGCCGTCGGCAGGCCGTAGAAGGCCGCCAGCCTGGCCGCCGTCACCGCCTCGCCGGGTTCGGCCCAGGTCAGGTTAAGGCAGCTGTGCAGGGCCCATTCCACGCCCTCGTTCATCCGCATATTCTGGACATTACATGTCCAAGATTATCGGCGCAAGCCCGGCCCCCGACCTGACACGGCGGGCCCGTTGTGAACGTGCGTGATCCGCCGTCCGTAAACTCAGGTACGAAGGGAGCTCATGTGTCCGTCGCGCCGTTGATCGTGGAAGTCGTCCGTTCCGGGTTCGTGGAGTCGGTCCATCGCGCCTGGGTGTTCGCCATGGACGCCCAAGGCAGCCCTGCGGTCGTGCACGGTGACGTCGCCGCGGCCGCCTCCCCCCGCTCGTCGATGAAGCCCATCCAGGCGCTCGGCATGCTGCGCGCCGGCCTCGAACTGGAAGGCGAGCTGCTCGCCCTCGCCTGCGGCAGCCACGCCGGGGAGGACTTCCACGTCGGCGGGGTCGCCAAGATCCTCGCGGGCGCCGGGCTGGACGAGAAGGCGCTGCAGTGCCCCGAGGATCTCCCCGGAGACCTCGCGACGGCGCACCGGGTGCTGCGCGCCGGCGGCGGGCCCGCCCGCATCACCATGAACTGCTCCGGCAAGCACGCCGCGATGCTGGCCACCTGCGTGGCCAACGGCTGGCCGACCGGCGACTACCTCCACCCGGCCCACCCGCTGCAACGATCCATCCGCGCCACGGCCGAGGAGCTGACCGGCGAGCGCGTCGCGGCCACCGGCGTGGACGGCTGCGGCGCCCCCCTGTTCTTCTCCTCCATGGCCGGGGTCGCGCGGGCGTTCCGCACGTTCATGCTGGCCGAGCCCGGCAGCCACGAGCGGCGCATCGCGGACGCGATGCGCGCCCACCCGGAGTGGACCTCCGGGACCTCCCGGCCCGAGGTCACGCTGATGCGGGCCGTTCCCGGGCTCATGGTCAAGGCGGGCGCCGAGGCGTTCGACGCCTTCGCCTTCGAGGACGGCCACGCGGGCACCATCAAGATCGAGGACGGGGGCGCGCGGGCACGGGTGCCGGTGACGATCGCGACCCTGCGCGCGCTCGGGCTCGGCCTGGACGCCGCCGAGCTCGACGCGCTCGCCAACCCGCCGCAGTTCGGTGGCGGCCGTCCCGTTGGCGAGGTACGCGTACGCGGCCCGGTCTGACCGCCCGGCCCGCTTCGACCCGCCCGAGCCGGTGCGACCGCCCGAGCCGGTGCGACCGCTCAGGCCGGGCCGGCGGAGGGTTCAGATCGACCGGCGGAACTGCCGGGAGGCCGAGATCGCGCCCGAGGTGGTCAGCGTGAAGGTGCGCATCGAGTCGGCGAACTTCGACAGATCCCACTCGGCGGGGCCGTGGTACCAGTAGAGGTGGTCAGCCTGCCGGCCGTCGCCGTTGAGCGAGGCCACCACCCGCGCCCAGCGGTCGACGTTGTCGAACACCACGGCATAGGGCAGGTAGCGGGAGAACAGCTCGATGCGCTGGGACGCGGGCACCTCGCCGACCTCGCCTGAGGCGAGATAGTCGCGGAAGCCCAGCGTGTGCGCGAGGGCGGAGGCGCCGCGCGCGGTCTTGGCCGGCATGTACTGCCCGCCCACGGCCAGCGCGGCCCCCGCGATGATCAGCGCCAGCCCGAGCAGGCCGTACGTCGTGAACCAGGCCAGCAGCACGGTGGCGAGCACGCCGAGCCCCGTGACGATCACACCGATGGTGGTCCAGCGCGTGCGGACCGAGTCCGGACGCCGGGCGAACCACCCCTGGCCGACGACGTCGCGGTACAGCGCGTCACGCACCTTGCCGAGGCCGGTCGCGAACGAGCCGTGGAGCTCCGACAGCAGCACCGAGTCGCGCCCGTCGAAGATCGCCATGTGCAGCGCGCGCTCGTAGTCGAGCAGGTCGCCCATGGGCGCGTCCGGCACCCGCACCAGCCGCCAGTCGGGGGCGTCGTAGACGCCGCGCGGCTGCTCCTCGATGTGCACGTAGCCGCGCACGGCGAGGTCCACGATGGTGGCCGTCACGTCGATCACGTCGGCCTGCTCGTCGATCAGCGTGCCGATCTGGCCGGGACGCACCCCGTCCGGCGGCGAGAAGTGCCCGTCGCGCAGCGTGGTGACCGGGCTGCCGGCCTCGTGGTCGATGATCCGCTCGTCCCGGCCGCGGGTCCAGTACAGCAGCGCGACGCCGCCGAGGAGCAGCACCAGCAGCGCGGCGAGCGCGCCGCCGGTGACCGGGCTGAGGGTGAAGGCGTTGGAGAGCTCGAACCGCCGCTCGAGGATCGGCTTGCCGCCGCTCGCCCCGGCGGGGAAGCCCGCGACGATGGTCAGCGCCTGGGAGGGGCCGAGACCCTGCTGCTCGAACTCCGCCCGCGTGCCGCTCTCGTCCATCGAGGCCGCGGTGCAGCCGGTGGCCGCGGTCAGGTCGCCGGCGAAGCACGACAGGTTCTGCAGGGGGGCGGGACCGGTCAGCGTCACCACGGCGTTCTCCACCGGGGCCGACCAGCCGTTGACGGCGTACCAGCGCAGCTCCTCGCCGCCGCCGACCGGTGTGACGGCGCCGGTCACGTCGTACTCGATGGTCGCGGTGCCCTTGCCGCCGAGCGTGATGACGTCATCGGCCAGCGTGCCGTCGCCCTTGAAGCCCGAGACGCGGTAGACGCGGTCGTTCGCGTCGTCGTACCTGGTGCGGGTGAGCAGCGTGCGCGTGACCTGGCCGCTGTAGGAGATCTGCTCCTTGACGTGCAGGACGCCACCGGGGCGCAGCTCCACGGTGACGTCCGTCTTCTTGACGCCGTCCGCCGCGGCCTGGGCCGGGGTGGCGACGAGGACGGTCAGCACGATCGCGAGCGCGCAGCGACGAACGAGATCCACCATGGGGCGTCAGCCTAGCGGGCGGCGCGAGACGGCGTAGCGAGACGCCCATGCCTTAACAACGGCCAACAAAAAGGACGACCTGTGCGCCACCGGCGACCGGCGCCACTGGCAGCGCCGTCAGCACCACCAGGAGCAGCGGCGGCTCGTAGATCTGCGGGCCGGCGCGCCGGGACAGGGAGGGCACCGGCCGTGGGGAGGACGCCGGGGGTGGGGAGGGCGCCGGGGGTGGGGAGGACAAGATCTCAAGGGGCGGCGGCACGTCGATGCTGGGAGTCGCGGGGGGCTGGAGCCGCAGAGGCTCGATCAGGCGCGGCCGGACTTCCAGGATATGGCCGCTGCCTGGGAACTTCGCCGCCGCCACCAGCGCGATGACGGTCAGGACGATCGCGAGCGCCGCGTCGGCGACGAGCGCTCTGCGCGACGGCCCGGTGGGGCGCTTCTCCGGGCGCACCACATCCAGCACGTACTGCCGCCAGAGCCGTCGTTCATCTGTCTCCACCGGCACATTGTCACGTCTGACTGCTTATGTCGGCATCTGCCGTAATGACCACTACGGGATCCTTGAGGAGTACATCGCGGGGATGACGTCGCGGCCGGGTCCTCCGCGCGCGGTATCCGATGTCGGTATGACGGCCGACGCGCGTGCGCACCGGCCGCGCCTAGCTTCGTCCTGCCATCAGGCCGTCCACGGATCTTCCCGTCGAGGCGGCCGTCCCGACCGGAAGGACGAACATTCCATGGGTCATGTGATCGAGCCGATCCTCCGTCGCGGCCTGGCCGCGGTTCTCGCCCTCGTGGCCTCGGCCTCCTGCGCGTCCGCGCCTGCGTCGGCGTCCGCCGAGCCCGGCCCCTCCCGGCATCCGTCCGCCGAGCCCGCCTCCGCCGGTTCTACGGCCGCGCCGAGCAGCACGCCGTATCTGCCCAAGCCGACCGGTTCACACCCGGTCGGCACCACGTCCCTGTACCTGAAGGACGTCTCCCGCCCGGACCCGTGGGTCCCTGAGGCGAAGGCGCGGGAGCTCATGGTCTCCCTGTGGTATCCGGCGAAGTCACCGGGCCATCGGCGGGCGCAGTACATGACGCCCAAGGAGTCCGAGCTCCTTCTGGGAGAGGGGGGAATACCCGGCCTGCGGTTGGACGTGCTGAGCGAGACGCGGACCAACGCCTTCACCGACGTGAAACCGGCAGGGCACAAGCGCGGCCTGCCCTTGGTGGTGCTCTCGCCCGGCTTCACCAAGCCCCGCGGCACGCTGACCGCCCTCGCCGAGGATCTGGCGAGCAGGGGCTATGTAGTGGCCGCAATCGATCACACCTACGAGAACGTCGCCACGACGTTCCCCGACGGCCGGGTCACCACGTGCGTCGCGTGCGACAACGACAGCAAGGGCCCGGAGTTCTGGGACAAGCTGGCTGGCGGCCGGGCGGCCGACGTCTCCTTCGTCCTCGACGAACTGACCGGGTCACACCCGAAATGGAAGGGCGCTTCCCTGATCGACCCGTCGCGGATCGCGATGGCGGGCCACTCCGCGGGTGGCGCGAGCGCTCTGGCGGCCATGGCGAAGGACGACCGGTTGCGCGCCGGGATCAACATGGACGGCACCACGTACGGCTCGATCCCGGGGAGCGGGCTGTCGCGGCCGTTCCTGTTCCTGGGAACGCAGGCAAAGCACAGCCCCGGAGGCAGGGACGCGTCGTGGGAGGACGACTGGAAGCTCCTGACCGGGTGGAAGCGCTGGCTGGTGGTGGCGGGCACGGAGCACGCGTCCTTCACCGACGTCGGGCTGCTGGCCGATCAGCTCGGCATCGACTACGGCGCCGACCTGCCCGGGGTCCGTGCCCTGGAGATCACCCGCGGGTACGTCGGAGCCTTCTTCGACCTGCACCTGCGCAAGAAGCCGCAGCCCCTGCTGGAAACCCCCTCGGCGCGCTACTCCGAGGTCAAGTTCTGCGCGCCGGACACGAAGACCTGCGAGTAGGAGCCGCCTACCAGGGTCCGTACGGGCCGCTGTTGCCGCCGCCCTTGCCGATCTCGCCGACAGCCGGCTTGACATCGGCCAGGTACACGCCCGAGCCGATGACCGAGGCGATGGTGAAGATGCTCAGCACCGACAGGTACTGCACGGCGGCGGCGAAGGCGAACAGGGTGGCCAGGCCGAGGATCAGCAGCCACATCTTCTTGCTCAGCTTGCCGGCGACGGCGAAGGCGCGGGCCGGGGTCCTGATCGCGTGGACGAGGGCCCATGCGCACATGCCGAAGGCCGCTACGGCGAGCACCCAGAAAATGAGATCCAGAAAAGTGTGAATCCCGAACATCGCGCCTCTCCCAGGGTCATGTGAACGGCCGGGCTCAGCCTAGCCCGGTCGGGGGACCTTCCGGGCGCCCGTGACGAGCGTCGCGGACCGGTCCGAACGTGCCGGCCGCCGGGGGTCTGCGGCCGGGGTAAGGCCGGGACGGTCGGTCGGGCGGTCGCGCGAGACGGCCGCCCTACACCCATAACGCGCGCGGCCCGTCCCAGGTTCCCGGGACGGGCCGCGCGATCGGTGCGTAAGGCGATCAAGGTGCGAGGGACCGCGGGCGGCGGCCCCCCGCTCCGTGCCCGGACGAGCCGGGCGGGAGCGGAGCTCAGGCCTTGGTGCCGGCGCCGGTGGTGCGGGTGCTCTTGCGGGGCGTGGCCGGTCGGGCGGCGATCGCCGGCTCGGCGCTCGCGGAGACGTCCTCCAGCTCCAGCGCGGCCTCGCCGGTCACCCTGCTGACGACCTTGCGGCCCCGGTTGGCGAACTCGTCGTAGAGCAGCGTCGCCTTGGCCGTGATGGTGTCGGCGTATCCCTTGGCCTTCTCCGGGAGGTCCTTGGCGACGGCCTCGGCCTTGGTCTGGACGGTCGTGGCGTACTTCCTGGCCATGGTGGGCAGGTCGCGCGCGACGGCGCCGGCCTCGGTCCGGCGGGACTGCAGGCGGTGGAACTGCTCGGGGAGCTCGCGGAGCTTCTCGACCGCGTAGTCGCCGACGCCGGCGACGGCATAGAACGGCTTGGACTCGGCGATCTTCTTGACCTCGTCGTTGAGAGGCATGGGTTAACCTTTCTTGGGTTCCGGTTGAATGCGGCCGTTCGGCGAGGAGGTCTCTGTCTCCTCCACGGGAACCGCGTCGACCCCCTGGGGCGCCGGCTCGGTACGGGCGTTCTCGGCAGTCCGCTCCGTGCCGGCCTGCGCCTCGGCTCGGTTCTCCTTGCGAAACGACTCGTAGATATCGATCAGCACCTGGCGTTGCCGCTCGGTGAGAGTGCGGTCGGCCACGATCGCGGCCAGCACATCGCTGTCGGGCTCGCGGTCCTCGATGAGGCCCGCCTGCACGTAGAGCGCCTGGCTGGAGATCCGCAATCCCTTGGCGATCTGGTTCAGGATCTCCGCGCTCGGCTTGCGCAGCCCGCGCTCGATCTGGCTCAGGTAGGGGTTGGAGACCCCCGCCTGCGTGGCGAGCTGGCGCAGGGAGATCTTCGCCTGCTTCCGCTGATCGCGGATGTACTCGCCGATCGAGCCGACCTTCGGTAGTTCCATGCCTCTAGTATGCGTCCCTGTGCTTGCAAATGCAAACACACTGGCAAACAGTAGCAAGCACCTGGCGGGTCAGCCGGGATAGATCCACAGGAGAGGCGCGGAGGCGGACAGCAGGACCGAGAAGGTGACCAGGCCGTACCGGAACCGCCGCGGAAGCGTGGCTCCGGGCTTGACCAGCCGGTTGACCCGGGCCATGACATGCTCGCTCGTGGCTCCGAGCGCTCCGTTCGGCACCGCCCCCGCCCCCGCCGTGCCGAAGCGCAGCAGCGCGGTCGCCAGGCGTCGCGGCGAGCAGTAGCGGCGGGCATGGTCGTCCGCGGCCATCTCGACCAGCAGGGCGACCGAGGAATGGGCGTCGCGCACCACGCTCAGCCAGGGCATCGCCCAGTTCAGCGCGGTGAACGGCAGCAGGACCAGGTCGTGCCGCTCGCGGACGTGGGCGGCCTCGTGGGCCAGGACGGCGGCGAGCTCGTCCCTGCTGAGCAGCGACAGCGTGCCCGCGCTGACCACGACCTCCGACCGCAGGCCGGGCAGGCAGTACGCGGCGGCGCCCGGGTGGTCGAGGATGCGCACGCCTGGCACGCCGGGGTCGTCGTGGGCGATGAGGGACAACAGCGCGCGGTGGCGCCGCCGGGCGCGCAGGGTCTGGAACCCGGCCGCGAGCAGCACCACGATGAGCACCGCGAGGAGCGACAGGCCCGCTACCAGCGCGGTGACGCGGGGCAGGTCGTACGGCTGGAGCAGGCCGTGACCCATGCCGAAGGAGACCGCCGACTGCGCGAAGGCGTGCAGCCCGTACAGCACGCCCCTGCGGTAGGGCTCCAGCGCGTAGGCGAGCAGCGCCCCGACGCTGGCCAGACCCCAGGTGACGCCGAGCGACTGCCACAGCAGGATGGCCGCCCGTGGGGTCCGCCATGGCCATCGTGCGAACGTGAGCCGCCATGCGCCCAGCGCGCACGCCATGGCGAGCGCGGTCAGGACGGCGGCAGCGATCACTCTTCTTCCAGCTCCGTGAGTGCTTTGCGCAGGATGTCGGCCTCGGAGCCGGAGACCGTCTGGGCGAAGCGCGTGAGCGCCGCCGAACGGTCACCGGTCATGTCGAGGGCTTCCAGCATAAGCTCAGCGACGTATGCGTCGCGGCTCGCTCCCGGTTCGTACCGCCAGGCGCGGCCGTCGCGGGTGCGCGTGAGGAAGCCTTTGCGGGTCAGCCGGTCGAGAACCGTCATGACCGTCGTGGGGGCGAGATCGCGGTCGGCGATCAGACGGCCGACCTCCCTTGCGGTCAAGGGGGCGTCCTGGGCCCACAGGATGTCCATGATGCTGCGTTCAAGCTCGCCGAGACCCTTCACGCCGGTAAGCCTACCTCGGGTAGTACTACGTCGTGTAGAGGCCCATCCGCCGGGCCGCCCGAGTGAAGCGAGGCTCAGGCGAGAGGACGCGAGTCCGGGGCCAGGGCCGACCACGGGAGGGTGAGCTCGCCGAGCCGCCAGCGGCGCCTGCCACCGAGCGGGGGAGTGGTCGCGACCGGCCAGGTGGCGGCCAGCCGCTCCACCGCCGCGATCCACCGCGGGCGCACCCCGTAGGCCCCGTACGGCGCGGAAAGCGCCCAGGCGTGGTCGAAGTCGCGCAGGAAGCCGTGGACCCGCTCACCCGGAACGTTGCGGTGGATCAACGTCTTCGGCAGCCGCTCGGCCAGGTCCGAGGGGCGCTCGAAGCCGGCGAGGCGGGCCGAGAACGTCACCGTGCGCGGCCCGCGGGCGTCCAGCGCCACCCAGGCCGCCCGGTGGCCCACCTCCGAACAGGTGCCCTCGACGATCACGCCGTCGCCGGCCAGGCGTGACCGCAGCAGGTCCCACGCCTCCCACGCCTGCGCCTCGCCGTACTGCCTGAGCACGTTGAACGCCCGGATGATGAGCGGCCGCCCGCCCACCGGCAGCTCGAACCCGCCGCGCACGAAGCTCAGCCCCGGCCTCTCGTACGGCTTGGCCGCGGCGACGCGCACCGGATCGATCTCGACCCCCACCACCTCCACGTCGGGACGTACGCGGCGCAGCCGCAGGAAGAGCTCCGAGGTGGTGACGTGCGTCGCCCCGTACCCGAGGTCGACCACGAGCGGCCGGTCCGCCGAGACCAGCAGCGGGCCGTACACCGCGGCCGTCCACCGGTCCGACCGGCGCAGGCGGTTGTGTCCCGTCGTCCCCCGGGTGATCTCGCCGACCGGCCTGCCCGCGGCCGGCGGCCGGCCGCCCCGCGCCCGCCCGCCGTTCACCACGCGCCCGCCCCCTACCGGCCGGGTCGGCGGCGAGAAGCCGGCCGATACCGAGGCGATGGGCGGACCAGGGACGATGGACGACGTGGCGGAGATGGGGATGTCCTCACCCTCAGGAGACCCGGTGGACCTTGTGCTGCGCGGCCTGCGCGCGCGGGCGGATGACGAGCCGGTCGATGTTGACGTGCGCGGGCCGGGTGACGCACCAGGCGATCGCGTCGGCCACGTCGTCGGCCGTCAGGGGGTTCGGCACCCCCTGGTACACCTTCTCGGCGCGCTCGGCGTCGCCGCGGAAGCGGGTCAGCGAGAACTCCTCGGTCTGCACCATGCCGGGGGCCACCTCGATGATGCGCACCGGCTCCCCGCACAGCTCCAGGCGGAGCGTCTCGGTCATGGAGGTCTGGGCGTGCTTGGCCGCGCAGTAGCCGCCACCGCCCTCGTAGGAGACCAGCCCCGCCACCGACGTCAGCATCAGCAGGACGCCGTCACCGGACTCGATCAGCTTCGGCAGCAGCGCCCGGGTCATTCTCAGCGACCCCAGCACGTTGACCTCGTACATCTGCCGCCAGTCGTCGACCAGCCCGTCGGCCACCGGCTCAAGGCCGACGGCCCCGCCCGCGTTGTTGATCAGCACGTCACACCGGTCGAGCGAGCCGGCCAGCGCGGCCACGGACTCGTCGGAGGTCACGTCGAGCGTGGCGGGCCGGATGGCCGGAACCTCGGCCGCCAGCTTGTCCAGCCGGTCGCGGCGCCGGGCGGCGGCCACGACCTCGTAGCCCTCCGCGGCCAGCCGGCGCGCCGTGGCCTCCCCGATGCCGCTGCTCGCCCCCGTCACCACAGCTGTCCTGGTCATGTCGTGTCCTGTCCTCAAGGTCGGATCGGGAACCTCGGCGTCCGGCGCCCCCGGCGGTGCTCGTGCGCCGCCCGTCGGTCATCTTGCCAGCGCGCCGGGAGAGGGGTGCGCGCGGGACCACGCGATTCCCTTCTGGGAATCTCATGAAGTTTCCGACAGTTATAACCCTTCTGGAGGTGGTGTCGGTGCCGCGAGTGCCGGTCGCACGCCGGGTCAACCGGGTCGCGACGATCAGCATGCACACGTCCCCGCTCGACCAGCCGGGCACCGGTGACGCCGGGGGCATGAACGTCTACATCGTCGAGGTGGCCAAGCGCCTCGCCGACCTGGGGGTCGAGGTCGAGATCTTCACGCGGCAGACCGCCCGCGACCTGCCTCCCGCTGTCGAGCTGGTGCCGGGCGTGATCGTCCGCCACGTCACCGCCGGGCCGTACGAGGAGCTCGACAAGGGCGACCTGCCGGGCCAGCTCTGCGGGTTCCTGTCCGGCGTGCTGCGCACCGAGGCGATGTTCGACCCCGGGCACTACGACGTCATCCACTCGCACTACTGGCTGTCCGGCCAGGTCGGCTGGCTCGCCAAGGAGCGCTGGGGCGTGCCCCTGGTGCACACCATGCACACCATGGCCAAGGTCAAGAACCTTCTGCTCGCCGACGGTGACAAGCCCGAGCCCGTCGCTCGCGTGCTCGGCGAGGAGCAGGTCGTCGAGATCGCCGACCGCCTGGTCGCCAACACCGCCGCCGAGGCGCGCGAGCTGATCGATCTCTACGGCGCCCCCAGCGAGCGTGTGGCCGTGGTGAACCCCGGCGTCAACCTCCAGGTGTTCCAGCCCGCCTCCAAAGGCGCCGCCCGGCACCGGCTGCACCTGCCGCAGGACGCCCACGTCCTGCTCTTCGTCGGCCGCATCCAGCCGCTCAAGGCCCCCGACGTCCTGCTCAGAGCCGCCGCGCGGATGCTCGCGGACGACCCTTCGCTACGGTCGCGCCTGATCGTGGCCTGCGTCGGCGGCCCGAGCGGCAACGGGCTCGCCCGGCCCTCCTACCTCACCGACCTGGCCGCCGAGCTCGGCATCTCCGACGTCGTACGGCTCGCGCCGCCCGCTCCGCAGAGCGAGCTCGCCGACTGGTACCGCGCCGCCGACGTCACCGTCGTCCCGTCCTACAACGAGTCGTTCGGCCTTGTCGCACTGGAGTCCCAGGCCTGCGGCACCCCCGTCGCGGCCGCCGCCGTGGGCGGGCTCCGCACGGCCGTGCGGGACGGCGTGTCCGGCCTGCTCGTCGACGGGCACGAGCCCAACGCGTGGGCCAGGACATTACGCGCGTTCGTCGACCGCCCGCTCTGGCGCGACACGCTCGCCACCGGGGCCAGGGACCACGCGGCGGCCTTCGGCTGGTCGGCCACCGCCTCGCGCCTCGTCGAGGTGTACGCCGGCGCCATGGCCCGGCTGCGCCGCACGCCGGTGGCCGTGAACCTCTGACGCTTAGACGGTCCGGCACGGGGAATCCTGGACCTCCGTCCGGTGGGGCGGAGGCAGTACTGTCGTCGCCGACCGTACGGACCGGCGCGGGCCGCCACGAGGAACGTGGGAGTGTGCACTGTTATGGATCACGAGGCGGCCGTCGAGTCCGCGCTGAAGGCGGCGGAGATCTCCTACGAGCGCCCGCGCCCGGGCGCCTTCCTGGTGAGACTTCCAGGGCAGCACAAGCTGGCGACCATGACCTGGCTCAGCATCTCCGGCCAGGCGCTGCACGTCGAGGCGTTCTTCTGCCGGCAGCCCGACGAGAACCACCTGGAGTTCTACCGCTGGCTGCTGACCAAGAACGGCTCCATGTACGGCGTGCACTTCGCCCTCGACGCGGTCGGGGACGTCCACCTCGTCGGGCACCTGCCGCTCGCGTCGGTGTCCCAGGAGGAGATCGACCGGCTGCTCGGCTGCGTGCTGACCTACGCCGACGACTGGTTCGACCGCGCCCTGGAGCTGGGATTCGCCTCCTCCATCCGCCGCGAGTGGGACTGGCGGGTCAAGCGCGGAGAGTCCCTTGCCAACCTGCGGGCCTTCGAAGGCATCGTCGAGCGCGGCAGACGGGAAGAGAACCCCGGAACGGCCGTCTGACCGGCTCACGGCTCGAAGTACCAGAGGCGGCGCGGGCCGGCCAGGGCCCCGGGCCGTCGCTACCCGCGTAAAGCGGGCACGCCCTAAGCTTGGGCGCATGGCTACTTTGGTGCTATTGCGGCATGGCGAGAGTGAGTGGAACGCGAAAGGCCTGTTCACCGGATGGGTCGACGTCAATCTCTCGGCCACGGGTGAGGAAGAGGCGCGTCGCGGCGGCAGGCTGCTCCTCGACGCGGACGTGCGCCCCGACGTGGTGCACACCTCGGTCCTGACCCGCGCCATCCAGACCGCCAACCTCGCCCTTGGCGCGGCGGACCTGCTGTGGCTGCCGGTCGCGCGCTCCTGGAGGCTCAACGAGCGCCACTACGGCGCGCTCCAGGGCAAGGACAAGGCGCAGACCCGCGACGAGTTCGGTGACGAGCAGTTCATGCTCTGGCGTCGCTCGTACGACGTCCCGCCGCCGCCGCTGGCCGACGACGACGAGTTCTCCCAGGCCGGCGACGCGCGGTACGCCACGCTGCCGCCGGAGCTGCTGCCGAGGACCGAGTGCCTCAAGGACGTCGTCCAGCGCATGCTGCCCTACTGGTACGACCGCATCGTGCCCGACCTGGCGGACGGACGCACCACCCTGGTCGTGGCCCACGGCAACTCGCTGCGCGCCCTGGTCAAGCACCTCGACGGCATCGGCGACGACGAGATCGCCGGGCTCAACATCCCGACCGGCATCCCGCTCCGCTACGAGCTGGACGCCGACTTCCGGCCGCTCAAGCCCGGCGGCGAGTACCTCGACCCGGAGGCCGCCAAGGCCGCCATCGAGGCCGTCGCCAACCAGGGCAAGGCCAAGTAGCCCTCGACCGTCACAAGAAAGCCCCGGACCGCGAAGGTCCGGGGCTTTCTCGCGCGCCGGGGCGCCTGGTCCCCCGTGGAACGGTGCGACGCGGGCGGGTGGCGCCGTTGTCAGGAGGCGGAGCTGCCGTCGTGCCGGCTGCCGGTCACGAGGTACACCACGTCACGGGCGACCCGCACGGCGTGGTCGGCGTACCGCTCGTAGTAGCGGCCGGTGAGGGTGATGTCGATCGCCGGCTCGATGCCGTGCGCCCAGTCCTTGGACAGCAGCACGCGGAACAGCCTGCGGTGCAGCCGGTCCATCGCGTCATCGTCGTCGTCGAGCTGCTTGGCGAGCTCGACGTCGTGGGTGGCGATGCAGCTCCCGGTCTTGGTGATCAGGCGCTCGGCGATCTGCCCCATCTCCAGGATGGTGTCGCGCACCTCCGGCGGGATCGCCGAGTCGGGGTGACGCATCCGCGCGATCTTCGCCACGTGCTCGGCCAGGTCGCCCATGCGCTCCAGGTCCCCGCCCATCCGCAGCGCGGTGATCGCGATGCGCAGGTCCACGGCCACGGGCTGCTGGGTGGCCATCAGCTCGAAGATGGAGGTCTCGATCTCCTGGAAGAGCCGGTTGACCTCGGCGTCCTGGGAGATCACACTCTCCGCGAGCTGGAGGTCGGCGTCCAGCAAGGCGGTGGTGGCCCTCGATATCGCCGAGCGGACCAGGCTGGTCATCTCCACTAGGCGGTCGTTGAGAGCGTTGAGTTCTTCGTGGAAGGCGTCGCGCATGCGACTTACGCTACGCGCGCGTTCGTGAACGAACTTCGTCCAGAAGATGAACTCTGCAGGAAAGGGGCGTCGAGGAGGTCCTGGCCAGCGAATAAGGCCGCCTACCATCGAAAGCGTGAGTGAGATCGTGACAAGCCTGGCCGCCCTGGCGGGTTTTGTCGTCGGGGCGATCGCGATGGTGGCGGTGCGTCCTCGGGACAAACGCCACCCCGAGCCCGTTGAGAACTCCGACCTCGTCCTGCCTCAGGGGGTGGCGTCGGTGCTGGCCGTGCTGCCCTCCTCCGCCGTCGTGCTGGACCGTGACGACCGGGTGCTGCGTGCCAGCTCCGCCGCGCGGGCCTTCGGCCTGGTCAAGGGGGATCACCTCATGGCCGCCGAGCTGCTCGCCCTCGCCCGGCAGGTGCGCAGGGACGGCGAGATCCGCGAGAGCGAGTTCGAGGTCGCCGGCCACAAGTTCGGCATGGAGGTCACCACCTTCGCCGTGCGGGTCGCCCCCCTGGGCACTCACGGCCAGGTGCTGGTGCTCGCGGAGGACCAGACCGAGCACCGCCGCGTCGAGGCCGTGCGCCGCGACTTCGTCGCCAACGTCAGCCACGAGCTGAAGACCCCCGTGGGCGCGCTGAGCCTGCTGGCCGAGACGATCCAGGACGCCGCGGACGACCCCGTGGCGGTCAACCGCTTCGCCGGGCGCATGCAGCACGAGGCGGCCCGGCTCACCTACCTCGTCCAGGACCTGATCACCCTTTCCCGCATCCAGGGCGGCGAGCCGATCCCCACGCCCGGCTGCGTGCCGGTCGACGAGGTGCTCAACGAGGCCATCGACCGGTGCAACACCAAGGCCGCGGCCAAGGACATCGCGCTGGTCGCCGGCGGCACGGAGGGCCTTCGCGTGTGGGGCGACGACGAGCTGCTGGTCACCGCCCTGCGCAACCTGATCGACAACGCGGTCGCCTACAGTCCCGAGAGCACCCGCGTCGTCGTGAGCGCCCGCCCCGCCGGCGAGTCCGTCGAGGTGAGCGTCAGCGACCAGGGCATCGGCATCCCCGAGAGCTCGCAGGAGCGCATCTTCGAGAGGTTCTTCCGCGTCGACCCCGCCCGATCCCGGGCCACCGGCGGCACGGGGCTCGGCCTCGCCATCGTCAAGCACGTCGCCGTGGCCCACGGCGGTGAGGTGACGGTCTGGAGCAAGGAAGGCTCCGGCTCCACCTTCACGCTTCGTCTGCCGGCCTTCGGCGGCACGGCGATAGCCGTACCAAGCACATCAATCCCTCTGGAGGCCGCGAAGTGACCCGCGTGCTCGTCGTCGAGGACGAGGAGTCGTTCTCCGACGCCCTGTCCTACATGCTGCGCAAGGAGGGGTTCGAAGTCGCGGTGGCGGCCACCGGCCCCGAGGCGCTGGACACCTTCGACCGCAACGGCGCCGATCTGGTGCTGCTCGATCTGATGCTTCCCGGCCTGCCCGGTACGGAGGTGTGCCGCTCGCTGCGGCAGCGTTCCAAGGTCCCGGTGATCATGCTGACCGCCAAGGACAGCGAGATCGACAAGGTGGTCGGCCTGGAGCTCGGTGCCGACGACTACGTCACCAAGCCGTTCTCCTCCCGCGAGCTGGTGGCGCGCATCCGCGCGGTGCTGCGCAGGCAGGGCGACGCCGAGGAGGTCGAGCAGGCCGTCCTCGCCGCCGGTCCGGTCCGCATGGACGTCGACCGCCACATCGTCGCGGTCCGCGGCAAGCAGGTGCAGCTCCCGCTGAAGGAGTTCGAGCTGCTGGAGGTGCTGCTGCGCAACGCGGGCCGGGTGCTGACCCGTGGCCAGCTGATCGACCGCGTGTGGGGCGCCGACTACGTCGGCGACACCAAGACCCTCGACGTGCACGTCAAGCGCCTGAGGGCCAAGGTCGAGGCCGACCCCTCCGACCCGCGGTGCATCCTCACCGTCCGCGGCCTGGGGTACAAGTTCGACCCCGCGGAGGCCTGAGCCTCTGCCTGAACGTCGAAGGCCCGGTGGTGGGGGGGGGGGGGGGGGCCCCCCCCCGCCCCTGCCCAGGCCCCCCCCGGCGCCGGCCCGCCGCCCGCCCCGGGCAGGCAGGGCCCGCTCCCTGACCGGCGCCGGCCGGGTGGTGCGGCTCGAGCGAGCCGCACCACCGGGCCTTTCGCCTGCCCGCCACGGGCTCGGCGCGTCAGCCGTCAGCTGTTGGCGGTCGGGTCCGCCGAGGGAGTGGTGCTGGGGGACGTCGTGGGCGCCGGGGTGGCCGAGGCCGACGGGGCGGCGCTCGGCGCGGCCGGGAGGCCGGCGAACTCGCGGCTGCGCGTGACCACAGGGACGGCCATCTGGATGTCACCGGCGGTGGCGAAGCGGAGGGTCAGGGTGAGGCTCTCACCGCCGTACAGCGGCTTCTGGGTGCCTTCCAGGATGACCTGGGACGCCGGCCTGCCGGTGTTGACGAGCTGGCCGGGGGGCAGGCTGATAACGCCCGGCGCCTTGACCGACGCCGCGGCCTGGCCGGCCACGGAGACGCCTTCGAGCCGGTCGGCGGCGGTGCCGTAGTTCACCATCGACAGGTAGAGCGGGACCGAGCCGCCCGCCGCGATCTGGGCACCCGACTCAGGGCCGAGGAGGAACGCCTGGGCGATCTTGATGCCGTTCCTGCCGTAGGCCTTGCTGGAGCCGTTGCTGTCAATGAGCACGTTGGCCTCGGTCGGTGCGTACGCATTGTTGGTGTTCGCGTCGGTGCCCGCGCCACACGCGGCCAGCGCAGGGGCGGCTGCGAGCAGAGCGGTGACGATGATCACCCTGCGACGGCTGGTGCTGGTCACAGTTCGAGGTCTCCTTGATACACATGGGTATGGCCAATGGCAACCTTATCCGTGCTCTCGGCCCCTTTCTCAGGCGGGCCGGGGACGGCGTACGGACGGCGCACAAGGGGCGCGAGGGCGGCCAGCATCGCAGGTCACCGGGCATGTCAGGAGCGCGGATTCACAGGGTCGACCGGTTGTCAAGTCCTAAATCGAGGCTTTGACCTGCAGTTATGTTGATTTCACTGTTCCGGGAGGGGACTGGCGCGTGGTATCCTGGAGTACAGCGGAAGGGGTACTTGTCACATGACTTTCCAGGTCGGCGACACTGTCGTCTACCCCCACCACGGGGCTGCTCGGATCGAAGCCATCACGACCCGCACGATAAAGGGCGAGGACAGAACCTATCTGGTGCTGAAGGTCGACAAGGGCGACCTTACCGTTCAGGTGCCGGCGGACAACGCCGAGCTCGTCGGTGTGCGTGATGTTGTGGGCCAGGAAGGCCTGGAGCGCGTCTTCGACGTTCTGCGCATGCCGCACACAGAAGAGCCCACCAACTGGTCGCGTCGTTACAAGGCCAACCTTGAGAAGCTGGCGTCCGGTGACGTCAACAAGGTTGCCGAAGTGGTGCGTGACCTTTGGCGGCGAGACAAGGAGCGTGGTCTGTCCGCAGGCGAAAAGCGCATGCTCGCGAAGGCCAGGCAGATACTGGTCAGTGAGCTGGCGCTCGCGGAGAAGACCAACGAGGACAAGGCCGAGGCGCTTCTCGACGAGGTTCTCAACTCCTGAACATGACACGGCCAAGGGTGGGCGTCGGAGTCGACGTCCACCCTTTCGCATCCGGCCGCGAGCTCAATCTGGCCGGCCTCCACTGGCCGGGTGAGACCGGGCTCGCGGGCCATTCCGACGGCGACGCCGCCGCGCACGCCTGCTGTGACGCGCTGCTGTCCGCCGCCGGTCTCGGCGATCTCGGAGGGCTTTTCGGCACCTCCGACCCACGCTGGGCGGGCGCGTCCGGCGTCACCCTGCTCGAGGAGGCCGCACGTCACGTGCGCGCGGCCGGGTTCGAGATCGGCAACATCGCCGTGCAGATCATCGGCAACCGCCCCAAGCTCGCGCCGCGACGCGCCGAGGCCGAGAAGGTCCTGAGCGAGGTGGTGTCGGCCCCGGTCAGCGTCAGCGCCACCACGACCGACGGGCTCGGTCTCACCGGGCGAGGAGAGGGCATCGCCGCCATCGCCACCGCCCTCGTTTTCGGCCGCTGATCCTCTCTGAAAGCATGCCTGCGGAGCCTCATGACCCTCATATGGCGCTCTGATCAGGCTTTTCTTACTTTCTAGGATTAGTACCCCATATGAGGGTAGCCACCTTGTCAGCGTGAAGGTGCGACCCTCAAGGGGAGGCTCAATATGTCCATTCAAACCATCCTCGGCGCGATTGTCATCGGTGCCATCATCGGAGCTCTCGGACGGCTCGTACTTCCCGGCCGGCAGCCCATCGGGTGGATCCTCACGATCGTCGTCGGCATCGTCGCCGCTCTGATCGGTACTGCCCTCGCCCAGGTGCTCAACGTCGCGACGACCGACGGCATCGACTGGATCGAACTGGTCCTCCAGGTCGTCCTCGCCGTGGTCGGCGTCGGCCTCGTCGCCGCCATCCGCGGCCGAGAAAGGGTCTGACCCAAGGCGGAGTGCGCCGCACCGGTGACCTTCGCCAACGCTCGAACGCAGGGCGGTCACCCACCCGGTGCCGCGACTCCGCCGGCACCTTCAAGATCCGCCTGGTCCCCCAGACCAGGCGGATCTTCGTCATCCCCACCCCGCCGCCCGTCCACCCCTTCCTCCTGATGCGGTACCCACCCGCCTTCACCGGGCGGCAGCGTTCTCCTGCTCGGTGGATTTCGTTCAGTGGGCACCGCGGCGGCAAGGGCGGGATACGGCGATGCCGGCGCCCTCGTACGGCGAGTGGCGCGGCGGACGTTCGTAGGCCCGCGGGCCGGGTGTACCGGACCGGCCGGGCAGGCGGGCGGCGGTCAGGTGCGGCGGGCGGCGGTCAGGTACGGCGGCGCCTACTCCTCGGGCAGCAGCGTTCTTCTGCTCGGTGGGTTTCGTTCAGTGGGCGCCGCGCGGCGAGGGGGGATACGGCGATGCCGGCGCCCTTTTACGGCGAGTGACGGGTCAGGTGCCGGCGTCTACTCCTCGGGCGGTAGGGGAGTGCTGCGCATCCGGCCGGACGGCGGTGCCGTCGTCTCGGTGATGTACGGCTGCCGCCGGGCATGAGGCGCCTCATGCTCCTCGGCGTTGCCGGCGTCATGCGCGGGGTCGGGCGCCTCGTCGTGGATCTCCTCCGCCGAATCGGAGGGCAGCGGGGCGGCCTCCCCACGCAGGTGCGGGTAAGGCTGGGTG
This sequence comes from Sphaerisporangium perillae, assembly GCF_023276435.1. GTDB lineage: Bacteria > Actinomycetota > Actinomycetes > Streptosporangiales > Streptosporangiaceae > Sphaerisporangium > Sphaerisporangium perillae. Next base: position 108,052 of record NZ_JALLPO010000022.1, read on the forward strand.
TCCGCGGCCCCCGTCTCCGGAGAGGCGTCGGCGGAGGGCTGCTCGGCCACAGGGTCGGTGATCTGCGGGTACGGCTGGGTATCGCCGGGCTCGCGGTCGCGGGTGGGCTTGGGCAGCGGATGGACCAGCACGTCGCCGCTGGCGGGACGGACGAGGTCTCCCCAGCGAAGCGGCCGATCGGGATCACGCTCACGCTCGGCTCGTGGGCCCGGCGTCATCTGGCCTCGCGGCTGGGGCACCAGCCGCTGCTCAGGCTCGGGCGCGGGCACGTTGTGCTCCGGCTCGGGGAGGGCATGCTCGGGCTCCGACAGAACATGGCGCGGCTCAGGGAGGGCATGCTCCGGCTCGGGGAAGGCATGCTCCGGCTCGGGAACAGCGTGCTCCTGCTCAGATGCGGCGTACTCCGGCACGGAATGCTCGGTGGGAAGGGGCGCGGCCTGCTCCTCGGCGAGATGAGGCCGGGGCGCCTCGTCACTGCGCAGCGGCGGCAGTTCGTCCACCGAAGGGGTCTCCGGAGCGGGGGTCGGTGGCACGACCGGCGTGATCTCGGGCTCCGGCTCGTGCGGGGCGTCCAGGTGGGCGACGAGATCCCGTTCATGAGCGAATACGTGGGCGGCCGTCTCGAGTGGCGGAGCGAGTTCGGGATCGCGTTCCTCGTGCCCGAACGGCACGATGTCGTGGCCCCTGCCCGAGGCACGTTCGAAATGGTCCGCATGCGAGCCCCGTTCGGAGGACCCCGTGCCGGAGGCACGTCGGGCGAAGTCCGTGCCCGCATCGCGTTCAGGGAAGTCCACACTCGCCGCGGGCTCGGAGACGTCCGACCGCGAGGGACGGCGGGACTGGGGGCGCCTGGACGGGAGCAGGAACAGCCACAGCCCGATGACGAGCATCACCCAGGGGGCCACCGCGACACCCACCGCCGCCTGCCGCGCGTCGACGGTGAAGTTCGTAGCGGTCGCGACGTTGGTGGCACCGGCGGCCAGGATCAGCACGGCCAGGACCGTCCACGCCTGCAGCCGTACCAGCAGACGGGCGGGCCGCAGCAGCAGCACGCTGATCAAGGCGATGACCAGCAGCGTGTCGAAGCCCGCGGGGTAGAGGAAGGCGAGGTCGCCCCGTGCTCCTCCGGTGACGGCGAGGGCGCGGATCGCGTCGAACGACAGCACGCAGGCCGCTCCGGTGAGCACTGCCACCGCCAGGCCCGCGACGGCGATACCCAGGCGGCGCAGGAACAGCGCCGCTCCGGTCGGATGGGCGGGAGCGGGCGGCGGCTCGGGCCGGCGGGAGGACTGACCTGCCGCCAAAGGGGGAGTGACGTCCATGGCGCTTTGAGCCTACAGAATCGGCGATGCCGTGACGGGGAGGGAGCCCGACGCCACGCGGGTCCACCGGTACCGAAACGCGAGTCCTCGTGTACCGAGACGCGGGGCGCCGGCGAAGCGGGATGGGACGTTCGTAACGCGACAGTTGGCATCGGGGGTAATCATCAAGGACAACAAGTCGTATAAGTGAGAAGCCGGTCAGTAGTGTGACTGTTGGGGAAAGGCCGTCGGATTCACATTCGATTTGCGGGCGTGTGAGGTCGGGCAACCCGTCCTGTCACGGCGTGCGAGGCATTAGCCTTGCGTTCGTGAGTCTGCGCCTATACGACACCAGCACCCGTGCGGTCCGCGACTTCGTCCCCATCCAGCCGGGCCGGGTCTCGATTTACCTCTGCGGGGCCACTGTGCAGGCTCCGCCGCATATCGGTCACATCCGGTCCGGCGTCAACTTCGACGTCATGCGCCGATGGCTGACGCGGTCGGGGTACGAGGTGTCGTTCTGCCGCAACGTCACCGACCTCGACGACAAGATCATCCGCGTCGCCGCCGAAGAAGGCGTGCCGTGGTTCGTGATCGCCGAGCGCAACCAGCGCGCGTTCACCTGGGCCTACGACACCCTCGGCTGCCTGCCGCCCACGGTCGAGCCGAGGGCGATGGGCCACATCCCCGAGATGATCGAGCTGATCCAGCGGCTGATCGACAAGGGCCACGCCTACGCCGCGGGCGGCGACGTCTACTTCGACGTCATGTCCTATGCCGAGCGCTACGGCAGGCTGTCCAACCAGCGCCCCGAGAACATGCGGGCGGCCGGTGACACCGACACCGACTCCGCCAAGCACGATGGCCGGGACTTCGCCCTGTGGAAGGGCGCCAAGCCCGGCGAGCCGACCTGGTCGACCCCGTGGGGTCCGGGCCGGCCCGGCTGGCACCTCGAGTGCTCCGCCATGGCAACCAAGTACCTCGGAGAGACGTTCGACATCCACGGCGGCGGCGTCGACCTGATCTTCCCGCACCACGAGAACGAGGTCGCCCAGTCCCAGGCGGCGGGCGACGGCTTCGCCCGCTACTGGCTGCACAACGGCATGCTCAAGATCGGCGCCGAGAAGATGAGCAAGTCGCTCGGCAACTCCCTGCTGGTCCCGGCCATGCTCAACAAGGTGCGCGCGGTGGAGCTGCGCTACTACCTGGTCGCGGCGCACTACCGCTCCGCCATCGACTACTCCGACGAGGCGCTGGCCGAGGCCGCCGCCGGCTACCAGCGCATCGAGGGCTTCGTCACCCGCGCGGCCGAGGTCATCCACGACGTCGACGCGGCGGCCCCGCTGCCGCAGGCCTTCGTCGACGCGATGGACGACGACCTCGGCGTGCCGCAGGCGCTCGCGGTGGTCCACGAGGTCGTCCGCGAGGGCAACGTCGCCCTGGCCCACGGCAACAAGGAACAGGTGGCCCGCCTTCTCGCCGAGACGCAGAACATGCTCGACGTCCTCGGCCTGGACCCCCGCTCCCCGCAGTGGCGGCGATCCGGCGCGGACACCGAGCTGCGCGAGACGGTTGATGCCCTGGTCAGAGTGGCTCTGGAGCAGCGTCAGGCCGCCCGGGCCCGCAAGGACTACGCCGCCGCCGACGCCATCCGCGACCAGCTGGCCGCCGCGGGCGTGATGGTCGAGGACACCCCTCAGGGTGCCCGATGGGAACTGGCCCGCTGATCGCGCCGGTAGGCTGGCACCATGGCAGGTGCGGGTAAGGGGTCAGGTAGACCCGCGAAGAAGAAGGGCCCCACACGGGGCACCGGTGGGCAGGGCCGGCGAGCCCTCCAGGGCAGGGGAGCGACTCCGCCTGCCCACGAGAGGCATTGGTTCAAGGACAAGCAGCGTCCCACGGGCGCGCCCGGCGCGGAGCCTAGATCCGCCGAGCAGCCGGCGCGGAAGCCCCGCGGCGGCAAGCGCGACGAGGCTCCCGAGGTCATCGGCGGGCGAAACCCCGTCGTCGAGGTGCTTCGTGCCGAGGTGCCCGCCAACGTGCTCTACGTGGCGCAGCGGGTCGAGAGCGATGACCGCATCCGCGAGGCGATCAAGATGGCCGCGAACCGCGGCATCGCCCTGCTGGAAGTCAGCCGCGACAAGCTCGACAGGCTGACCGAAGGCGCCGTCCACCAGGGCCTGGCGCTTCAGCTCCCGCCCTACGAGTACGCCCATCCCGAGGATCTCGTCGAGCGGGCCAAGGACGCCGCCGAGGTCCCGCTGATCATCGCGCTCGACAGCGTCACCGATCCGCGCAACCTCGGAGCCATCGCCCGCTCCGCCACGGCCTTCGGCGCCCACGGCATCCTCGTGCCCTCGCGTCGCTCCGCGGGCGTCACCGCCGGAGCCTGGAAGACCTCCGCGGGTACGCTCGCCCACCTGCCCGTGGCCCGGGCGGCCAACCTGACGAGCACCCTGCGCGAATACCGCGAGCAGGGCCTGTTCGTGGTCGGTCTGGACGGCGGAGCCTCGGCTGACATCGGCGATGTCGAGCTGGTCACCGAGCCGCTGGTCGTCGTGGTCGGCTCCGAAGGCAAGGGCCTGTCCCGGCTGGTCCGCGAGTCGTGCGACGTGGTGGCGCGCATTCCCATGAACGCCGCCGCCGAGTCCCTCAACGCCGGCGTGGCAGCGGCCATCGCCCTCTACGAGATAGCCCGCCACCGCCGCCGCTAACCTCCCACCCGCGGCCCCTCCATCCCTCCAGCCTCCGGCTGCCCCCGCCGCCCTGTCCAACCCGTCCCCGGCCTCCGGCCGACCCGCCGCGCCGACACCCTCCAACTCCTCGTCGCCCTCTCCGGCGGCCCAGCTCTCCGGCTCTCCCGGCCGTCCCGCACCCCAGGCTCCAGCGGTGTCACCTCAGCACCCTGCGAAGACTGGCGGTTCCTCGGCCCAGACGATCAATGATCGGTGACGGTGCCCGCGCCATACGACTAAACTCGTAGGGCACCGCACCCGCCGACGTAGCTCAATCGGCAGAGCAACGGTCTTGTAAACCGTAGGTCAGGGGTTCGATTCCCCTCGTCGGCTCCCAGCTCAAAGGCCCCTTGCGATCATCGCAGGGGGCCTTTTGCTAACACGTTTGCTAACACGAGCTACGCGGGGGCATCCTCGATCGCTGTCGCGAAGATGTCAGCCGCCATCGCCATCTGCTCGTTGATCACGTGCGCGTACACCCGAAGCGTGATCGCCGGGTCAGCGTGGCCCAGCCGGGCCGCCACCACGTGCACCGGCACGCCGGCCAGCAGGAGCGTAGTCGCGTGGATGTGCCGGAAGTCGTGCAGACGAGCGTGCGGCAACGGGTTCTCAGGCTTGGGGCCGCTCTTCGGAGCGTTGTAAGCCTGGATGAGCTTGCTCACCAACGATGTGACGGTGTCCGGATAGATCGGCTCACCCCATCCCGTGGTGAACACGTAGTCATCGGCGCCCTTCCATTCCTCGCCGGCCGTCGATCTCTCGATGGCTTGACGCGCCTGATGCTCGCGGAGTACTGCCGCAGATGCCTTATCCAGGCTGACGACGCGGGATCGACCGCTCTTGGTCGTACCCTCTACCCGCTTCCCGTCCACTACGGCCGAGCTTCCCTTGATCCGGATCTCTGGTGTGTCGAGGTCGACGTCAGCCCACCGGAGGTTGAGCGCGGTGATGCCGTCCATCCGGAGGGTGACGCGCTGCCCGGCCAGGGTGGTGCCGATGCACAGGGCATGGTTGGCCAGGCTGACCGTGCCGGTCGTACTGACCAGGCGGTCGATCTCGACAGCCGGATAACCCTCGTCCAATGCCGGAATGGGAGCGGGACGAGCCGGTCGGGCGAGACGCCGGAGAGGACCCGGAGCGGGAAGAATGGCGACGCGTCCGTCGCCGCCGCAAGCTCCGACTGAAAGCCGCTCTGCTCGGACGCTCGAGAGGCGGGCAGATCAGCAAGGTTCACTTCGCCGCCGACCGGAAGTGCCGCCCGCTGGCGTTCGTCCTGACTGCGGGACAGGCTGCCGACAGCCCGCAGTTCATCCCCGTGCTCGAGAAAGTACGGGTCCGCGGGCCGGTCGGCCCTTCCCGCACCCGACCCGAAGCGGTCGCCGGGGACAAGGCCTACTCGTCCCGCGGCAACCGCACCTACCTACGGAAATGCCACATCAAGGCAGTCATCCCGGAGAAGAGGGACCAGGCTGCCAACGGGAAGAACAAGGGCAGCAAGGGAGGTCGGCCCGTCAGCCACGACGCCGACCTCTACAAGGAACGGAACACCGTCGAGCGCCTGATCAACAAGCTCAAGGCCTGGCGAGGCATCGCCACCCGCTACGACAAGACCCCCGCGAGCTACCTCGCCGGCCTCCACCTTCGCACCGCGATGATCTGGATCAAAGACCTCACCCGGACCACCCCTTGATCACAACCCGATACGCGCCCTAGTGCGTGGGTTGCGCGGCTGGGCTGAAGACCTTCTCCAGGAAGCTCTCGCGTGTCTCGTCGTCAAGTTTGCCGTCCAGCGCCAGGGCGGTCGCGATCGAGTCCTGGCTGACCGCGCGGGGCGCCATCAGGCGGTGCTCGGCTCCGCCGACGATCTCACCGATCGTGTGCATGGCGGTGTGGGGGCGGATCAGCCAGTCGAGCATGCGCTGCTGCCTCCCTCCAGTGTTTCAGCACCCGCGCGGAGCGCCTTTGGAGTCGCCTACTTCTTCCTACTCCACTCGCAGCCCCCGGAGAATGTCATGAACTTGATCGGAGACTTCACAACTACCGTGGTCGGCCCCTTGGTGATGTCCACGTAGATGAGCCCGTCATCGTCGAGGGTTTTGAGGTGCTTGCGGTAGCAGCCCGAACTCCCCTCGGGTGGACCCCCGGTCGTATAAGTACCGGGTTTGACGTCGACGCCTACCTCATAGGTGCCATCCGTGATCACTTCATCGGAGTGCAGTTTCTGTATTGGAGTGGGGGCGGACTCGGGCTGGGTCGGCTCCGAACCCGCCGTCTCGGTGACAGTGACGGTCGGCACAGGTAGGGATGCCAGACGACCGTCAACATCACGTGCGAGGTTCAGGGTCGAGCAGCCATAGAGCGCTAGCGCGAGCCCTGCAACCCCAACTCCGAGCGACAGCTTGGAGTGCTTGACCTTGGGTTGCGGGCCCACCGGTTGAGTCATGTCGCCTTGATCCCACCAAACGGTTAGCTAAGGAACTTTACCGGCGATACAGTACATCAGCGCACATGTGTCCTTTTCTTCGCCGTCCAGGAGCGGCGGGTGGGCTTCCCCCCGTCACGTGGAGATATCGCCTTAAGGAGGACGGCGACGACGGAGCCGAGGAACTGGCCGCCCTCTTAGTGACCGATGGTGCCGGTGTGGTAATCGGATTCATGCTCAACGGGATGATCTCGGGGACGCCATGCGCGGGAGAGTAGCCGCAGGGTATGACAACGCTCCCTGCGATGCGCGTGATCTTGCTAATGGAAGTGCTAACACCGTCCCTGGACGCGGGTGGACATCCGTGGAAGGCGATTTGCTGACACGAGCTACACGGAGGCATCCTCGATCGCCGTTCGCGAGGATGTCAGCCGCCATCTCGAAGCAGGTATACGCGATGCCGGGCCTGCCGTCCGTGGGCAAGATCTACCTTCGCGCAACAGGCCTAGGCGGCGAGGGGGAGGCGGAGGACGAAGCGGGCGCCGGTGGGGTGGTCGGCGGCGTACAGGTGGCCGCCGTAGGACTGGGCGATCTCGCGGGCGATGGGCAGACCGAGCCCGGAGCCGCCGGGATCCAGGCGGCGGGCATCGTCCAGACGGCTGAGGCGCTCGAACACTCTTTCGCGGTCGGCCGGGGCGATGCCGGGTCCGTCGTCGATGACTTCCAGGACTGCGTCCGGTGGGTCGGTGGTGACGATGATCGCGATCGTGGTGGTGGTGTGCCGTTCGGCGTTGGCCACCAGGTTGCCCAGGAGCCGGGCCAGCCGGATCCGGGAGGCGTGCACTACCACCTGCTGATCGAGCTTGGTGAGCAAGGTGGGGGTCAGAGTGCGGCGTTCCAGTTCGTCCATCACGAGGTGGGCCAGGTCGACCGGTTCAGTGGCGGGTGGCGTCGCGGTGTCCAGGCGGGCGAGTTCGAGCAGATCGCCCACGATGTCGTTGAGCCGTTCGGCGTCTAGCAGCAATCTGCGCAGCATCTGGCGCAGGTCGCTGTCGGGTTCTGAGATTGCGACCTCAATGTCGGTCAGTATCCCGGTGATCGGGTTGCGCAGGTCGTGGGAGGCATCGAAGACGAACCGCCGCTGCCGTTCGATGGCCTCTCGTAGCACCGACACGGTCTGACGTTGTTGCCTGTGTGCCTGCTTGAGTTGTTCGTTGAGGTCCTGAAGTTCGCGGGCGCGAACGTATACATCGGTTCCCATCGCCTCCAGCTTCGCCCGCGCCTCTGTGACGTCGCATTCGTCGAGCCGCCTCAGCTGCATGAGGAAGTCAGTGATCTCCTCGGTCCGGTGAATGATCAGTTGCACTTCACCGTCCGGGCCCAGAACCGGCGTGTTGATCGTGCTCCAGTACCGCTCTTCGAACACCCCCGGCCTGCCGCTCGCCTCGATGTCGTACCGTTGCAGCGCCATGGTGTCCGGTTCGCCCGTGGCCAGCACCCGTCCCAGCGAATCGCGCAGGCCCTCCGCCCCCTGCACGTCAGGATCGTTGGGAGCGTTTGGATTGCCGGGGAAGACCGCGAAGTAGTGTCGGCCGAGCAGGTCCGCCTCGCTCCGCCCGACCACCTTCAAATAGGCGTCATTGGCCGCCACCATGGCGAAGTCCGGCGTCAGTACCAGCAACGGAGCCACGAGGGCCTTGAACACCGCCCGGTAGTCGACCTCTGTATCCACCACCATGCCTCACCTCAACCTCCTTACGTCCAAAGCTAGGCGAGGAGAACGGGATCCCAGACCACCGGCCCCTATCCACCTCACATGACCGGTTGAGGTGCAAGGGGAGGCGACCGCGTCCGGTCAGGGGTTGCCGTCTTGATCGTGTTGTTAGGCGAGGTGTGTACAGCCAGGTCGGCAGCTGGTCCGGCGCATTCCAGGGTCAGGTGACCGTGACCAACACCGGCACCACCGCGACCACCGGGTGGACGGTGACACTCACCTTCCCCAACAGCCAGCGGATCACGCAGATCTGGGGTGCCCGCACCGACAGCACCGGCAGCCCGTACACGATCACGAACGAGAGCTACAACGGAACGCCGGCCCCCAACGCGTCCACCGCGTTCGGCTTCCTGGCGACCTCGAGCAGCATCAACAACGCGCCCACGGCCACCTGCACCCGAACACCGTCAAGCTAGCCCTGTTCTCCGCATGATTGCTTTCGCGGTCAGAATCATGAGCGGCGAGTCGGCCCGTCTGGCTGAGTATGAGCGGTCTTTCGGGTCAACCTCGTTATCGGGCGCGCTGAGGGCGGGCCGAGCTCCTCGCGACGCCAGATCCGGGGCCGGAACCCTCACCTCGCGCCGATCCCGGGCCGCTGCGGGTGCCCGGACGGGCAGTCATGGGTCGGGCCATGCCGCCGCGAAGGGCAAGCACGCCGGTCGCCCCCGCAAGCTCTCACCCGCCCATATCGCCGCGGCCGTCGCCACCGGCGAGGAAGCGGCCTCGCGTGATCGCTCGCCGAACCCGGTGGACTCTTACCCCGGCTCGGAGCGCTTCTTCACCCGTCACCTCGTCGAAGGCGGCGCTTCCGCGGCGGCCAGGTAGCCGCCGATGACGGTGATCCGGCGGCCACCCCACCCCCACCCCTATTCGGGTTGAAAGCCGACTGCCCAGAAGGAATGATCCATAGAGGTCAATCCCTGATTGATGACTCCGTCATCGCCGAACATGAGCACGGCAATCTCTGTCAGCGACGAGCGGCAGGAAAGCAGACGCCGCGGAGGAGCTCCCTTATGCATGTGAACGTTTCCCCCGACACGATTGCGCACCTCCGCACCTCCCTCAGCGGCAGGGTGATCGAGCCGCATGACGAGGAGTACGACCAGGCGCGCTGGATCTATGCCGGCGGGTTCGACTACCGGCCGGTCGCCATCGTCCGGGCGGCCGACGCCGCCGACGTCGCGCGTGTCATCACGTTCGCCCGCGAAACCGGAACGGAACTGGCCGTACGCAGCGGTGGCCACAGCAACGCCGGTCACAGCGTCTCCGACGGCGGCATCGTGCTCGACCTCAGAGATATGTGCGGGCTGGACATCGATGTCGAAGGACGAACCGCGTGGGCCGAAGGCGGGTTGACCGCGGGCGCGTACACCACCGCCGCGGAGGCCCACGGCCTGGCGACCGGGTTCGGTGACACCGGCTCTGTCGGAATCGGCGGTATCACGCTCGGGGGTGGCATCGGCTTCCTCGTCCGCAAGCATGGCCTCACCATCGACAACCTGCTGGCCGCCGAGATCGTGACCGCGGATGGCGAGCTGCGGTATGTGGACGCGGAAAACCATCCTGACCTGTTCTGGGCGATCCGCGGCGGCGGCGGCAACTTCGGTGTCGCCACCCGGCTGCGCTTCAAGTTGTACCCGGTGGAGTCGATCGTCGGCGGGATGTTGATCCTGCCCGCGACGTCCGAGGTCATCGCCGGGTTCATCGCCGAGGCGGAGGCCGCGCCGGAGGAGCTCTCGACGATCGCCAACATCATGCCCGCGCCCCCGATGCCGTTCCTGCCGGCTGAGCAGCATGGTCAGCTGATCCTCCTGGCCTTCATGGCCTACGCCGGCGACACCGAGGCCGGCAACCAGGCCATCGCGCCGTTCCGCGCGCTGGCCACGCCCCTTTTCGACATGGTCCAGCCGATGCCCTACTCGGGAATGTTCCCGCCGGAAGAGGGCGCCGAGCAGACGTTCGCGGTGGCGACGACGATGTTCATCGACACCGTCGACCGGAGCGTGGCCGACACGATCGTCGAGTATCTCGAGTCCTCTGACGCGTCGATGCGCGCCGTGCAGCTCCGGGTGCTCGGCGGGGCGATGGCCCGCGTGCCGGTCGACGCCACCGCGTTCGCGCACCGCCACAGCCGGATCATGGTGAACCTCGCGGCGTTCTACGAGGGCCTCGAGGACCGGCCCATCAGGGAGGCCTGGATCGCCGACTTCGCGGAGACCCTCCGGCAGAGTGATTCGGGGGCATACGTCAACTTCCTGGGGGACGAGAGCATAGATCGGGTTCGCGCCGCCTACCCGGGCTCGACCTGGAACCGGCTTACGGAGATCAAGGCCGAATACGACCCGACCAACTTCTTCCGGCTCAACCAGAACATCCCGCCGGCGATCGGGTGACCTCGAGCGGCCGCGCTATGTGAGGTGTCCGTGCAGCTCATGCCCGCGAGCCCGGGATGTACGCCGCGGAGCCGTTCGGCGAGGAGGTGGCCGCTCAGCAGCAGGTTGGTCAGCGTGAAGCGGTCTGCATTCTCAGCTTCGGAAGCTCGCCGGCGAGCTGGCCACGCCCCAGGTCGCCGGTGTCACGCTCACCCTGATGCAGGGTGCGCTATGGGATCCACACGTCGCAATGCAGCGCGGCTACTGCCTCGAAGCACTTAACGAAAGGCTTGAGGTGGCGCTGGCGTTGGCCGTCGCAAGCCGAGAGATCGACATGTTCGCTGACCCGCTCGACCTCTCGGCAATACTGGTCGGACCAATTATCTATCGCACCGCCATGCAGGCCGGAACCGTCTCCCACCATCTTATCGATCAACCCATCGACAGTTTGGGGAGGTGGCAGGGGCCTGCCACGCGACGCTGAGCGAGGGACCGTGGTCACCGCGTCCGCCGGTGGATCGGTGAGAGCATGGGATCTGGTGCGGGCCCGCCGGATCGGGCCGCGATCGCGACGCCGACCCGGCGCCGGGCCGCGACAGACCAACGGGAGGGCCTGGAATGCCGAGTCGCAAGGTCGGGATCACGGCTGTGCTCATCGCCGGCTGCGTGACGGTGGGCACCGTGGTCGCGGTGGTCGGCAACGCCATGGTCGGGTCCAGGGGGACCACGGCCACGACGGCCAGCGTCACCGCGTCCGCGACGAGCACGGCCGCGGCGCCGGCGGAGCCCGACGCCGGCGACTCGGCGGGGACCGGCGTCGAGGATTCGGCGACCGGCACCGGCAAGCCGTCTGCACCGTCGTCGTCCGGCGATCCGGTGCTGGTCGGCGCGGGGGACATCGCGAACTCCGGCTCGGGTGACACCGCGACCGCCAAGCTGCTGGACGGCATACCGGGGACCGTGTTCACCTTGGGCGACAACGCCTACGACAACGGCTCCATCGCGGACTTCCGCGACTACTACGCGCCTACCTGGGGCCGGGAGAAGTCGCGCACGCGTCCGGTGCCGGGCAACCATGACTACAACACTCCAGGCGCCTCGGGGTACTTCGCCTACTTCGGCTCCGCCGCGGGTGACCCGCACAAGGGCTACTACTCCTATGACCTGGGCGACTGGCACGTCGTGGCGCTCAACTCCAACTGCTCCGCGGTCGGCGGGTGCGACGCCGGCTCGGCCCAGGAGCGGTGGCTGCGCGCGGACCTCGCGGCCAGCGGCAAGCCGTGCACTTTGGCGTACTGGCACCACCCCCGCTTCACCTCGGGCGCGAACCACCCGCCCGACACCTCGGTGCAGCCGCTGGTGCGGGCGCTGTACGACCACGACGCCGAGGTGATCGTCACCGGGCACAACCACCAGTACGAGCGGTTCGCCCCCATGGACCCAGGCGGGCGGCTCGACCAGGCCAGAGGCATCCGGCACTTCGTCGTGGGGACGGGTGGCGCCGGTCTCTACGGGTTCGGCAGGATCTTGCCCAACAGCCAGGTGCGTAATAACGACACCTTCGGCGTGATCAAGTTCACCTTGCACTCCAGCGGCTACACCTGGCGGTTCGTGCCCGAGGCGGGCAAGACCTTCACCGACGGCGGCACCACCGCCTGTCACTGACCGGCATACGTTCTGGGTGCGGCGCCGCGCCCGGAGTGGCCGTGCACGCCGGGGCGCGGCATCCGCACCGTGCGAAGTCCGATCAGGACAGGAGGGTCTCGCCGATCCAGCCGCCGGGGGAGCAGCCCGGTGGGAGGGCGAACACGGCCGAGCCGATCGGGGTGGTCCACTCGTTCAGCAGGTCGGCTTCCGCCAGGTTCTTCTGGATGGGGACGAACTGGCGGCCGATGTCGGACTGGTACGAGGCGAAGATCAGCCCGGAGTCGGAACGGCCGTCAGCGGTGAGGCCCTGGTCGTAGTTGTAGGGGCGGCGAAGGATCCGCATGGCCGGGTCCTTCACGCGGGCCCTTCTGATGTGGGCGTACTCGGAGATGACCGGGAACCCGGCCGCGGTGAGCCGGGTGAAGTCCGGTTCGTCGTGTTCCGCCTTCCTGGTGAGCGGCGCTCCGCTGTCGAGGCGGCGTCCCACGCTGAAACTGTGGGTCTGTGGGGTCACGTGCTGTGGAGGGGGCGCTCCTCCGGGTCTTGCCCCGCGTGGCGGACGTGCAGGTGTCCGTCCTTGGGGAACGGCGGCCGGGCCGGCAGGACGCCCTCCAGGGGGTATCCGCACTTCTGTGCCACCCGGCAGGACGCGAGATTGTCCACCTGATGGAGCAATTCGAGGCGCTCCAGCTCCCAGGTCTCGAACGCCCAGCGTGAGACGGCGTCCAGGGCCCGCACCGCGATGCCCCGCCCGCGGGCGTCCGCTGCCGTCCAGTAGCCGACCTCGGCGGACGGCTTGCCGGGGACGAGTTCCTTCAACAGGATGTGGGCCACCGGCCGCTCCGCCTCCAGTACGGCGAAGCTGCACTGCCTTCCCTCCGTCCAGCCGCGCTGGTGTGTCTGGAGCCACTGCCGGGCGTCGTCCTCGTCGTGCACCGGCATCCTTGTCCAGCGGCGCAGCACCGGATCACGATAAATCTCGATCAAGGTGGGGATATCGCCTTCGTCCCACGGTCGGAGAACGAGCGCGGGGAAGGCCGCGGTGCCATCGGCCTGGAGAACAATGGTCATCCCGCCTTCTTATCGTGAGTCGAAGGAGGGCGCGCAACCGAGGCGGCGTTCCCGCAGCAGGTCCAGGAAGTCGAGCGGGGCGCGACGTCGGCGGGATCAGGCTGGGCCGAGGGCCGAGAGGTTACGGCGGAGGAAGTCACGTTCGGCCGTGTTGCCGGTGCGGGCGATCGCCGCTTCATACGCCTGGGCGGCCTCGGCGTCGCGGCCCAGGCGCCGCAGCAGGTCGGCGCGGATGGCGTGGAACAGGTGGTAGCCGCCGAGGTCGAGGGCGTCGACCAGGGAGAGCGCCGCCTGCGGCCCGTCGACCTCGGCCACCGCGACGGCGCGGTTGAGCGCCGCCACCGGGTTCGGGGCCGGCGCCAGGAGCTGGTCGTACAGGGCCACGATCTGCCGCCAGTCGGTGTCGGCGGCGGTCGGCGCGTCGCTGTGCACGGCGTTGATGGCGGCCTGGATCTGGTAGGGCCCTGGCCGGTCGCGCCGCAGGCACTGCCGGACGATGGCCTGGCCCTCGGCGATGAGCTCGCGGTCCCACCGGCCGCGGTCCTGGTCGGCCAGCAGCACCAGGTCGCCGCCGGGGGTGGTGCGGGCGGCCCGGCGCGACTCCAGGAGCAGCATGAGCGCGAGCAGCCCCATGACCTCCGGTTCGTCGGGCATGAGCTCGGCCAGCAGCCGTCCCAGGCGGACGGCTTCGGCGCACAGGTCCTCGCGGACCAGCCGGTCTCCGCTGCTCGCCGCGTAGCCCTCGTTGAAGACGAGGTAGACCACGGCCAGTACGGCCCGGAAGCGGTCGGGCAGTTCGGCCTCGGCCGGGACCCGGTAGGGGATGCCCGCGTCGCGGATCTTGTTCTTGGCCCGGACCAGCCGCTGGGCCATGGTGGCCTCCGGCACCAGGAAGGCGCGTGCGATCTCGGCGGTGGTGAGCCCGCCCAGCAGCCGCAGCGTCAGCGCGACGCGGGTGCCGGGGGCCAGCGAGGGGTGGCAGCAGGTGAAGATCAGACGTAGCCGGTCGTCGCGCACTGGGCCGTCCTGTGATGGTTCATCGCCGAGATCGCCTGGGTGACCGAGATGGCCGGGGTCGAGCAGGGCGGCCTGGGCATGGCGTTCCTGGCGGGTGCTCTCCCGGCGGAAGCGGTCGATGCCCCGGTTGCGGGCGGTGGTGATGATCCAGCCCGCCGGGCTCGGGGGCAGGCCGGTGGACGGCCACCGCCGCACCGCCTCGGTGAACGCGTCCTGGACCGCCTCCTCGGCGCTGTCGATGTCGCCGAGAACACGGACCAGGACGGCCACCGCGCGGCCGTACTCCTGACGGAACACCCGTTCAACGTCAGAGGCGGAAATAGCCGACATGTCGTGCAATCAGGCTTCGTACTCTCCCAGGAACGGGCGCACCTCGATCGGGAGCGTGCCGGCCCGGGCGAGCCTGCGCCCCCACTCCAGGGCGGCGTCGAGGTCGGCCGCCCGGATGACGACGAACCCGCCGATGTGCTCCTTGCCCTCGATGTACGGCCCGTCGGTGATGAGCGCCTCGCCGTCCTCGACCCGCACCACGGTGGCCGAACTCGTGGGATGCAGCCTGCTGGTGAAGACCCACGCGCCGGCGGCCTCCATCTCCTGGTGCACGGCCTCGAGATCTCGCATGATCGGCCCCAGCACCTCGGGCGGGGGAGGGTCCCCATGGGGCTGGTACATGCTCAGCAGATACTGCTTCAACCTTCGACTCCTCCTCGTCGCGACCGCTCGGCCGGCCGGCGGGTCGCGATGATCTCGCGGCCGGCGCCGGGCCGGCTTCTCACTCCTATACGAACGGCTCGCGGCCGGATCGACACCGGAAGAGGAGCGAATCCGGAAAATTCTTCAGCCGTCAGCCGTCAGCCGTCAGCCGTCAGCCGTCAGCCGTCAGCCGTCAGCCGTCAGCCGTCAGCCGGCGGGGTGGCCGCCCGGAGCCCAGACGAGCAGGCCCAGGCACATCTCGTCGCTGGTGCCCTCGCCCCAGACGACGTACCGCGCGGGCACGCCCTGCAACGCGGGCAGCATCTTGCGCAGCCCCGCGTCGTGGGTGCAGGTCACCCGGAAGGTGTCGCCGGGCTTGACGGTGACGGGCTTGTCGAGCGGGCGGATGGCCTGGTCGTCGAAGTTGTAGTTGGGGATGTCCAGGAGCGTGCGCGCCCCTGGTGTCCCGGGGTTGAGCTCGACCTTGATCGAGCGCCCGAGCAGGTGCATGTGGCCGGCGACCGCGTATATCGTGCCGCCCGCCGGGGTCTGCTGGTCGCAGTGCTGCGTGGGCCCGGGCACGGGCGGCTTGGCGTTGTTGCAGTACTGGTTGAGCCGGGTGACCGTGTCCCCGGCCTGCTGCCCGAAGCGCTGGGCGACGTCGCGCACCGCCGCCTGGCGGTCGCACAGCGGGCCCGACTCGGCGGCCGTGCACGGCAGTTCGATGGGCGCGATCAGCTGCTCGGTCGCGAGCGGGGTCAGCCGCGCCTTGCCATCGGTGAGCCGCAGCCTGATCGCCGACTGGTCGCTGCTGCCCGGCTTGCCGTGGGTGGCGAGCAGGTTGTAGTGCACCTGCATGATCAGCCGGCTGCCCGCGGGCATCGGGTAGCCGACCTTCTGTGTGAGCAGCGTCTCGTTGGCGCCCGGCGCCCAGTGGCCGATCCAGTCGCCGCCTTCCACACCGGCGTCGCCGAAGCAGGTCCAGCCCTCGCCCGGCGTCTGCTCGTCGTACGCCTTCGCGGCCTTCACCTGGTCGGGCCCGATCCTGAAGATGATGGCGTGGTGGACGATCGCGGTGTTCTGCGGCAGGAACTGGCTGCCGGTGAGGAACGCCTCGTGCGTGAGCCCGGGGTCGACCAGGAAGCACCGGTATTCATCGGTGCCTCCCGAGGGGGCGGCCGGCGTGTACGGCGAGGGCAGCTTGAGATCGACGAACCGCTCCGACGCCCGCAGCGGCGCGGCCGGCGGAGGCGTGAAAGGTTTCCCGTGGGCGTGCGCCGTGGTGGCCGGTCCCGCGCTCGTGGTGCCCGAAGCGGACGGATGCTCCTGCGAACCGCATGACACGATGAGCAACGTGGCGGCGAGCGCGATGGCCACCCCCGTCACCCACCGCACCGGCCGTAACGCGTCTTTCATGATCGCCCCCTGCCTGGCCGGGATCCGCGTGGATCACCGGCACGTCGAATGGAAGATCCTCTCGGTCCGGTCCGGGGTCCCGGGTGGAGCCCGGAGCGTGTCGAGCGTGTCGAACTGAGGATGTGGCCCGATCTGCTTCCACCCTGCGCGGTCCCGGAGTGGTTCCGCATCCCTCCGGAGGCGGAAGGCGCTCGTTCTTTCGGTTGAGGCCCTACGGACGACAGGGCGCGGGCGAGGTGTCCGTCCTCTGGCGCAGCCGGGCCAGCACGGGGGGCAGGTCGTGCTCGTGGACGATCGTCAGGCGCCGGGTCGCGCGGGTGATCGCCACGTACAGGTCCTGGCCGCCCTTCGGGGACTGGGCCAGGATCTCGTCGGGCGCGACGATCACCACGGAGTCGAACTCCAGGCCCTTGGACCGGGTGACGGTCAGGACGACAGAGGGGGAGTCCAGGGCGTCCGCCGTGAGCGCCGACGCCGCCTCGGGAAGCATCGCGGCGATCTCGTCGTGCCGGGCGTCGGGGGTCAGGACGGCCAGCCTTCCCTCGCCGATCTCCGCGTGCTCGGACCGCACCAGCTCGGCGAGGGCTTGGCGAAGCCCGGCGCGGGGCACCCGCAGGGCGCGCGGCGGCGCCTCCCCTCCGCGGACGGAGATCGGCGGCTCCTGGTCCGGGGCCACGGCCTTCAGCACGTCGGCGGCGACCTCCATGATCTCCGCCGGGGTCCGGTAGTTGACCAGCAGGCGGGCTTCGCGCCAGCGTCCCCGGACGTAAGGGTCGAGCATCTCGCCCCATGACCGCGCGCCCGCCGCCGAGCCGGTCTGGGCGACGTCGCCGACGACCGTCAGGGAGCGGGTCGGGATGCGGCGCATGACCGTGCGCCAGGCCATCGGCGACAGCTCCTGCGCCTCGTCCACGATGACGTGGCCATAGGCCCAGCGCCGGTCGCGCTCGGCCTTCTGCGCGGTCGTCAGGCCCGATCCGTCGCCGTCGTGCCAATCGGCGAGGTCGCGTGCGTCCAGCATCGTCGTCTCGGCGACCCCGCTGATCACCAGCACGTCCCGCGCGTACCGTTCCATGACGCGGCGCTCTTGCCGTGCGGCCCGTTCGGCGGCGGCGGCCTGCGCGGCGTCCTCGCCGAGCAGCTCGGCGGCCTCGTCCAGCAGGGGGACGTCGTCGACGGTCCAGGGCGCTCCGGCCGGGCGCGCGAGCAGGTCCGCCTCCTCGGGCCGCAGCACCCCGGCGGCGGCCGAGCGCAGCGCGGCGGGGTCGGCGAGCAGCTCGGCGACCAGCCGTTCGGGCGTGAGGAGCGGCCACAGCTCGTCCAGGGCCTCGCGCACCGAGCGGGTCTGCCACAGCGCGGCGCGGGCGTACCGCAGGTCTTCCTCGTCGAGCGGGCGGTCCAGTTGCCGCGCCTCGTCCAGGGCGAGCGCGGTGAGGGCCGAGTCGACGAACAGCTTGCGCGCCACGTTGTGCGGGCTCCGCACGGTTCGTGCCCTGTCGCGGGCTCGGACGCAGGTGTCGTGTCCGATCCGCAGCGCCATCCGCTCCACCACGACCTCGACGCCGCCTCGCACCGAGGTCTTGGTGGGGACCAGGATCGTGAGGTCGCCGCCGGGTACGCGCTGGCGGTCGCGTACCGCGGCCCTGAGGAGGTCGACCATCCGCGGGTCGCTCTTGACGACGGCCGTTCGCGGCTCGTCGGCGGCGGTGGCGCGCACGCCGGGGTACAGCTCGCCCACGGTGGTGAGCACGACCTCGGTCTCGCCGAGGGACGGCAGCACGTTGCCGATGTAGCGCAGGAACATGGTGTTCGGGCCGACGACCAGGACGCCGCGGCGTTCCAGGGTGTCGCGGTGCGCGTACAGCAGGTAGGCCGCGCGGTGCAGGGCGGCCACGGTCTTGCCCGTTCCGGGGCCTCCCTGGACGACCAGCGCCCCCGGCAGGCCGGACCTGATCACCTGGTCCTGCTCGGCCTGGATGGTCGCGACGACGTCGCCCATGCGCCCGGTGCGCCCGCGCCGCAGCGCCGCCATGAGGGCGGCCTCGCCGACGAGGGTGCGGCGGTCGGGCTCGCTCATCCGCCCGAGGTCGAACACCTCGTCGTCGAGGTCGACGACGGTACGGCCGCGGGTGTGCAGGTGGCGGCGGCGTACCAGCGGGCCGGGGTCGCTCGGGGTGGCGGTGTAGAACGGGCGGGCGGCGGGCGCGCGCCAGTCGATCAGGACCAGCTCGTCGCCCGCGTCGCGCAGCCCGACGCGGCCTATGTAGTACGTCTCGTCGCCGGCCTCGTCGATCCGGCCGAAGCACAGCCCGCGCTCCACGCCGGACAGCTGTGAGGCGCGCCGGGCGTGCTCGTGGGACGACACGTCGCGTTCGACGCGGGCCTGGTGGGTGCCGCCGGGCGTGCCGCGCCCGTGCTCCTCGCGGAGCGCCGTCTCGGCGCGCCGGCGTACGGCGTCGAGGCGGTCGTACAGCATGGAGACGTAGGACTGTTCGGCTCGCAGGGCTTCGGCGCGGGCGGTTGAGGGTGCGCGATGCTCCATCAGTGTGGTATACTCCTAACGGGCAGTGCTGTGAGACTGGCGTTAAGACATGCCAAGCGATAGAGCGTAACAGCTCATCCTCCGCGTCGCCATCCACCCGTCACCGAGCCCGCGTGCGAGTCCCCGCCGGCCTGTGCGCCCCTCTGCCCGTGCGCCCCTGGGCCGGTCAGGCCCTCTGCAGGAGCGCCACCGCGTCTTCCGTGTTCGGGAAGATCTCGAAGTGCTGGTCGAGGTTGGTGATCACGAGCAGCCTCGAGATCGCCCCGGGCGCCACCGCCAGCGCCAGCCTCCCGTCCAGCTCCCGCACCCGGTTGTAGGTGCCGACCAGCAGGCCCAGCCCCATGGAGTCGCAGAACCTGGTGCGGGTGAGGTCGAGTACCAGGCGTGGCGGCCGGGACACTCCTATCGCGTGGTCGAGTTCCGCGCGCAGCCGCGGAACGGCGCTCATGTCGAGCTCGCCGCTGATCTCCACGACCACGCAGGGCCCATCGTGCCTTTCGCGAATGTCCAGTCCCGTGTCGCGTGCGGGGTAGGCCATGCCCTCACCTCCGTTTCCGGCTCGCTACCCCGACAAAACGGCAATAAGCCCACACGGCCAAATAAGCTGCTGGGCCGGGTGATGACAACGCGGTGATTGCGCCGCGTGGCGCGGGTCAGCGGTTACATAATGAATCGCAATGAAGACGGAAAGTAGTCGGCATGTCGACGTGAGCATCGTGGTGCCCGTCCACAATTGCCGCCCCTACCTCGACCGGTGTCTCACGTCGCTGCTCATGCAGCCCGTCAGCAAAGAGATCGTCGTCGTCGACGACGGGTCCACCGACGGCAGCCGTGACCTCCTCGCCGACTATGCCCAGAAATTTCCGGAAATACGGGTCTGCTACCAGCAGGCCTCCGGCGGCGCCGCCCGGCCGAGGAACCGGGCCATCGCCCAGGCCGGCGGCCGGTACGTCTTCTTCTGCGACGCCGACGACCACCTCGGCCCCGAGGCGCTGCCGCGCATGCTGGCCATGGCCGAGCGCAACGGCTCCGACATCGTGCTCGGCAAGATGGTCGGGCACGGCCGCAAGGTCCCCACCTCCATGTTCCGCGAGAACCGCGACCGCGCGCCGCTCGGCGAGAGCACGGTCTACAACCTCCTCACCTGCTTCAAGCTCTTCCGCCGCGAGCTGCTCACCCGCCACCGCATCCGCTTCGACGAGTCGCTGCGGGTCGGGGAGGACATCATCTTCTCGGTCCACGCCTACTGCCACGCCCAGACGATCTCCGTGGTCGCCGACCACGACTGCTACCACCTGATGGCCCGGCCGGACGGCAGCAGCATCATGCAGGAGCCCGGCAGCCGCGACCCGCTCGCCTGGCTGCGCATGATCCGCGCGCCCATCGAGCTCATGATCCGCCACGTCCCCGCGGGGCCGCTCCGCGACCACCTCCTGCGCCGGCACTTCCGCTTCGACATCCTCGGCCAGCTCGGCGCGCCGTTCCTGACGGCCGACGCGGCGGTGCGGCGGGTCATCGCCCAAGAGGTGTCCGGCATGTGCGCGACCTGGCTGACCGACGGGGTGCTCGAGAGGCTGCGCCCGATCGACCGGCTCCGGGCCGCCTCGCTCGGCGACGTCGACCGCCTGGTGCGGCTCGCCCGCGTCGAGACCGCGGCGCTGCGCCGCCGCCTGACCGGGCTCGCATGGGTGGGCGACCGCCTGGAGGTCTCCGGCCGCGCGTCCCTCGCCGACTCCTGGAACGGCGTCACGGTCGGCCTGCTCCTGCGGGAGCGTTCCACCTCGGCTGAGCGCCGGGTCCCGGTGACCTCCGTGGCCGACGTCTTCGTCGGCAGCGTCGAGGTGTCACGCCTGCCGCCCGGCGTGTGGGACATGTACGTCGTGATCGCGCGCGAGGGGGTGCGCCGGGTGGCGAGGTTCGGCGCCGACCGCGATCCCGAGGTGGGGAGTCCCGCCCCCCGTCTGATGTCCGCGGTCGCGGTGCCGTACTTCACCCGCCCGCGCGGCAACCTCAGCATCGACGTCGGCGGCCACGTGGCCGCGGTCCCCGGGTCCGTACGGCTGACCCGCGCCGCCTGGGGCGGCAAGGGGACGCTCACCATCGAAGGCTCGGTGACCGTGGGCGGCGGGTGTCCCGCGGCGTGGTCCGCACGACAGGTGGTCTGGCGGGAGCGGTCCTCGGGGAACGAGCGGCGGGTCTCCGCCTCGGCCGCTGGCGACGCGCGGTTCACCGCCACGGCGACGCTGGACGTTCCGGGCGTCTGGGAGGCCGATCTGGAGCTCAACCTGGGCGGGCCGCCTCTCCGCTACCCCGTCCAGGTCGGCGAGGCCGAGCTCGCGGAGCTCGGGCCGGGCATGGCGTGGTGGCGCGGCCGAAGGCGCTGGACGGCGACGGTCCGCGCTTCCAAGATCCGGCGCAGGCTCGTGGTGACCGTCCGGGCCAGAGACCCGAGGGCGGTCGTGCGCCGTTCGATCCGCATCGGCCGCTGACGGGCGCCTCGTGTGAGGCGAGGGGGTGATGGGTATGTGCCGGGGGGCTGACCTGCGAAATCGCCACGGCGCCTCCTGAAGGGGATACCAGGGGAGAGGTGCCCTGGCGGGACTGGGGCCCCTGTTCCGCCCCCCTACCGCCGGGATCGGGCGGCTGCCGTCCCTTATCGGCGGAGGCCGGATCCCCACCCTTCCGGCCGTTAATGCCAATCTCTTGCACCTACAACCCGATGGCTTAGAGTTGGGGCGACTCGATTACTCGGAGGCTCCTGGTGCACGTACCAGACGGTTTCTTCAATGCGTCCGTGTCCATCGCCGCGGGCGCCTTCGCGGCGGCGGGGCTCGCCGTGTGCCTGCGCGGCGCGCGGCGCGAGTTGGACGACCGCACGGCACCGATGGCGGGCCTGGTGGCGGCGTTCATCTTCGCCGTCCAGATGCTCAACTTCCCGGTCGCGGCAGGCACGAGCGGCCACCTGCTGGGCGGCACGCTCGCCGCGGTGCTCGTCGGGCCGTACACGGCCGTCCTATGCGTGGCCGTGGTGCTGCTGGTCCAGGGGTTCTTCTTCGCGGACGGCGGCCTCACCGCGCTGGGCGTCAACATCACGCTGATGGCGATCGTGACCGCCGCCGTGGGCTGGACGGTGTTCCGCCTGATCGTCCGCAGCGCCCCCCGCAGCCGGGCCGCCGTCTCGGTCGCGGCCTTCATCGGGGCCGCCGTCTCCGTGCCGGTCGCGGCGATGGGCTTCACCGTGCTGTTCTGGCTCGGCGGCACCGCCCCGATCGACGTGTCGTCGGTGGCCATCGCCATGGGCGGGGTGCACGTCCTGATCGGCCTCGGCGAGGGCCTGATCACCGCGCTCACCGTCAGCAGTGTCCTCGCCGTGCGGCCCGACCTGGTGTACGGGGCGCGCGGGCTGAAGACCCGGCTCTTGCTGCGCACGGCCGACGGCCGCAGCACCGAGGTGATCGACGAACCGGCCCCCGCGCCGGCCCGGAGCCTACGGCCGATTCTCATCGGCGGCGCGCTGGTCGCCGTGCTCCTGGCGGGCGTCGTGTCCTTCTACGCCTCCAGCAGCCCCGACGGCCTGGAGAAGGTCGCCGGTGACAAGGGGCTCAACGCGAACGAGCAGAGCCACGTGCTCGGCGACTCGCCCCTCGCCGACTACGGCGTCAAGGGCGTCGGCAACGAGCGGCTCGCCGTGGGGCTCGCCGGGGTCGCCGGCGTCGGCATCACCGTGCTCGCCGGGGGCGCGATCTTCTACACCGTGCGCCGCCGCACCCGAGACAGGGAGAAGGTCAGCGCGTAATGGGCGCCGGGCACACCCACCAGCTCTACCGGCCGGGGGACACGGTCGTCCACCGGCTGCCGCCGCAGTGCAAGCTGCCGGCGGTGGCGGCCTTCGCCGTGGTCGTGGTCGCGACGCCGAGGGACGCCTTCTGGGCCTTCGGGGTCTACGTCCTGCTGCTGGCGGCGGTGGCCGCGGTGGCCAAGGTCCCGGCGAGGTTCGTGCTGCGGCGCATGGTGATCGAGGTGCCCTTCGTGGTGTTCGCCGTCGCGCTGCCGATCATCGGGCTGGGCGAGCGCGTCGAGGTGCTCGGCCTGTCGCTCAGTGCGGAGGGGTTGTGGGCCGCCTGGAACATCCTGGCGAAGGCCACCCTCGGCGTCGTGGCGAGCATCCTGCTCGCCGCCACCACCGAGCCCCGCAAGATGCTGCTCGGCGCGCAGCGGCTGCGGCTGCCGGCGCTGCTGGTGCAGATCGCCATGTTCATGCTGCGCTACATGGACGTGATCCTCGACGAGATGCGCAGGATGCGCGTCGCCCGCGAGTCGCGCGGCTTCGTGGCGCGTGACGTGCGGCATCTGCCGGTCATCGCCAAGTCGGCCGGGGCGCTGTTCATCCGTTCCTACGAACGTGGAGAGCGGGTGCATCTGGCGATGCTGAGCAGGGGATATACCGGTTCCATGCCGGTCATCGACGACCTGGGCGCCTCGGCGCGGAGCTGGGCCACCGCCGCGCTCCTTCCCGCGGCCGCGCTGGCGACGGCCGTACTTTCCTGGAGTGTGTCGTGAGCATGCCACCACCTTCCCTGCGCGTCAGCGAGCTGGCCTACGCCTACCCCGACGGCACCCAGGCGCTGTACGGCGTCGACCTGACCATCGAGCGGGGTGAGCGGGTGGCGTTGCTCGGGCCGAACGGGGCGGGCAAGACCACGCTGGTCATGCACCTCAACGGCATCCTGACCGCGGGGCACGGCGTGGTCGAGGTGGCGGGCCTTCCCGTGCGCAAGAACACGCTGGGCGAGATCCGCCGCCGGGTCGGGCTCGTGTTCCAGGATCCCGACGACCAGCTGTTCATGCCCACGGTGCGCGAGGACGTCGCGTTCGGCCCGGCGAACCTCGGGGTGCGCGGCGCCGAGCTGGAGCTGCGGGTGAAGGAGGCCCTCGAACAGGTCGGGCTGCCGGACGTCATCGACCGGCCGCCGCACCACCTGTCGTTCGGTCAGCGCCGCAGGGTCGCGGTCGCGACGGTGCTCGCCATGCGGCCCGAGATCCTGGTGCTGGACGAGCCGTCGTCCAACCTCGACCCGGCCTCCCGGCGGGAGCTCGCCGAGGTCCTGCGGTCGCTGGACGTCACCGTGCTGATGGTCACCCACGACCTGCCCTACGCCCTTGAGCTGTGCGAACGCTCGCTCATCCTGTCCGGAGGCGTCATCGCGGCCGACGGGGCGACCCGTGACCTCCTCGCCGACCCCGGCCTGCTCGCCGCCCACCGCCTGGAGCTCCCGTACGGCTTCGCGGTCGCCCCGCAGCCGTACTGACCGCCCTCGCGCCCGCCACTGACCGTGGTGGGGATCTGACGGTCGGTTGGAGAAATCTGACGATCATATGGCCGTGCGACCTTTCGCGCGGTGATTGCGAAGTAAAGTGGGCCCGCGAGGAGGTACCACATGAAGCTGCGGCTGGCGCGGCGTGCGTTCGGAGACGCCGTTGTCGTGGCTGTCGAGGGCGAGCTGGATCTGTTCACGGCGCCATTCCTGCGTGACGAGGTGCGCGATGCGATCAAGCAGGACGGCAACCGCCTGGTGCTCGACCTCGGCGCCTTGTCCTTCATGGATTCCAGTGGCCTGTCGGTGCTCATCGAGGCCTGGCGCCTGGCGACCGGCGAGGGGGGCGGGGTCAGCCTGGCCGCTCCGCAGGCGCCGGTGGCCCGCATCCTGCGCACGACCGGCCTCGACCGGCGCATCAAGGTCTACCCCGACGTGGATGCCGCCATCTCGGCCGAGATTTGAGTCACCCCCAGTAGAACTTCATTCGGTTGCCACGTTAAGGTCCGGGATATGGACCTGAACGGAGCAGCAGCAATCATCTCAGGCGGTGCCAGCGGCCTCGGTGAGGCCTCGGCGCGCGAGCTCGCGGCGGCGGGCGCCACCGTCGTCATCGCCGACCTGAACGCCGAGCGTGGCAAGGCGATCGCCGACGAGCTCGGCGGCGTCTTCGTGCAGACCGACGTCTCCGACGAGGCCTCGGTCCAGGCGGCCGTCGACGCCGCCGTGGCGACCGGCAAGCCCCTCCGCGCCGTCATCAACAGCGCGGGCATCGGCTGGGCGTCCCGGACGGTGGGCAGGGACGGCAGCCCGCACGACCTGGCCAGCTACCGCAAGGTGATCGACATCAACCTGATCGGCACCTTCAACCTCATGCGCATCGGCGCGGCGGCCATGGGCAAGACCGAGCCGGCCGACGCCGACGGAGCGCGTGGCGTGGTCATCAACACCGCGTCGGTCGCCGGCATTGAGGGCCAGACCGGCCAGGTGGCGTACTCCGCCTCCAAGGGCGGCATCATCGGCATGACCCTGCCGGCCGCCCGCGACCTCGCGGCGATCGGCGTGCGGGTGCTGACGATCTGCCCGGGCATCATCGACACCCCCATCTACGGCTCGGGGCCGGAGTCGGAGGCCTTCAAGGCCAAGCTGGCCGCGCCGGTGCCGTTCCCCAAGCGCATGGGCCGGGCGTCGGAGTTCGGCCACCTGGTGCGGGCGCTCGTCGAGAACGACTACATGAACGGCGAGGTCATCCGCTTCGACGGCGGGATCCGCTTCCAGCCCAAGTGAGACCGCGAACCGGAGGTAAGGGTGTCTGACGAGGTTCTCGTCGAGGTCGACGGTGGCATCGCCGTCATCACGATCAACAGGCCGAAGGCCAGGAACGCCATCAACGGAGCCGTCGCGCGTGGCGTCGTCGCGGCCCTGGACGAGCTGGAGGAGCGCAAGGACGTCTCCGTGTACGTCCTGACCGGCGAGGGCGGCAACTTCTCCGCCGGCATGGACCTCAAGGGGTTCCTGACCGGTGACTTCCCGGCGGTCAAGGGGCGCGGCTTCGGCGGCATCACCGAGGCTCCGCCGAAGAAGCCCATCATCGCCGCCGTGGAGGGCTACGCGCTCGCCGGTGGCTTCGAGCTGGCGCTGTCCTGCGACATCATCATCGCCTCCGAGGAGGCGAAGTTCGGCCTGCCCGAGCCCAAGCGCGGTCTGGTGGCCGGTGCGGGCGGCGTCATGCGCCTGCCGCGCCGCATCCCCTACCACATCGCGATGGAGATCGCCCTCACGGGCGATCACTACTCGGCGTCCCGGCTGCGCGAGCTGGGCCTGGTGAACCAGGTGACCCCGGCGGGCGGCGCGCTGGCGGCGGCCAAGGAGTTCGCCGTGAAGATCGCGGCCAACGCGCCGCTGTCGCTGCTGGCCACCAAGCGCATCCTGGTCGAGTCGGCCGACTGGCCCCTGGACCAGATGTTCGCGCGGCAGGCGGAGATCATGAACCCGGTGTTCGGGTCCAAGGACGCGATGGAGGGCGCCGCGGCCTTCGCGGAGAAGCGCGCGCCGAAATGGACCGGGGAGTGAGCACCTCCGCGAAATGATCGCCATCGGCGGCGGGTGATCTTTCGCCGCCGACCGGGCAGAAGGCGCATGTTGTCGCATTGCGGGCAACATGCGCCTTTTTCGCGTCTCGCGGGAAATCGCGGGTTAAACACGGTCCGCGTACGGTAAAGGGAGGACGAAAAGCGTTCCAAGGCCGTCATATGAGGAGAGCGATGAGCGACTACGCGACCGGAGTGAAGGCGGCCGGCCGATCCTCCGGTGAGATGGTCAAGCGGCGCGTGGTCGACCTGGTCACCGGGGCCCTCGGGGCCGCCATCGTCGTCGCGCTCCTGATCGGCGTCGAGTGGGCCGTCGAGATCACCGACTACGTGCTGCCCGAGAACCTCGACCTGTACGGCATCCGGTCCCAGGACGTGCACGGCCTGGGCGGCATCCTGCTCGCCCCGTTCCTGCACGCCGGGTTCGCCCACCTCATGGCGAACACCGTGCCGCTGGCCATCTTGGGCTTCCTCGCCGCCCTGCGCGGCCTGGGGCGCTTCTTCGTGGCCAGCCTGATCATCATCGTGCTGAGCGGGCTCGGGGTGTGGTTCCTCAGCCCTCCCGGGGTGACCGTCGGCGCGAGCGGGCTGGTGTTCGGCTACTTCGGGTACGTCGTCACGCGGGGCCTCTTCGACCGGCACCTGCTCGACATCGTGCTGGGCATCGGGGTCGCCGTGCTGTACTACTCGCTCATCTGGGGCGTGCTGCCCGGCCAGCCGGGCATCTCCTGGCAGGCCCACCTGTTCGGGCTCGTCGGCGGGGTGATCGCCGCCTGGACGCTGCGCCGGAAGCGGCGGGCGGTGCTCGCGTGAATGCGGCCGTCCACCGGCGGGAGCGTGGAATGGCCGACGCCGTTCTATCCCGAAAAAACGCCAAAAAATGATCTCAACTGGCATGGCGGTGGCCCGTGGGAGAGAATGGCGGCGTGAATAGCCTGGGGTCCTTGGAGCGCGCCATCATGGAGGTGCTCTGGGACTCCACTCATCCCTTGCTCGTCCGTGAGGTGCAAGGAGCGCTGAACGCGAACGCCGGCAAGCCGCTCGCCTACACCACGGTGCAGACCGTCGCCGAGCGCCTCGTCAGGAAGGGCCTGCTGAGCCGTACGGCCGAGCGCAAGGCCTTCCGCTACTCGGCCAGACGCTCACGCGACGAGCACGTCACGGCGGTCATGCTGGCGGCCCTGGAGGAGAGCCACGACCGGGCCCCCGTGCTCTCGTGCTTCGCGCAGAGCGTCGACCTCGATGACGCCCTGCGCCTGCTTGAGGAGCTGGCCCGCCGCACCGGCGAGCAGCCGCACGTCCCAGGGCCCGGGTGGATCCCGCCGCCTTCGTCCTGAAGCCGGAGCCGGGAGCCGGGAGCCGGGATCCGGGATCCGGGATCCGGCCCTGAGGTCAGAGCCGCTCGACCACGTAGTCGACGCAGGCCGTCAGCGCCTCGATGTCGGCCGGGTCGATGGCCGGGAACATCGCGACGCGGAGCTGGTTGCGGCCGAGCTTGCGGTAGGGCTCGGTGTCGACGATGCCGTTGGCCCGCAGCACCTTGGCGACCTCGGCGGCGTCGACCTCGGCCACGAAGTCGATGGTGCCGACGACGTTGGAACGCTGGGCCGGATCGGCGACGAACGGCGTGGTGTAGGACGTCTTCTCGGCCCAGTTGTAGAGCCTCGACGCCGAGTCGGCGGTGCGCGCGGTGGTCCAGGCCAGGCCGCCGTTGCCGTTCATCCAGTCGAGCTGGTCGGCCAGCAGGAACAGCGTGGCCACGGCCGGGGTGTTGTAGGTCTGGTCCTTGGCCGAGTTGTCGATCGCCGTCGGCAGGCTGAAGAACTCGGGGACGAACCGGCCGCTGGCGGCGATCTCCGCCACCCGGGCCAGCGCCCGCGGCGAGAACAGCCCGAGCCACAGGCCGCCGTCGGAGGCGAAGCTCTTCTGCGGCGCGAAGTAGTAGACGTCGAACTCGCTCGCCTCGACGGGCAGGCCGCCGGCCCCTGAGGTCGCGTCGACCAGCACCAGCGAGTCGTCGTCGCCCACCCGCTTGATCGGCATGGCGACGCCGGTGGAGGTCTCGTTGTGGGTGAGCGCGTAGACGTCCACCCCGGCCTCGAAGGTGGCCTGCGGGTGGGTGCCGACCTCGGACTTGATCACGGTCGGCTCGCCGAGCCACGGCGCCTTGGCGGCGACGCTCGCGAACTTCGACGAGAACTCGCCGAAGTGCAGGTGCTGGGACTTCTCCTTGATGAGCCCGAAGGCCGCGATGTCCCAGAACGCCGTCGTGCCGCCGTTGCCGAGCACGACCTCGTACCCCTCGGGGAGCGAGAACAGGTCGGACAGGCCCTCACGGACCCGGCGGACGAGGTTCTTGACCGGCTTCTGGCGATGGGAGGTGCCCATCACGCTCGCGCCGGCGGCGGCCAGGGCGGCGAGCTGCTCGGGGCGAACCTTGGAAGGCCCGCAGCCGAAACGGCCATCCGCGGGCTTCAATTCAGCGGGAATCTCGATGTCAGCCACCTAACCAAGGGTAGTGAGCCGCCCCGGTGCTCACGCCTCGGGTCCGGATAATGAGATCTGGCGCGCGTCCGGCTGAGACGCCGGGCGCGGGACCGGCCTGGCCGCAGGCGCGCGAAAGGCCCGCAACGCGGGGGCTGCGGGCCCTGAACGGGCGTCGTGTCCAGGCGGGTCAGTTCTCGCCGATGACCTCGTCGGCTCCGGGGACGTCGTTGATCGAGCGCTGCGGGGGACCTACGTACTTCGCGCTGGGCCGGACGAGCCTGCCCGTGCGCTTCTGCTCCAGGATGTGCGCGGCCCACCCGGCCGTGCGGGCGCAGGTGAACATCGAGGTGAACATGTGCGGGGGCACCTCGGCGAAGTCGAGGATGATCGCTGCCCAGAACTCCACGTTGGTCGCCAGGACCCGGTCGGGCTTGCGGGCGTGCAGTTCGGCCAGCGCGGCCTTCTCCAGCGCGCACGCGACCTCGTAGCGGGGCGCGTTCAGCTCCTGGGCGGTGCGGCGCAGCACGCGGGCGCGGGGGTCCTCGGCACGGTAGACGCGGTGGCCGAAGCCCATCAGGCGGTCGCCGCTGTCGAGGGCCTGCTTGACGTAGGCCTCCGCGCTGCCGATGCGCTCGACCTCTTCGATCATGTGCAGCACGCGGGCGGGGGCTCCGCCGTGCAGCGGGCCGGACATGGCGCCCACCGCGCCCGACAGGGCAGCGGCGACGTCGGCGCCGGTGGAGGCGATGACGCGGGCGGTGAACGTGGAGGCGTTCATGCCGTGCTCGGCGGCGGAGGTCCAGTAGGCGTCGATGGCCTTGACGTGGCTGGGGTCCGGCTCGCCGCGCCAGCGGATCATGAACCGCTCGACGATCGACTCGGCCTCGTCGACGCGCGACTGAGGCACCATGGGGAGGCCGAGCCCGCGAGCGGACTGGGCGACGAAGGAGAGCGCGGTGACCGATGCGCGGGCGAGATCCTCGCGGGCCTGGTCTTCGCTGATGTCGAGCAGCTGGCGGAAGCCGTACGCCGGGGCCAGCATGGCCAGGGCGCTCTGGACGTCGACGCGGATGTCACCGGAGTGGACAGGAATGGGGTAAGGCTCGGCCGGGGGGAGGCCCGGCTTGAACTTGTTGTCGACCAGCAGGCCCCAGACGTGTCCGTAGGAGACGCGACCGACCAGCTCTTCGATGTCGACACCCCGGTAACGCAGGGCGCCCCCTTCTTTGTCCGGTTCCGCGATCTCGGTCTCGAACGCTACTACGCCTTCCAGCCCGGGTTTGAAGTCGGACATTCTCGGCCGCCTCCCTTTCTTGAAGTCAAAGCCTTGATGTCGAGATACCGGCGGGTCATATTCAACCCCCTCGGCCTGAGTGCTCTGCCGCAGGGCCCACCGAAACGCGATCCGCCCTGGTAGGGGGTGCCGCTTCGACCATGGGGCCGGACGCGGAAGAATACCGGTCTGTGGATGCCGCATCGAGCCCGCCTCCGTTCGCGGGGCTTCGCCGTACGTACGAGGGACTGCCGTTGAACGAGGCGGACCTCGCCGCCGATCCGGTGACGCAGTTCGCGTCATGGTTCGCCGACGCGGTGGACGCCGGGCTGCCTGAGCCGAACGCCATGGTGCTCGCCACCTCCTCCGCCGGGGGCCGGCCGACCGCCAGAACCGTCCTGCTCAAGGGCTACGACCAGGAGGGTTTCGTCTTCTACACCAACTACGAGTCGCGCAAGGGCCGTGATCTGGCGGAGAACCCCCGCGCCTGCCTGGTCTTCCCATGGCACCCGCTGCGCCGCCAGGTGCGAGTGGAGGGCCCGGTCGTGCGGCTGCCGCGGGAGGATTCCGCCGCCTACTTCCATTCTCGCCCGTACGGCTCGCGTATCGGGGCGTGGGCCTCCCGGCAGTCCGCGGTCGCGCGGTCGCGCGAGGAGCTGGACGAGCGCTACCGCGAGCTGGCCGAGCGCTGGCCGGAAGATCCGCCGATGCCGGACTTCTGGGGCGGCTTCCGGGTGGTGCCGGCGGAGGTGGAGTTCTGGCAGGGCCAGGTCGACCGGATGCACGACCGGCTGCGCTACCGGCGCGCGGGAGACGCGTGGGTCGTGGAACGCCTCGCCCCGTGAGCCGTCGCCCGAGGTCTTCCGGGCCGTGGCGGCCGCCCCGTGCGTCGTCGCCCTCCGTCACCTGGGTAAAGTGTCCGGATATCTTTCGTTTGTCCGGGTTGGTGAGGTGGGAATGCCGGGTGTCCTCCAGTCGGCCCTGAAACGTGTCGCCGTCGACACCCGCCCGCTGCGCGTCCCCGCCTACCGTCGTCTGCTGCTGGGACAGGGCGTCTCGTTCATCGGCTTCCAGCTCACATCCGTGGCGGTCAGCGCCCAGGTGTACGACATCACCGGGTCCTCGCTCTGGGTGGGGCTGCTCGGTCCGGCGAACCTCATCCCGCTCGTGGTCTTCGGCCTGTGGGGCGGCGCCGTCGCCGACGCCGTCGACCGCCGCAGGCTGCTGCTCGCCGGCTCGGTGGTCGCCTGGCTGGCCACGGCGGCCCTTCTCCTGCACGCCTGGTCGGGGCTCGCGAACATCTACTTCGTCCTCGCCGCGGTCGCCGTCCAGTCGACCGGGTTCGCGGTCACCTCGCCGACGCGCGGGGCGATCATCCCAAGGCTCGTGCCCGCCGAGCGGGTCGCCGCGGCCAACACGCTGAACTTCCTGGTGAGCAGCGTCGGCTCGGTGCTCGGCCCGCTGCTGGCCGGCGTCGTGCTCGCCAAGTCGGGGTACGCGACGGCGTACCTCATCGACGCCGTCCTGTTCGGGACCGGGTTCTACGCCGCCGTCCGGCTGCCACGGCTCGGCCCGATCGGCGAGGTGGCCCGGCCGGGCCTGCGGTCGGTCGTCGACGGCCTCCGGTACATCGCGAGCCGGCCGATCGTGATGATGTCCTTCGTGGTCGACATCATCGCGATGGCCTTCGCGATGCCGAGGGCCCTGTACCCCGAGCTCACGGCCGAGCGCTTCGGCGGGTCGGCCGTCGCCTTCGGCTGGCTGTCGGCCAGCCTGGCCATCGGCGCCGTGGCGGCGGGGCTGTTCTCCGGCTGGGTGGGCCGGGTGCGGCGCCAGGGCGTGGCGCTGACCATCGTGATCGCGCTGTGGGGCCTGACGGTCACGGCGGCGGCGTTCGCGCAGCCACTGTGGCTGATCGTCGCGCTGCTCGCCGTCGGAGGCGCCATCGACCTGGTCTCGGCCGTCTGGCGGCAGACGATATTGCAGACGTACGCCCCCGACGAGATGCGCGGGCGCCTGCAAGGGGTTTTCATGGTCGTCGTCGCGGGCGGGCCCCGGCTGGGGGACCTGCGGGCGGGCGCGACGGCGGGCGCCTTCGGGCTCGTCCCCGCCTGGGCGGGCGGCGGGCTGCTCTGCGCCGCGCTCGTGCTGGTCGTGGGGTTCGCCGTACCCGCCTTCAGGAAGTACGACGCGACGGCCGACGTGCTCACGCGGAGCTGAGCCCGAGGGACTCACGGCGCTCGGGATGGGTTCGCCGGTCGCGATGACGGAGATCGGGATGGGTTCGCCGGTCGCGGGGGTTGTGGATGGCAACGCTTCGCCGGCCTTGAGAGATCACGTTCCGTGAGTTCGCGCGACGCCGCTCACGAAGGATGCGATCCTAGAGGAGGAGTCACGTGCTTCCGCTGCCGCGGTCGTCGTTCCCCGTCTCGAACCGTTGTGTCGGTAGGTCTGCGTAAGCTCTGATCGGACGCCAATCCGTTTCCCCGTGGAGAGCACCCTCAGCCTGTCTGGACAGGACTGTCACCTGCGGGAGCCGGACGTAGCATCGATACTTGGAGGGGAGGAGCCTTGACCGCACACGGCCTGATCGACACCACCGAGATGTACCTCCGCACCATCTTCGAGTTGGAGGAGGAGGGGATCACACCTCTCCGCGCCCGCATCGCCGAGCGGCTGCAGCAGAGCGGCCCGACGGTCAGCCAGACGGTGGCTCGCATGGAGCGTGACGGCCTTGTCCGTGTCGAAGGTGACCGCCACCTGACCATGACCGACCTCGGGCGCACGCTCGCCACCCGCGTGATGCGCAAGCACCGCCTGGCCGAGTGCCTTCTCACCCAGGTCATCGGTCTCCCCTGGGAAGACGTGCACGTCGAGGCCTGCCGCTGGGAGCACGTCATGTCCGAGTCGGTGGAGGCGCGCCTTGTCAGCCTGCTCGACAACCCGGTCAGCTGCCCCCATGGCAACCCCATCCCGGGTCTGGACGAGCTGGGGGTCAAAAAGCCCGATCCGTCCGCCGATGAGGTGATCTCGGCGATGGCGGATCTTGCCGGACCCAGAGACATACCCGTAGTCGTGCGGCGAATTAGCGAACAAGTGCAAAGTGATCCCGCTGTGATGCTTAAACTCAAGCAAGTTGGGATACAACCCGGACGCGAGGTGACGCTCGCGGCGAGCGACGACGGTGTACGGGTGACAGGTGACGATGAAGCGCACAACATTCCCGCGGAGTTCCCGCGTGATGTCGCCGCGCATGTCTTCGTCTCCAAACGCTGACCGGTCAGGGCGTGTTCGGTTGCATCCCAGTGGGGGGTTCCACTTTCCCTTGTCCCACAACCCCGCCTTCCCGGGGCCTCCGGGTAGACACCGCCTAGCCGCCGAGGCTGCTGCAGGAGCGCACGTGGTCGTCTTTGCGTATGACCCCCTTCGAGGGGTGGCCGCCAGATGAAGCGATGGGGGGATCTCTCCCAGGACGCGGCCGATCACCTTACGCCGGAGTCGGTCCTCGACCATGCCGAGATGGGCGTCGTGGTCACCGACCGCTTCAGCAATGTCCTCTACTGGAACCCGTTCGCCGAGCGGCTGTTCGGCCGCCCCGACCGGCCCGCGGGCGCCGACCAGACCGTCCTTTCCTTAGGCATCATGGAGAAGGACCACCCCTTGGCCGTCGAGCTGGCCAAGCACGTCCTCAAGGGCGGGGTCTGGGAGGGCACCTTCGACGTGGTGCGCGCCGACGGCACCATCATCTACGTCCGGGCACAGGCCGTCCCCCTGCGGCATCCCTCCGGTTCGGTCACCGGCATCGTCATCACCGCCCGCGAGGCGATGCGCAGCAACGAGCGCGAGAAGGACCGCTTCGGCCTCCTGGAGCGCATCGGAGAACGGCTCGCCAGCTCCCTGTACGTCGAAGAGACGCTCAACCGCGTCGCCGAGATGCTGGTGCCCCAGTTCGCCGACCACTGCTTCATCGAGCTGACCGAGGGCGACCGGCTCATCCGCAAGGTCTCCACCCACGTGCAGGGCTGGACACCTCCACCGGACACCTGGCGCCCCGTCGGCTCGGAGATCCACTACCCGGCCGGTCACTACGCCGAGATCGCTCTCCGCCGCCAGGAGACCATCATCGTCGAGGACTTCGCGCAGAACAGCTACCCCTCGCCCGGCGAGGGCAGCAGCAGGCTCTGCGGCGAGATCGGCATGACCTCGGCCATCGTCGCGCCGCTGTGCGCGCGCGGCGAGACCCTCGGCCTGATGTACCTCGGCATGTCCAACCTCACCGACCGGCGCTCGCCGCACTACGACGCCTTCGACCGTGACTTCGTCGGCGCCATCGCCACCAGGGTCGCGATAGCCGTCGACAACGCGCTGCTGTTCGAGGAGGAGCGGCACACCGCCGAGTCCTTCCAGAAGTACCTCCTGCCGCGCGAGCTTCCGCAGCTCGACGGCCTGGACATCGCGGTCCGCTACTACCCCGCCGCCCCGCTCGCCTCGCACGGCCAGGGCATCCAGACCCAGGTGGGCGGCGACTGGTACGACGTGATCCCGCTGTCGGCCGGCCGGGTCGGCATCGTGATCGGCGACGTCGAGGGCCGCGGAGCCAAGGCCGCCGCCGTCATGGGCCAGCTCAGGGCCGCGCTGCGCGCCTTCGCCCAGGACGACAAGTCCCCGGCCGACATCCTGGCCCGGCTCAACGAGTGGACGCGCATCATCGCCGCGCCCGAGCACGACGACTACGGCGCCGACGTCAGCACCCCGCCGATCGTCACCTGCCAGTACCTCGTGTACGACGCGTGGTCGCGCCAGCTGTCGTTCGCCAACGCCGGCCACTCCCCGCCCCTGCTGATCGTCGACGGCGTGGTCACCGAGCTGGACATCTCCGAGGTCGGCCAGCCGCTCGGCGTCAACGCCAAGGGCATGCACGCCGACCTCGTGTACAAGGAGGAGAGCCGCGTCCTGCCACCCGGGGCCGCGCTCCTGCTCTACACCGACGGCCTGGTCGACCGCCGTCCCGTCCGCGAGTCCGGCGAGTCGCCGCTCAACGACGACGAGACCCTGCGCATCCTGTGCGAGGAGGTCGCCAAGGCCTCGGCCGACACCGTCGAGCGCATCGCCGACGCCGCCACGGTCGCCGTCCCCGGCGAGATCGACGACGACATGGCGATCCTGGTGATCCGCTCCGCGGGCAAGGAGCTGAAGTTCGAGGAGCGCACCTTCCCCGCTCAGCCGATCATGGTGGGCGAGGCCCGGCGCATGGCGTCGGAGGCCTTCGCCACCTGGGGGGTCCCCGACGAGCGCGTCGAGCTGGCCTGCCTGCTGGTCTCCGAGGTCGTCACCAACGTCGTGCTGCACGCCGCCAGCGCCTCCGTCCCCCGCAGGGAGCTGGTCCTGGACGGGCCGCCGCTGCCGTTCGACGAGTCCTGGGACGTGCCCGGCTTCGACAACGAGATCGTCAACGAGAAGGAGTTCACGCTCCGGCTGCGCAGGGGCGAGGAGTCCATCTGGGTCGAGGTCTTCGACCAGGACCTGCGCCTGCCCCGCATCCGCAGCGCCGGAGAGAACGACGAGGGCGGCCGGGGCCTCTACCTCGTCGACCAGCTCGCCAGGCGCTGGGGCTCCCGCCCCACCAAAGAGGGCAAGGCCGTCTGGTTCGAAATCCCGACCCGAGGGCGCTGACCTCCTCTTTCACCGGTCGCCCTCTCGGCTCGATGGACGACGTCATGCCGTCGGTCCAGACCCTGGCCCGCTGGATCGACGCCCACGGGTACCGCTCGGCCGGGTACAACCGTGAGCTCTACCTCGAGGTCGGCGAGAACACGGACGAGTGGGTCACCGAACTCCAGGAGCCCGTGACCACCGGCTGACGGACGAGAGCCACGCTTGTCGATATCCGGACATGCAAAGAAATGACCGGTGACAGGTAAGGCAATGGGTGTTTGACTCGGGCGCATGGAACTGGCCTTCGAGCGGCGCGGCGACGGCCCGCCTCTGGTGCTGCTGCACGGCATAGGTCATCACTGGCAGGCATGGGAGCCGGTCATCGACCTGCTGGCCCGATCGCGTGACGTGATCGCCGTCGACTTCCCCGGGTTCGGCGTCTCCCCGCCGCTTCCGGCGGGGACGCCGTACACCCCCGAGACCCTCGCCGACGCCGTCGAGTCGTTCTGCGCGCACCTCGGGGTACGCGACCCGCACGTGGCGGGCAACTCCCTGGGCGGCTACGTCGCGCTGACGCTGGCCGCCCGCGGCGTCGTGCGTACGGCCACGGCGCTGTCACCGGCCGGGTTCTGGGTGCCGTCCGAGGCCAGGCTGGCGCAGGCCATGCTGCTGGCCCTGCGCGGGCTCACCCGGACGATGCCGCCCGAGCGCACGGAGGCACTGGCCAGGTCGGCGGTGGGCCGGACGATGTCGATGGGGTTCATCGTCGCCCGCCCCGCGCGGATGACCCCCGAAGCGGTGATCGCGGGTGGCCGGGCGCTTCGCGACGCGGTCGGTTTCGACGAGACGCTTCGCTCGTTCCGCGCGGTCGTCCCTCCGGGCCGGCCGAAGGTGCCGATCACGATCGCCTGGGGCGAGCACGACCGGCTCCTGCTCCGGCGGCAGGCCGTACGGGCCGCGAAGTGGTCGGAGCAACGGGTGAAGCTGCTTCGAGGCTGCGGCCACGTCCCGATGAGCGACGACCCCGAACTGGTCGCCCGGGTGCTGCTAGAGGGCAGTTCCCACTAGCGGAGGCTCAGGGCGGCGCGGCTCTCAGCGCTGGGTCTGGGTGTAGAGGGCGAGCACCACGATGGCGAAGGTGATCATCACTCCGGCGTAGGCCACCGGCCCGAACCGCAGCGCCTTGCGTACGCGGTTGAGCAGCCACGCGAACAGGAACGCCAGGAAGATCAGCAGGATCAGCCCGCCGTTGTCCATCGCCATCGCCTCCGCGATCGATCCCGCTGCCCGGAGCCCGCGCCGGCCGTTCTGTGGCGCCGTCGCGGGAGGGCTTCCGCTGACCAGTATGCGGCGGATTCCCGGCGGGCGCGGGCTCATATGCCGTGTCCCGCCGCGCCGTTCAGGGGGTGAAGCGGTAGCCCATGCCCGGTTCGGTGATCAGGTGCACCGGGCGGGCGGGGTCGCGTTCCAGCTTCCTGCGCAGCTGGGCCATGTACTGGCGCAGGTAGTGCGTCTCCTTGGCGTAGGCGGCGCCCCACACCTCGGCGAGGATCTGGCGCTGGCTGACGAGCTTGCCCGGGTTGCGCAGCAGCAGCTCCAGCATGTGCCACTCGGTGGGGGTCAGGCGCACGTTCCCCGAGACCGTCTTGGTGGTCAGGTCGACCATGTGGTCGCCGATGCGGATCCGCGCCGGCTCCTCCCCATGCGCCGCCGAACGCCGGGTGACGGCCCGGATGCGGGCGAACAGCTCCTCGATGTCGAACGGCTTGGTGACGTAGTCGTCGGCGCCGGCGTCCAGCGCCTCGATCTTGTCCTGGTTGCCGGCCCGGCCCGACAGCACGACGATCGGCACGCGGGTCCAGCCGCGCAGGCCGTGGATCACCTCCACCCCGTCGAGGTCGGGCAGGCCCAGGTCCAGCAGGACCACGTCGGGATGGAACTGCGCGGCCTCGCGCAGAGCGGTGCCACCGTCGCCGGCCACCGCGACCTCGTAGTGGCGGGCGAGCAGGTTGATGCGCAGGGCCCGCAGGAGCTGCGGCTCGTCGTCGACGACCAGGACCCGCGTCATCGGTCCTCCCCGGTGCGCGTCGCCGCTGGGGCCGGTGAGATGGGCAGGGGGAGGCGCGTCATCGGTCCTCCTCGGCGTACATCGCTCCCGAGGCCGGCGAGACGGGCATGGAGAGGATCATGGTGAGGCCGCCTCCTGGGGTCTCGTCGGGAACGAGCGTGCCGCCCATGGCCTCGGCCAGCCCGCGCGCGAGCGCGAGGCCCAGGCCGACGCCGGAATGGTTGTCGCGGTCGCCCAGGCGCTGGAACGGCAGGAAGACCCGGTCGTGGGCCCCGCGCGGGATGCCGGGACCGCGGTCGATCACGCGGATCTCCACATGATCACCGTACCGGCTGGCGGTGACCAGCACCTTGTGCTCCGGCGGGCTGTAGCGCACGGCGTTCGACAGCAGGTTGACCAGGATGCGCTCGAGCAGGGCGGCGTCGGCGACGATCTCGGGGAGGTCCACCGGGAGGTCCTCCTCGATGCGGTCGCCGAACGGCCCCACATCGCGGACGGCCCGCGGCATGATCTCCTCCACGGCCATGGGCTGGAGGGTCAGGCCGAGCACTCCGGCCTGCAGGCGGCTCATGTCGAGCAGGTTGGCCACCAGCCGGTCGAGCGTGTCCAGGGATTCGCCGGCGGTGGCCAGCAGCTCGGCGCGGTCCTGCGGGGACCAGTCGATCTCCGTTCCGCGCAGGCTGTCCACCGCCGCCTTGGCCGAGGCGAGCGGGGTGCGCAGGTCATGGCTGACGGCGGCCAGCAGGGCGGTGCGCATCTTGTCGGCCTCGGCCAGCGGCTTGGCCGCTTCGGCCTCCTGGCGCAGGCGTTCCTGGCGGAGGGCGACGGCGGCCTCGGCGGCGAACGCCTCCAGGACCCGGCGGTCGGAGGCGTCCAGCAGCTGCCCCCGAGCCGCGAGCACCAGGTGCTCGTCGATGACCACGTCGGTGTCGGCGGCGTCCGGGCTGGCACAGGGCGGCCCGCCGGACGTGGCGACGATCCTCCATGCCCGCGTGTCGGAGCGGTCGTCGGGCCCCGGCGGCCCGGTCCGTTCCAGGAGGGTGACCGAGGTCAGGGCGAAGGTCTCGCGCAGCCGGGCCAGCAGGGACGGCAGCGCGGCCTCTCCGCGCAGCACGTGCCCGGCGAGCGTGGACAGCACCTCCGCCTCGGCGCCGGCCCGGGCGGCCTCCCGGGTACGGCGGGCCGCCA
This sequence comes from Sphaerisporangium perillae, assembly GCF_023276435.1. Classification (GTDB taxonomy): domain Bacteria; phylum Actinomycetota; class Actinomycetes; order Streptosporangiales; family Streptosporangiaceae; genus Sphaerisporangium; species Sphaerisporangium perillae. Next base: position 147,118 of record NZ_JALLPO010000022.1, read on the forward strand.
GGTCCACGATGGCGCTGACCGTGGCCGCGACCACCACGAAGGTGAGGAGTGCGAACAGGTTCTCCGGCTCGGACACGGTCAGCGTGTGCAGAGGCGGGGTGAAGTACCAGTTGAGCAGCGCGAATCCGCCCACCGCCGCGGTGATCGCCGGCCAGGTGCCGCCGATGACGGCGACGCCGACGACCATCAGCAGGAACAGCAGGATCTCGCTGGGCAGTGTCAGCACATCGCGCATGGGGACCAGCGCCGCGGCCAGGGCGGGCATACCGGCGAGGGCCAGCGCCCACCCGGCCAGCCGCCGCCTGCGGGTGAGCGCGGCACGGGAGCGCGGCGCCCGCAGCCGGCCCTTGCTGATCTCCTCGTGGGTGATCATGTGGACGTCGACGGTGCCGGACCGCGCGGTCGTGGTCACCCCGACGCCCGGCGACAGCAACTGGGCGAAGCGGCCCCGGCGGGAGGCGCCCAGCACCAGCTGGGTGGCGTTGACGCCGCCGGCGAAGTCCAGCAGGGCGCGCGAGACGTCCTCGCCCACCACCTGGTGGTAGCTGCCGCCCATGCTCTCCACCAGGGCGCGCTGCCGGGCCAGGTGGGCTGGATCGGCGCCGGTGAGACCGTCGGAGCGGGTGACGTGGACCGCCAGCAGGTCGGCGCCCTTGGTGCGGGCGGCGATGCGCGCGGCCCGCCGTACGAGCGTGTCGCCTTCCGGGCCGCCGGTCAGCGCGACCACGACCCGCTCGCGGGTCTCCCAGGTGCCGGCGATGCCGTGGTCGGCGCGGTAGCGCTCCAGCTGCTCGTCCACCTTGCCCGCGACCCAGAGCAGCGCGAGTTCGCGCAGCGCGGTCAGGTTGCCCTCGCGGAAGTAGTTGGACAGGGCGGCGTCGATCCTCTCGGGCGGGTAGACGTTGCCGTGGGCCAGCCGGCGGCGCAGCGCCTCGGGGGACATGTCGACCAGCTCGACCTGGTCGGCCTGCCGGACCACCTCGTCGGGGACGGTCTCGCGCTGCGGCACCCCGGCGATCTGCTCGACGACGTCGTTGAGCGACTCCAGGTGCTGGATGTTCACAGTGGAGATCACGTCGATGCCGGCGTCCAGGATCTCCTCGAGGTCCTGCCAGCGCTTGGCGTTGCGCGAGCCCGGCACGTTGGTGTGCGCCAGCTCGTCGATCAGGACGATCTTCGGCTTGCGGGCGATCACCGCGTCCACGTCCAGCTCGGTGAAGGTGCTTCCCCGGTAGGACAGCGTCCTGCGGGGGAGCACCTCCATGCCCTCCAGCAGTTCGGCGGTCCGGGCGCGGCCGTGCGTCTCCACCAGGCCGACCACCACGTCCCGGCCGCGTGCCAGGGCTCGGCGGCCCTGGCAGAGCATGTCGTAGGTCTTGCCGACGCCGGGGGCGGCCCCCAGGTAGACCCGCAGGCGCCCGCGTACCGTGTCCATCGTTCACGCTCCCGGCAGCGGTAGGGCCTGTCCGAATGCGGCCCTCATCGCCATCATCTCCCGTCGAGTGCCAGGTTGAGTTCGAGCACGTTGACGCCTGGCTCGCCTATGAAGCCCAAGCTACGACCGGTCGTGTGCCGCCTGACGAGCGCCTGGACCTCGGCCAGGGGGAGGCCGCGCGTCCGGGCGACGCGCGGGGCCTGCAGCGCGGCGTAGGCGGGGGAGATGTGCGGGTCCAGCCCCGAGCCGCTCGCGGTGACCGCGTCGGCGGGCACCACGGCCTTCGCGTCGCCGCGCACCGGGACGGTACGGCCGGCGGCGTAGTCCTCACCCGGCCTGCCGCACTCCACCGTCACCCCCTGGTAGCGGGTGACGAACGGCGTGGCCGGGCAGGCCTGGTTGACGCTGACCGCGCGGGCCGGCGCGCCGACGGCCGGGAAGACCTTCAGCACCGCGCCGACGCCGTCAGGGGTGCAGTACGGGCGGGCGCCGGAGACGCCCTCCAGCCGGCCGGCCGCCTGGGAGCGGGCGCAGACCCGGGTGAGCAGCGACTGCCTGCCCTTGGTGGCGCCCGGGACCGGCAGGACGTCCAGGACGTCCTCGGGCCCCAGGTTGCTCGCGCTGCTCGCGGCCGGGTCGTAGCCCTTCCCGGCTGCGGACGGGCGGCTCTGGAAGTACTTCCCGATCGGGGCGCCGTCCCCGCCGGTGAAGGACTGGCCGATGAGCGCGCTGCCGGCGACCCGGCCGCCGCTCTCGACCGGCGACCCGCCGGCCCTGGCGTGGAACAGGGCCTGGGCGACGCCGGTGACGGCGAGGGGGTACACCGCGCCGAGCAGCAGCGTCAGGACGATCACGGCACGCGCGGCGGCCATGTGCTGGCGGACCCAGCTCGGCATGTGTTCCATCTACGACATCCCCGGGAGCGTTCGGACGAGCAGGTCGATGAGCTTGATGCCGATGAACGGCGCGATGACGCCACCGAGCCCGTAAACGTAGAGATTGCGGCTGAGCAGCGCGGAGGCGCTGGAGGGTTTGTATCGGACACCGCGCATGGCCAGCGGGATCAGCGCGACGATGATGATCGCGTTGAAGATGACCGCGGACAGGATCGCCGACTGCGGGCTCGCCAGGCGCATGACGTTCAGCACGTCCAGGCCGGGATAGACCACCGCGAAGATCGCGGGGATGATCGCGAAGTACTTGGCGATGTCGTTGGCGATGGAGAACGTCGTCAGCGCCCCGCGCGTGATGAGCAGCTGCTTGCCGATCTGGACGATCTCGATGAGCTTCGTGGGGTTGGAGTCCAGGTCGACCATGTTCCCGGCCTCCTTGGCGGCCGAGGTGCCGGTGTTCATCGCGACGCCGACGTCGGCCTGGGCCAGGGCGGGGGCGTCGTTGGTGCCGTCGCCGGTCATCGCGACCAGCCGGCCGCCCTGCTGCTCCTGCCTGATCAGGGCGAGCTTGTCCTCGGGGGTCGCCTCGGCGAGGTAGTCGTCCACGCCGGCCTCATCGGCGATGGCCCTCGCGGTCAGCGGGTTGTCCCCCGTGATCATGACAGTGCGGATGCCCATCCGGCGCATGTGGTCGAACCGTTCGCGCATGCCCTGCTTGACGACGTCCTTGAGGTGGATCACGCCGAGCACCCGGGCCGTGCCGTCGGCGACCTCGCCGACGACCAGAGGGGTGCCGCCGGAGCCGGAGATGCCGTCGACCAGGTGGCCGACGTCCTCGGTGGGGTGGCCGCCGTGGTCGCGCACCCACTTCATCACCGCGGTCGCGGCGCCCTTGCGCACCTCGCGGCCGTCGATGTCGACCCCGGACATGCGGGTCTGGGCGGTGAAGGGCACCCAGGAGGCGTGGGCCAGCTCGCCCGGCGCGCGCTCGCGCAGCCCGTGGGCCTGCTTGGCGAACACCACGATCGAACGCCCTTCGGGGGTCTCGTCCGCGAGGCTGGACAGCTGCGCCGCGAGCGCCAGCTCCATCTCCTCGACCCCCGCGACCGGCACGAACTCGGCGGCCTGGCGGTTGCCCAAGGTGATGGTGCCGGTCTTGTCCAGCAGCAGGGTGCTCACGTCTCCGGCCGCCTCGACCGCGCGGCCGCTCATGGCGAGCACGTTGCGCTGGACGAGCCGGTCCATGCCGGCGATGCCGATCGCCGACAGCAACGCCCCGATCGTGGTGGGGATCAGGCAGATCAGCAGCGACACCAGCACGATCCCGCTGACACCGTCGGCGGTCAGGGCGAGCGAGTCCGGGATGCCGGGGTTGGTGTTCCTGGCGTAGATGGCCATCGGCTGCATGGTGACGGTCGCGATCAGGAAGACGATCGTCAGCGCGGCCAGCAGGATGTTCAGCGCGACCTCGTTGGGGGTCTTCTGCCTGCTGGCGCCCTCGACCAGGGCGATCATGCGGTCGACGAAACTCTCGCCCGGCTTCTGGGTGATCCGCACGATGATCCGGTCCGACAGCACCTTGGTGCCGCCGGTCACCGCCGAGCGGTCACCGCCGGACTCGCGGATCACCGGGGCGGACTCGCCGGTGATGGCGGACTCGTCCACGCTGGCGATGCCCTCCACCACGTCGCCGTCGCCCGGGATGATCTGTCCGGCCTCGACGATGACGAGGTCGCCCCGAGCCAGGTCGGCCGCGCTGACGGTCTCGAAGGAGACCTTCTCGTGCCCCGGCTCCCATTCGGTGAGCCGCCGGGCGGTGGTGCCGCGCTTGGCCGCGCGCAGCGTGGCGGCCTGCGCCTTGCCCCGGCCCTCGGCCACGGCCTCGGCCAGGTTGGCGAACAGGACCGTCAGCCATAGCCAGAGGACGATCGCCCAGGCGAAGACCGACGGGTCCTCGATCGCGAGGACGGTGCTGAAGGCCGCGCCGATCTCGACGACCAGCATGACGGGGTTGCGCCACAGCGTGAACGGGTTCAGCTTGCGGAACGCGCCGGGCAGCGACGTGTAGAGCTGGCGGGGATCGAGCACGCCGGCGCCGACCTTGCCGCCGTTGCCGAGCGTACGGCTCGAGGTGCCGAGCACAGAGGGCGGCATGTCAGGAAAGTCCTTCTGCGAGCGGTCCGAGCGCCAGCGCGGGGAGGAACGTCAGGGCGACCAGGATGATCGTGACGCCGACGACCATGCCGACGAACTGCGCCCGGTGGGTCGGCAGCGTGCCCGCCGACGCGGGGACGGGGGCCTGCCGCGCCAGGGAGCCGGCCAGGGCGAGCACGAAGACGATCGGCAGGAACCGGCCCAGCACCATGCACAGCCCGAGCGCCACGTCGTACCAGGGGGTCCCGGCGGTCAGGCCGCCGAAGGCCGAGCCGTTGTTGTTCGAGACGCTGGTGAAGGCGTACAGGACCTCGGAGAAGCCGTGCGGGCCGCTGTTCAGCATGGCGGCCCGCTGCTCGGGCGAGCCCATGGCCAGGGCCGTACCGCTCAGCACCAGAGCGGGAGTGACCAGGAAGTACAGCGACGCCAGCTTGATCTCCCGCGCGCCGATCTTCTTGCCGAGGTACTCGGGCGTGCGGCCGACCATGAGCCCGGCCACGAACACCGTGATCACCGCGAGGATCAGCATCCCGTACAGGCCCGAGCCGGTGCCGCCGGGCGCGACCTCGCCCAGCATCATGTTGAACAGCGTCATCATCCCGCCGAGCGGCGTGAAGGAATCGTGGGCGGAGTTGACCGCGCCCGTGCTGGTCAGCGTGGTCGGGGCGGCGAACGTGGCGGAGCCGGGGACGCCGAACCGGACCTCCTTGCCCTCCATGGCCGCGCCCACGGCCTGTGGCACGGTCGCCTCACCGGCCAGCTCGAACACGTTGGTCAGCACGACGCTCGCCAGGGCGATCACGGCCATCACGGCCAGGATCGCCCGGCCCTGGCGGAGCTGGCCGACCATCCTGCCGAAGGTCCGCGGCAGCGCGAACGGGATCACCAGGAGCAGGAAGACCTCCAGCCAGTTGGTCCAGCCCGTGGCGTTCTCGAACGGGTGCGCCGAGTTGACGTTGTAGAAGCCGCCGCCGTTGGTGCCCAGCTCCTTGATGGCCTCCTGGCCGGCCACGGGCCCGCCGGGGATGAGCTGGGTGCCGCCGGTCAGCGTGGTGACCTCGTGCGGCGCGGCGAAGTTCTGCACGATGCCGCCCGCCACCAGGACCAGCGCGGCGACGAAGGCGATCGGCAGCAGGATGCGCAGCGTGCCGCGCACCAGATCGACCCAGAAGTTGCCGAGCAGCTCGGTCCGGTTCCTGGCGAAGCCGCGTACGAGCGCCATGGCCACCGCCATGCCCACCGCGGCCGAGACGAAGTTCTGCACGGCCAGCCCGGCCATCTGCACCAGGTAGCCCATCGTGGACTCCCCCGCGTAGGCCTGCCAGTTGGTGTTGGTCACAAAGCTGACCGCCGTGTTCCAGGCGACGTGGTCGGGCACCGGGGGGAGGCCCAGGCCGAGGAACAGCCTGTCCTGGAGGCGCTGCAGGCCGTACAGCGCGAGGACGGAGACCACGGAGAACGCCAGCAGGCTGCGGGCGTAGACGGCCCATCGTTGCTCGGCGCCGGGATGCACGCCGATCAGGCGGTAGACGCCGCGCTCGACGAGGCTGTGCCGGGTGCCGGTGTAGACCCGGTACATGTAGTCGCCCAGCGGGCGATGGGAGAGCGCCAGGGCGATGATCAGCGAGGCGATGAAGAGGACCCCGGCGGTGGTCGCGCTCATCAGAAGCGCTCGGCGAACAGCAGGGCCACGACCATGAAGACCACCAGGGCGGCGGCCACCACCAGGCCGGCGGCGTTGACGGCGCTCACAGGCGCTCCACCGCGCTCACGACCAGCCTGACGATCGCGAAGACGGCGATCGTCAGGGCCACGAAGATGACGTCGGCCATCCGCACTCCTCAGATACGGGTCGACCGGCCGCCGGTCGTACGGGTCGCTCAGAAGCCGAAGGAGCGGCCGATGATCTCCTTCATGATCTCGGTCGTGCCGCCGTAGATGGTCTGCACGCGGCTGTCCATCCACGCCTTCGCGACCGGATACTCCGTCATGTACCCGTACCCGCCGTGCAGTTGGAGGCAACGGTCGATGACCTTGTGCTGGAGCTCCGTCGTCCACCACTTTGCCTTCGCGGCGTCCACGACCGTGAGCTCCTTGGCGTTGAGCGCGCGGATGCACTTGTCCACGTAGTGGCGGGCGATCTCCACCTCGGTCGACAGCTCGGCGATGACGAAGCGGGTGTTCTGGAAGGCGCCGATGTTCCGGCCGAACGCCTTGCGGGTCTTGCAGTACTCGATGGTCGTCTCCAGCACCGACTCCGCCGCCGCCACCGCCGCCACCGCGATCGACAGCCGCTCCTGCGGAAGGTTCGCCATGAGCTGGAAGAAGCCCTGCCCCTCCTCCTCGCCGAGACGGTTGGCCACCGGGACGTGGACGTTCTCGAAGAACAGCTCGGCGGTGTCCTGCGCGTGCATGCCGATCTTGTCCAGGTTGCGGCCCCGGGAGAAGCCGTCCATTCCGCGCTCGACGACCATGAGCGTGGTGCCACGCGCCCCCGCCGACGGGTCGGTCTTGGCCACGACCACGACCAGGTCGGAGTTGATGCCGTTCGTGATGAACGTCTTCTGCCCGTTGACGACGTAGTGGTCGCCCTCGAGGACCGCCGACGTCTTGATGCCCTGCAGGTCGCTGCCGGCGCCGGGCTCCGTCATGCCGATCGCCGTGATCAGCTCGCCCGAGGCGAAGCCGGGGAGCCAGCGCTGCTTCTGCTCGTCGTTGGTGAGATCGACCATGTACGGAGCCATGATGTCGTTGTGCAGCCCGAAGCCGAGACCGGTCGCACCGAACCTCATGATCTCTTCGACGATGACCGCGTTGTAGCGGAAGTCGGTGATCCCGGAGCCGCCGTACTCCTCGGGAACCGAGAAGCCGAATATCCCCAGCTCACCGGCCTTCTTCCACACCTCGCGCGGGATGATCCCGTCCTTCTCCCACTGCGCGTGGTGCGGTGCGACCTCGCGGGTCATGAACTCGCGCACGGTCTCGCGGAAGAGCAGATGCTCCTCCTCGAAGAGGTCTCGCTGCATTCTCTTCCTCCTTGGGGGTACGGCACCAGAATACGATTCTGGTGCTCGGCGGGGCATGGCACCCCTTGCCTCCAGGTACACCCCGCTACGTCACAAATCAGCCACGTTCCGCATCATCGGCTCATCCGTAAGCCCGCCATAAGTGTTGAAAGTCATACGATCTACCTCGGCCCGCCACGGGCCGCGGGGTGATCGGAGGCGACGTGAACGGGTGGAGTTCCAGAACTCGCAGATCACTGGCGGCGGTGGGCTTAGCCGCCTCTGCGAGCTTTGTAGCCCTCCCGGCAGCTCCGAGTGCAGCCGATACGACCTCCTACAGATTCCAGTACACGTGCAGTAACGGTGCTTTTCTGCCGGCGCCGCAGCCCCGAAAGATCGAAGTAGAAGTCTCGGTCCCCAAGACGGTGCATGTGGGCGAACGCATACCGCTGGAGTGGACGGTTCTGGGTCAGTCCCCGCTGGTGTCATCCGCGAAGCTCGCGGCAGGGGGCCGGCTCTCGGTCACCGGCACCGTCGACGTGACCGGTCTTTGGCAGGGCCAACTCGATTCCACAGGCAGCAAGGACGAGGGCGAACTCGGTCCCGGTGCCATTCTGGAATTGCCTGCTGCCATCTCAGGTTCGGTCGCCACTTCTAAAGAAGGCAAGCTTTCCATCACACCCCGAGACCTGGTGTTCGATTTCACTCCTCCTGCGGAGACAGTCCCTATCAATGACACGGCCAACCTGAAAGAACCGACGAATCTGGAGCAGGGGCCGATCACTTACGCTGGTGATTGGGTGTACGCGGGCAACCGCGCGGGGCTGGGCGACCATGACGAGGACGTGCACGCCGCCACCGATGTCGATGCCAAGGCGACGGTCACTTTTGTGGGGACCGGTATCGAGTTCCTCGCCGAGCAAGCCGACAACATGGGAAAAGTGCGGATCTCGGTCGACCCGTCAAACGGAACCGACGTGACCGTGGTGAACGCCTATGCGAAAGGCGTTCCCCATGAGCATCCGTTGACTCAGCAGCTCCTGTGGTCAAAGACCGATCTGCCGTATGACCGGCATACGGTCACGTTCGAGAAGGTGCCAGATGTCCAGGGTGAGGGTCCGTATATGGTCATGGACCGCTTCAATTTGATCACCGGCGTCCTCAAGAGCCCTCCGAAGTACTTCAAAACCACATGCAAATACATGGGAGAAGCCAGCCTTGCGACCGTGGACGTCCTGCCAGCCTCCAACAATGGCGGTAACGACAACAACGGGACCGGGGGGAACGGGCAGGTCACTGATGGGGATGACTCGGTTCGGGGGGTAGTCATTGTTCCAGGGGACGGATCTGGGCATGGGGCTCCTACGGCTACCGCTAGCCCGACGCCCAAGGCGACGAAGACCACCAAGAAGCCGAAGCCCAGTACGACTCCTCAGGTGCGGGTGACGCCGAAGGGCGGAGCGCATACGGGTGAGGCTCCGGAGCACGACACCTCGGCCCCGGCCCTGATCGGGTACGGCACCGCGCTGACGCTGGGCGGGCTGGTGGGCGGTCTCGCGCTCAGACGCCGCCGCGCGGCGCACAGGACCCTGGGCCGAGGGAACGCGGGTTGAGCGCGCCGGAACCACCCGGCCCCAAGGCCACGGGTGACGACGCTTCGGGCGCTCGTAGATCATGGAAGAGGGCCCTGCTCCCGGTGGCGCTGACGGTCGGGTCCCTCGCGGGGATCGGAGCCGTGATGGCCGGCACGCTGGCCTACCTCTCGCCCGCGCAGGACGCCGCATCGGCGGCCGGCGCGGAACCGACGCCGTTCACGGCCCAGGTGGCCCCGGTCGACGTCACCGGCGACCCGCCCCAGGACGGCTCGCCCGCCATCGACCCCGGTACCGACCCGGCGGCGGCAGGCGGCGTGGCGACGGTCGGCCCGGGGGGAGTGAACGCCCCCCTCGTCGAGGCCGCACCGGCCGCGTCGCCGCCGTCCCCCGCAGCCGTGCCGGTGACTCCGCTCCCCAAGTCCGCGCCGACGAGGATCCGCATCCCCGGGATCGGCGTGAACGCGCCGCTGACGTCGGTCGGGGTGGAGAAGAACGGCGAGATCGAGGTGCCGCCGCTGAGCCGGCCGAAGCTGGCGGGCTGGTACCGGCTCGGACCCGCCCCCGGTGAGATGGGTCCGGCGGTGATCCTCGGTCATGTGAACACCCGCGGTGGCCCGGCGGTGTTCAGCCGGCTGCGTGAACTGAAGCGCGGTGACAAGGTGACGGTGGTCCGGCAGGACGGTTCCACGGCGGAGTTCACGGTCGACGGCGCGGAGCAGGCGAGCAAGAACCGGTTCCCGACGAAGCGCGTGTACGGGCACGTCGACCGGCCGAGCCTGCGGCTGATCACCTGTGGCGGGGTCTTCAACCCCAAGGCGCACAGCTACACCGACAACATCATCGTGTACGCGACCCTCTCGGCGTCCGCCCGCCGCTGACGTGTGCGGCACGCGGGTCCGGATCGCTCGGTCGCCGAGGCTCCGGCCCGCCCTCGTGCCGCGTCGCGGATCGTCCCGCAGGCAGGCTCCGGGCACGGTGTCAGGCACGGAATCCCCGGGGCCGCCCGCCGTCATGTGCCGGGGGCGTCCGTCCGGACGAAGGCGGTGATCTCCACCTCCAGGACCGCGCCGGGGAGGAAGAGCCGGCTCACTTCCACGGTGGTGCTCGCGGGCGGCGGCGTGTCGCGGAACGCGCGCTGGCGCACCGCGCCGTAGCCCGGCAGGTCGCCGAGGTCGGTCATGAAGGTGCGGATGTGCATCACGTCCGAGAAGGTCGCCCCGTGGGCGGCGAGGATGGATCCGATCAGCTCGAAGACGCGTTCCGACTGGGCGGTGACGTCGCCCGGGGCGACGACCTCCCCGGCGTCGTCGACGGCGACCTGCCCGGAGAGTACGAGCATCGTCCCGCCGCCGAGGTCGAGGCGTGCGACGTGGGAGAAGCGGTCGCCGTATGGCGCGGCGACGGTCGCGGGGTTGTCCAGCGTCATGCGCATGAGGTGCTCCTTGGCCATGAACGGGGAGAAGAGGGGACGGCGCGTCGCCATCACCCGCCGAAGACACTACGGAGCGACAAGCCCCGCGACCAGCGAATGTCTGGCATATCCGACATGCCTAACTAGCATGGCCGCATGCAAGTCGAATCCCTTGAGGTCTTCCGGACCGTCGCCCGATACGGCTCGATCACCACGGCGGCGCTGGCGCTGCGCTACACCCAGTCGGCGGTGTCCCGGCAGATCGCCACGCTCGAGGTCCAGGCGGGCGCGCGGCTGTTCGACCGGCTGCCGCGCGGGGTCGCGCTGACCGACGAGGGGCGGTGCCTGCTCCCGCACGCGGAGGCGGTGCTCGACCGGCTGGCCACCGCGCGCCTGGAGCTCGACGCGCTGCGCGGCCTGGGCGCCGGGCGGCTGCGGGTCGGAGCATTTCCCACCGCCGTCGCCGGGCTCGTGCCACAGGCGCTGGCCGCGTTCCGGGAGGCGCATCCCGGCGTCGTCCTGTCCCTGGTCGAGGGCCGCACGCCGGAACTGCTCGACCGGCTCCGCGCCGGGGAGGCCGACGTGGCCGTCGTCAGTGCGTCACCGGACCGGCCGGTCGACGCCACCAGGTTCGAGCTGCGCCACCTGCTCGACGAACACCTGATGGTCGCGGTGCCGCACGACCACCGGCTGGCCGGCAAGGGCACCGTACGCCTCGCGGACCTGGCCGAGGACGCCTTCATCGTCGGCTCGGCCACCGCGGAGGACACGCTGATGCGTGCCGACTTCCCGGCGGGCTTCAATCCCCGGGTCGACATCGTGGTCGCCGACTGGACCGGCAAGCTCGGCTGCGTGGCCGCCGGTCTCGGTGTCGCCCTCATGCCGGCGCTCGCGGTGCGCGCGACACCGGCCGACGTCGCCCTGCTGCGGCTGCACACGCAGGACGCGCCGGTACGCCAGGTCTTCGCGGCCACCGTCGCGGGGCGCGACCCGCGCCCCGCGGTCACCCGGCTGCTCCACCACCTGGACGAGGCCACCGACCGGCTTCCCGTCTCCTGACGGGGCCGCAGGCGGTTCATCGAATCTCCTTAAGCGTGGAGAGCCCTGCCTTCAGGCGGGGGAGGATACGCGGCCCGGTGTGGGAGTCCCCGGCCATAGGTGGTCGGGACGCAGTATGGCGAGCCCCCGCTCCACCGCGCGGGGCGGATCTCGCTGGGTAGCTTCCCCCCGGTCGCGGTCCCCTGGTTCCTCCGGTACGACGGCCCTGTTTCGCCCGGTAGGACGGTCATCAACACGGCGCCGCGTCGGCGGGACGCGGTACGGCGATGTCGGCGCCGCTGTACGTCGAGCAACGTGGCGAACGTTCGCCGGGTCATCCGCCGTACGACG
>NZ_JALLPO010000023.1 GCF_023276435.1 Sphaerisporangium perillae
TGGCCTCGGGTCCGGCGCAAGCCCTGGCCATGGTGGACGAGCTGATCGCCTTGGACCGGCTCCCCGGTTCGCATTTGGTTCCGACCGTACGCGGGGAGCTGCTGGCCCGCCTCGGCCGGCGACCGGAAGCGCGCGCCGAGCTGGAGCTAGCGGCCCGGCTGTGCGCCAACCAGCGCGAACGCTCAGTACTGCTGCGCAAGGCGGCCGCGCTGGGCTGACTTCTCCACAGTCCCAGACGGTTCGATCCTTCAGTTCAGCTGGCCGATTTCGGACCGGGGGCAGATGCTGACCGGTCTGTCCGTTTGGGAAACAACTCCGTCTCATCGAAGTTGGCGATTCTCAAAGGATCAACGGCGCACGGGCACGTGGACCTTGGGCAGCCGCGCGACCTGCGGCAGAAGAGTGCGCTGTCAGCAGCCTCAGGCCAACGGGCGGTCAACCGCCTGGCCAGGCGGGAACGGCGGCAGGTCAGCGTCGTCGACTGCCTCCCGGCGGTGACGGGACGACCAGGGACTGTCGGCCCCGCGTGTCATGCTGAGCTCGTGGTGGTCGTATTCGATGCCGAGCTGTGGATATGGGATGCCCGGCGCGATGACAGTTGGACGTTCGTCAGTCTGCCGGCCGAGGCGTCCGAGGAGATCCAGGACTTGGCCCGCGGGCCGCGACGCGGCTTCGGTTCGTTGCGGGTGCGAGTCACGATCGGCGCCACCACATGGACGACCTCGATCTTCCCGGACACCGCGCAGGGCAGCTACGCGCTGCCCATCAAGCGCGCCGTCCGCACGGCCGAAGCCCTCCAGGTCGGCGACATCGCGACCGTGACCGTCGAACTGGTCGACTTTTGACCTCGGGACAAGTCAGGATCAGCGCACGATCTGCGATGGAAGCGGATGTTCAGCGCCGTCAGGGCGGGCAGTCCGTTGCGCGTGGCGACGATCACAATCCGCGACGCTACCCGGCCTGCCCGTTCACCTCGAGGGTGACGCCTGCCTTCTCGGCCCAGAAGGCGAGCAGGCCGGCTATCTCCGCGACCCTCGGGAACGGCGCCGGGTAAGACCAGACCACGTCCTCGGCCACACCGTCACCGGTCTGAACCGACCAGTAGACGGCGTCGCCCTTGAACGGACAGTGCGACGTCGTGGTCGATGATCTGAGCAAATCCGTATGTACGTCCGCCGGCGGCAGGTAGTACCGCGATGGACAACCCGTCTCGGTGAGCACGACCGGCCGGGAGGAGGTCGCGACAACCACGTCCTTGACCCGCACCACGACCTGATCCGATATAGGCGTGACCTCTATGTCATGTCCTCGTGTCTTCATAGACCGATTCCATCAGACGTTTCCCTGCGGCAACGAGCGGAACGCTTCACGGCATGTGAGTGAAGCGGCATTGTTTTATGGGGACTGATCATCGGTGGTCGCGTTGCGGGAAGCGCTCCTGGACGGATCGTATCGAGAGATTCAACGGAGCCAGTCTTCTGTGGTTCCCTCTGCCGTGGGCGTCTCGCGTGTTGCGGGGTCCCCGATGAGGTTCATTGAGACCGTCCATAGCTTCCGGGCGGCGCCGGGGTCGAGTGCCCATTCCTTGACGCCGTGGCTGTGGTCGAACAGATCCGCATCGTCGGCTGCCGTGTAGGCCTCGCGTCCGTCGTCAAGGTAGTGGCCGCCGGTGTGGGCAAATTCGGGGGCGACCGCCGCGACGAGCGTGGTGGCGGCGCCCTGCTGGACAGTTTTGTAGACGAAGGCCCCGGAAGCCTCGGCCGCGGCCAGATAGTCTTTTTGCTTTTGTGTGAAGTCCCTTTGCAGTCCCGTAGAGACGCCGCCGGGGTTGACTGCGTTCGCGACGATGCCGTCGGTGGCCCAGCGGCGCGAGGCTTCGACCGCGAAGAGCGAGTTGGCGGTCTTGGACTGCGCGTACGCGGCCTGAGGGTCGTATTCGCGCCGCTCGAAGTGGATGTCGTCGAATACGACCGGCGACCTCATATGTGCCGTGGAGCTGAGCGAGACGATACGGGCCCCGCCCCGTTCGCGGGCGCCTGCGGCGAGGGCTTCGTGCAAGCCGAGGCTCAGGGCGAAGTGGCCGAGATGATTGGTGGCGAATTGAAGTTCCCAGCCCTCTGGGGTTCGGATCAGGTTGCTGACGATGACGCCGGCGTTGTTGATCAGGACGTGCAGCGGTTCGGTCCACCGGTTGGAGAACTCGGCGATGGAGGACCTGTCGACGAGATCGAGTGCGCTGACGTGAATGTTGCCGTTGCCGGTCGACTGTGCGATGTCCTCGGCTGTTTTGATGCCGGCGTCGGTGTTGCGGACCGCAAGGGTGACTTCAGCACCGGCGCGCGCGAGGGAGCGGGCTGTCTCCACGCCGATCCCCGACGATGCGCCGGTGACGATGGCGCGGACGCCGGTGAGGTCGAGCCCCTCCACGACGTCGTCAGCGGTGCTGCTGACGTCGAATCGAGTGGTGATCAAGCGATGGGGTGTTGGCATGGAAGCCTCCTGAAGGACGGATGGTCAGAGCGATGAGGCAGGCCGGGTCCTATCCGCGTGACACTCGACCGGCAGCACCCAGCACCCAGCACTCAAGACTAACTATACGCGAACTGCTTATTCTATATAGTACGTTTAGTTGATGGTATGCTGTCGCTCGTGAGCGACCCCGAGCCCGCGATCGGCGAAGAGAGCGCGACTGAGAGTGGTCGGCGGGAGCAGGTCCTGGGGGCCGCGCTCGTCACCTTTGCCCGCTACGGGTACAAGAAGACGTCGATGGAGGATGTCGCCCGGGCTGCGGACATCTCTCGTCCGGGTCTGTACTTCCTCTTCACTTCGAAGCAGAACCTGTTCCGGGCCGCCGTCACCCATGCCCTTGACGACGATGTCGATGCCGCGAAGCGGTCTCTGGCCGACACTCAGCGCCCACTCCGCGATCGTCTGATCGAGGCGTTCGACTTATGGACCGGGCGTTACGTCGGTCCTCTGGCGAAAGAGGTCGCCATCTTGATGGAGACCAATCCGGAGCTACTGGGTCCTATTGTCACTGACTACCCCAAGCGTTTTGTCGAGATGGTCACGGATGCCGTCGCCGCCGACCTGCCTCCTCGGAGCGCGGGTATGGCAGAGGACGTGGCCCGGACGTTGCTGAGCACTGCCGGCGGCGTCAAGCACGAAGCGACCACTCGAGAAGAGTTTGTCGCGCGAATGACCATCGGCGTCGACCTTTTCATGTCAGCCCTCAATTGCAGCGCACGGCATACTCCTTCTGAAGGCGGTAATCCAGGAGCCTGACATTTACGCCAGCCGGAAGCTGGCAGCGGCTGGTGGGCAGGCTCGACCCGACGTATTGGCCACCACCTTCCGCAGGTCCCGTCAGGCACACTCGCCCATGGCCGTCATGCACTCAATTCGGCAATGTGGTGCTCCCGTACGCGCGGTTCAGCGGTATGAGTGAGCGTTACCGTGCGTAGAACCTTGCCCGCTTAGGAGCTGTGCCGCGGTCCACGGGTGGTCGTTGCGCTACCCGGTTAAGCCGAGGCATGGTCTGACCGCCTACGGTAGTGGAGTGACATCGGAGGCAGGGGCAGCGGCCGATCGCCGTGCAGCCGCACGACGCGGCTGCACGAGGTGGCTCGTCGGGCACGGTGACGTCACTCCCCGGGCCTGGCTGCAGGAGCTCGCCGACGCGGCGACCGAGCCCGACCTTGACCGTTACGGGGGCGGGGGTGAGGTCGAGCTGCTCGAGCGCGAGGTGGCCGAGCTGCTCGGCAAGGAAGACGCGGCGTTCATGCCCAGCGGTGTGATGGCACAGCAGGCCGCCCTGCGTTCCTGGGTCGAGCGCTCCTGCACCGACGCGGTGGCCGTGCATGGGCTCTCGCACCTTGCTCTGCGCCAGCTCGATGCGCTGTCCGAGTTGCACCACCTGCGCGTCCAGCACCTGACGCGCGACTCACGCCCGGTCACCGCTGCCGACCTCGACCACGTCGCCGGACCCCTTGCTGCGGTGAGCATCGAACTGCCGCTGCGCGACGCCGGCTATTTGCTCCCGACCTGGGAGGATCTCGTCACGTTCAGCAGCAGGGCCCGCGAGCGTGGCGTGCCTGTGCATCTCGACGGGGCGCGGCTGTGGGAGAGCCGGCCGTTTTACGGCCGGCCGCATGCAGAGATCGCCGCTCTCGCCGACTCCGTTTACGTCTCGTTCTACAAGGGGCTTGGCGGGATGGCCGGCGCGGCATTGGCAGGTCCCGCCGACCTCGTGGCGCAGGCTCGTCGCTGGCGCTTGCGGCACGGCGGCACGCTCTTCACCCTGCTGCCGTATGCCGTTGCGGCACGCGACGGGCTCGCGAAGCGGTTACCGCGTATGGGCTCGTACGTAGTCCGCGCTCGCGAGCTCGCCGTCGGCCTAGACACGCTCGACGGCGTGCGCGTGCTACCGCAGCCACCGCACACCAACGCGTTCCGCGTCTTCGTAGACCTCCCGGCCGATCGCCTTGAGGAGGCGACGGTACGCATGATGGAGACCGACAGAGTCGCCCTGGCGTCCTGGTGGCGCGAAGCCGACGTGCCGGGGTGGGCGATGACCGAGCTCACCGTCGGCGACGCGACGCTCGACTGGGACGTGAAAGAACAGCTCGCGGCCCTGAGCACCTTGTACGCCAGCGCTCGGACGCCCTGACGCGCCATTAATCTCGGGGGTTTGACCTCGTCCATCACCTGTTCGGTGATCCGGGAGACCGTCTCGGCCGACAGTTCGGTGCCGTACACCTGGGCCAGGTGGTGGACGATGTCGCGGACCGTCATGCCGTGGGCGTACAGGCTGATGACCATGTCGTCCAGCCCGCCGGCGACCCGGCCGGCGCGTTTGGGCACCAGCACCGGCTCGAAGGTGGCGGCCCGGTCACGCGGCACCGCCAATTCGATCGGCCCGACGCCGGTCTGGACCCGCTTGCGGATCGTGCCGTTGCGGGAGTTACCAGAGTTGTAGCCGGCCGGGCTGTGCCGGTCATAGCCCAGGTGCGCGGCCATCTCGGCTTCCAGCGCCCGCTCCAGCACGGCTTTGACCAGGTCGCCCAGCATGCTGCCCTCGCCGGTCAGGCGTAGCCCGCCGGCCTCGTCGCGGGATCGTGCCAGCAGCTCGTCCAGTAGCCGGTCGTCGATCAGCTCACGCAGCGGACGCTTGACCATGCGCGTCAGCGTAGACGAACGATCACTGCCGGTAGTCGATGCTGGATCGTCGACACTCTCGATCACTGACACGATGATTGTTCTCCCCCCGAAGAAGTGGGTGTTCCCACAGGTCACTTGCTTCCCTGAAGATCACTCCTTACACACCTGGAGAGATACCCCCGTCATAGCTTTCCGGGTAGGGGTCGGTGGCCTCGATGCGGTACACGTCGCAGATGATGAGGTCGCGGATCTTGCGGGGGTCATGGCGGTGATTCCGGTCAGCAGGGCGGCGCGCAGGATCGTGCGGCGCCGGGGTGAAGTGCGGTCCTGCTGGTACACAGATAGGCCCTTCTCTCAGGGATCTGGCAGCGGGACGGCGAGCGGCCGGCGATGCGGCTGCTCGCCCCTTGGGGTGGCGGGTTCGGGTCAGGCGTCCAGGCGACGCTTAGCAAGCCAGGTGACGATCTCGGGGTCGTGGTGGTCGAAGAACAGGGAGCTGCCGGTGTCGAGGGTGGCGATCTGGGCCATCTGCTCGTCGGTGAGCTGGAAGTCGAAGACGTCGAGGTTCTCCGCCATGCGCTCGGCGCGCACCGACTTGGGGATGGCGACGACGCCGCGCTGGGTCAGCCAGCGCAGCACGACCTGCGCGACCGACTTCCCGTACTCCTTGCCGATCTCGGCCAGCAGCGGGTTGGTGAACAGGTCGTTCTTGCCCTCGGCGAAGCCGCCCCAGGACTGGATCTGCACGCCGTGCTCGCGCATGAGGTCCTGGTAGTCGGCGCGCTGGAAGAAGGGATGGGTCTCGATCTGATTGACCTGCGGGGTGATCTCGTTGTTGACGATCAGGTCGATCAGGCGGTCGGGGTAGAAATTGGCGACGCCGATCGCTTTGGCCGTCCCCTCGCGGTTCAGCGCCTCCATGGCGCGCCACTGGCCGTAGACGTCGCCGAAGGGCTGGTGCATCAGGTAGAGGTCGAGGTAGTCCAGTCCCAGCTTGTTCAGGGAGGTCTCGAACGCTCGCTTGGTGTTGTCCTCGGCGGGGGCGTCCTGGACCCACAGCTTGGTGGTGACGAACAGGTCCTCGCGGGCGATGCCGCTGGACTCGATGGCGCGGCCGACGGCTTCTTCGTTGCCGTAGGCGGCGGCGGTGTCCAGCAGTCGGTAGCCGGCGGCGAGCGCGTCGGAGACGGCGCGTTCGGTGCCCTCGGCGGGGATCTGGTAGACGCCGAAGCCGAGGAGCGGCATCTCGACGCCGTTGTTGAGGGTGACGGTCTGCATGAGCGGTATGTCCTTCGCTGTGCTCGTGGGAGGGGAGGTCAGGGGCGGATGAGGGCCTTGAGGACCTGGCGGTCGGCCATGGCCCGGTAGGCGCACAGGCCGACCGCGCCGTCGCCGACGACGAGCACCGCGTCGCCGCGGCCGACGCCGGCGGTGACGGCGCCGTGGTGGCCGGTGGTCGGTACTACTCCAAACAGGAGAGTCTGGGGGTGCGGGAGGTCAGCGTTCGAGCATCTGCGCCTGGGCCTCGGTGTGGGTGTCGCCGGCGGCGGGCGGCAGGCCGCTGAGCTGTGCGAGCTGCTCGGCGGTCAGGGTGACGGCGTCGGCGGCGGTGTTCTCCTCGACGCGGGCCACGCGCTTGGTCCCGGGGATCGGGGCGATGTCGTTGCCCTGGGCGAGCAGCCAGGCCAGCGCCACCTGCGCGGGCGTGGCGCCAACCTGGGTGGCCAGGGCCTTGACCTCGTCGGCGAGGGCGAGGTTGCGCTGGAAGTTCTCGCCGGTGAAGCGCGGGTTGTCGCGCCGGAAGTCGTTCTCGTCGAACTGGTCGGTGGAGCGGACGGTGCCCGTCAGGAAGCCGCGCCCGAGCGGGGAGAACGGCACCAGGCCGACATTCAGCTCCCGCAGGACTGGCAGGACGCGCTCCTCGATGCCCCGCGTCCACAGGGAGTACTCCGACTGCAGCGCGGTGACCGGCTGCACGGCATGGGCACGGCGAATCGTATCGGGGCCTGCCTCCGAGAGACCGAAGGCGCGCACCTTGCCCTCAGTGATCAGCTCCTTGACGGCGCCGGCGGTCTCCTTTGTTCGGGTCCACACGGTGCTGGTAGTACAGGTCGATGTGGTCGGTGCCCAGCCGCTTCAGGGAGCCTTCGACGGCGGTGCGGATGTTGGCCGGGCTGGAGTCCAGATTCCACGCGCCGTCGCCGCCGTGAGAGACCAGGCCGAACTTGGTGGCCAGCACCACCTTCTCCCGGCGCCCCTTCAGCGCCCGGCCCAGCAGTTCCTCGTTGGTGTAGGGGCCGTAGATCTCGGCGGTGTCGATGAACGTGACGCCCAGCTCCAGCGCCCGGTGCACGGTCCTGATCGACTCCGCCTCATCGGTGCCAGAGCCGGTGTAGCCGTGGGACATGCCCATGGCGCCCAGACCGATCCGGGAAACCTCCAGGTCACGCAGCTTGATGTACCGCATCTCGCCTTCTCCGGTTGGTGGCGTTGCTCGATTCTTCACTCTCGCCCGGTCCGGCAGGTCGCGCCGGGTAGAGCCTGGGCGACGGCGAGGGGTCGGCGTCTCCCTCATTCACCTTCGCCCGGATTGCTCCGGTGTGGCAGGGCGGGCTCTTCAGGGGTAATGACAGGGCCCCCCTCCCGCCCGGGCAGCGGGTGCCCAGCGGGTGAGACTGGAGTCATGGCATCCGAGAGCGCGCACAGCGAGGGCGCCGAGCTGGGCCGCTACCTGCGCGCCCGCCGCACCCAGACCAGCCCCGAACACGTCGGCCTCACCGTCGGCGCCGGCATTCGCCGTACCCCCGGTCTGCGCCGCGAGGAGCTGGCCACCCTCGCCGGGATCAGCATCGACTACTACGTGCGCCTGGAACGCGGCAAGGAGACCCGCCCCAGCCCTGCCGTCCTCGACTCCCTCGCCCGCGCCCTGCACATGGACGATCAGGAACACCAGCACCTGCGCGAGCTCGCCGCCCGTGCGGCCCGCTACGCGCCCGAACCGCCCCCGGCGCCAAGCCGCACCGTGCGCCCCCACCTGAAGCTGCTGCTGGAGTCGCTGCGCCCGAACCCCGCCTACGTAATCAGCCGCAGCATGGACATGCTGGCCTGGAACCCCGGCGGCCTCGCCCTATACGCGGGCCTGGAAGACTGGCCGGCCAAGCACCGCAACCTCGCCCGATACCTCTTCCTCCACCCGGCCGCGCGTGATCTGTTCCCGGACTGGGACCGCCAGATCACCGGCTGCGTCGCCCGGCTGCGCGCCGTCGCCGGCACCGCCCCCGACGCTCCCGACCTGACCAACCTGGTCGGTGAGCTCCTCCTCAAGAGCCCCGACTTCGCCCGGCTGTGGGAGCGCTACGAGGTCACCGGCCGCAAGCCCGCGCAGAAGACCTTCCACCACCCCCGCGTCGGCACGGTCACGCTCACCTCCCAGTCCATGCAGCTGGAAGGCACCCCCGGCCAGCGCATCGGCGTCTACACCGCCGAACCCGGCACCCCCGACCACGACGCCCTGCTCCTGCTCGACATGACCGCTCCCCAAGCTGAACAGCGCTCGGCGCGGTCGGACGCGGAACAGCACCGCCAGCGGCCGTAAGCGAAGCACCCGGCTCGATCAGCGGATGCAGCATCTGGTGCACGCACCTGTTGGGCGGCCATAGAGGCGAACCCGACGCCGAAGCGCCACACTGCGGCCATCGGCGTCTGCGTTCGCCCACGAAGCCGTCCCGGATTGTGCGAACCCGCGCGCTTCTGCTCGAGGCGTACCAGAAGATCCTCGAAAGAAATCTCGGAGTCGGTGTCGGATCGGGGCAGAGGTGTTCGTAGTAGGGGTGAGCGGCCGCCCACGAGGGTGCCCCGAAACACAGGAGATGATCCGAGATGCAGTACATGGTTTCCGTGATCTTTGACAAGGCCGGCATGGCCACCCCGGACGAGCAGGCTGCGATCGACGTGTTCAACGACCGGCTCGTGGCCGAAGGCCACTGGGTCTTCGCCGGCGGTCTCGGGGCGCCCACCACGGCCACTGTGATCGACAACCGGGGTGGGGAGGCGATGTTCACCGATGGGCCCTTCCTGGAGTCGAAGGAGTTCCTCGGCGGCTTCTGGATCATCGAGGCCGCGGACCTCGACGTGGCGCTCAAGCTGGCCGCCGAGGGGTCGAAGGCCTGCAATCGGAAGATCGAGGTGCGGCCGTTCCGGTGAACATGATCGACGTCCGCGAGGCGGTCACCCAGGCCCACCACGAGGAGTGGGCACGGGTGGTCGCTGCCCTGACCAGGCGTTTCGGTGACCTCGACATCGCCGAGGAGGCGGCGGGCGAAGCGTTCGCGACCGCCGTCCAGCGGTGGTCGGCCGACGGCGTACCGCCCAACCCCGGCGCCTGGCTGACCACCACCGCCACCCGCAGGGCCATCGACCGGATCCGGCGCGAGAACAAACGCGACGACAAGCACAGGGAGGCTCAGCTGTTGTACGACGACGACCCGCCCGAGCCTCTCGGCGCCATCGACGACGAACGGCTCCGGCTGATCTTCACCTGCTGTCACCCGGCGCTGGCGATGGAGGCCCGCGTGGCGCTGACGCTGCGCATGGTCGCCGGCCTGACCATGCCCGAGATCGCCCGTGCCTTCCTGGTGCAGGAGAGCACCATGGGGCAGCGGATCACCCGCGCGAAGGCCAAGATCAAGGCGGCGCGCATCCCCTATCGCGTGCCGTCCGGGGAGGATCTCCCGGCGCGCGTCTCCGGCGTACTCGCCGTCCTCTGCCTCGTCTTCAACGAGGGCTACCTGGCCACCGGCCCCGACACCGATCCCGTACGCCACGACCTGACCGCCGAGGCGATCCGGCTCACTCGCCTGATCCGTGCCCTCATGCCACAGGACGGTGAAGTGGCCGGGCTGCTGGCGCTGATGCTCCTGACCGAGGCCCGCCGCACCGCCCGGGTTTCGGGCAGCGGCGAACTGGTCACCCTCGACGAGCAGGACCGTGGGGCCTGGGACGCGGCGCTGATCGCCGAGGGTCACCGGCTGGTGCGCGGGCGCCTGGCCTCCGGGGTGGCCCCGGGTCGCTACCAGATCCTCGCAGCGATCAACGCCGTGCACACCTCAGCCCCCGACGTACGCGACACCGACTGGTCGCAGGTCGTCGCCCTCTACGACCAGCTCGTCCACCTCGACCCCTCGCCGATCATCGCCCTCAACCGGGCCATCGCGGTCGCCGAGCTCGACGGCCCGGAGGTGGCACTGGCAGCCGTCGACCGTCTTGACGACAAGTTGGCCGGCTATCACGCCTACCACGCGACCCGCGCCGACCTGCTGCGCCGGCTGGGCCGCAGTCAGAACGCACGCGCGGCATACGACAAAGCCATCGAGCTCGCAGGCAACACCGCCGAGACCGCCTACCTGACACGCCGCCGCGACCAACTGAGGTAGTGACCCAGCCGCCACCTAAAGCTGGGAACCGCCGGCTGAAACGGGGAGCCACACTACCGAGACCCGCAAAGTTGATCTTGGTGACGGTTATTTCTGGCAGGTGACAACCATCTCTGGGAGTCTCAATCGTCAACCCAGGGTTGACGAAAGCCAGATCGTCAACCTACCGTTGACGCATGCAGCCACAACCCGTCCGCCTGGACGATCTGATCAACTACATCAGGAGCCAGCACGCCGAAGGCGGCGCACTCCAGCAGCTTTCGGGGGCCGTCCTGCTCTCCGAACATCTCGGCGAGGTCGCCGACCACCTCATCGGCCACTTCGTCGACCAGGCCCGCAAGGCCGGCGCGTCCTGGACCGAGATCGGCCAGAGCATGGGCGTGACCAAGCAGGCCGCGCAGAAACGGTTCGTCCCCAAGTCCGGCGAGCCGTTCGACCTCACCACCTTCGCCCGCTACACCGACCGGGCGCGCCACGTCGTCGTGGCCTCGCGGCAGGAGGCCCTCGACAGCGGGCATGGCTACATCGGCACCGAGCATCTCCTGCTCGGCCTGCTGCACGAGCCGGAGGGCCTGGCCGCCCGCGCGATGGAGGTGCTCGGCGCGCCGCTGGACAGGGTGCGCCAGGCGGCCGTCGCGGCCCTCGGCCCGGTCGTCGCGCCGGCCGTGAGCGGGCAGGCCGCGGAAGAGGTCGCGTTCACGGCCGACAGCAGGAAGGTGTTCGCGCTGAGCGTGCGGGAGGCGCTGCGCCTCGGGCACAACTACATCGGCACCGAGCATCTGCTGCTGGCCCTGCTCAGCACCGAGGACGTCGCCGCGGCCCAGGTGCTGACCTCGCTGGGCGTCACCAAGGAGGGCGTCGAGGCGTGGACCCTCGAGATCCTCGCGGACATCGTGCGGGCCAGGGAGGCGAACCCCGCGGAGGCGTGAGGGCGACCGGGGCACCTGGCGCCGGCGGAGCATCCCTTGCCGATATCGTGATATATCAGGATATCGAGGAGGACTCGTGCAGCGCCTGACCCCTGATCAACTGAGAAGCCACCGCTGGTACGGCGCCGAAGGGCTCCGGTCCTTCGGCCACCGTTCGAGGACCCGCCAGCTCGGCCTGTCCGCCGAGGAGCACATGGGCAGGCCGGTCATCGGCATCCTGAACACCTGGAGCGAGCTGAACCCCTGCCACATCCACCTGCGCGAGCGCGCGCAGGACGTCAAGCGCGGGGTGTGGCAGGCGGGCGGCTACCCGGTGGAGCTCCCGGTGATGTCGCTGTCGGAGTCCTTCCAGAAGCCGACCACCATGCTCTACCGCAACCTGCTGGCCATGGAGACCGAGGAGCTCCTGCGCTCCCACCCCGTGGACGCGACCGTGCTCATGGGCGGGTGTGACAAGACCACGCCCGCCCTCCTCATGGGCGCCATCAGCATGGACATACCTGCGATCTTCGTACCGTCGGGGCCGATGATCCCCGGCAACTATCGCGGCGAGGTGCTCGGCAGCGGCAGCGACGTGTGGCGCTACTGGGCCGACAAGCAGGCCGGGCTCGTCGGCGAGGCCGAGATGACCGGCGTCGAGGAGGGCATCGCCCGCTCCCCCGGCCACTGCATGACGATGGGCACCGCCTCCACGATGACCTCGGTCGCCGAGGTGCTCGGCATGACCCTGCCGGGCGCCGCGTCCATCCCCGCCGTGGCCTCCGCCCACAACCGGATGGCCGCCGCCACCGGCCGGCGCGTCGTCGAGATGGCCTGGGAGGACCTGCGGCCCGCCACGATCCTCAACGCCGAGGCCTACGCGGACGCGGTCACCACCGTCCTCGCCCTCGGCGGGTCCACCAACGCCGTCATCCACCTCATCGCCATGGCCCGCCGCAGCGGCGTCGAGCTGACGCTCGACCACTTCGACGAGGCCTCCCGGCGCGTCCCGGTGCTCGCCGACCTGCGCCCGAGCGGCACGTACGTCATGGAGGACTTCTACCTGGCGGGCGGCCTCCCCGGCCTGCTCCACCGGATCTCCGACCTGCTCCACCTCGACCGGCCCACCGTCACCGGGCACGCCTTGGGCGAGGTGATCGAGGGCGCCGGCGTGTACGACAACAAGGTCATCCGCACCCGCGACAACGCCCTGTCGGAGGAGGGCGGCCTGGCCGTCCTGCGCGGCAACCTGGCGCCGGCCGGGGCGGTGATCAAGCATGTCGCCGCCGAGCCCCGGCTGCTCAAGCACACCGGGCCCGCGGTGGTGTTCGAGGGGCACCGCGACCTGATGCGGCGCATCAACGACGAGAGCCTGCCGATCACGGCCGACTCGGTGCTGGTGCTGCGCGGCGCCGGCCCGCGCGGAGGCCCCGGGATGCCCGAGCACGGCATGCTCCCCATCCCGAACCGGCTCCTGAAGATGGGAGTCCGCGACATGGTGCGCATCTCCGACGCGCGGATGAGCGGCACGAGCTACGGCGCCTGCGTGCTGCACGTCGCGCCGGAGTCCCACGTCGGCGGGCCCCTCGCCCTGGTCAGGGACGGCGACCCGATCACCCTCGACGTCGAGGCCCGCCGCCTGTCCCTCGACGTCCCCGAGGACGAGCTGGAACGGCGCCGGGCCGCCTGGCAGCCCCCCGCGCCGGTGTTCCAGCGCGGCTACGGAACCCTCTTCGACGCCCACATCCTCCAGGCGGACGAGGGCTGCGACTTCGACTTCCTCCTCGGCGCCGGCGGCGCTCCCGAACCCGACATGGGCTGACGCCGTGCTCCTCCCCTCGGACGTACGGGCGGCCGCCACCGGGCGGCCGCCTTTACATTGTAGATCACAAGCATGGAGGCGGGAGGCAGGGGTCAGGGGCGGCCCGGGGCATTGCGGGGGTGGCGTTTGGCGGTGCGCTCGTTGCCGCGGCGGTAGTTGCCGGTCCAGCGGGCCATGACCTGCTGCGGGTCGCCGCTCGCCACCTCCTCGAGGAACTCGGCCGCCCGGCTGCCCCTCAGTGTGGCCGCAGGACGGCCTCGATGGGTGATTCGGACGGTTCCGTCACCGAACTCCGCATAGCCGAATCCCTCTGGTGTCGCCACAGTACCGCCCCTTCATCCTGTTCCACCGCATGACGCAACTTTAGGGATGCCGAGCGTTTGTCATGGTGACAACCACTCAAGAGCCCTTCATGCCCATTGTCGGGTAATTTCCGGATACGCGGTTTCGGCCGGTCGCAAAGTGCGCGATGACGTTGAACTATTGAAATTTAAATCAGGTATGGGGGCGTTTACATGACGTCCGGTATGTGACTAACGATCCTAGTTAGGGCGGTTTGTCGTTGTAAAGGTTGATTGACGCTGCCGTTGCGCGTGCCTTACGGTGACGTCAATCTGAGGCTTTGACGGGAAATGCGAGTTGCCTCACTCAGCCGCGCTCTTCGGAGTGAGGTCGCAGGGGGACGTGGGAGCGGTCCGACTCCATCGGGCCGGCATAACAGGGGGATTGGGTTGTCTTTAGCACGCGCCCTGACCGGGCGACGTTATGAGAAGTGCCTATGAGCCGCCCGACCATGGCCATTACCGGCGGCGCCGGATTCCTCGGATCGCATCTCTGCGAACGATTCCTGCTCGAGGGATATCGGGTCATCTGCGTTGACAACTTCCTCACCGGCTCGGTCGCCAACGTCGAACATCTGATGGCCGAGGACGGCTTCCGGCTGATGCGCGCCGACGTGTCGCAGCACCTCTCCGTTCCCGGCGGCCTGGAGGCCGTCCTGCACTTCGCGTCGCCGGCATCGCCGTCGGACTATCTCCGGTTGCCGATCGACACGCTGCGGGTCGGTTCCAACGGGACGTTCAACGCGCTCGAACTCGCCCGGGAAAAGGGGGCACGATTCGTGCTCGCCTCGACCTCCGAGACCTACGGCGACCCGCTGGTCCACCCGCAGCCGGAGAGCTACTGGGGCAATGTGAACCCCATCGGTCCCCGCGGGGTGTACGACGAGGCCAAGCGGTTCGCCGAGGCGATGACCATGGCCTATCGCCGCGCCCACGACGTCGATACGGCGATCCTGCGGATCTTCAACACGTTCGGCCCCCGGATGCGGCCCTTCGACGGACGGGCGATCCCGACGTTCGTCCGGCAGGCGCTGCTCGGCGAGCCGATCACGGTGTCCGGAGACGGCAGCCAGACCAGGTCCATCTGCTATGTGGACGACCTGGTCGAGGGGATCGTCCGGCTGTTCAACTCCAACCTGGACGGCCCGATCAACATCGGCAATCCGCACGAGGTCTCCATGCTCGCCCTGGCGGAGTGGATCAAGGAGCTCACCGGGTCCTCCTCGGAGATCGCGTTCATCCCGCGGCCGCAGGACGACCCCACGGTGCGCCGTCCCGACATCACGCTGGCCAGGACCCGGCTCGGATGGGAGCCGCGCGTCCCCATCGAGGAAGGGCTGCGGCGCACCATCGCCTGGTTCGAGGAGCATTCTCCGCTGTGGAGCGCTCAGGACCAGGCCGACCTCGCCACCACGGCCCTCTAGGCCGCCCCGTGGACACGCTGGCACGGGCCGGCTATGCCGACCTGTTCAGACAAGACCCGAGTCATCCGCACTGGGCCTACGACTACGCCGAGCGGCTGGTCCGGCGCCATGGACCGGACCGGCAGGTGGTGATCCAGACCAGCATGTCGCCGAGCGGCCGGTTCCACGTCGGGAACTTCCGTGACACCGCCTGCGCCTACCTGGTGCACCGGGCGCTGCTGCGGCGCGGCCGCGATTCGGTGATCCTGCTCAGCTTCGACGACTACGACCCGATCCGTCCCAGCCAGGCGGCGGAGCAGCCGGACCTGGCCGGTTACGGCGCCCGACCGCTCGGGGCCGCCACCGGACGCAGCACCCGGATCTGCCGGCGGTACATCGCCGAACTCAAGCGGATGGGCATCTGCCCCGCCGACGCGGACGCCGACGGCCGCACCGCGCCGGAGTCCCTCTGGCAGACCCACTATCAGCACGAGCGGTACCTGGCCGGTTCCTACCGCTCCCTGCAGCGCCGGTACCTTCGCGCCTCGGGAAAGCTCGCCAGGCTCCTCGGCGTGCGAAGGCCCGAGAACCTGTTCAGCGTCTACTGCGAGCAATGCGGCCGGGGCACCACGCGCAACCTGAAGCTCGGGCGGAAGCGGGTGCGCTACGCCTGTGAGTCATGCGGCGCGGTCACGACCACCGACCGCGTCGAACCGGTGAAGCCGTCGTGGGCGCTGGACTGGACTCTGCGGGTGACCCACGAGGGGATCTGCTGCGAGCCCGCGGGCCAGGACCACTGCAGCGCCGGCAGCACCATGGACCGCACCCGGGCCATCTACCACGGGTTCCTGCGCGCGCCGCAGCCGGTCATCGTGCCCTACGGACTCGTCCGCCAGTTCGGCGACCTCGGAAAGGTGTCGGGCTCGCGGGGCGGCGGGATGACGCTCAGCGATCTGATGGCGGTGATGTCACCCCAGATGATCCTCTGGCTCTACGGCCGGCCCAACTGCCTCTCCGACTTCCGGATCAGCCTGGAGCGCTCCGCGTTCCTCGGGTACTACGACGAATACGACCGGTTCCTGGCCAGGGTGGCGGCCGGTGACCGCCGCGCGACGGCGCTCTACGAGCTCATCCGCGGCGAACGCGGTGAAGGTGATCGGCCGCCCGCCGCACCGCCGCCCCGGATGCGCGCCGTCCTCGGCCTGCTGCACGGCAACTGCTACGACGCCGCGCGAGTGACCGCCATCCTCGGCCCGGCCGCCGCGGCGCGGGTCGCGCGGGGCCGCGCGTGGCTCGCCGCGCACGGGCGATGCTGGATCGACCAGGTCAGGGAGGCCGAGCCGGAGGCCGGCACGCTGCTGGCCGGCGGGAGGTTGCCCGAGCGGTGGAGCCGCGTGTCCTACCGCCGGCTCTACCTGACCCTGTTCGGCACCGAGGACGGGCCGCCGCTGAGGCGGCTGGAGGAGATCTTCGGCACCGCGGAACTCGTCGCCGCGATCCGGGCGTACCTCGACCACGCCGAACGCCCGTTGCGCGAGCGGGTGCTCGCCCTGCTCAGGCCGGGTGATCGCGATGCAGGCTGAGATCATCGACCCGACCGCGGAGTCGGTGCCCGCCGACTGGGACCTGTTCCGCAAGCAAGAGGGTCTCCTCGCCGCCTGGCAGGCCGCCGCCCTGACCGCCGTCGCCTGGTGCGCCCCCCGCCCGGTCTTTCTCGGGCTCGTGCGGGACGGCGGGCAGGTCGCGGGCATCTTCGCCGGTGATCTGGCCGGGCCGCCGCGACGCCATGGCGGGTACTGCGAGCCCGGATCGCCGCCCCTGACGGGCTGGTTCGAATGCCGGCTGCTCCTCGGCTTCACCAGCGGTTTCGCGTTCGCGTCGCGGCTTGACGCGAAGGACAGGATCGCCGTGCTGGCCGCGTTCGAGAAGGCGCTCCGCCGCAGGCTGGGCCGGCACTGCCTGGGCATCCTCTACCGGCAGGTCACGGCCGACATGCTGCCGATGGTGGGCCGCCGTTTCCGGCCGAGGATCGCGACCGCGCCCAACACGCTCCTGCCGAATCGCTGGTCGGATCTGGAGGAGTACTTCGCGGGCCTGCCGCGGGACCGCCGGCGAAGGCTGCGGCGCATCCATGCCGAGGCGGCCGAGCAGACCCAGGTACTGCGGGACGGCGACGCGATCGACCCCGAGCAGGCGAGCCTGCTCGCGCACCTCACCCGGCTCAAACACGGCGACCGCGTCCCGCCCATTCCGCCGCGCTATTTCCGGTCCCTCAACGGGGAGGACGGGGTGCGGTACTTCGGGCATCGCGACCAGGAGCGGCTGCTGGCCTTCGACCTGGCCTTCGACGACGGCCGCCGGCTGGTCACCACCGTCACCGGCTCGCTGGACGTGCGGGACGGCGGCCGCCGGAACCTCTACTTCGACCTGTATCTCCAGGAGATCGAGCACATGATCGCGCGCGGTCGTGCGGCCTGCGAGTTCGGCAAGGGGATGGCCGAGCTGAAGCAGCGTTTCGGCTGCGAGCTCATTCCGCAGGCGCTGGTCGTCGCCGCGTGGTGAACACCCGACATCCGAAGGGACCGGCAATGGAGTTCTCGCAGGCGCTCGCCGCGCATCTGAAGGCGATCGACGCGCGCGACCTGGACGGGTTTTTGGCCACCGTCCATCCGGACGCGTCGGTGATCCTGCCGAGCGGCACCCTGCTCGAGGGGAAGGACGCGATCGCGCGGTTCCACACCGCCTGGTTCGACGACCCGGACTGGTCGCTGCGGGCGGAGACCGTCCGGGTCCAGACCGCGGGCGACTCCGCGTTCGCGGTGCTGTCGGTCGTCTACGACGACCTGGACCCCGACGGGCGGCCCTACCAGAAGACCTACTACCTCACGTTGCTCTTCACCCGTGACGGCGAGCGCTGGCTGCTCGTCCACGACCAGAACACCTACGCCTGACATGACGGTACGGGGCTATTCGCAGCGGGCCTGGGAGCGGGCGTACCGGGCCGTGCTCTCGCACGCGTTCGCGACCGTGCCGTACTACCGGGAGATGTGGGCCGACGCGGGCGCCAGGCTCGAGGAGCCGGTGACCACCGAGGCGTCGCGACTCGACCGCCTGCTGGGCAGGCTCTACCCGGTGGCCGACCCGCACGAGCCGCGGCGGGAGCCGCCGGCGTGGCTCGGCGAGCCCGGTGAGCTCTTCGAGGCGCTCCTGCTGACCGGAGGCTACCGGGGCGACCGCCCTCTGTTCGAAGTGCGGGAGGCGCTGCTGGACTGGGATCGGATCGCCCCACGCAAGGCCCGGTACCACGTCGTGCTCAGCGGGCGCGCCGAAGTCGCCGACCCGGCCCTGCGCGCCGCGAGCGTACGGGCCTTCCGTGCCGCTCACGAACCGGATCTGCTCGGAGACGGCGAGCAGGTCACGGAACTGGCCGGTCACCCCGGCCGGGTGCGCGTCTTCCTGCGGCGTTCCCCGGCCGAACTCACCAGGACGCCGGCCGGAGGCGGCGAGCCGGCGACGGCGGTTCCGGCGGCGGAGGTGCTGCATGACGCCCACCTCGGCTATCTGGGCGCCCGGCACCGGGACTGCGGCCAGGTCCACGTGAACTGGCGGCGCGTCCACGTCCACCAGGGGCCGGCCGGGCCGCTGTTCACGAGCCTGCGGCGCAGGCCGGTCCTCGCGCACGTCAGCCTGCCGGGCACCGCGCACCTTTCGGCCGGCCGTTGCCGGCTGCACGGCACGCCCATCCTGGCCGCCCGCGAGGAGGCCCCGTGAGCCGCCTGCGCTCAACGATCAACCTGGCGCCGGTCGCCTACCACCTGGCCCGGATCCGGCGGCGCGAGCGCCTGGGCCATGCCGAGCAGCTGCGGCTCCAGTCCCTCCTGCTGCGCGGCCTGGTCCGGCACGCCTACGACAACGTGCCCCACTACCGGCGGGTCCTCACCCCGGCACTGGTCGGGGGGCTGCGGACCGCGCACGATCTGGCCGGATTCCCCGTGCTCGACCGGGTGGACCTGCACAACGCCTCGGCCGGCGGCGAACTGCTCGCCTCGGGGTTCACCGCCGGGAACACCCGCGCGGCCACGACCAGCGGTTCCTCGGGCATCCCGATCACGATCCGCAACTCCGAACGGGACCTGGGCTACCTGCGGGCGACGTATCTGCAGGACATCCTCACCAGCGGGCTGCGCCCCACCGACCGGATCGCCTACTTCCGGGTCAACCCGTTCCTGCGCCATCCACTGGAGCGGCTGGGTGTGCTGCGCAACTTCCACATCCCGACCGGCCGGCCGCTGGACGAGCAGGTGGCGGCGTTCCTCTCGGCCCGGCCCACCTTCCTGGTCGGGTTCCCCAACGTCATCAGCAGCATCGTCGAGGAACTGCAGCGGCGCGGCATCAGGTACCAGGGCGTCCGCACCGTGCTGTTCGGCGGCGAGCGGCTGACCCCGACCGCGCGTGCGCACCTCCTCGCGTACTTCGGCGCGGCCCATCGTGAGGTGTACGCCTCCGTCGAGGTCTTCACCATCGCCCGCACCTGCCCGGAGGGGACGATGCATCTGCGGTCGGCCGATCTGGTGGTGGAGGTCGAGCACGCGGACGGGACCGTCTCCGTCGAGGACGGCGAGGGCGACATCCTCGTCACCCGGCTGCACAGCGAGGCGATGCCCCTGATCCGCTATCGGCTCGGCGACCGGGTGCGGATCAGCCCCAACGACTGCCCGTGCGGGGTGGCGCGGACTCCCATCCTGCGGGAGGTGGTCGGCCGGGACCAGGACCGCATCTCCGGCGCCGACGGCAGGCGCTACTACGGCGACTTCATCACCTATGCCGTGCAGGACTTTCCCGAAGTGAACCGGATGCAGCTGATCCAGCGGCGGCCTGGGGCGATCGAGGTCCTGGTGGTGCTGACCGAGGGCGCCCGCCTCGGCGTGCCGGCCGACATCGAGCGCGCCGTCCGGCGTAAGGCGCCCGGCCTGGACGTCGCCGTCCGCCAGGTCCGGGAGATCACCCCCGAGGCCAACGGAAAGATCAAGATCGTGAAGGTGCTCGCTCCTTCCGGGGCGCCTTCCGCCGACACACCGTCAACTGAGAAGGGTCATGTGGCAGATGTCTGACTCCCCCCTGAAGGAAAAGATCGACCAGCGGCTCGCCGCGCATCTGGAGACCGCGTACGCGGACGAGCACGTCGTCCGCAAGCTCTCCCAGCACTACCGCCGCGAGGGATACGTGAAGCTGCGCGGACTGGTACCCGACGACCTGTTCAAGGAGGTCAGCGACGAGGTCCACCGGCTGCTTGACCTGCACGAACGGCGCATCGACATCCACCTCGCCGAGACCGGCAACTCACCCCGGTACATGAGCACCATCAGCCAGCAGGCGATCGCCAAGGACAGCGAGCTCATCCCCGCCATCTACGAATCCCAGGCGATGATGGGCTTCTTGTCGCGGCTCGCGGCGCAGCCGGTCGTCCAGTGCCCCTGGGAGGAGGAGAAGTACATCGCCATCCGCCAGCACAAGAAGGGCGACACGCACGGCTGGCACTGGGGCGACTTCAGCTTCACCGTGATCTGGATCATCGAGGCGCCGGCGGCGGAGTTCGGCGGCCAGCTCCAGTGCATCCCGCACACCGACTGGAACAAGCAGGATCCGCGGGTCGAGGAGTACCTCCAGGCGCACCCGATCAAGACCTACGGGCACGCGACCGGGGACCTCTACTTCCTTCGCTCCGACACCACCCTGCACCGCACCATCCCGCTGAACGCCGACAGGACCCGCATCATCCTCAACACCTGCTGGGGCAGTGAGACGGACGCCAAGAAGGCGCCGTCCCACGAGACCATGCACGCGATGTTCGACTGACGATGTCGAGCACGCATACGACGGTCGCGCATGCGGGCAGCAAGGATGCCCGCATGCCGCGGCCCGGCATCACCGCGATGATCCCGTGCTACAACGAGGCCGACTGCGTCGAGCGGGCGTACCGGGAGATCCGGTCGGAGCTGGTGAGCTACGACGACGTCGAACTGCTCTTCATCGACGACGGCAGCACCGACGGCACCCTTGAGGCCATCAAAGGCTTCGCGGCCGAGGACCCGCTGGTGAAGTACATCTCCTTCGCCCGCAACTTCGGCCTGGAGGCCGCGTTCTCGGCCGGCTTCAAATACGCCTCCAAGCCGTGGACGGTGCAGTTCGACGCCGATCTGCAGTCTCCGCCGCACGAGATGCACCGCCTGGTGCAGAAGGTGCTCGAAGGCTACGACGTCGTCTTCGCGGTCCGCGAGGACCGGCGGGATCCCTGGTACCGGCGGCTCGGCACCCGCGGGCACCAGATGATCGCGAGCCGCTGGCTCGGCATCGAGCTGCCGCTCGGGGCGTCGGTGTTCCGGATCGTCAGGACCAGCGTGGCGCGCAAGGTGGTGGACAGCCGGCTCTCCACGCCGTACTTCATCGCCACCGCGCCGCTGCTCGGCGCCCGGTACACGACGCTGCCCACCTCGCACCGTCCGCGCGTCGACGGTCAGGGCAAATGGAACCTGCGCAAGCTGTTCGGGCACGCCCTCGAGCTCTTCGTCGGATTCTCGTTCCGGCCGCTGGTCTGGCTGAACGGCCTCGCCGCCGCCATGGTCACGGCCGGAATCGTGATCTTGGGACTCGCCTCGGCGGGACGGCTCGGCCCGGCCGAGGTGGCCGCCGCGAGCCTGGTGACCGGCCTGGTCACGCTGACCCTGCTCGCGGTGGCCGCCCGCTATCTCGTACGGGTGATGCGCGTGCAGGCGATCGGCGTCCCCCGCTACCAGATCCGGGAGGCCAACATCCCGATCCGCGCGGACGAGGCCCTGTACGGCCACGAGACGCCCTACGCCATCGCCGACATCTGGGAGAACGCAAGTTGAGGAACCTCATCGTGCTCGGCGGAGGCGAGGACCAGATCCCCGCTTACCGCGAGGGCCGCAGGCTCGGTTACCGGGTGATCGGCGTGGATCAGCGGCCCGACGCCCTCGGGGCCGCCGAGGCCGATCAGTTTCTCTGCATGACGAGCAGAGATCCCGAGGGGATCGCCCACGCGCTGGGGCCGATCGACGTCGCCGCGGTCATCTCGCCGGCCAGCGACGCGGCCCAGGAGTCGGTCGCCGAGCTGAGCAGGATCTACCGGACCGCTCATCAGCCCGCGCCCGGCGCCCTGCGGTGCTCGGTGGACAAGGGGTTCTTCCGCGAGGTGATCGATCGGCTGGGGCTGCCCGCCTACCGCTACGCCCAGTGCGACAGCGCCGAAGAGCTCGTCAAGGCGGCGGCGGGCATGGACTACCCCCTGATCGTCAAGCCGGCCGACTCCTCCGGCAGCAAAGGGATCACCGTGATCGACGGTCCCGCCGAGCTGCCGGGCGCGATCGAGCATGCCTGGAAGTACTCCTTCTCCCGCCAGGTGATCATCGAGGAGCTGGTGGCCGGCCGGCACTGCGCCGTGGAGTCCTTCTTCGCCGACGGCCGGCTCGCCTTCATGGCGGTCACCGACCGCACCATCACCGGACCGCCGTCGATGATCAGCATCTCGCACGTGGTGCCCGCCGACCTCGACGAGGCCGTCTACGCGCGGCTCGGAGAAGCGGTCACCGCGATCTGCGCGGAGGTCGGCCACCAGCGGGGGCCGGTCAACTTCGACTTCGTGCTCACGGCCGCGGGCGAGATCCTCTTCATCGAGATGGGCGCGCGGCTGGGCGGCAACGGCATGCCGCTGATGGTCCGGCACGCCTTCGGGCTGAACACCGTCGAGGCGGCCATCCGGCTGGCCCTGGGCGAGCCTCTGCGGATCACCACCTCGCATCGGCGCACCGCGGCCCTGCGGATCCTGACCGCCGACGTCGACGGCGTGCTCACCGCCATCGAGGGGCTGGACGACCTCAAGCGGATGCCCGAGGTCGTCGAGGTGCAGGTGTTCAAGTCGGCGGGCGACCGGGTGCGCGCCTACACACAGGCGGGCCACAAGCTCGGCTACCTGGTGATGGTCGCCGACACCAGGCGGCTGCTGGAAAGCGCTCTCGACGAAGCCCTGCGCACGCTCCGTTTCGTGATCGAGCCGGATACGAAAGGTTCCGAATGACCCTCCGACGACACCTCGGCTTCCTGGTTTTCGTGGCGCTGGCGGTGGCCGCCGCCGCGTTCGTCTGGTTCGGCCTGCCGCACGATCGGGAGGTGAAGTCGCTGTGGATCTTCCTGGTGAAGCTGCTGCCCTTCGTCTTCGCGACCGAGGCCGTGGCCCGGCTCGACGTGGACCTGGCCAGGCGGCTCCGGCTTCCCCTGTTGCTCGTCCCGGCGGCCTTCCTGGTCTACTTCCTCTACTTCGTCCCCAAGATCTTCTTCTATGGGGCCGTGGAGTCCGGGACCAGGGACGCCTACTACAACCTGTACTACAACGTCCTGACGCTGACGCCGCTGATCATCCTGTCGCTGGTCCTGGCCTACCGGCTGGGCCGCGGGGACGCGGCGACGGTCCGCAGGCTCGCCTACGGGATGCTGCTGCTGATGCTCTCGGGCCTTGAGGACCTGGCCTTCCTCACCGTCAACCACCACACCGACCCGGCCTACAGCACCATCCCGGCCGTGTGGGAGTGGGCCTCGCACATGACCGTGTTCATCGGCCACCCGCCCACCAAGTACGAGGCGTACGCCTTCATCACGGTCCACGTGCTGCTGGCGCTCGCCGTCTTCCTCAGCCCGCAGCGCTGGTGGGACGCGCTGGCCCGCAAGGTGGTCCCCTCGAGGCCGCCCGAGGCCGGCGAGACCCCTGACAGCAGGGACGCCCGCCCGGTCCAGCACGAGAGCGTCTAGCGATGCTGATCCGCGAGGCGGCCTACGTCCCGCTCACCATCGCGCGCCAGTACGGCGGCGTCGCGGGACTGCGGCGCCGTCAGCTCCGCGAGATCAACAAGATGCTTGAGCTGGCCCGCACCCGGGTGCCGTACTACCGCGACGACCCCCGCTACGCCCGCGGCCAGCTCGGCGGCCTCGCCGAGCTGGCCGAGCTGCCCCTGGTCGACAAGCAGGTGCTGCGCGAGCAGCCACTGGACCGCATGCTCGCCGACGGCGTCGATCCCGGCCGCTGCCTGTCCTTCCAGACCAGCGGCAGTACGGGGCGACGGGTCCGGATCATGCACGACCAGGACAGCCACGACTACCACATGGCGGCCTGCGTGCGCCGGTTCCTGGCCACCGCCCGCTACCTGCCGACCGACCGGCTCAGCCACATCCGCCCGTTCGCCCCGCCCGCCAGGCTGTTCGAGCGGTTCAAGCTGTTCCGGCGGCACGTGATCCTCTCGCATCGGCCGATGCGGGAGATCAAGGCGGAGCTGCTGGCCAACCGGCCCAAGGTCCTCATCGGCTACCCCGTGCACCTGCGGGCGCTGCTGCGCGAGCTCACTCCCGCGGAGCTCGCGCTCCTGAAGCGGACGCTCCGGATCGTCATGACCGAATCGGAGCTGCTGCTTCCCGAGCATCGGGCGATGTTCGCCGAGCGTTTCGGCGCGCCGGTCTTCGACGAGTACTCGGCGTTCGAGGTGCTCAACGTCGCCTACGACTGCCGGTACGGCCGCGCGCACCTGGGCGAGGACCGTATCTACTGCGAGATCGTGGACGAGCACGGCAAGCCCGTCCCGGACGGGGAGCCCGGGCAGGTGGTCGTCACCGCCTTCCTGGAGCGGGCCATGCCACTCCTGCGCTACAGCCTCGGGGACATCGGGCTCATCGAACCCGGCCGGTGCCGTTGCGGGCGCCGGTTCCGCACCCTGCGGCTCACCACGGGGCGCAGCAACGACTTCGTCACGCTCCCGTCCGGCGAGCGGCTCTACCCCGACGCCTTCCTGCACCTGGCCGCCACCCATCCGGGGATCAGCGAATGCTTCGTGCACCAGGACGCCGAGGGGCTGGTGCGCGTGCACGTCGTCCCCAGCGGCGGCCTCTCCGGCGGCGAGGAGGAGAGCAAGGTCTTCGCGACCGTTCGCGACAAGCTCTTCGCCCTGGCCGACGGCGAGTTCCCGCTGGAGGTCGTGGCCGTCGAATCGGTGGAGATCACCCCGGGAGGCAAGGGCAGGTTCGTCACCTCCGACTACGCCGCGCCGCCCGCATGAGAGTGCGGGCCCCGGCGCCGAAGCTCATGGCGGCGCTGGTCGGCGGGCGCGCCGCCTTCCGGGGGACCACCCTGCTGGTCAACATCGCGCTGCTCGCGGCCTGGGGCTCCGCGGGGTACTCCGAATACGCCCAGGCGATGGGGGCCGCCACGTTCCTCACTCCCCTCGCCTCGATCGGGATCGAGAAATGCGCCCTGAAGCTGATCCCGCGGGTCCGGCACACCGGCCCCCTGCTGGTCGGCATCTACGTGGCGCTGGCCGGGGCGCTCCTGCTGGTGGCGCTCGCCGTGCTGGCGGCCGTCCTGTTCTTCCGCCAGGACGGCCCCGGCCCGCCGGCCGCCCTGGCCGGGCTCTACGCGATCTTCCTGGGCGGCAACCAGGTACTGGTCGGCCTGTGCCGGGCGGTCGGCAGGCCGGGCAGGGACGTCGCCAACCATCTCGTGCTGGCCGCGGCCCTGGCCTGCTGGACAGGGGTGGCGGTGCTGTACGCCGC
The DNA here is from genome assembly GCF_023276435.1 of Sphaerisporangium perillae. Taxonomy (GTDB): domain Bacteria; phylum Actinomycetota; class Actinomycetes; order Streptosporangiales; family Streptosporangiaceae; genus Sphaerisporangium; species Sphaerisporangium perillae. Next base: position 25,678 of record NZ_JALLPO010000023.1, read on the forward strand.
GCCGATGGTGTTCCTGGCCCTGTGCGTCGCGACCCTGGCCGTGCTCAACGCGGTGTTGCTGGCCGGCCTGCGGCCCCGCTTCGGCGGCCTGCGCCGCCGCACTCTGGTGCGCGCCGCGGTCGGGACATCCCTGCTGATGGCGGTCCCCGATGTGGTCGGCGGCCTGTCGACGAGCCTGCTCTTCCTGGCGCTCTCGGTGAGCGGCGCGGACGCGGAGAGCAGCGGGCTGTACATGGCCTTCGTCGCCTCCTCGACGTTCCTGAACGCCTTCGGCTACCTGCTCCGCATCGTGCAACCCGACGTCTCCCGGGCGTTGCACCAGCGTGACCTGACCGGCGTGCACGACCGGCTGGCCCGCTGGCTGCGCCTGCTCATGCTGACCGGGACGCCGTACCTGCTGGTCGTCCTCGGCGCGGCGCTGCTGTCGCTGCGCCCGCTCGGCGGCGTGGGGGTCGTCATCCTCTACGCCGCCTGTGTCCCGATCATCTTCGCGATGGGCAGCGCGAACTACCTGATGGAGAACGCCACCCCCGAGGCGCTGGCCGCCACCGCCACGGGCGCGGCGATCTCGCTGGTGGCGGTCGGGGCGCTGGCCTTCCTCGTCGTGCCCTGGGCCGGAGCCCTCGGCGCGGTGGCCGTGCTCGCCGCGGGCGAACTCGTGCACGCGGCGGCCGTCCTGCGCTGGCTGGGACCACGGCGCGCGCTCTCCCATCAACCGATCCCCGGGGTCTGAGCGGCACATGCCCGCCCCCACCTCAGCGCACCACGCCGTCACGGCTGGTGGATAGGAGTTTCTGTGATGACCCCCACCTCACTGGTCACCGGCGGCGCCGGGTTCATCGGCTCGCACGTCGCGGCCGACCTGGTCCGGGCCGGCCACCGGGTCGTCGTGCTGGACGACCTGTCCGGAGGGGACGCGGCCAACGTGCCAGGCGGCGCCCACTTCCACCAGGGCAGCGTCTGCGACGCCGAGGTGGTCGACGCGCTGTTCGCCGAGTGGAGGTTCGACTACGTCTTCCACCTGGCCGCGTACGCCGCCGAGGGGCTGAGCCATTTCATCAAGCGCTACAACTACACCAACAACGTGATCGGCAGCATCAACCTCATCAACGCGTCGGTGAACGCCGAGACGGTACGGTGCTTCGTCTTCACCTCCTCCATCGCCGTCTACGGGCACGCCGAGCCGCCGATGACCGAGGACCTCGTGCCGGCGCCCGTCGACCCGTACGGGATCGCCAAGTACGCGGTCGAGCAGGAGCTGAAGGTCACCCACGAGATGTTCGGCCTTCCGTACATCATCTTCCGCCCGCACAACGTCTACGGCGAGCGGCAGAACATCGGCGACCGCTACCGCAATGTCATCGGCATCTTCATGAACCAGATCCTGCGCGACGAGGAGTGCACCATCTTCGGGGACGGCGAGCAGACCAGGGCGTTCAGCCACATCGACGACGTCGCGCTCCCGATCGCCCGGTCGATCGGCAACCCGCGGGCGTACGGGGAGACCTTCAACATCGGCGGCGACACTCCGTACACGGTCAACGAGCTGGCCGCCGCGGTCGCCTCGGCCATGGGCGCGCCCCTGCGGGTGCGGCACCTGCCGGCCCGCCACGAGGTGGTCCACGCCTACTCCTCCCACCAGAAGGCGCGCGACCTCCTCGGCGTCGGGGCCGACGCGATGCCGCTCGCCGGCGGGCTCGCGCAGATGGCCGCCTGGGCCAAGAAGCACGGACCGCAGGAGCCGTCGGTCTTCTCCGGGATCGAGGTGGCCCGCAACATGCCCCCCTCGTGGCAGGCCCTGATCGTCCCCTCCTGACCGGTTCGCCATCGGCCGCGGGCGTCCGCCTCCGCCTCTCGCAGTGCGCCGTTAACGCGCACCCGCGGAGGTGCGGGACGATATACCGGTGTACAACATCTCAGAGGAACCGGTTCTGCGGCCCGTGGCACGGTCGATCACCCGCACCGACCTCGTCGCCGACTCGATCAGGACCGCGATCCTGTCCGGCCGGATCAAGCCGGGCGAGACGCTGGTCGAGCGCCGGCTCGCCGAGCAACTCGGGGTCTCCAAGACCCCCGTGCGCGAGGCGCTGATCGGGCTCGCCTCGACCGGGCTGGTGGTCATCAGCCCCAACCGGGGCGTCAGCGTCCGCGTGCTGGACGCCGCCGACCTGCGCAAGGCCCAGGAGCTCCGTCTCCTGCTCGAGCCGTGGGCGGTGGCGTCCTCCACGCGCATGGGCCGCCCGGCCACCGTGGCGGACGCCCGGCAGGCGCTCGGCGAGGCCCGCGAGCTGCTGTCGGGAGAGGACCCGACGGCCCTCAGCCTGGCCAACCGCCGCTTCCACCGAGCGCTCTACTCCGGCTGCGACAACGAGCTTGTCACCACCCAGCTGGACAACCTGCAGGACCTCACCGCGCTCGGCACGGTGACCGTGCTGTGGCGGCACTGGCCGACCTGGCGCGAGGAGTTCGCCGAGCACGAGGACATCCTCGCCGCCGTTGAACAGGGCAACGCCACCCTCGCCGAACGCCTGATCAGATCGCACGTCAAGCGCAGCGTCACCCACCTCAGCCGCCCCCGCAAAGCCTGAGCGCGGGGAGCCGCGCGCGGCTCCCCGCTAGGCGCCCGGGGGACCGGAGCGGTAGCGGCGCAGGGTCTCCTCGTCCGGAGGGTAGGTGCCGCGGAGCGGGGCGCCCGCTTCGATCTCCGACTGGATGAACTCCTCCAGCCGCTCCTGCTCGAGGGCGTCGCGGGCCACCTCGGCCGCGAGGTGGCGCGGCACGCAGACGACGCCCTCGGCGTCGGCGACGATGACGTCGCCCGGGTACACCGGAACCTCCGCGCAGCCGATGGGCACCTGCAGGTCGATCGCGTGGTGGCGCGCGAGGTTGGTGGTCGCGCAGACGCCGGCGGCGAAGGCGGGCAGCTCCAGCTCGGCGAAGAACGGCGAGTCGCGGACCGCGCCGTCGGTGACCAGCCCGGCGGCGCCGCGGCGCAGCAGGCGGGTCGCGAGGATGCCGCCGATCGAGGCCGCCCGCGTCTGGCCCCGGCAGTCCATGACGAGCACCTGCCCGGGCCCGACCGACTCGACCGCGAGCCGCTGCGGGTGGTCGTAGTCCTTGAACACCGACAGCACGTCGAGGTCCTCGCGGGCGGGGATGTGCCGCAGCGTGAACGCCTCCCCCACCATGCGGGTGCGGGCGGGGTTGAGCGGGCGCAGCCCGGCCAGGAAGGTGTTGCGCAGCCCGCGGGAGAACAGCTGCGTGGTGACCGTCGCCGTGGAGACCCGGCGCAAGGCGTCGAAGACCTCCGGCCCGAGCGCGTCCTCCCCCGCCTGCCCGTTCACGCCTTCCCACCCGCTCACGTCTTCCCGCCCGCTCATGCGGCACCGACCGGGAGGCGCAGGGAACGGAGGATGGCGGTGACCTCGTCGCGTTCGCCGTCGGGGAGGACGGAGATCGGGGGGCGCACGTCGCGGCGGCACAGGCCGAGCTGGGCCAGTGCCTCCTTGAGCACCGAGACGTTGTTGGCGTTGCCGCGCCTGGCGCGCAGGTCCTCGATGGGCTTGAGCCGCCGCCACAGCCGCATCGCCCCGCCGGCGTCGCCGGCCTGGAGCAGGCCGTGCAGTTCGAGCGACAACTCGGGCACGATGGCGACCAGGCCGGAGGTGAACCCGCGCGCGCCGCCCATCCAGTAGAACGGCGCCCAGCTCTCGGCGAGCCCGCACACCCAGGTGACCTCGGGGACCTCGGCCGCCATCTCGGCGAACCGCACCGGGTCGGGCAGCGCGTACTTGACCCCGACCACGTTCGGGCACGCGTCCACCAGGGCCTTCACCGTCCTGGGGATGATCAGCGGGGACCGGAGGTAGCACACCACGCCGAGCCCGGGGACGGCCTCGGCGACGTCCCTGTGGTAGTCGACCCAGCCTTCCTCCGACTGGTAGGGATGCACGGGCTGGTGGACCATGACGGCGTGCGCGCCGAGGTTCGCGGCCTCGGTGGCGAGCCGGACGGCCGAGCCGGTGTCATGCCCGACGCCGGCGATGACGGTGGCCTCGCCGGCCGACTCCAGGGCGAGCGCGACCACGTGGTTCAGCTCGGCGACGGACAGCGAGTAGAACTCTCCGGTGTTGCCGTTGGGCGTGACCGCCGTGATCCCCGCCGCGACCACCCGCGACACCACGGCGGTGTAGGCCGGCTCGTCGATCCGCCCGAACCCGTCGAACGGCGTCACCGGTATGGACACCACCGACGAAAGCGCCCGCCTCACGTCATCCAACATCACGATCTTCCCTCCACGGCGAATCCTGATTCTGGTATATCGGTACATCGTCGTGCTGACCTATTGACATATCACACACGTTTTCATTCTGGTGTGCGCCATGGACATCGCTTCCGAGACCCCCGACGCTCCCCGCCCCACCACGATCCACGCGGTCGCGGCTCTGGCCGGGGTGTCACCCTCGACGGTCTCACGCGCGCTGATGGCAAGGGCGCGTGACCGTACTCGCCGCACACCGCTCCGGACCGCCATCGGCGGAGGGCGACCGAACATGACCGCGCTGACCCCTTGCCTGGTACGCGGACGCCTGGCGGGAGTTCGGGCTGGCCGACGTGCTGCAGGTGACGCTGCTGGTCGCGCTCGCCGTGGTCGGGCTCGCGCTGCTCCTCGGCGTGCCGGCGGCCTACGCGCTGGCGCGGCGCGACTTCGCCGGCAAGCGGGCACCGCGCCGCCCAGGCGATCGACGCGATGGCCGTCGTCTACACCCTGCTCTCCTCGGCCCTGCTCGTCCTCGCCCTCATGTTCGTCAACCCCACGCAGATCGTCGCGCAGGTGAAGGAGGTCACGCCGGACCGACCCCGGCGAGGTGCGCTCAGCGGGCGAGGCGGATGACGTTCCAGGAGACCGGGGGCAGGAGGACCCTGAGCGGGCCTGCCTGGACGTCGGGGTTGGGCCGGGGGGTGACCCGGCCCGGGTCGTCGGCGGTGTTGGTGGCGTAGACGTCGAGGTCGGTGAGCGTGGTGGCCTCGACGACGCGGACGTCGCCGAGGGCGCGGGCTTCCAGGGTCAGCTCCAGGGGCCCGTCGGTGGAGCGGTTCACCGCGAAGACGGTGGTGACGTCCTCGTCGCGGGTGGCGACCGCGTGCAGCAGCGGCACCTCGCCGTACTCGGCCGTCTCGTGCACCGGGGAGACGGGCTCGACGCGCAGCACGTCGCCGGAGGCGTACCGGGCCGCCTGGGCGAACGGATGGAAGATCGTCTGCCGCCACGCGCGCCCGCCTGGCTCGGTCATGATCGGCGCGATGACGTTGACGAGCTGGGCCTGGCAGGCGGCGGTGACCCGGTCGCTGTTGCGCAGCAGGGTGATGAGCAGCCCGCCGACGGCCACGGCATCGGCCAGGTGGTAGCGGTCCTCCAGCAGCGGAGGCGCCACCGGCCAGCCCCTCGGCGGCTCCTGCGACTGCCGCGCCTGGAAGCGGCTCAGGTACCAGACGTTCCACTCGTCGAAGGACACGTTGATCCGCTTGGTGGCCCGGACCTTGGCGCGGACGTGGTCGGCGGTCGCGACGACCGAGGCGATAAAGTTCTCCATGTCGGTGGAGCAGGCGAGGAAACTCGCGAGGTCGCCGTCCTTCTCCTCGTAGTAGGCGTGGCAGGAGATGTGGTCGACGTGGTCGTAGGTCTCCTCCAGGACGGTGGCCTCCCAGGAGCCGAACGTCGGCATGGAGGAGCCCGAACTGCCGCACGCCACCAGCTCCAGGCCCGGGTCGATCATGCGCATCGCCCTGGCGGTCTCGGCGGCGAGCCTGCCGTACTCGCGGGCGGTCTTGTGGCCGATCTGCCAGGGACCGTCCATCTCGTTGCCCAGGCACCACATCCTGATGGCGTGCGGCTCCTTGGACCCGTTGGCGATCCGCAGGTCCGACCAGTGGGTGCCGGACTCGAGGTTGCAGTATTCGAGGAGGTCGAGAGCCTCCTGCACACCGCGGGTGCCGAGGTTGACCGCCATCATGGGCTCGACGCCGGCCTTGCGGGCCCAGCGGACGAACTCGTCGACGCCGACCTGGTTGGGCTCGGTGCAGTGCCAGGCCAGGTCGAGCCGCGCGGGGCGGGAGGCGAGCGGGCCGATGCCGTCCTCCCAGCGGTAGCCGGAGACGAAGTTGCCGCCCGGGTAGCGCACGGTGGTGGCCCCCAGCTCGCGGGTCAGGTCCAGGACGTCGCGGCGGAAACCGTCCTCGTCGGCGGTGGGATGGCAGGGCTCGTGGATCCCGGTGTAGACGCAGCGGCCGAGGTGCTCGACGAAGGTGCCGAAAGTGCGCCGCCGTACGGAGGCGACGCGGAACGCCGGATCGATCGTGAGGGACGCCTGGTACACGAGTGCTCCTGCCCGCCTTCGCGAAGGTCTATAACGGTCGACCTGATTGCGCCGATTGTTAGCGTTATCAACCATGCCGTCAAGGACTCACGACGGTAACGTTTCGATCTCATCAGCGGCTGCCCGCCTCGGCGCACGGACCGGCAAGCCGCGAAAGTCGGGCCTTGACACTGATGGTGTTATCGCAAACACTCGGGAAACCTCCGCGAAACACAACCGAGGGCGTCGCACGTGATCACAACGCATCGGCCAGGCGACACCCGCCCGGACACCCGAGACGGTGCGGCGGCCGGCGCCGGCGAGAACCCTGGATCGCCCCCTCCCCCACCTCCCCCGCCACCGTGACGACCTCGCCCTCCGCCGGCCCGGTCGCCCTGTTAGCGCTCACAACGAAGCGCTTCGACAGCCTCCACCTGTACTGGCAGCCCCCGCTCCTCCTGGAGGACACATGGCCGACGGCCCCCCGCGACCGTCCCGGCGAGCCGTGCTCGGCGCGGCACTCGCCCTTGGGACACTCACACTCGCCGGATGCGGCGGCGAAGGCGGCACCACCAAGGTGCGCTACTGGAACCTGTTCGGCGGCGGCGACGGCGCGCTGATGCTGACGATGCAGGACGAATTCAGGAACAACAACCCCGGTATCGCGCTGGAGGCGGTGACGCTCGCCTGGGGCGCCCCGTACTACACCAAGCTCGCCATGGCCGCCGCCGGCGGGCGGGCGCCCGACGTCGCCGTCCTGCACCTGTCCCGGCTCACCGGCTACGCCCCCGGCCACCTGCTCGACCCGTTCGACGAGAAGCTGCTCGCCGAGTTCGGCGTCACCAGGGACCAGTTCCCGCCCGGGCTCATCGAGCGCGCCACGGTGGACGGCAGGCTGTACGCGCTGCCGCTCGACACCCACCCGTTCGTCATGTACTACAACACCGACATCGCCCAGAAGGCCGGGCTCCTCGGCCCCGACGGCAAGCTCGCCCCGATCAGCGGGCCGGACGCGCTCATCGACGCGCTCACCAAGGCCAAGCAGGTCACCGGGGCCTACGGGCTGGCGCTCGACAACCTCGACGTGATGCCCTGGCGGCTGTTCTGGGCGCTCTACCGCCAGCAGGACGGCGACATCACCCTGCCCGCCGGCGGCAGCGTCGGCATCGACGACGTCAAGGCGCTCAAGGTGCTGAACTTCATGGGACAGCTGACCGCCGAGGGCCTGGCCACCCGGAACGTCGACTACCCGGGCGCGGTCGCGACGTTCGCCGGCGGCAAGGCCGGCTTCCACTGGAACGGCGGCTGGGAGACCGCCACCTTCACCACCGCCAAGATGCCCTACAGCATGACCCGCCTGCCCAACATCTTCGGCAACGCCCGCACCTCCGGCGACGCGCACTCGTTCGTCCTGCCCCACCAGCGCGCCCGTGACCCCATCACCACCAGGGCGTCCTACCGGTTCATCACCGAACTGCTGAAGTCCAGCGTCACCTGGGGCAGGGCAGGGCACGTGCCCGCCTACCAGCCGGTCGTCGCCGAGCCGGCGTACCTCGCGCTCAAGCCGCAGTCGGAGTACCGCGACGTGACACCCGATGTGCAACTCGACCCGCCCGCCTGGTTCAGCGGGTCCGGCTCCGACTTCGAGAACCAGGCGGGCTCGGCGTTCCAGAGGGTGCTCGCCGGGTCGCTCACCCCCGAGCAAGCGCTCGCCCAGTTCAAGGCGGCCGTCGACAAGCTGCTGTCCACCCCCAGCCCCGTATAGGAGACCCGATGGCGACGATCACCACCCAGGCGCCCGCGGCCGTCCCCGTGACCGAGGCCAGGCCCGCGCTGTGGCGCCGCGTCCCGACCGGCGTGCTGTTCACCCTGCCGTTCTTGCTGTTCTACGCCGCCTTCCTCATCTGGCCGACCATCTCGGCGTTCGGCCTCAGCTTCTTCAACGAGAGCCTCACCGGCACCCGCGGCGAGCTGGTCGGCCTGCGCAACTGGACCGAGATGCTCGGCGACGCCGCGATGTGGAGCGCGCTCGGCAACACCCTGTACTTCACGGTGCTCAGCACGCCTCCGCTGGTGCTGCTCGGGCTGGTCATGGCGCTGCTCACCAACCGCGTCATGCCGCTCCGCTGGCTGTGGCGGCTGTCGTTCTTCATGCCGTTCCTGCTCCCCGCCAGCGTGATGTCCCTCATCTGGCTCTGGCTCTACCAGCCCGGCTTCGGCCTGCTCAACGGGGCGCTCACCAGCCTCGGGATCTCGGAGGTCGGCTGGCTCAGCGACCCCTCGCTGGCCATGATCTCGGTGGTCATCGCGACGCTCTGGTGGACGGTGGGCTTCAACTTCCTGCTCTACCTGGCCGCGCTGCAGCAGATCCCCGAGCAGCTCTACGAGGCGGCGTCGATCGACGGCGCGGGCTGGTGGCAGCGCCTGTGGTCCATCACCCTGCCCATGCTCGGCCGCACGACCGGCCTGGTCATCGTGCTGCAGCTGCTCGCCAGCCTGCGGCTGTTCGACCAGGCCTACCTCATCTACCAAGGGTCGGGCGGTCCCGCCTTCTCGGCGCGCCCGGTCCTGGAGTACGTCTACGACACCGCCTTCACGAGCTTCCGCTTCGGGTACGCCTCGGCCATCTCGTCGTTCTTCTTCGTGCTGATCGTCGTGGTGTCGGTCACCCAGCTCAAGCTGTTCCCTTCCCGCCGAGAGGACGAGCGATGACCGCCGTAGCCACACCGGACAGATCGCCCCGGGCGACGGCGCGCGCATGGAACGTCGCCGGGCTGATCGTGACGGCGATCATCGCGCTGCTGTGGCTCGTCCCCCTGCTGTGGGCGGTGGACACCGCGCTCAAACCCGAGGGCGAGACCACGAAGATCCCGGTGACGTGGTGGTCGGACAACCTCGGCTTCGAGGCGTTCCGCAAGGTCTTCACCGAGAGCGACCTGGTGCGGTGGTTCCTCAACAGCACCGTGGTCGCCGCCGGCGTCACCGTGCTGGTGCTCGTCACCGCCAGCATGGCGGCGTACGGCTTCGCCAGGACCGAGTTCCGCGGCAGGAAGGTGCTGCTCGCGGTCGTCGTCGCCGGCATCATGGTGCCCCCGCAGGTCCTGGTCGTGCCGCTGTTCCGCGAGATGCTCGGCCTCGGCCTGGTCGACACCTACTGGGCGATGATCCTGCCCCAGGTGGCGGCCCCGGCGATGGTGTTCATCCTGAAGAAGTTCTTCGACGGGCTGCCGCGCGAACTTGAGGAGGCCGCGCGGGTGGACGGGGCCTCGCCGTGGCGGCTCTACTGGCAGATCGTGCTGCCGCTGTCCCGCCCCGTGCTGGCCGCCGTCGGCATCTTCACGTTCATCTTCACCTGGAACAACTTCTTCTGGCCGTTCCTCGCCGTCTCCGATCCCGACCTCATGACGATCCCGGTGGGGCTCGCGACGGTCCAGAGCTCCTACGGCCTGCGCTACGCGCAGATCATGGCGTCGGCCGTGCTCGGCGGCCTGCCCCTCCTGGTCGCCTACGTCTTCTTCCAGCGCGACATCATCCGCAGCGTCGCCCACACCGGCCTGAGCGGCACCTGACCGCCAGCGCGCCCCGGACCTGCGCCCACGGCGCCGTGCCCTCCCCTCGGGAGACCGCACGGCGCCGTGTTCGCGCGGTGGGACGGCCACCGTGCCCGTGTCCCCCGCGTGACGGATGAAAAAATGGTTTGAACCGGCTCTCAGGGCGCCGCGTACCTCCGTCCGTACGCACATGCAGACGACATAGGAGGCCTGATGCGGTCACGCATCGTCACGCTCTGCGCTGCGGCACTCGTCCTGGGCATTTCCACCGGCACGATCCCGGCGCACGCTGAGTCCACGCAGTCCAAGGAGTCCACCAGGTCCACCACCACTTACACCAAGAACCGGTTCGCCGAGATCCCCCTCATCTCGGACGTGGCAGGCAAGGCGGACGTCACCGACCCCAAGCTGGTCAACCCCTGGGGTCTCGCCATGGGCAAGACGCTGTGGGTCTCCAACGCCGGCACCGGATCGGCGACCGTCTACTCGGGCGGCGCGGGACTGCTCACCAAGGAGAAGACCGAGGTCGCCATCCCCGGCGGCACGCCGACCGGCCAGGTCTTCAACGGTGAGGAAGGGTTCGAGGTCTCCAGCAAGGGCGTGACGGGGCCGGCGACGTTCATCTTCGCCAGCCCCAGCGGCGCCATCAGCGGCTGGAACGCGGAGGTCAGCCCCGGCAACGCGATCATCGCGGCGTTCACCCGGCGCGCGGACTACAAGGGCCTCGCGATGATGCGGACCAACCGCGGGTCGTTCCTCCTCGCGGCCGACTTCGCCCACAACCGGATCGACGTCTTCGACGACGACTTCCGCCGGGTGCGCCTGGCGAAGGGGGCCTACCAGGACGGCGGGCTGCCCCGTGACTACTCCGCCTACAACGTCGAGATCGTCGGCAACGCCGTCTACGTCGCCTACGCCAAGCGCGACTCCGAGACCGGCAAGTCGATCGCCGGCAAGGGCTTCGGCTTCATCAGCCGGTTCACCGCCTCCGGCCGGTTCGCCGGGCGGGTCGCGGCCCGAGGCGCCCTCAACGCGCCGTGGGCGATGATCGCCGCTCCGCAGGGCTTCGGCGCCTACGCCGGAGCGCTCCTCGTCGGCAACTTCGGCGACGGCTGGATCAACGCCTACAACCCGCGGAACGGCCGCTACCTCGGCCCGCTGCGCAAGGCGGACGGCAAGGCGATCGCCATCGAGGGTCTGTGGGACCTGGAGCAGGGAACCGCCGCGAGCGGCGGCGAGAACGCCCTGTGGTTCTCCGCCGGCATCCAGAAGGCCCAGCACGGCCTGGTCGGCCTGATCATGCCGGCCGACGCGGCCAGCACCACGGCCCAGCCGAGCGCGTCGGCGAGCCCGACCGCCTCACCGACTTCCTCCTCCAATTCCAACAACAACTCCGGCTACTAGAACAGTAGGGAGGTGGACGACCACCGAGCCCGGCGATGGTAACGGGCTCCTGCCAACCGAGGATTCACCATCTTTCCTGAAGACCAGCACGACCCGCCCGAATGAGCGGAAGTCGGCTGCGGGGTGGCGCGCCCCGCAGCCGGCTTTCGGTTGTTCGGACATCCCCGCCCCTTCCCCCCACGGCGTGCGCCAGGAGGCGGGGAGGTCCGCTCCGCCACCGGGAAGCCCCGGTCACGCCGCCCGTCAGCGGGTGCCGGGACCCCCAGGTGAGGAGAGCGTCCGCCCGTCAGGCGACGGAGCAGGCCGTCCCGTTGAGGCTGAACGAGGCCGGCTTGCCGGTTCCGCCGGTGTGGGTGGCCTGGAAGCCGAAGTTCTGCGAGCTCCCCGGAGCGATCGTTCCGTTGTAGCTCACGTTCTTGGCGGTCACCTGGCCGCTGGAGGGCGAGATGGTCGCGTTCCACGCAGAGGTGATCGTCTGCCCGCTCGGCAGGCCGAACGCCAGCGACCAGTTGCCGATCGTGGTGGTGCCGGTGTTGGCGATCGTCACCGAGGCGGTGAAGCCGGTGTTCCACGACTGCATCGTGTAGGTGACCCGGCAGCCGCCGGCCGGCGGGCTCGGCGAGGTCGGCGGAGTCGGGGTGACCGGCGGGGTGGGCGTGACCGGCGGCGTCGGCGTCACCGGCGGGGTGGGCGTCCCGCCCGCGAGGCCGAAGAACTGGATTGCCGCTTCGGCCATGCCGCTCTGCGGGAGGTCATGCCCGACGCCCTGCACGCTGATCGCCTCCACCGGCGGCTGGGTGCCGGTGTTGCCGTAACGGGTGCGCGTCCAGTTCGACTGCGGGCGGTCGGTGAGCACGGCGGTCTGCGAGACCCCGAGGACGTTGGTCCACTGCTTGATCTCTTCCTGGAAGTTCGGGTAGCGCAGCGTGCCGTCCTCGGTGCCGTGCCACACCTGCATGCGGGGGCGGGCGCCGCTGTAGCCCGGGTACGCCGCGCGCACCAGGTCGCCCCACTGCTGCGGGGTCTTGGTGACCTGGCCGTTGGCGCAGGCGCTGTTCCAGCTGGACCCGTCGGTGGTGGCGAAGCACCCGAACGGCACGCCCATGAACGCCGCGCCCGCCTTGAAGACGTCCGGATAGTCGCCGAGCAGGACGTTGGTCATCATGCCGCCCGAGGACGCGCCGGTGACATAGACCCGGTCGGGATCGCCGTTGTTGTGCTGCTGCACGTACTTGACCATGGAGATGATGCCGACCGGGTCGCTGCCCCCGTCGTGCTTCAGCGCCTGCGGCGAGGAGACGTCGAAGCAGCTGCCGCTCCGCGTCGCGGACGGGTAGATCACGATGTACCCGTACCGGTCGGCGAGGGAGGCGAACTGCGTCCCTGAGTAGAACGCCGGACCCGAGCCCGTGCAGTAGTGCACGGCGACCAGGATCGGCGGGCGCGAGGACACCGAGTTCGGCACGTACAGGTGCATCCGCAGGTTGCTGGGATTGTTCCCGAAGTTGGTGACCTCGGTGAGCGAGGCCGGCGACGCCGGGGACGCCGTGACGAGCCCCGCGACGATGAGCGCCGCGGCGGCCGCCACGGCGCCGAACATTGTCCTTATCCTCATGTGTTGTCCTGTCCTCCGGCCCGTAGCGCAGATCGCGGGCGCTTCTGAAACATTCCGGAGTATCGGCCGATATATTTCGGCAAACAAGGCGGCCGGTCCGCCGGTCGCGGGCCAGTGCGTCGACCAGGTGAGTCCCGGGCATCGGCCCGGCGGGCCCCTGAAACTTTCCACGCCGGCCCGCCCGCGACCACCGCAAACGCGTGGCGTGAGTCCAGTCGGAAAGGCATGGCGGAAGGCGGCCCGGGGGGCCAGGCGGAAGGCGCCCGGAAAGGCGGCCCCGGGGAGCGAGGCCGATGGCGGCTCGGTGGGCCGGTCGGAAGGGCGCCCGGTTCAGGCGCGGGACGGCGGCGCGGTGCTCTCGCGGACGACCAGTGTCATCACCCTGGACACGGTCGGCGCGGACACGCCCGCCGGCTTCGCGATCTCGCCGCCCGGCGGCCACGTCCCGCCACCGGCCGGCGGGGGGACGGCGGCCAGGTGGCGAGGCGGGCGGCGCGTCAGGCGAGGCGGGCGGCGCGTCAGCGGATGGTGCCGAACGCCAGGCCCGCGACCAGGGCCACGACCAGCGACAGGACCACCAGGACCATCACCGTCGCCAGGGGATTGCGGCGGCGGGGAGGCGGGACGTCCGCCCGGAGCGCGTGGACGCCGGCGGACGGCGTCACCGCCGGCGGCGTCGGCCGGTGCTCCACCGGAGGCGGCGTCGGCCGCGCCGGAGGCGGCGCCGTACGGGGTGCGGCCTGAGGACGGGCCGGGCCTTGCGCCACAGGCGGGGCCGGGGAGGCGGGCCGCGACACGGTGGGCGACGGGGACGGAGGAGCCGTCGGCGTGGGCGGCGGGGACGGCGTGGGAACCGGCACGGGCTTCGGCGGATACGCCGGGTGCCGGCAGATCGGCGGCCCCCCGATCGTGATGCCGACCCGCAGGCTCACCACCACGTCCACGTCGAGACAGAGGGCGACACCGGGCGCGACGGACAACCGCTGAGGCTCGGGATCGGCCGGCTGGATCATCGCACCGGCCAGCGACAGGGACGCGAAGGGCACGGCCAGGAACGCCGTGGCGCGTGGAGCGGCCGGCATCATCCGCTCCACGGGATGCGCTGGAACTCCGTCAGCGCCGCGCGGAACGCCTCCGGCCCAACGGACAGGCCGCTGGCGAACACGTGGGAGATCTGCCAGGTGAGAAAGACGCCGAACCCGAGCATCGCGGCCATCACGAACAGCGGCACCAGCGTCCTGCCGCGGGGCCGGGCACCCGCCAGGAACGGGAAGAGGATGACGATCGCACCGGTCAGGATCGTCAGAGGGAGCACTCCCGCGGGCGGCGCGGCCTGCGCGTCCGCCGCCCTCTGGCGCCGGGCCGCCGATAGGTCCTTCATGTCCTCCAGGGTCTCGCTCTTGGCGCTCTTGGCCTCGTCGCCGGTCACGATCAGGCCTGCCACCTGAGTGCGCAGCGCGTCCAGGCGAGAGGCCCCCTCCAGGCTGAGCCGGCCGTCCGCCATGAGCGGCCACTCCTTCTGCAGGACGTACTGGACGTAGTCGCGGACCTGCTGCTGCACCTGGGCGCCCGCGGGGGCGGGCAGCCGCGCCGCGGACCAGTAGGTCTCCACGGCCGCGCGGCTCTCGGCGTAGGTGTTCTGGCGGGCGGAGTCGGCCGTGGTCCAGGGCACGATGATCGCGATGGCGAACACCAGCAGGAACAGCGACGACAGCATGGATCCGGCATGGCCGGCGGTGGGGCCGTCCGGGACCACGTCGTCGGTGCCGTGATCGAGCCTGCGGAACAGAAAGGCGGCCGTGGCCACCACACCGACCGCCGCGGCAACCGCGAGTACGCAGACGAGCATTACCATCTCCATAGCTGTATGTGGGCAGCCGCGCACCGCCCGTTACCGATCGCATGCCGTCACATAGCTATCACATGAAGTAACGACCATGGGCGGTCATTCAGGGAACCCACGGACGGTCATCGAATCTCCTTGAGTGTGGAGTCCCCGGGCTTCAGCCGTGGGGAGGAGGTCAATCAGGAGATGTCCGCAGGTTCGCCGGGCACAGGGGCGACCCGGTAGGCGGCGGCGCAGCTTCGAGGGCCGCCCGAGGGCGACGGGCCGACGGTGGGCGTGACACTGACCGTGGGGGTCACGCTGACGGTGGGCGTCGGGGAGGTGGTGGTCCCCGTCCGGGGGACGCGGATGATGCGGTCGTCGGTGGCGGCGGGGGTGCCCCTGCCGTCACGGTTGCTCGTCGTGACCCAGAGCCAGCCGTCCGGCCCGGCCGCGACGGCGCGCAGCCGCCCGTACGTCCCCTGGAACTCGGCGACCGGGGCGGACGCGGGCGCCCCGCCGCTCACCGCCACCGTCCACAGCCGCGTCCCGCGCAGCGCGGCGGCGAACAGCGTGCCGTTGGCGTACGCCAGGCCGCTCGGCGACGCCTCGGCCGTCGTCCAGACCACGAGCGGATCGCGGAAGGAGGAGTTGCCGCACCTGCCCTCGCACGTCGGCCAGCCGTAGTTGGCGCCGGCGACGATGAGGTTGATCTCGTCGTAGGTGTTCTGGCCGAACTCGGTGGCGTACAGCCGCCCCTGCTCGTCCCAGGCGAGCCCCTGGACGTTGCGGTGGCCGTAGCTGTAGACCAGCGAGTTGGAGAACGGGTTGCCCGACGGCACGCCGCCGGTGGGCGTCATGCGCAGTACCTTGCCGCCCAGGCTGCTCAGGCTCTGGGCATTGGAGGAGGTCCCGCCGTCACCCGTGGTGACGTACAGCATGCCGTCGGGGCCGAAGGCGATGCGCCCGCCGTTGTGGAAGCTCGCCTTGGGGATGCCGGACACGATGACCTGCTGCGTGCCCGGCGAGCCGAGGCGGAACCGGACCACGCGGTTGTCCGAGCCGCCGGTGAAGTAGGCGTAGACCCACTGGTCCTGAGCGTAGGTGGGCGAGACGGCGATGCCGAGCAGCCCGGCCTCGCCGGACGGCGAGACGCCCGGCACGGTCGCCACCTGCACCGGCGAGGCGCCCGGGCGCACCTGCATGATCCGGGCGGTGTCGCGTTCGGAGACCAGCGCGCTGCCGTCGGGCAGGAACGCCAGCCCCCAGGGCACCTGCAGCCCGGTGGCGGCGACCTCCGCCCGGGTGAAGTCGAAGCCGCCGGTCGCCTGGGCTCCGGCGGCGGGCGGTCTGGTCACGACGAGCGCCGCCGCCACGGCGACCGCGGAGAGGGCGACGACCAGGGCGGAGGCGAAGCGCTTACGCATGACAGACATAACGTGCTCCCTACGCAAAGTAAGGATCGCTGTCAGAATAGATGCCGGTGACCAACAGCGCCCAGGCGGCCCCGGGCCGCCGTGAAGGGACCGCGATGCGACACGCCACAGGCGAACACACGCCCGGCACCAGCGGCTACGACGCCGAACTACGGCGGCACAACGAGGTACTGCGCCGGGCTGTTGGCGTCCAGTTCCACGACCGCGTCCTCGACATCGGCTGTGGGACCGGGCAGACGACCCGACAGGCCGCGCGTACGGCCCGGGCGGGCAGTGCGCTCGGGGTCGACGTCTCGGCGCCCGCGATCGAGCGCGCCCGCGAGCTGGCCCGGCCGGAAGGACTCCGCAACGTCACCTTCGAGCATGCCGACGCGCAGGTCCACCGCTTTCCGCAGGAGCGCTTCGACCTGGCGATCAGCAGGTTCGGCACGATGTTCTTCGACGACCCCGTCGCCGCGTTCGCCAACATCGGGCGGGCGCTGCGCCCGGCCGGGCGCCTGGTGATGATGGTTTGGCAGGCCCACGAGCGCAACGAGTGGGACGTCGCCATCCACCAATCCCTCGAAGCAGCCGAAGGGCCAGTAGCCGCCGCTTGCGACGGACCGGATCCGTTCTCGCTCGCCGACCCGCCGACCGTGAAGGAGATCCTGCAGGCCGCAGGGTTCGCCGGCGTCGCCTTCAGCGACGTCCACGAACCGGTCTACTACGGTCCGGACGTGGCCGCCGCCCTCGACTGGATCCGCGGCTTCACGTGCACCAGCGAAGTCCTGAAGCGGCTGGATCCCGCCGCCGCGACGCGCGCCGTCGAGCGTCTGCGCGTGGCGCTCGCCGCGCACCTGAGCGACGACGGTGTCTGGTTCAACTCCCGCGCCTGGATCATCACCGCTCATCGCCACCGAGAGGGAACACAACCGCGCCCAGTCAGTTGATCAACCGAAAACTGTCAGCACCATCGCATAACCTGACCATGAACCGCGCCTATCGATTTACACCGGATTTCGGACGCCGCCCGAGAGGCTGAAGGACGTCGACTATGTGGGCTCATCGCATTTGGGGGTGTAGTTGGGGTCTGAAGCCTCCGGCTTCGAGCAGCGATCTGGCGACGTAGTTCGTCAGGTTGCGGAACCCGAGGGCGGAGCCGCGGAGGTGCTCGAGCCGGCCGTTTATCGCCTCGGTCGGGCCGTTGCCGATGCCGGGGTGGTCGAAGAACGCGAGCACGTCGGCGGCGCGCAGCTTCAGCGTCCGGGCCGAGCTTGCGGATCTCCTTCAGAGCGGCCGGGACGCCGCTGGCGACGGAGTCGATCACGGCCCGCATCATCTGCTTGCCCCTCTTCTTGCCGGGTTCGCGGTAGGCGGCGATGGCGCGCTGGTAGACGCCCCAGGTCGCCTCGACCTCGACATGGTCCTCGTCGGCGAACAGCGCCTCCAGCCGGGCGCGCTGCTTGTCGGTGAGCAGGCTCTCTCCGCGACGCGGCACTCGATCACCGCCCGGCCCGGCTCCAGCCGCTGCCCGACGGCCTCCAATCCGAGCTCCTCGAGGCGGCAGAACGCGGTCAGGTCAGGGGCGTCGAAGGTAGCGTGGGGGACGTCGAGGTCCTCCGTCGGACGATGAGCGTAGGAACCTGGAAGACCTCGACACCCACCCCGCGATCGCCGCGCGCACCCCGACTCCACCCTCAACTGCGAAGAGCCGCTTTCCCTGCCCCACACTTCAGGAGCCGACGATGGATAGCTGCACCCGACCACGTCCCGGGCTTTGGTGCATTCGAGCAACCATGTCGCGATCGCCGTCGTTGACTTCCACGGACGGCTCGGGATCGAGCGCGGTCGACAGTCATTGGAGGCGAGACGATGGGTGGACGCGGCCGCGGAGATGAGGGACAAGGTGCTCGAGACAGGAGCAGAGGGCGTCGATGCCGCCAGGCACCTCGGTAACGAGACCCTCGACCGGGCCAGATCGGTGACGGGCAAGCTCTCCAGCGGGATTGCCAAGCGAGCGCTCCGTCAGCGCGGCGACGAGGAAGGCTGAGTGAGCGCCGACCGTCAGCCACGTGGGCTCTCCGGTTGGACTGGACCAGTGAGCGTCTCGAGCTCGGTGTGCCTCGACAGGCTTCACTCGAGCCGTTCTGGCCACGTCAGCGGCCACCTCGTCTGAGGTCCTCCCGGTGCTCTCGACCTACAGGACTTCAAGGCCGAGCGCCGGGTAGGACCGCGACTGTTCCTCTGCGGTCCTGAGCACTGCCGCCTGAACCTGGGGGGTGGCGCCCTCTGTCCCGTGTCACGGTTTCTGGCATGCCGGTTAGGAGAGGCGTGATCGGCTGAGCCAGGGAGGTGGCCATCGTGCCGAGACCGCCGCAGATCGCGCCGGAGAAGAAGATCAGGATCGTGCTGTCCGTGCTCGCCGGGGAGGTGACAATCGCGGAGGCGGCCCGCAACGAGGGCGTCGCGGAGGTCTCGATCTCGAAGTGGCGAAACGAGTTCCTCGACGCCGGCAAACATGCGCTGACGGTGGGCCGGTCGCTGCTGGCGGCAGGCGGATTCAGGCCCCACCTACACCCTCGATTGCCATGAGCCACTATGTGTACCTGTGGGTCGGCGGCATAGTCGCGTGACACGCTGATCCACACGTGTTGACTATTTCTCGCCAATGAGTCATGAGTGACGGCACGGAATCGCTCACCGGGCCGACCAGTCCCGCAGTCTAGATCCGTTTGATTGTCGCGAACCAGGCCGGTGCCCCGTCGTCGTGGTATCTCGTCTGAACCCGGTCTGGTTCGATGGCGGCGACATTCCATCCATTGCTGGGGTTGAACGCCGCTCTCAGCTCTTCCTGACTGATGGGGTGCGGGCCAGTATCGGGACCATCGTCACTGAAGCACAACACATACAGGGTTCCATCGTGCTCGGTCACCGACGCTAGACTCGCCACGTATCCTGGTCGCTCGTCGCCGTCGAAGGTGTGGAACAGTCCACAGTCCAGCACTGTCTCAAACCTGCGCCCCAAACGCTCCAGCTGGAACGCGTCAGCCGCAGCGAACTCAACCTCGATCCCACGGTCGCCGGCCTTCGCTCGGGCGATCACCAGTGCCGTCTCAGCCACGTCAACGCCCAGAACCGACAATCCCAGCGAGGCGACGTGAAGAGCGTTCTCGCCGGTCCCGCAGCCCGCATCGAGCACCGCTCCGGCGAATCCGCCTTCGGATGCCAAACGCACTATCGCTGGCTGCGGCCGGCCAATATCCCAAGGCGCAGGGCCGTCGTGGTACGACGCGTCCCAGGGCAGTCCCGTCAGCCGTTCGTGACTGGTTGGGTGCCGACCACTGAACGGATCGTCAGCGAGGGTTCCTGGTCGCTCCGACAACTCGTCCCCTTCCTTCAACCGATCTTGCCACCTCATCGTGGCACGCCGATCCACAGGTCTTGACTATTCCTCAGCGACTCCACGAAAGCCGGTGAACATCAGTTATGTGCCTCAAGTCTGCCGGACGGCGACCCGCTAGCTCTCATTAGATTAGCTGCCAGTTAGGCGCGATGAAGTTGTTCTCCGGCGCGGGTGATGATCAGCTCGGGTACGACGGCTCGAGCGGACAGCCTGATCATCCGATCTCGACGCCGCCCCATCCATAGTGGACGACGTTGCCGTCGACCTGCGCGGGATGACCGACCGGGAGAGCCGCGTTCGGCAATGGCGGGATCGGCACGCTGTCCCAGTTCAGCAGACCGTCACCACCCTCGACCACAGGAGCCAGGTCGGCGGCGCCCAAACGCTCGCCCGAGGCGCAGGTGGTCAGCAGGTAGCCACTGAGATGACCGAACATCCGGTAGGAGCCCTCGCAGGCCCACCGTAGTTCGCCGGGATCGGTCACGATCAACTGCTCAAGTGTGCCAGCAGAGCCGCCCCAATGCTCTGCCTCGATCAGGTAGAAGCTGAATCCGTCCGCCAGCGTCGGATCGAACTCGCCCCACAGCGCGGCGAGGCCGGCGCGCGCCGCCGGATGGGCCGGGTGTGCGCGCAAAACGCGCTCGTACAGTTCAGGGACTGAAGATCACCTGCGGGTGCTGGGTGATCTGGGCTACGAGGGTGAGGCCGACACCATCACGGTGGCGTTCAAAAAGCCCAAGGGTGGCGAACTCACCGACGTCCAGAAGACCTTCAACAAGGCCCACAACGGCGTCCGCGCCATCGGCGAACGCGGCAACTCCCTGCTCAAGACCACCTTCAAGGCCCTACGCAACGTCAGCCTCTGCCCATGGAAGATCGGCAAGATCGCCGCAGCCGCTCTCGTGCTTTTGCACTTCGAGCACGACCGCACCACCTGATCACCCAACGCCACAGATCGTTACGCGGAAAGGCTCAGTGGGTCCCCGCCGAGAGCACGAAGTAATGGGCAGCGGCTCGACACGCCCAACCGCCGGAACTAAAGCATGCAAATCAACATCGATGGACGCTGGGCGGACGCGGGTCCCCCCGGTCTGTGCGGGCGCGTCCCGGCGGGCGCGAGGCGTCCCGGCGGGCTCGGCGCGTCCCGGCGGGCTCGGGGGTGTTCCTCCTACATCGAGCCGAGATAGCGCTCGGCCAGCTCGCAGCTTCCCTCGGTGTAGCCGGCGCCCAGCTCTCTGGCGATGTCGACGGCGGGGTGGGAGCCGACCCAGGCGACGAGCAGGAGCCGGCGCATCATGATGAAGGTCCAGATCTCCTTCTCGTCGTCCCCCGGCAGGCCGAGCACGGTGCGGTAGCCGCGCAGCCAGGAGTCGATCAGCTCAGGGACCCGGGGATGATGCTCGATGAAGCTGACGGCGGCGGCGAGGTCGTAGAGGTACCAGCCGAGGCCGCAGTCGTCGAAGTCGATCACCGTGGTGCCGCCCGCGCCGTCGACGAGCAGGTTGGCGAGGCGCAGGTCGGCGTGGATCAGCCCGTACCGCCCGGGCCCCTTGCCGAACGCGGCCAGCCGGTCGCGCAGCGCGCGCTCCAGCCTGGACAGCACGGCGCGCGCCTCGCGGTCGACGCCGGCGCCGTCCCGCCACCTGCCCCAGCGGGGCGCCGGGCCGAACGCGGCGTCCTCGTCCCAGTGGAACCGGGTGAAGGCGGCCGGCCGCGTCCAGTTCCGGGCGTGCCGGTGCATGCGGGCGGTGATCGCGCCGAGCCGCTCGAAGTGCTCGTCCAGGCGGTCCTCGGCCGGCTCGGTTCCGGGGACGTAGGCGAACATCACGCAGTCGCGCGGCGCCGAGCCGGGATCGGCGACGGTGAGCACCCTCGAGCCGTCCCGCGCGGGGATCACCGCCGGGGTCGGCACGCCGGCCTCCTCACGCAGCGCCGCCAGCCAGTCCAGCTCGGAGACGATGGCCTCGCGCGAGTGGTAACCGAGCCGGTGTACGCGCAGGATCGTGCGCCTGTCGTCATCGGTGACGAGGAAGGTGGCGTTCTCCGACACGTTGATGAGCTTCAGGCCGGCCTCGGGCGGCAGGTCGTAGTGCCGCAGGGCCCGCCGGGCGGCCCGCTCGACGCGCGCGAGCACCTCGTCCCCGCCCGACAGGTCGTGGACCTCCATGCGTTCTCCTTGCGGTCGCGGCCTCCGGCCGCCGGGGTAGGGCGGGCGGCGGATCCGATCCTAAGGACGTCCCCGAGCGGGATGCGCCAAGAGCCCTGCGCCGCGACGGCCACCGGCGCGGAAGCCGCCTCGGGCCGGCGCCCGTGGCGGCGCCGACCCGAGAGGGGTGGCCGGACCGCCGGCAAGAAGCCCTCCACATAGCGGCCTCCCTCCTGCCAAGGCTGCCCGGCGGGCTTGTTAGCCTCTGCGAAATGAACGGACGAAAGGTACTTATCACCGGGGCGTCGCGGGGGATCGGGCGGGCGGTGGCCGCCGCGTTCGCGGCCGAGGGAGACCGGGTCGCGATCCACCATCGGGGCTCCGCCGAACTAGCCGAGCAGGTGCGCGCCGAACTGCCCGGAGACGGCCACGTCGTCGTCCAGGCCGACATCGCCGACCCCGAGCAGGTGCGGCGCATGGTCGACGAGGCGGCTGAGGCGCTGGGCGGCATCGACGTGCTGGTCAACAACGCCGGGGTCTTCTTCCACCACCCCATCACGGAGATCACATACGAGGAGTGGCAGGCGGCCTGGAAGCGGACACTCGATCTGAACCTGGTCGGCGCGGCCAACGTCACCTGGTGCGCCGTACGGCACATGTCGCCCGGCGGCCGGATCGTCAACGTGTCCTCGCGAGGCGCGTTCCGCGGCGAACCGGAAGGCCCCGCGTACGGGGCGAGCAAGGCGGGCCTGAACGCCCTCGGCCAGTCGCTCGCCATCGCCCTGGCCCCGCATGGCATCGCCGTGGGCACCGTGGCGCCGGGCTTCGTCGAGACCGACATGACCAACGAGCACCTCAAGCCACCACGCGGCGACGCGATCCGCGCCCAGAGCCCCTTCGGCAGGGTCGCCCGGCCCGAGGAGATCGCCACCGCCGTCCTCTACCTCGCCTCACCGGGAGCCGAATGGGCCAGCGGCACCATCATCGACCTTAACGGCGCCTCCTACCTGCGCAGCTGACGACCGTGGGCGAGCGGCACCAACGTCGACCCGAACAGCGCTTCTGCCTGCAGAGCTGACGACCGTGGGCGGCCACCGCGCTGCCGGGGCGGGCTCGTCGCTTCCATGGTTCGACATGCGTGCGGGCGGCCATGCCTGTTCGCCGGGTATCGATCGCTTGCTGTTCGGCGGGTATCGATTGCTCGACGTTCTGTGGATGGTCACAACCTGGGTGGGTCGCCTTGCTCGCCCACCCAGGTGCATGCCGGGTGGGCCATTGAGCCGTTCCTCGACGGCCTACCGTTCTCTACATCAGGGCAGAGCTTGAGAATCGCGCCGCCCAAGAACGTGCACCGGTTTCCCGCCATACCCCGGCGCCGGCTTCGCCGTACCTCTTCTCGCCGCCTCGGCGCCGGATATACGTCCATCACCACGGGCGGGACGAGAAGCCCAGCGGTGAAGCAGGGGGTACCGCGTTAATGGTGCCTGCGGCTCGGTCGTCGATTCCTACCCGTCCTCTTGATTCTGCGTGGGCACCGTCCGCTAAACGGCCGGCGTGGAAGCGACGCCAGGGGCGCGGACGGCGTCGGTGAGGACGCTTCTGGCTTGGCGGACGACGGCCTCGTCGACGAAGCGGCCGTCAGGGAGGGCGACCGCGCCGACTCCGGCGGCGGCCACGACCTCGTTGGCCGCCGCGACCTCCTCCTCGGTGGGACGGTACGCGGCTTCGATGACCGCGAGCTGGGCCGGGTGGATCGCCGCCCGGCCGCGAAAGCCCATGGCTCGACCGGCGCGGCAGGACTCGGCCAGCCCCTCCAGGTCACGGAAGTCGGTGTAGACGGACTGGGCGGGGGCGGGCAGCCCTGCGGCGCGGGCGGCGACCACGACGCGGGACCGCGCCCAGGCAAGGCCGGCCTCGTCGCTCACGCCAAGGTCGGCCCGCAGGTCGGCCTCCCCAAGGCCGACGCTCGCCACGGCCGGGTCGGCCGAGGCGATCTCGTACGCCCGTTCCAGGCCGAGGGCGGACTCGATGAGGGGGTGCAGGGCGACGCCGGGGACGGCCCGCGCGATGTCGCGTATCTCGTCGGCGGACTCGGCC
Source organism: Sphaerisporangium perillae (assembly GCF_023276435.1). Taxonomy (GTDB): domain Bacteria; phylum Actinomycetota; class Actinomycetes; order Streptosporangiales; family Streptosporangiaceae; genus Sphaerisporangium; species Sphaerisporangium perillae. Next base: position 49,490 of record NZ_JALLPO010000023.1, read on the forward strand.
TTCGGCACCCGGATCCCGGCCGTGCTCACGCACAGGGCGCCGATGGCGTGCAGGTCGGCCTGGCCGTACGGGGTGCGCACGTCGTTGATCCGGATCTGCACGCGAGGCTGCGGGGTGGCGAGCAGCGCGACGACCTCGGCCCTGGCCTGACCCTTGTGCTCGGGCGCGACGGCGTCCTCCAGGTCGACGATCACGACGTCGGCGGGACCGGCGAGCGCCTTGGCCACGAGCGCGGGCCGGTCGGCGGGCGCGTACAGCCAGGTGAGCATCAGATCACTCCCTTGGCGGACATGGAGGGGAAGCGCGGCGTGACTTCGTCGCCATGACCGGCCGGCATCAGATCACTCCCTTGTCGCGCAGCGCCTCGACGTCCGTGGCGGACAGGCCGAGTTCGGTGAGGACGGCGGCCGTGTCGGCACCGTGGGACCGCCCGGTCCAGCGGATCTCGCCGGGCGTCTCCGAGAGACGGAACATGACGTTCTGCATGCGCAAGGCGCCGAGTTCGGGGTCCTCGACGGTGGTCACGGCGTCCAGGGCGGTGAGTTGGGGGTCGGCCAGCACGTCGCGCACGTCGTAGATCGGTGCCACCGCGGCCTGCGCCTCTTCGAACGCGGCGAGCACCTGCTCCCGGGTGCGCGCGGCGACCCACGCGGCGACGGCCTCGTCCAGTTCGTCGGCGTGCTCGACCCGTCCCGCACCGGTGGCGAACCAGGGCTCGTCGATGAACTCCGGCCGGCCGACCAGGCGCATGACCCGCTCGGCGATGTTCTGCGCGGAGGTGGAGACGGCGACCCAGGAGCCGTCCGCGCACCGGTAGGTGTTGCGCGGCGCGTTGTTGACCGAGCGGTTGCCGGTGCGCGGGGGCACGACGCCGAGCCGGTCGTAGATCGTCGGCTGTGCGCCGAGCACGGTCAGGAGGGGCTCGATGATCGACATGTCGACCACCTGCCCCTCTCCGGTCGTTTCACGCGCACGGAGCGCGGCCATGACGGCGTAGGCGGTCGCGAGGGCGCAGATGCCGTCCGCGAGCCCGAACGGGGGCAGGGTCGGCGGTCCGTCGGGCTCGCCGGTCATCGCGGCGAAGCCGCTCATCGCCTCGGCGAGGGTGCCGAACCCGGGACGCTTCGCGTACGGGCCGAACTGGCCGAATCCGGTGACGCGGGCGAGCACCAGGCGCGGGTTGGCCTCGCGGAGCCGGTCGTAGGAGAGGTTCCAGCGCTCCAGTGTTCCCGGCCTGAAGTTCTCGATGACGACGTCGGCGTCACGCGCGAGCGCGACGAGCAGGTCTTGGCCTTCTGCCGTCGAGAGGTTCAGGGTCATGGTGCGCTTGTTGCGGCCTAGCATCTTCCACCACAGGCCACCGGGCCCGTGCCCGCGCGACGGGTCGGGCTTGGCCGGATGCTCGACCTTGACCACCTCGGCGCCGAAGTCGCCGAGCAGCATGGCCGCCATCGGCCCCGCGAACAGCGTCGCTAGGTCGAGGACGCGGACGCCTTCCAGGGCTTTCATCGCTGTTCCTCCAGGGTGACTGCGGGTCAGGCGGCGCCGGCTTCGCCGTACCACGACCCACCGACCCGGCGCCGTCGCTCCGAGCACACTCCCGACGAGGAAGAGACGGCATCGGGGCGAAGGGCATCACGGACCGTGGGGTGAAGGGCATCACGGACCGTGGGGTGAAAGCGGGCATCACGGACCGTGGGGTGAAGGGCATCACGGACCGTGGGGTGAAAGCGGGCATCACGGGGCGAAGGGCAAGGGAGGTCATTGTAGGGCGGCGTCTATTTGGGGGCGGGTGGGCATGGAGGTGGTGGCGCCCTTGCGCTGGACCGAGAGGGCCGCCGCCGTCGCCGCGAAACGCAGGGCCTCCTCCTGGGGCCGGCCCTCGGCTCTGGCGACGGCGAGCGCGCCGACGAAGGTGTCGCCCGCGGCCGTGGTGTCGACCGCCTTCACCGGTACGGCGGGCACGCGCAGCCGCTCGCCGGACCGCGAGCCGTACAGCGCGCCCTTGGACCCGAGGGTGATGACCGCTTCGGGCACCAGGTCGAGCAGCGCCTTGAGCGCCGCGCCGGGGTCGGTGAGGCCGGTGATCGCCGCGGCCTCGTGCTCGTTGGGCACGATCAGGTCGACGGCCTCGAGCAGCTCGTACGGCAGGTCCCTGGCTGGGGCCGGGGTGAGGACGACGGGGACGCTCGCCTGGCGGGCCGCCGCCACCACGGCCTCCATGGGCAGCTCCAGCTGCAGGAGCAGGGCGTCCGATCGGCCGATGACGGCGAGGTCCTCCTCGGAGGGGCCGGTGAGGGTGCCGTTCGCACCGGGGATGACGATGATCGAGTTGCCGCCTTCGTCGTCGACGACGATGTGGGCGATGCCCGAGGATCCCGGCACGACGCGCAGGCGGCTCACGTCGACGCCGGCCGAGGCCAGGGTGTCGCGCATGACCGGCCCGAAGGCGTCGTCTCCCACGGCGCCGACGAAGGCGACGGCGGCGCCGGCACGGGCCGCGGCGATGGCCTGGTTGGCGCCCTTGCCACCGGGGACCGTGCTGAACGCCCGGCCGGTCACGGTCTCGCCGCGCCCGGGGACGACCGAGGTATAGGCCACCAGGTCCATGTTGGCGCTGCCGAAAACCGAGATCATCTTCTGTCCTCTTCCCTGCCTGACGGCCTTGGCGTTCCCGGCCGGTCGCTCCTCACCTCGGCACGACCGGCCTCCGGCGCGGGGGCGGCCCGCACCGGCTCGCATCCAGGGGTTCGGGACCTCATCGAGGGATCCCCACCGCGAGGGTGCGGCGGGTGAGCTCGTCGAACCCGATGCCGTCGAAGCCTCTCATGCTGCTGGAGAGCCGGTTCTTCAGCGCCCAGCGGGCCGGGATGCCGGAGGCGCCGAGCAGGCCGCCGGCGATCGATCCCACCGTGGCCCCGGCCGAGTCGGTGTCCCAGCCTGCGGCGACGGCGCCCGCTATGGAGGCGGTGAAGTCGCCGCGCGCGTGCGTCAGGGCCGCCGCGACCAGCGCCGCGTTGTTGATGGTGTGCACCCAGTGCAGGTCGCCGTGCCGCTCGTACAGCCGGTCCACGACCCGCTCGAAGTCCGGCTCGGCGCGCGCGTCCGCGACCGCTTCCCGTACGGCTCGCGCCAGCCGGGATCCGGCGGGCACGACGGACAGGCCCGCGGCGACGACCTCGTCGACCGCCGAGGCCGGGTCGCCTGCGGGGACCACCAGGGACCGGGCGCACATGGCGGCGACCATCATCGCGCCGTAGACGCCGTTGGCCGTGTGGCTCAGCCGGGCGTCCCGCCAGGCGAATTCGGCCGCCGTGCGCGGGTCTCCGGGGTTGGCCCAGCCGTACACGTCGGCCCTGATGAGCGCGCCTATCCACTCCCTGAACGGGTTGCGAAAGGTGGCGGTGGCCGGTGGTTCGGCGCCGCCGAGCAGGTTGCGGTAGGCGACCCGCTCGGCGGTGAAGACGCGGCCGGCGGGTAGCTCGTCGAGCCACATCGCCGCCACGTCGCCGGTGGTGAAGCCGCGGCCGAAGCGCTCCAGCAGGGACAGCGCGAGGAGCGGGAAGTTCAGGTCGTCGTCCTCCGGCACGCCGTCGATGTTCTCGGCCAGCGAGTTGACCGCGCTGCGCCTGTTCCACGGCCAGCGGGCCGCCACGTCCTGCGGCAGGCCGGCGGCGGTGAACCAGCCGCGGATGGGCCAGTTGCCGGTCGCCTCGGCGATCTCCCGGATGCCCTCGCGGGGGATCTTCTCGACCGGTTTGCCGAGCACGCACCCGGCCGCCCGCCCGAGCCAGGCCCCGAGCAGCCGCTCGCGCAGCCCGTCGAGGTCGACGTCAGTGGCGCTCCTCATGCCTCCGGGGGCGCTCGCCTGGATCTCGGTGAGACCGGACGGCTCGGGAAGCGGGGACGGGATCGCCGCCAGCTCGTCGAGCAGCTGGGCCGCCAGCGCGCGCAGCTCCGGGGCAGGCGGCTCGGGCGAGGCCCCGGCGCGCGGCGGCGCGTCGTGCCCGCCGGCGGCATGCCACCGTGCCGCGATGGGGGCCGCCTCGGCGGATCGCCCGTCCTCGGCGGCCTGCCGCAACTCGTGACCCACCAGATCCTCGGGCTGCACCCAGGTCAGCCGGATCAACCGGGAGGTCATGCCGGGTCTCCTGCGGAGTTGTCCCAGGTGAGGGCGGTGAAGGCGGTCTCGTGGGCGCGGCGGGTGGCGAGGTCGGCGGTGTGGACGCGGCGGGCCACCTCCGCGATGGACAGGCCCGGGGCGACCAGGTCGATCCTGCTGGCCTCCGTGATCGGTTCGAGCCACTCGGAGGGCACCGCCTTGGCGCCGGCGAGGGCCCCGGCGATCGCGCCGCCCATGCTGGCGATCGAGTCGGCGTCGCGCCCGTAGTTGACGCCTCCGAGGATGGTGTCGCGGTAGTCGCCCTTGGCGATGAGCAGGAAGGCGAGCGCCAGCGGCAGCTCCTCGATGCTGTGCAGGCGGCTCGGCCTGCGGGCCCCGAGGCCCTGGTCGCGGTAGGTGTCGGCGACCGTGTCGTACGGCGCGACGGCCTGGCGCAGGGCGGCGAAGGATCCCTCCCAGTGGTCGAGGCCGAGCGCCCGCTCGCAGACGGCCTCGATGGCGGCGCGCGTGCCGTCCCGCGCGAGCCGCAGGCAGGTGCCGACCACGGTGTCGGCGGTCGCGCCGGGCCGCATCGCCTCGGCGACGGCCGCGGCGAGCACGCCGGCGGCCTCCCGGCCGTAGCTGGACTGGTGGGCGCCCGCGAGGTCCACGGCCTCGGCGTAGGCGCCGTCGGGGTTGGCCGCGTTGACGATGCCGACCGGCGCCATGTACATCGCGGCGCCGCAGTTGACGATGTTGCCCACGCCGGCTTCGCGCGGGTCGACGTGGCCGTAGTGCAGGCGCAGGACCAGCCACTTCTCGGCGAGGAAGACCCGTTGCAGGGGAAGCGCCTCGGCCTCCAGCTCGGGGATCCAGCGCTTCTCGCCCATCATCTCGGGCACCAGGTGGTCGGCCGCCGCGTAGGCGTCCAGGTGCCCGCCGACCTTCTCGTACACCCGGATGAGCGCGTGCGTCATGAGGGTGTCGTCGGTGACGTGGCCGTCGCCCTTGTGGTACGGCGCGATGGGGCGGGCGTTGCGCCAGTCCTCGAAGTACGGCGGGACGATGCCCGTCACGTACCCGTTGTAACGTTCCTGGATCTGCTCGGGCGTCCAGCCCTCGGTGGCGCCGCCGATGGCGTCGCCGACCGCCGCGCCCGTCACGCATCCGACGGCCTTGTCGGTCAGCAGGTCCTCGAGCGGCGTCATGCCAGTCCTCCAGCGATGTCGATGAGATCGGTTCCGGCCAGCTCGGGCAGGCCGCAGCCGGTGAGCGTACGTGCCGCGGCGCGCCAGCCCTCCGGCAGCGCCCGGTAGCCGGTGAAGGCCCCGGTGAGCGCGCCGGTCAGAGCGGGGGCGGAGTCGGCGAGCGACGGCAGGCACGCGGCGGCGGGGACGGCGGCGCTCAGCGAGCCGCCGGACACCTCCGCGAGCGCGAGCGCGACGGGGACCGTATGGGCCGCCGCGACGCCGTAGCTGTAGACGTGGTCGAGCAGGGCGGCGTCCAGGGCGGGGACCGCCGCGAAGGGGTCGCCGGCCCGCCGGGCCACCACGAGGGCCGTCCTGCTCGCGTGGCCGATCGCGGTGTCCTCGGGCAGTTCGGCGAGGGCCGCCTCGACGGCCGCGGCCATCGTCCCGCCCGCGACGAGGACGGCGATCGCGACGGCCATCGCGAGGGCGGCATGGACGCCGTCCCCCGCGTTGGTGACCGACGCGTCGGCCCGCACGACGGCCCGCAGGCCGGCTTCCGCAGTGGCCGCCGCTCCATCGGCCGGGACGGCCGCGCGCCGCCCATCGGCCGGAACCGCTGCGTGCGGGCCATCGGCCGGGACGGCCGCACGCCGCCGACCGGCCGGGACGGCTGCGCATGGGCCATCGGCCGCGGCGTTACCGGCGGCGGCGCCGAAGGCCACGGCGCGGATGGCGGCCGCGTCGTCGAAGTGGTGCGGGTTGTCGTGCCCGCTGGCCGGGGGCGCCTTGCCCGCCGCCAGGTTGTCCAGCGCCGCGCGCACCGAGATGCGCACCCGCAGGTCGGTGCGTCCCGCGAGGCCGCCGAACGCCTCGGCTCGGTCCTGGTGGATGGTCAGCGCGGTCCAGGCGAGCCATTCGGCGTCGTCGGACGGCCCGATCGCGAGCGGCTCGACCGGCTGGTTCAGCGTGAACGGCACGGGGAGCGTCGTGACGCGGTGCTCCTCGGCGAAGGCGTCCAGTTCCCTTTCCAGCCGCCTGCTCCACGGCGCGAGCAGCGCGGAGCGGTGACGCGCGGCCGGCCAGCCGGCAGCGTCTCCGATCGCCAGGCCGATGAAGGCGCCCTGGATCCTGTCCCCCGATGACATGTCTCTCCTTTATCCCTCGGACCGGCTCCGCTATCCCTCGGACCGGCTCCGCGAACTTCCCGCGGACCGGTCCACCGCCACGGCCCTTTCCGGCACGCCCGCCGCGGGCCGGGCCCCCGCCACGGCCCGGCCCCGCGCGCCCCCCGCGGCCCGGTTCTCGGTCGCCGCCACGAGTTCGGTGGCGACGTCGAGCACGTGCCGTCCCGCGACGACCGGGAGGCACCTTCCGGTGACCGGCCCGATCTCCCTGGCCCACCGTTCCGGTACGGCGATCTCCCCGCGCCCCGCCCCCGCGAGGGCGCCGGCGATCGCCGCGGTGGTGTCGGCGTCCCTGCCGAGATTGGCCGCGGAGACGACGGAGTCCTCGACCTCGCCGGCGCCCATGAGGTAGCCGGCGAAGGCGAGCGCGACCGCCTCGGGAGCGAGGTCGGTCCACGGGTAGTGGCGTACGACGACGGCCTGGTAGAGCCGCTCGACGGATCCCGCGGCGACGGCCGAGACGGCGGCCCGCAGGTTGCGGGAGGTCCAGGAGTCCTCGGGGACGGCGGCGATCCCCGCCTCGACGACGTCGCCGGGCGAGGCGCCGGTCATCGCGACGGCCACGGCCGCCGCCACCGCCTGGCCTCCGTAGACCCCCTCGACACTGTTGCTGACCACGCCGTCCACGGCGACCAGCCGGGCCGCCTCGCCGGGGTCCCCGGTGGCGAAGATGCCGTACGGCGCGGCGCGCATGGCCAGGCCGTCGGACCAGCCGTGCTGGTGCCACATGCCCGACATCGGTGGCTCGAGGCCGCGGCGCAGCGCCTGGACGGCGCCGAGCTCGGAGAAGCCGGCGCCGCGCATCGGGCCGTCGATGTTCGGGATGATCTGCTCGCGGTACTCCCTGGCCACGTCGGCCGGGGTCATCGCCGGGCCGTACCTGCACAGCAGCGACGCGGCGAAGATGGTGTACTCGGTGTCGTCGGTGCCGCCCTTGCCCGGTTCGATCTCTGTTAGCCGGCCATGACGCCGGGCGATCTCCTCAGGAGAGAGGTTCTCGACGGGCCGCCCGAGGGCGTCGCCGGCCGCCAGGCCGAGCAGGCACCCCCGGGCTCGGGTCAGCTTCACCGAGACCTCGGGAGGATGCCCCGGCCTTCGGGCCGGGGACGAATCCGGATCCCGTCAGGGGTGGTCCGGCGGAGCCGGGACAGCCCAGAGTGCGAAGCGCTCATGACGTTCCCGTTTCGCTGAACGATCAGACGGCGGTGCGGCAGGATACGAACATGCGTACGGCTTACCGGGTGCGGGTCTACCCCACCCCCGAGCAGGCTGCGGTGCTGCACCGCACGTTCGGGTGCGTACGCCTGGTGTGGAACCGGGTGCTGGCGTGGCGGCAGGCCCGCTACCACGCCGAAGGCGTGAAGACCTCCTACGCGCAGACCGACCGGTATCTGACCGAGGTGAAACGCGACCCGGAGTTCGCCTTCCTGTTCGAGGTGTCCTCGGTGCCGTTGCAGCAGACGCTGCGGCACCAGTACACGGCGTTTGTGAACTTCTTCGCCGGACGCGCCCGCTATCCGCGTTTCAAGTCCCGGCACGGCAGGCAGTCGGCGACCTACACCCGGTCGGCGTTCCGCTGGCGCGAGGGCCGATTGCACCTGGCCAAGATGGACGCCCCGCTGGAGTTGGTGTGGTCCTGGCCCGGCATCGACCCGGCCACACTGGACCCGTCCATGGTGACCGTCTCCCGCGACCCTGACGGCCGCTGGTACGCCTGCCTGGCGGTCGAGACCGCCGACGAGCCCGAGCAGGCCCCGGCCACCGGTTCGGCGGTCGGCATCGACCTGGGCGTGAACCACTTCGCCGTCCTGTCCACCGGCGAGAAGGTCGCCAACCCGCGCCACCTGGAACGCAAAGCCAAGAACCTGGCCCGCTACCAGCGGCGGATGGCCCGCAAGCAACGCGGCTCGAACAACCGGGTCAAGGCCAGGGCGAAGGTCGCCCGCGCCCACACCAAGGTCCGCGACGCCCGCGCCGACTTCCTGCACAAAACCTCCGCCCGGCTGGCCGTCGAGCACGACCTGATCGTGATCGAAGACCTGAACGTGCGCGGCATGGTCCGCAACCGGTCCCTCGCGCGGGTCATCTCCGACTGCGGGTGGGGCGAGTTCCGCCGCCAACTGCAGTACAAGACCGCGCGGGCCGGCCGGCACCTGATCGTGATCGACCGCTGGTACCCATCCACCAAGACCTGTTCGATGTGCGGGCATCTGCTCACCGAACTCTCGCTCTCCACCCGGACGTGGCAATGCCCGTCCTGCGGCACCCGGCACGACCGGGACATCAACGCCGCCAAGAACATCGTGGCCGCTGGTCGAGCGGTGTCCGCCTGTGGAGCTGATGTAAGACATTCCGGGTCCTCCCGGGTGCGGTCGGCTATGAAGCAGGAAACCCAGCCTGCGAAGGCTGGAATCCCTCGCCTTTAGGCAGGGGGAGGAAGTCAATTGTTGTACCGCTCCAGCACCTTGTTGCCCTCCTCGACGAGCGTCTTGGCCGCCTGGTCGAGGGTGATCTTGTCGGCGAAGTACTGCTGCAGGGTCGGGGTGGCCACCTTGCTCTTCCACTCGTCGAAGCCGTTGACCTTGAGGTACGGCGCGACCACCAGGTTCTTGGCGGAGGCGGTGGCGACGTCCCAGCCGTTCTCCGTGGTGGTCATGGACGGGTCGCTCGCGGCCTTGACGCTGGTCGGCAGCAGCCAGTCACCCTTGGCCAGTTTGGCCTGGTTGGCGCTGTTAAGGAAGAAGGAGATGAACTTCGCCGCCTGGTCGGGGTACTTGCTGTCTGCCGCGACCGACAGGGTCTGGGAGGTGGCGCCCTGCTCCGCGCTGGTGCCCTTCAGCGGCGGGACGGTGATCCACTCGAAGTCCTTCGGAGCCTGCTCGACGACCTGCTGGCGCAGGTAGACGCCGGCCGGGAGCAGCGCGTACTTGCCGGCGTAGAAACCGGGCAACGGGTCGGCGGTGCCCATGCCGAGCGCGGACGGGTCGGCCGACTTGTCCTTGTAGAGCTGGTCGTGGATGCGCCGCATCACCTCCTGCTCCTCGGGCCCGACCTTGACGGTGGCCTTGGTGCCGTCGACCTGGAAGAAGGTGCCGCCGAAGTTCAGCGCCAGGTTGAGCACCTTGTTGACCGGCGACTTCAGCGGCCAGGCCACCCCGAAGGAGCCTTCCTTGGTCAGCTTCTTGCTGATCTCGGCGAACTCGTCCCACGTCCAGGGGTTGTCGGGGGTCGGGATGCGGACCTTGGCGGCGTCGAGGAGCTTCTTGTTGCCGATCAGGACCTGCGACTCCTGCAGGAACGGCACGCCGTACACGCCCTGCCCGCCCTTGCCGTCGCCGAAGGTGACGGTGTCCCAGGCGGGCTTCGGGATGTCCCCGGTGAGCTCGGCGGGCAGCTTCCCGGTGAGGTCGAGCAGGTAGCCGCGCGAGGCGAACCCGGCGAGTGCCGGGGAGTCGTCGTGGATGACGTCCGGCGGGTCGCCGGCCTCGAAGGAGGTGACGAGCTGGTCGTTGACGTTGTCCCAGCTTCCCTGGACGTACTCGACCTTGATGTTGGGGTTGGCCTTGTTCCATTCGTCGACGATCTGCTTGTTCGCGGCGATGGACTCCTTCTGCCAGGCGAGGCTGAGGAACTTCAGGCTCACCGGTCCGTCGGCCTTGTCGCCGCCGGCGCCGCCGCCGCCGGACGAGCAGCCGGCCGTCAGCGCGACGATCGCTGCCGCCGCCACCGCGAGTGCGGTTCTGGTACGCACGAGATTCTCCTATCGGGGGGTGCTATGGCTGTGGCTCCGCCGCGCACGGCTCGGCTCGTTCGCTATTTGTGCGGATGTCCGCGGGTCGGTCATAGGAGGTCTCATCCCTTGACGGCGCCGGCCATGAGGCCGGATCTGAGCCGTCTCTGGATGATCGCGAAGAACACCAGGCTCGGGATCGTGGCGAGCAGCGAGGCCGCCGCGAGCGGGCCGAGGCGCACGACCCCCTCCGCGCCGGTGAACTTGACGAGGGTCAGGGGCAGGGTGGCCACGCCGGGGTCCTTCAGCACGACCAGCGCGAACAGGAACTCGTTCCAGGAGGAGATGAAGGCGAACAGCGCCGTGGCGACCACTCCCGGGGCGAGCAGCGGCGCGACGACCCGCACGATGGCGCGGACGCGTCCCGCGCCGTCGACGGCGGCTGCCTCCTCCAGCTCGCGCGGCACGGCGCGCACGTACCCCTGGAGCATCCACAGCGCGAACGGCAGCACGAAGGTGACGTGCACGATCATGAGCCCGGGCAGCGTGTTCACCAGGTCCAGGCTCCGCAGCACCATGAACAGCGGGATGATGATCAGGATGAACGGGAAGACCTGGCTGACCAGCACCCACCCCACGGCGAGCCGGTTGACCAGCGAGCGGTAGCGGGCCATCGCGTACGCCGCGGGCAGCGCGAGCACGATCGTCAGCGCGGAGGTGGCGACGGCGACGACCAGGCTGCGCAGGGCGCTGCCGACGATGTCCTGCTCGGTGAAGGCGTCGGCGAAGTTGGTGAGCACCGGGTGGCGCGGGATCCACGTCGGGGTGAGGCTCGCCATCTCCTGGGAGGTCTTGAGCGCCGTGGACAGCAGCCAGACCAGCGGGAATGCCAGGAAGACCATGTACGCCACGAGGGCGAGGTACTGCAGTGGCCTGCGCATGTCAGTTCGCCTCCCGCATCTGCCGGCCGATGTAGATGCTCAACAGGGCCAGCACGACGATGACGAAGGCGACGCCGAGCGTGGCGGCGTACCCGAAGAAGCCGTAGCGGAACGCCTCCTCGTAGGCGAAGAGCATCGGCAGCCGGGTCTGGCCTCCGGGGCCGCCCTGGGTGAGCACGTACACCAGCCCGAACTGGTTGATGTTCCAGACGAAGTCCAGCGAGGTGATGGTGACGATGACCGGGCGCAGCTGCGGCAGCGTGATGCTCCAGAAGCGGCGGAAGGTCGAGGCGCCGTCCATGTGGCCGGCCTCGTGCAGTTCCTTGGGCACGTTCTGCAGCCCGGCGAGCAGCACGACGGTCGTCTGCGGCATGCCCGTCCAGATCCCGACGACGATCACCGCGGGCAGGGCGAGGGAGAAGTCGTTGAGCCAGTCGACGTTGTGGTCGAGCAGCCCGGCGTCCTGCAGGACGCTGTTGAGGATGCCCGCGTTCGGGTGGTAGACCAGGCGCCACATCAGGCCGATGACGACCGGCGGCATGGCCCAGGGCACCAGGGCCAGCACCCGCGCGAACGACCGGAACCGCAGGTTCTCGTTGAGCAGCAGGGCCAGGCCGAGCGAGGCCAGGAACTGCAGAACGGTGACCGACACGGCCCAGACGAGGCCGATGCGGAACGACGCCCAGAAGTCGCCGTCGGCGAGCAGGTCGCCGAAGTTCGACAGCCCCACGAACGAGGTCACGGCGTTGCGCCCGGACCTCGCGTCGGTGAAGGCGAGGAAGATGCCGTAGAGCAGCGGGCCGACGCTGAAGACCAGCACCGGCACGAGCGCGGGCAGCATCAGCATGAGCGTCTCGCGCCGCTGCCATCCCCCGCCCCTGCCGCCGCCGCGATGCCCCGCGGCGGGCCTGTGGGTTCTCTCCGCCGTCAGGGTCATGGAGTCTCCTCCCCGATGGTCGAGGCGCGGGTGATGAGCCGGGGCTCGACGGTGACCACGCGCGGGGCCCGCTCGCCCTCGCCGAGCCGGTCGAGCAGCAGTTCGGCGGCGGCCCGGCCGCGTTCGGCCGAACCGAGCGAGACGCTGGTCAGCGGCGGCCAGGCGAGGGTGGCGAGGTCGGTGTCGTCCATGCCGGCCACGGCGACGTCCTGCGGCACCCGCCGCCCTTCGCGCCGCAGGACGTCGAGCGCCCCGAGCGCGATCAGGTCGTTGGCGCACAGCAGGGCGTCGACGTCGGGCACGCGTTCGAGCAGGCGGGCGGTGGCCCGCGCGCCGTCGGCGCGGTAGAAGTCGCCGACCTCGACGAGGTCCGCGTCGTACGGGAGCCCGGCGGCGCGCACCGCCTCGGCGTAGGCGGCCGAGCGGGCGGCGCCGGGGACGGTGTCGAGCGGGCCGTTGACGAAGCCGATGCGGCGGCGGCCGAGCCCGTGGAGGTGCTCGACGGCCAGCCGCACGCCGGCGCGCGAGTCGGCCCGCACGTTGTCGACCGGGGTGCCCTCGGGCACCGAGCCGATGACGACGATGGGCGCGCGGGCGGCGGCGAACATCTTCAGGTGCTCGCCGGTGACGCGCAGCGGGATCATGATGAGCCCGTCGATGTAGCGCTCCCCGAGGCCGCGCAGCACGTCGATCTCGTCGGCGGCGTCGGCGTTGGTGGAGTGCAGGACGAGCCGGTAACCGGCCGCCCTCAGCAGCGGCTGGATCTCGCGGATCATCGCCAGGTACACCGGGTTCCCTATGTCGGCCATGGCGAAGCCGAGCTGGTTGCTGCGCCGCGACTTCAGCGACCTGGCCACCGAGTTGGGCACGTAGCCGAGCTCGCGGGCGGCGCTCATCACGCGGCGCTCGGTCTCGGCCTTGGTGGGCAGGCCGTTGAGGACGCGCGACACCGAGGCGATGGATACGCCGGCGCGCTGGGCGATCGTCGTGATCGTCGGCCCGTCACTCACGTGTCACCTCGGTCCTCGGGAAACGGTAAACGTTTACTGATTGGCCCGGAAAAGCCACTGTAAACGTTTACGGAGTTAGCCCATGTAACCTGCACGACACATGCAACGTCAAGTCACGATCAGGTAAAACGATGCGGAGCGGGGCCCGCGTGCTTCCCTTGCTGCGCCGGCCCCGCAGCTCCTAGCGGAGCCCCTCCTGGAGAGCGCGTTGCCAGACGTCGATGGCGAGCACCGGGCGCATGCCGACGGACAGGTACAGATCGAGCGCCGGGGTGGTATTGCCGGCGTCCACGTGCAGGTAGGTGCCGGCTCTCCCCCGGCGGGCGTCGGCGGAGAAGGCGCGCTTGAGCAGCAACCGGCCGAGCCCCCTCCCGCGGAACTCGGGCAGCACTGACAGGATGCGCACGTACCCGCAGTTCTCGTCGGCGGCGAACATGTTGGACCCGAGCAGCATCGCCGCCGGCCGGCCCTGCGCCTTGGCGAGAAGGAGCTGCGACCAGTCATGGGTGCTGGAGGACTCGAAATCCTCCTTCCACTGGCCGAACTCCTTGGGGACGAACCCGAAGTGCTCGGCGAAACCCACTTGGTGGATCCGGTGGGCGGCCCGCATCAGCTCCTCGGAGTCGGCCGCCGGGTGGACGGTCACCCCGGGAAGGAAGCCCGGGTCCACCTCGGTGTGGTCGATGCGCAGCCGGTGGAAGCTGGTCGTGGGCGCGAAGCCGTACTTGCCGGCCAGCGCCCGCTTGGCGTCGTCCTGCCGGTAGACGGCGACCTCGGCCACCGCCTGCGGCCGGCCGGCCTCCGCGGCGATCTCCCGCGCGCGGCCCAGCACGGTGTCCCACAGCCAGGGGGTCAGCCGCGCGTCCCGGGAGCACACCTCCACCTCCACGGTGCCGGTATCGCCCTTCCGGCAGGCGTACGCGAAACCGACCAGCGGGCCGTCGCCGCCGCGCGGGTGCACCAGCCAGGCGTCGCGGCCGAGGTCAAGGTCGGGTTCGGCTAGGACGTCGGCCACGTCGTCCTCGGTCATGTCCGGGTGGCCCAGCACCTCGGTGTCGCAGGCGGACACCACCCCGTACACCGCCGGCGCGTCGCCGGCCGCCGGCCGCCGGATGTCGTATGCGCTCATGAAGGCGTCGTCGCCCCTCGCGTTCTCGTTCACCCTTTATTTCTAGCCCTGGGCACTTGCGCCGGACTGGGTACCGGCTTGGTTCCCTGAGGCATGATGAGGGTCACGCGACACTCGACACGGAGGCCGGCATGGAACTGCGGGAGTTCTTCGAGCACCTTTCCGGAGCGCGGCGGGTGTACGGGGAGCCGTACGAGAAGGACGGCGTCACCGTGATCCCGGCCCTCTCGGTGCGCGCCGGGGGCGGGTTCGGCAAGGGCGACGTCAAGGACCAGGTGTCCGGCGGCTCGGGCGGGGGCGGGGGCGCGATCGCCCGTCCCCTCGGCGCGTACGTCATCAGGGACGGCAAGGTGTCGTGGGAGCCGGCCGTCGACGTCAACCGCATCGTGCTCGGCGGCCAGATCCTCGTCGGCGTCGTCCTCATCGCCTACGCGCTGAGCGCCCGGCGCCGCCGCTGAGAGGGGTCCGCGCACTGTCGACGTGCGGGTCTAGTGTTGCGTCATGGTCCGCACCCGCCTTTACCGCGACGGTGTCCTGCAGGCCGAGGGCTTCCCCTACGCCGAGGTCTCCGAGTACGTCAAGGATCCCTCGGCCACGGTCTGGTTCGACCTGCTCGCCCCCACCCCCGAGAAGCTCGACCTGATCAGCGAAGAGCTCGGGCTGCACCACCTGGCCGTCGAGGACGTCCTGCACCCGCACCAGCGGCCCAAGCTCGACGTCTACGACAGCCACCTGTTCCTGACGCTGTACGCCGTCAGGCTGGGTGGTGACACCGCCGGACTGCGCCTCACCGAGATCTCGGTGTTCGTGACCAAGAACGCCCTGGTCACCGTGCGGTCGGACGACTCCTGCGACATCGACGCCATCGTGGCGCGCTGGGACGCCAGCCCGGGCATGGCCAAGCACGGCGTGTCCTTCCTCCTGTACGCCCTGCTGGACTACGTGGTGGACGGCCACTTCGACATCGCCCAGGAGCTCGACGACCGGGTGGAGTCCCTGGAGGACGAGCTGTTCACCGACCATCCCGGCAACAACAAGGGGATCCAGCGGCGGATGTTCGACCTGCGCAGGACGGCCGTGCGGTTCCGGCGGGTCGTGCTGCCGATGCGCGAGGTGGTGACCGGCCTCCTGCGCCGCGACCTGGGGGTGGTGGAGCAGGAGATGGCGCCCTACTACCAGGACATCTACGACCACGTGCTGCGGGTGTCGGAGTGGACCGACTCGCTGCGCGACCTGGTGGGCAACGTCTACGAGACCCATCTGAACCTGCAGGGCTACCGGATGAACGACATCATGAAGAAGGTGACGAGCTGGGCGGCGATCATCGCGGTGCCCACCCTGATCACCGGGTTTTACGGGCAGAACATCCCCTTTCCCGGCTTCTCGCGCGCCGAGGGCTTCTGGACGTCCACCCTTCTGATCGTCCTGGTCTCCTGGATCCTCTACGTCGTGTTCCGCAAGAAGGACTGGATCTGAGCCACCACGACCACCGGCCGCCGCGCGGGCGGGGTCACGGCCGGGCGGGGTCACGGCCGGACGTCCTCCTCGACCCAGCCGCCGGAGAGCACGACGTCGAGCAGCAGGGAACCGGCGCCGAGGATGGCGGCGTTCGGGCCCGCGCGCGTGACGTCGATCCGCAGGTCGCGGGTGGCCAGCGGCAGGCACCGCTCGTAGACCGCTCCCCTGATCGCGGCGATGAGCTGCTCGGCCGCCGACAGGCTGCCGCCGATCACGACCGCGTCGGGGTTGAAGAAGTTGACCAGGGCGGTGAGCACGTCG
This sequence comes from Sphaerisporangium perillae, assembly GCF_023276435.1. GTDB lineage: Bacteria > Actinomycetota > Actinomycetes > Streptosporangiales > Streptosporangiaceae > Sphaerisporangium > Sphaerisporangium perillae. Next base: position 65,492 of record NZ_JALLPO010000023.1, read on the forward strand.
CCGATGAGCCTGCCCGCGCCGCGCACGAGGTTGGTGGCCTGCGGCACGCCGTCGGCGGCCAGGCCGGCGATGCGGGCCGGGTGGTCCACCTCGATGCCCTGCTCGGCGAGGGCCGCCATCAGCGCCGCGCCGCTGGCGTAGGCCTCCAGGCAGTCGGGGTGGCCGCAGGAGCAGATCACCGACCGGTCCGCGCGCACGTGGACGTGGCTGATGTCGCCGGCCGCCCCGCGCCCGCGGTGCAGCCGGCCGCCGGTGATGATGCCGCACCCGATGCCGGTGCCCACCTTGAGCACCATGAGGTTCTCGCAGCCGGGCCAGGCCAGGTACTCGCCGGCGGCCATCAGGTTGGCGTCGTTCTCGACCAGGATCGGGACGCCGAACCGTTCTGCCAGGTGGGCGCCGACGGGGTACTCGCTCCAGCCGGGCATGCGGGACGGCGAGATCACCGTCCCGTCGGCGGGGTCGACCGGCCCGGGGACTCCGATGCCCACCCCGCGCACGGGCAGGCCGCCGCCGCTCGCGGCGACGAGCTCCTCCAGCCGCGTCGCGAGCCAGTCCAGCGTGACGGCGGCGCCGGCCCCTATGTCGCAGGCGTGCTCGACGATGGCGAGCGGCGTGCCGCTGAGGTCGACCAGGCCGAGGCGGGCGTGGTGGCTGCCGAGGTCGGCGATCGCGAGCAGGCCCGCCGCGGGGGCGAGCTTGAGGCGCCGTGGCCGGCGGCCGCCCCTGGACAGCCCGGCGCCCTCCTCCTGGAGCAGGCCGGCGTCGATGAGCTCCTCCACGCGCAGCGACACGCTCGACGGGGCGAGGCCGGAATGCCTGGCGAGCTCGGCGCGAGACTCGGCGTGGCCCAGCGCGACGAGACGGAGTAGCTCCCCTTTGCCTGACACAGGAGATGCATACCACGGCATTACTTAATGCAGCAATTGATTGACTTAGGCCGACATCGACCTCTATCGTCCGTAAAAAATTCGATTCCGAACGAAGTCGGATGGTAAACGATGATCGAGCTGCGCGGGAACACTCCCGCCCTGTCCCGCACGCGCCGCGCGGCGCTGACGGTTGTGACCGCGTTGTCGCTGGCCGGTGTCGCGGCCTGCTCGGGAAGCGGCGGCTCGGCCGCCGTGCCTCCCGGCCCGGCGGGCGACTCCGGTGGTAAGAGCGCCGACGCCTTCGCCTCCGCCCCCGTCGCCGCGGCCTCGGAGATCCCGGCCGGCTCGACGATGGACAAGATCAAGAAGCGCGGCGAGCTCATCGTCGGCGGCTCCCTCGACGCACCGCTGCTCTCCCAGCAGAACCCGGTGACCGGCCAGGTCGAGGGCTTCGACGCCGACCTCGGCAAGCTGCTCGCGAAGTACATCATCGGCGAGCCGAAGGTGAAGATCGTCAACTCGGCGTCGGAGACGCGCGAGGCGCTGCTGTCCAACGGCACGGTCGACGTGGTGTTCCAGACCTACACGATCACGCCCGAGCGCGCCCAGCAGGTCGCCTTCGCCGGGCCGTACTACACCTCCGGTCTGGCCGTGGCGGTGAAGAAGGGCACGACCGGCATCACCAAGCCCGAGGACCTCGACGGCAAGACCGTCATCGCGGGCGCCAACACCCCGGCCATCCCCGCCATCAAGAAGGTCGCCCCGAACGCGAAGATCGTCACCTTCGGCAGCGACCCCGAGTGCGTCCAGGCGCTCAAGCAGGACCGCGGCGTCGCCTACGTCCAGGACCAGTCGCTGCTCGTCGCCGACGGCAAGACCGACCCCGAACTGCAGGTCGTCGGCGAGCCGTTCACGACCGACCCGTACGGCATCGGGCTCAAGCACGGCGACGACCAGATGAAGAAGTTCGTCAACGACTGGCTGAAGAAGATCCAGGACGCCGGCCTGTGGCAGCAGGCGTGGAAGAACTCCATCGGCACGGTCGTGCAGGGCGAGGCTCCCGCGCCGCCCGCCATCGGCTCGGTCCCCGGCTCCTAGGTCACCGCCTTCGATGGACGCCCTGTCCGGCAACCTCCCCGCGCTGTGGGACGGCCTGATCGTCACCCTGCAGCTCACGCTGCTCGCGTTCGCGGGCGCGTCCGTGGCCGGGATCCTCGTCGCCACCGCGCGCGTCAGCCCGGTCCCGGTGCTGCGCGCGGCGGGGACGGTCTACGTGGAGACCCTGCAGAACATCCCGCTGCTGGTGCTGCTGATCCTGGCCGTCTTCGGGCTGCCGGAGATCGGTGTCCAGGCGGGGCTGTTCACGACGGCCGTGGTGGTGATCGCCCTGTACCAGGCCGCCTACATCGCCGAGGCGCTGCGGTCGGGGATCAACTCGGTCCCCGCCGGGCAGGGCGAGGCCGCGCGGGCGCTCGGGCTGGGCTTCACCGGGTCGCTGCGCCACGTGGTGCTCCCCCAGTCGCTCGGCACGGTCGTCCAGCCGCTCGGCAACATCTTCATCATGCTCACGATGAACACCTCCCTGGCGGCGGCGGTCGGCGTGGTCGAGCTGACCGCCGCCGCCAACCGGGTCAACCTCATCGAGGCACAGCCGATCCCGATCTTCGTGGGGGCCGGAGTGGCGTACATGCTGCTGTCGTCGCTGGTCGGATTCGTCACCGGTGTCCTGGAACGCAGGCTGGCGGTGCACCGATGAGCCGTTCCCCTCTCCGTTCACCGGCAGCCCTCTCCCGGCAGGTGCACCGATGAGCGCCACCAGCCGCCTGCTGTTCGACGAGCCGGGGCCGCGCGCCCGGCGGGGCACCCGCGCCGCCACGCTGGTCTCCGCGCTCGTGCTGCTGGCGCTGGCCGCCCTGGCCGTGCGCCAGTTCGCCGCCAACGGGCAGCTCGACGCGGCCCGCTGGCAGCCGTACGCCACCTGGCCGATGTGGCGCTACCTGCTCGGCGGCCTGTGGTCCACCCTCCTCGCGGCCGTGGTCTCCGCCGCCCTGGCCATGGCCGGCGGGCTGCTGCTCGCGCTCGGCCGGGTGTCGCCGCGTCGCCCGGTGCGCTGGGCGGCGGGGACGTACGTCGAGGTCGTCCGGACGATCCCCGCGCTGCTGCTGGTCTACGTGGTGCTGTTCGCCCTGCCGAGGTACGGGCTGGACCTGCCGCTGTTCTGGAAGCTCGTGGTGCCGCTGTCGGTGTCCAACGCGGCGGCGTTCGCCGAGATCTTCCGGGCGGGCATCCTGTCGGTCGAGCGCGGCCAGAGCGAGGCGGGCCTGGCCATCGGGCTGACCCGCGGGCAGACCATGCGCCTGATCGTGCTCCCCCAGGCGGCCCGGCGCGTGCTGCCGTCCATCGTCAGCCAGTCGGTGGGCCTGCTCAAGGACACCTCGCTGGGCTTCGTCGTCAGCTACGCCGAGCTGCTGTACAGCGGCAAGGTCCTGGCGAACTACAACCACCTGCTCATCCAGACCTACATCGTCGTGGCGCTGGTGTATCTGGTGGTGAACGCGTCGCTGTCCAAGCTCGCCCGTACGCTGGAGACCCGCCAGGCCGGCGCCGCCCGCCGCGCCGAGGCCGGCGCCCCGAAGCCCCCCGCCGCCCCGGAAGCCGCCCTCCATGCCTGACGGCGCGGCGCACGACCGCTGACGCCCCGGCTCCCACCCTTAACGCCATCTCAGAAAGGCAACCCGTATGTACGCGCGTCTGGCGGAGGTCATCAGGTCCGGTTTCGTGGAGAGCGTCCACTTCGGCAGCGTCGCCGCCCTCGCGCCCGACGGCAGCCTCGCGCTCACGCGCGGCGCCGTCGACGAGCCAATGCTCCCACGGTCCTCGGCCAAGCCCTTCCAGGCCCTGGCCTGCCTGGAGGCCGGCGCCGCCCTGTACGGCTCGCGCCTGGCGATCGCCGCGGGAAGCCACACGGGCGAGGACTTCCACGTCGCGCTCGTCCGCACGATGCTGGAGGAGGCCGGCCTCGGCCCGGAGGCGCTGCGCTGCCCCGCCGACTGGCCGGAGGACGAGGCCACCCGGCGGGCCATGATCACCGCCGGCGAGGACCGCGCCAGGGTGCGCATGAACTGCTCCGGCAAGCACGCGGCGATGCTGATGGCCTGCGCCGCCGCCGGCTGGGACACCGCGTCGTACCTCACCGCCTCCCACCCTCTGCAGCGGCGGGTGCGGTCGGTCGTCCAGCGGCTGTCCGGGGAGAAGAGCGCGCACACCGCCGTGGACGGCTGCGGCGCCCCGCTGTTCGCGCTCTCCCTGACCGGCCTGGCACGCGCGGTGCGGGCGCTCGCCATCGCCCCCAAGGACACTCCCGAGCGGGCGGTGGCGGACGCCATGCGGTCGTTCCCCGAGTACGTCGGCGGCACCGGGCACCTCAACACCGAGCTGATGCGCGCCCTGCCGGGGAGCGTCGTCAAGGGCGGCGCGGAGGGCGTGCTGGTGGCCGCGACGCCGGAAGGGCACGCGGTGGCCGTCAAGGTCATCGACGGCGGCCCGCGCGCGACCTCCGCGATCGCCCTCGCCACCCTCGCCGCCCTCGGCGCCGACATCACCGGCGCGGAGGCCTTCACCACCGTCCCGGTCCTCGGCGGCGGCCACCCCGTAGGCGAGATCCACCCCACCCTCTGAGCGGGGCCGGCCTGCGCGAGGCGCTCACCTCCGGCTGGGGTGCGCTGACTCTCCGGCGGCGGACGCGGGTGCGTGGGCGAGCACGGGCGAACGGACCTACCACGACGACACCTGGGCCGAGAAGAAGGGCCTGGACCCGGCCCCGTACGCGTCGGCACTGGACACATTCCTCGCCGGCGGCCCCTGGGACTCACCGAAGGCTTAGCCCCATGCCCGCGAAGGCTCGCCGCGTCACCCCCCGTACGGCGGCGCCGCACCACGGCGAGGGCTGTCAGGAGCGTTTGTGGGGGGTGAGGAACTCCAGGCGGTTTCCGTGGCAGTCGGGGGCGTAGAAGCGGCGGTGGCCGGGGAAGGCGTCGTCCCAGGTGATCTCGACGCCGCAGGAGGTCAGCCGCTCGGCGAGGGCGTCCAGGTCGGCGACGAGGATGCCGGGGTGGGCCTTGCGCGCCGGGCGGAAGTCCGGCTCGACGCCCAGATGGATCTCAAGGGCGTCGGCGCGCACCCACAGCCCGCCCCGGGCGGCCAGCTCCGGCGGCTTGTCGACCTCGGTCATGCCGAGCACGCCCACGTAGAACCGCCGGCACACCTCCTCCTCCCCCGGCGGCGACGCGAGCTGCACGTGATGCAGCCCGAGCCCGAAAGGGGACGCCACGGAGGTGGCACTCTCGAAGGAGCCGGCCGGCTTCGGCACAGTAGATCGCCTTTCGTCCGTCACGGCACCTTCCCATGACGTTCGCGCATGATGACCATGCGAATGGTATCGGTCGTCCCTGTCAGATCGATCTCCCGTCTCACATGGCCTAACCGGCGCCTCGCAGGACGAGGAAGGAAGACCGCGGCGCCCTTGGCACGCGCGGGGGCCGGAGTTACAGTCCAGGCATGAGCGAGGCCGACGCCGACCGGGCCGCCACACCCGCCCGTTCGCGCCGGTGAGGCCCGGGATCGGGGTTGCCCCGACGGCCGCGGGCGCCCGTCGTCCGGCGTGCCCGTCGAGATGGCGAGCCGGCCTCGCGCCCACGGGTGAAGCGGAGAGCGTCCACGAAGGAGCCCCATGATCGCCAGTGCGGACAGCCCATTCCGTCGCCGTTCGTCATCCCCGGCGGCCTTCGGGAGCAGGCTGGCCGCCCTCGGCCGCGAGCACCCGGTCGTCTTCGACGAGTTCATGGCCGCGCCGCTGGTGTTGCGCCACGGCGATGTCTCGGCCGCCCTCCGCGACACGGCGACGTTCAGCACCCAGGTGTACGCCATGGGCCCGATGAGCTCGGCCATGATCGCTCTCGACGGGGCGGACCACCACCGCCAGCGCCGCATCCACAATCGTTTCTTCAGCGCGGTCGCGAGCGCCAGGTACGCGAGGACCGTGGCGCCGATCGCCGAGCGCACTTTCGGCGCGCTGGCCGCGAAGAACCAAGCGGACCTCGTCGAGGACGCGGGCGCCCGGTACCCGATGGAGGTGTTCCTCGCCCTGTTGGGCATCCCGGACGAGCTCGGCGACCAGGGGCTGCGGTGGGTGCGCACGATCGTCAGCTGGCTCGGATCGCCGATGAGCGAGGAGCTCGCCGGCCCCGGCGGGCAGGCTTTCGCGGAGCTGAGCGCCTACACCAGGCAACTGGTGGAACGAGAGCGGGAGAGTCCGGGAGACAACCTGCTGGGCGAGGTCGTCCGGGCATACCTGAGCGAGGACGCCTACTCGCCGGAAACGGTCACGGTCGCCGTGGTCGGCCTGTTGCTCGGCGGCTTCGAGACGACCATCCAGATGCTGTCCGCCACCATCGCCTCGTTGCTGCTCAATCCCGAATCGCTCGCGCGTGTCCGCGCGGACCCCGGTCTCATCGACGCCGCCATCGACGAGGCCTTCCGCTGGGCCAACCCGTCGGCCGGGCTGTACCGGTTGGTGCGGCGGGATACGCGGATCGCGGGGATGGACATGGTCGCGGGGAGCATGGTGTATCTATGTGTCGCGGCGGCGCACTTCGACGAGCAGGTCTATCCGGAGGCCGAGCGGTTCGACCTGGAGCGGCGCGGCGGGCACCTCGGGTTCGGCTTCGGACCGCACTACTGCGTAGGCGCGCCGCTCGCCCGCATCGAGGTGCGGGCCGCGCTCACCGCGCTCCTCGCCGCCTGCCCGGCCGTGCGCCTGCACCCTGATTCCCCGCCGAGCTTCTACTACGGCGCGCGGGGCTTCGTGCAACACGGCACGGACGCGCTTCCCGTCCTTCTTGGGACATAGTGCTCTGACCGAGAAGGTTCGCCGGATTGCTCGCCGTACGGCGGCGCCGGATTCGCCGTCCACCATCCCGCCGACCCGACGCCGATGACAAGGCCCCTCTGCGAGCGGGTGGAGAGCAGGAGATTCGGCGGCAGTCCGGCGGCCACGGCGCGTCAGCCCTGCGTGAGGCGTGCTTCCCCGGACGCGGCGCGCCGCCGTCGAGCCCTCTGCCGACAGCACGGCCGCGCGGCCATGCGCGCCGACGAGCTACGACACCCTATGGGCCGCCCCGCCCGGAGCCCAGGTGATGTGGTGGGATGGTCTGCGGGAGGTATGGATATGGAATACGTCAGGCTTGGATCTACCGGGATGAAGGTGTCCCGGGTCTGCCTCGGCATGATGAGTTATGGCGATCCCGCCAGGTGGCAGGATTGGGCGCTCGACGAGGAACACAGCGAGCCGCTCGTGCGCAAGGCCGCCGAGGCGGGCGTGACGTTCTTCGACACGGCCGACGTGTACTCCGCCGGCGCGAGTGAGGAGGTCACGGGGAACCTGCTCCGCAAGATCTTCCCCCGCCGCGAGGACTACGTGCTGGCCACGAAGGTCTTCTTCCCGGTCGGCCAGGCCGTCAACGACGCCGGGCTGTCGCGCAAGCACATCCACGCCGCGATCGACGCCTCGCTGCGGCGCCTGGGCACCGACTACGTGGACCTTTACCAGATCCACCGGTGGGACGACCACACCCCCATCGAGGAGACGATGGAGGCGTTGCACGACCTCGTGAAGGCCGGCAAGGTCCGCTACATCGGCGCCTCCAGCATGTACGCCTGGCAGTTCGCCAAGGCGCAGCACGTCGCCGGGGTCCACGACTGGACCAGGTTCGTGTCGATGCAGAACCACTACAACCTCCTGTACCGCGAGGAGGAGCGCGAGATGATCCCGCTCTGCCGGGACCAGGGGGTCGGCGTGATCCCGTGGAGCCCGCTGGCCCGTGGCCTGCTGGCGCGGGCGGACGCGCCGGGTGAGACGACACGCTCGGGCGTGGACGGCCGCATCGAACAGTTGTACGGCGGGCCCGGCGACGCCGCCGTCCTCGCCCGGGTGGCCGAGACCGCCGCCGAGCGGGGCGTCGCCCCTGCCCAGGTGGCGCTGGCCTGGCTGCTCGCCCAGCCCGGCGTGACCGCTCCGATCGTCGGCGCCACCAAGGAGCGCCACGTGGACGACGCGATCGCGGCGGTGGAGCTGTCGCTCAGCGACAAGGAGCTCGCCTACCTCGCCGAGCCGTACCAGGCGCGCCCCGTCGTCCACTGAGGCCGCGGTTCGGAGATGCGGCCGCTCCCGGGTCCGTCCGCGTAATGGATCGGGAGCGGCCGCTCCCCGAAGCCGGTCTGCCCGTCCCGTGCGCCTGACGAAGTTCGTACAGCCGGGCTCGGGTCCAGGGGTGGCTCGGAACCGGTCATGACGCGCCGACGGACGCGTACCGCTCGATGGGCCCGTGTGGCAAATGCCCCGGGCGCCGCCGGGAGGCCGCCCTGACATGGCGGTAGCTTCCCGGCTTCTCGGCCAGTGATGTCCGTGCGGCGCGAGCGGGCCGCGTTCCGTAAGCTGATCCCCATGGGGCGGGCGAACGATGACGCGGCGGCGGCGCTGGAGGAGTATGCCGATCTGTTCGCGATGACCGGCGGTGACGCCTTCCGGGTGCGCAGCTACCAGAAGGCGGCGAAGGCCATCGCGGGCTTCCCCGAGGACATCTCGCGGGTGAACGTCCGCGAGGTGCCCGGGGTCGGCGAGGCGATCGCCAAGAAGGTGGAGGAGTTCCTCCAGCGGGGGAGCTTCCGCCAGCTCGACGCCCTGCGGCTGGAGGTGCCCGAGGGGGTGCGCCGGCTGACGCGCATCGCCTCCCTCGGCCCGAAGAAGGCCGTCTTCCTGTACCGGGAGCTCGGCATCGACTCCCCCGAGGCGCTGGCCGAGGCGATCGGCGAGGGCCGGCTCGCGGGGCTGCGGGGGTTCGGCGCCAAGAGCGAGGAGAACCTCCTCAAGGGCATCGAGCAGCTCCAGCAGGCCGGCGGGCGGGTGCACATCGGCGTGGCCATGGACCTCGCCGAGCGCGTCATCGCCTCGCTCCCCGCCGAGCGCATCGCCTACGCGGGGTCGCTGCGCCGGATGAAGGAGACGATCGGCGACGTCGACATCCTCGCGGTGGGCCCCGAGACGCTGATGGAGGAGTTCAAGCGGCAGCCGTACGTGACCGAGGTCATCGCGAGCGGCGGCCTGAAAACCTCGGTGCGCACCACGCAGGGCCTGCAGGTGGACCTCCGCGTGGTGCCGGCCGAGTCGTGGGGCGCGGCGATGCAGTACTTCACCGGCTCCAAGGAGCACAACGTGCGGCTGCGCGAGATGTGCGTGAAGCGCGGCTGGAAGCTGTCGGAGTACGGCCTGTTCGAGGGTGAGACGGTGATCGCCTCCAAGACCGAGGAGGAGATCTACGGGGCGCTCGGCATGCAGTGGGTGCCGCCGCCGCTGCGGGGGGACGGCGGCGAGATCGAGGCGGCTCTGCGGGGCGCCCTGCCCGACCTCGTCACGCTTGACGACCTGAAGGGCGACCTGCACACCCACACCGACCTGACCGACGGCATCGCGACGCTCGAGGAGATGGTGGAGGCGGCCTCGCGGCGCGGGTACGCCTACTACGCGGTGACCGACCACGCGCCGAACCTGTTCATGCAGCGGATGACGCTCGAGAAGATGCTGGAGCAGCGTGAGCGGCTCCACCGGCTGCAGGACTCCTATCCGGGTATGCGGCTGCTGCACGGCACCGAGCTGAACATCGCCCCCGACGGCACCGTCGACTGGCCGGCCGAGATCCTCAAGGGCTTCGACGTGTGCGTGGCCTCGGTCCACTCGCACTTCACCCAGTCGCGCGAGGAGATGACCCGCCGGTTCATCGCCGCCTGCGAGAACCCGCATGTGCACATCATCGGCCATCCCACCACTCGCAAGATCGGCAAGCGCCCGCCGGTGGACGCCGACTGGGAGGCCGTCTTCGCCGCGGCGGCGCGCACGGGCACGGCGATGGAGATCGACGCCTATCCCGACCGCGCCGACCTGCCCGCCGACCTGGTGCGGCAGGCGCGTCACCACGGGGTGCGGTTCTCCATCGACAGCGACTCGCACGCCGTGCCGCACATGGAGAACATGCGCTTCGGCGTCGGCGTCGCCCAGCGGGCCTGGCTGACCGGTGAGGACGTCCTCAACGCCTGGCCGCTGGACCGCCTGCTGGCCTTCCTCGACCGGGGCTGAGGGATTCGCCGGGAAGCGCTCCGGGAGTAGACTGGCCATATAAGCGAGTTTGTTGGTAGGAAATAGGTAGAAATTTGACCCGGACGTGGGGGTACCCCATGCATCTCGATCACCGGACCGCTGACACCGCGACCGCCGTGAGCGTGCCGGAGGTCGCGCCTTCACCCATCGTCAAGCCGCTGCCGCCCGATCTGTTCGTGGTCCATGACGGCAACGCCGAGATGCGCTGGGAGTCCATGCGGGGCCAGGGATACCACACCCCGCTGGACCGCTTCTTCGTCCGCAACCACACCGCCACCCCGCTCATCGACGCCCGCACCTGGCGGCTGCGGCTGCACGGGTCCGGGCTGCGCTCCCCCCGCGGCCTGACCTACGAGGACCTGCTGGCCCTCCCCGCGACGACCGTCGACGTGGCCATCGAGTGCGCCGGCAACGGGCGGGCGTTCTTCGATGTCCAGCAGGGCGAGCCCGCCCCCGGCATCCCCTGGCGGCTCGGCGGCATCGGCGTCGCCCGCTGGCGCGGCGTGCCGCTGGCGGCGCTCCTGGACCTGGCCGGGGTGAGCGACGACGCCGTCGACGTCATGCCCCGAGGCCTGGACGACCGCTACGTCGAGGACGGGATCGACCACGGGCACGTCCGGCGCCCGCTTCCCATCGCCAAGGCCCTGTCGGACGTGCTGGTCGCCTACGAGATGAACGGCCGGCCGCTCCCGCCCGACCACGGGTTCCCCGCCCGCCTGGTGGTGCCCGGCTGGAACGGGGTCGCCTGGATCAAGTGGCTCGGCGACATCGAGGTCTCCGCCACTCCCCTGTCATCGCCCTGGAACACCTACTTCTACCGCCTGTTCGGCCCCGGACACCCCGCCGAGGGGTCCCCGGTGACCACCCAGACCATCAAGAGCGCCTTCGAGCTGCCCTGGGGCGCCACGGTCCGCGCCGGGCGGCAGCACATCCTGCACGGCCGGTCGTGGTCGGGCAACGGGCACATCGTGCGGGTGGAGGTCAGCGTGGACGGCGGCGGCACCTGGATCCCGGCCGAGACCCGCGGCCCGCGCCTGGCACGGGCCTGGGCGCCCTGGCACGTGGCGTGGGTGCCGGCCCGGCCGGGGCCGCACGTCCTGATGGCCAGGGCCACCGACGAGACCGGCGCCGTCCAGCCCGCGCGGGCCCGGTACAACACGCTGGGGTATCTCTTCGACGGCGTGGTCGAGCATCCGGTGACGGTGATCCGCTGAGACCGCCGCCGGCGCGGCGGGGCCCGGCCGGGGGTCTTTGGGAGGTGAGGGGGAGGACCCGCGGCCGGGCGGGCTGAGGGGGGAGGCACCTCAGCGCGTCCAGGGGCGCGCCGGCCGGCCCGCCCCTGGAGGCGTTATCAGTGGTAGACCGCCTTCTCGGCGCCGGCGCCCGTGAGCGACCTGACCTCGATCTCGGCGTACTTGGCCGCGTTGTACTCCTTGCTGAGCACCGTCCCGATGTACCCGGCGAGGAACCCGATCGGGATCGAGACCAGACCCGGGTTCTCCAGCGGGAACCAGTGGAAGTCCACGTTCGGGAACAGCGCGGTCGGCGTGCCCGACACCACCGGCGAGAAGATCACCAGCAGCACGGCCGACGCGAGGCCGCCGTAGATCGCCGAGACCGCCCCCGCGGTGTTGAACCGCTTCCAGAACAGGCTGTAGATGATCGCGGGCAGGTTGCCCGAGGCCGCGACCGCGAAGGCCAGGGCCACGAGGAACGCCACGTTGAGGTTCTGCGCGAAGATCCCGAGCACGATCGACACCGCGCCGATCGCGAAGGCGGAGATCCGGGCGACCCTGATCTCCTCCTGCTCGCTGGCGGTGCCCTTCTTGAAGACGTGCGCGTACAGGTCGTGGGCGAAGCTGGAGGAGGACGCCAGCGTCAGGCCCGCGACCACCGCGAGGATCGTCGCGAACGCCACCGCGGCGATGACCGCGAGCAGGATCGTGCCGCCGACGTCGCCGAAGATGAGCTGGCCGACCTTCTCCGCGAGCTGGGGAGCCGCCGTGTTGCCCGCCTTGTTCTGCGCGGCGATGGCCTTGCTGCCGACCAGGGCGGCGGCGCCGAAGCCGAGCACCAGGGTGAGCAGGTAGAACACGCCGATGATGCCGATGCCCCAGATGACCGACTTGCGGGCTTCCTTGGCGGTCGGCACGGTGTAGAAGCGGATCAGGATGTGCGGCAGGCCCGCCGTGCCGAGGACCAGGGCGAGTCCGAGGCTGATCAGGTCGAGCTTGCTGGTCAGGCCCTTGGCCTCGACGCCGTACTTCAGCCCCGGGTTGAGGAACGCGTTGCCCTTGCCGCTCTGCTCGGCGGCGGTGCCGAGCAGGCTCGACAGGTTGAACCCGAAGCGGCCGAGCACGAGCAGGGTCACCAGGGCGGCGCCGGTCATCAGCAGCACGGCCTTGACGATCTGCACCCAGGTGGTGCCCTTCATGCCGCCGACGACCACGTAGACGATCATCAAGATGCCCACGACGACGATCGTGCCGATCTTGCCGGCGTCGGAGGTGATGCCGAAGAGCAGGCCGACCAGCGCGCCCGCGCCCACCATCTGGGCGAGCAGGTAGAAGATGCTGACGATGATCGTCGAGACGCCGGCGGCGGTGCGCACCGGGCGCGGGCTCATCCGGAAGGCGAGCACGTCGGCCATCGTGTACTTGCCGGAGTTGCGCATCAGCTCGGCGACGAGCAGCAGCGCCACCAGCCAGGCGACCAGGAAGCCGATCGAGTAGAGGAACCCGTCGTACCCCGAAAGGGCGATGATGCCGGCGATGCCGAGGAAGGAGGCGGCCGACATGTAGTCGCCGCCGATGGCCATGCCGTTCTGCACGCCGCTGAACGACCGGCCGCCCGCGTAGTAGTCGGTGGCGTCCTTGGTGTGGCGGCTGGCCCAGAACGTGATGCCCAGCGTCGCGGCGACGAAGACGACGAAAAGGGTGATCGACAGCGCGTGGTTACTCATTGGACGTTCCCTCCATCTCGCCGCGCAGCTTGTCCGACAGCGGATCGAGCTTCTTGTCCGCATGCCGGGCGTACGCCCACGCGATCAGGAACGTCGACACGAACTGGAGGAAACCGAAGATCAGCGCCACATTGACGTTGCCGAAGACCTGGGTGCCCATGAACCCACGGGCCCAGCCGGACAGCACCACGTACAGCAGGTACCACACAAGGAACCCGACGGTCACAGGGAACGCCCAGTTACGGTAACGCCGGCGCAGCTCCTGGAACTCGGGGCCGGCCTGCACCCGTTCATATTCCGACGACTCGTCTTGTCGAGTGGTCACAAGACCTCCCACGTTGTGATCTGGATCACGCATACCGTAGAAGGAGGGGCGGCCCGCCCGCAGGAGGTGCGGGCGCCACCGTCGCCAAGCCGCCCCGACCGCTCGCTCACGTGGCGCGCCCCTGCGCCCAAAGGCCCGTTCCCTGCGACGAGTGGTCGGGCGGCGCGGAAGGTCCGCCGCTCAGCTGGAGCGCGGGCGCCAGTCGCCGCGGTTCACGTTGAGCGTCTCGGGCGCGTGCAGCCGCACCATCGTCCGCGCCACCCCGAGCGGGACGCCGCCCGGGGTCAGCAGCGAGACGACGATCATCACGGTGAAGGAGATCGGGACCGTCCAGGCCGCCGGCTGCGCGAGCAGCGCCCCGGTCCAGCCCGTGTACGGGCCGCCGGTGATGACCGCGATCACCGCGACGCTGGCCAGGCCACCGCCGGTGAGCAGGCCGGCCATCGCCCCCGCCGCGCTCAGCCGGCGCCACCAGATGCCGAGCACGAGCAGCGGGCAGAAGGAGGAGGCGGCCACCGCGAAGGCGAGGCCCACCACGTCGGCGACGGCGAGGGACCGGGCCGCCATGGCGAGCGCGAGCGGCACGGTGACGGCCAGCAGCGTGGCCGCCCGGAACGACCGCACTCCCCCGCGCAGGATGTCCTGCCCGATGACGCCCGCCACCGACACCGCGAGCCCGGAGGAGGTGGACAGGAACGCGGCGAAGGCCCCGGCGGTGACCAGCGCGCCGAGCAGCTCGCCCGCCGTGCCGCCGACCAGGCGTCCCGGCAGGGTCAGCACGACGGCGTCCGTACGGCCCGTCATCAGCAGCTCGGGGGTGTAGAGACGGCCGAGGGCGCCGTAGATGGCCGGGAGCAGGTAGAAGGCACCGAGCAGGGTCAGCACCACGAGCGTCGTGCGACGGGCCGCCCGCCCGTCGGGGTTGGTGTAGAACCGCACCAGGACATGCGGGAGCCCCATGGTGCCGAGGAACGTCGCCAGGATGAGCGAGTAGGTGGCGTACAGCGGATGCTCGCGGCCGTGCAGCGGCAGCGCCCACTCGTGGTCGGTCAGCACCGGCAGGCTCTCGATGTGCGGCACCGGGGCCCCGGCGGGGAAGCCGACCGTCGTGTCCGCCGCGATCGTGTGCGGGCCGGGCCGAAGCGTGATCCGCTCCCCGCGTGCCGCCCTGCCGTCCACCTGGCCGCTGACCGTGACCTCGACCGGCCGCTCGACGCGGACGCTCACCTCGGTACTCACCGTCACCGTGACCGGGTCGGTGAAGACCGGCGGCGCGTCGCGCCCGAGCCCCGGCTTGCCGTGCCCGTGCCAGGCGAACAGCAGGAACACCACCGGCAGGGCGAGGGCGGTCAGCTTCAGCCAGTACTGGAACGCCTGGACGAAGGTGATCGAGCGCATCCCGCCGGACAGCACGTTGACCGCGACGACGACGGCCACGAGCAGGCCGCCCACCCAGGCCGGGCCGCCGGTGATCGTGCGCAGGACCAGGCCCGCGCTCTGGAACTGCGGCATGAGGTACAGCCAGCCGATCAGCACGACCAGCACGCTGGCCATCCGCCGCACGGCCATCGATTCCAGCCGGGCCTCGGCGAAGTCCGGCAGCGTGTAGGCGCCCGACCGGCGCAGCGGCGCGGAGACCAGGACGAGCAGCACCAGGTAGCCGCCCGTCCAGCCCACCGGAAGCCACAGCATGTCGGCCCCGTAGGCGAGGATCAGGCCGGCGATGCCGAGGAAGGAGGCCGCCGAGAGGTACTCCCCGCCGATCGCCGAGGCGTTCCACAGCGGTGACACCGACCGCGAGGCGACGTAGAAGTCGGAGGTCGTCCGGGACAGCCGTAGCCCGAAGGCCCCGATGAGGATGGCCGCCACCACGACCACCACCACCGCGGAGACGCCGAGTCCGGCGCTCACCGGCGTTCGACCAGGTCGGCGAAGTGGCGCTCGTTGCGCTCGGCCTGCCGGACGTAGAGCCAGGCTCCGGCGACGAACGCCGGGTAGACGAGCCCCGCGAGCACCACCCAGGGCAGAGGCAGGCCGAGCAGCCGCGTCTCGCGCAGCCCGGGGACCGCGAGGAACAGCAGCGGCAGGCCGCCGATCAGGCACGACAGGACCGTGCAGACGAACAGGGCCAGCCGGAACTGCGTGCGCACCAGCGAGCGCATGTAGACCTCGCCGAGGCGCGTCTGCTCGTCGATCTCCATGGTCGCCGGATAGCGCGGCCTGCGGGCGGCCGTCGTGCGCGGGCTGGTGACGACCTGCCGCCGCGGCCGTTCCGGGGCCTTCGGCGCCGTCCGGCGCCGTCCGCCGTCCGTGGCCTCGCCGCGCGCGGCCCGCTCCCACCAGGCGGACCCGGGGAGGTCCTTGTCCCGCCCGGCCCGCTCGCCGCGGGCGGCTCCGGAGGGATCCTTGTCGGGGGTCACTCCGCGCGGCCCTTCCTGGCGCGGCGGACGAGCAGGTCGCGCAGCTCCCGGGTGTGGCGGCGGCTGACGGGGATCTCGGTGTCGCCGATGCGGACGGTGCAGCGGCCGGAGTCGATGTGCAGCTCGTCGATGTGCTTGACGGCGACCAGGTGGCTGCGGTGCACGCGGATGAACCCGGCAGCGGCCCAGCGCTCCTCGAGCGCGGCGAGCGGGATGCGGACCAGGTGGCTGCCGGTGGCGGTGTGCAGGCGGGCGTAGTCGCCCTGCGCCTCGACGTAGCGGACGTCGGAGCTGGCGACGAACCGCGTCACCCCCGCCAGCTCCACCGGGATCGTCTCGCCGTCCGGCGCGGGGCGGCCGGTCTCGTCCGGCGCCGGTCCGCCGGGGATGCTCGCGCAGACCCTGCGGATCGCCTCGGCCAGCCGCTCGGGCCGCACCGGCTTCAGCAGGTAGTCCTCGGCCTTGATCTCGAAGGCGTCCACCGCGTGCTCTTCGTAGGCGGTGACGAACACGACGCGGGGCGGCCGGGCGAACTGGGCGAGCAGGCGGCCGAGCACGACGCCGTCGAGGCCGCGCATCCGGATGTCGAGGAAGACCGCCTCGACCGGCTTGCCGTCGGCCATGGCGCGGTCGAGCATCTTCAGCGCCGACGCGCCGTCGCGTGCCATGGCCACCTCGCCGATGCGGGGATCGGCCCGCAGCAGGTACGCGAGGTCCTCCAGCGCCGGCTGCTCGTCGTCCACGGCCAGCACGCGCAGGCCGGTCACGTCAGTGCCGTTCGCCCCGGTGGCGTGAGCACCGGATGGGCCGGCTCATGCTGGGGGGGATCGGTCGGGACGTGGCGGGCGTAACTGGTCATCGCACAAGAGAGTGATGAATCAGGCAGGGGAAGTCAACGGCCCGGGGCACCGGCGACGATAACTATAAGGAGACACCCTCGGCCGATCATGCCAGGTGGCGCCGCCGGGGGCTGCTACGCGGAGACGCCCGGGCGGTACTTGGGGAGGCGGACGCTCACCTTGGCGCCGGCGCCCACGGCCGTCTCGACCACCAGGCCGTACTCGTCGCCGTACACCTGGCGCAGCCGTTCGTCCACGTTGGCGAGCCCGACCCCACCGGTCCCCGACCGCTCGTCGGAGTCGCCGGACAGGATGCGGCGCAGCCGCTCGGGGTCCATGCCGATGCCGTCGTCCTCCACGCTGATCAGGCACTCGGCGCCGGCGTCCTCGGCGGTGATCGCGATGCGCCCGACGCCGTCCTTGCTCTCCAGGCCGTGCCGCAGAGCGTTCTCGACGAGGGGCTGCAGGCACAGGAAGGGCACGGCGACGGGCAGCACCTCCGGCGCGATGCGCAGAGTGACCCGGAGCTGGTCGCCGAAGCGGGCCCGTTCGAGGGTGAGGTAGCGGTCGATCGACCGCAGCTCCTCGGCGAGCGTCGTGAACTCGCCGTGCCGCCGGAAGGAGTATCGGGTGAAGTCGGCGAAGTCCAGCAGCAGCTCGCGGGCGCGTTCGGGGTCGGTGCGCACGAACGAGGCGATGGTGGTCAGCGAGTTGTAGATGAAGTGCGGGGAGATCTGCGCGCGCAGCGCCCGCACCTCGGCCTCCATGAGCAGGGTCCGCGAGCGGTCCAGCTCGGCCAGCTCCAGCTGGGAGTCGACCCAGGCGGCGACCTCGCCCGTCGCCCTGACCAGGCCGGCCGAGGCGTGGTCGCCGTAGGCCGCGAGGGAGCCGACCACCCGGTCGTCGGTCGTCAGCGGCACGACGACGGCGTGCCTGATGGGGCATTCGGGCAGCTCGCAGGAGACGACGTCGGGCCCGAGCACCTGGATGCGGCCGTCGCGGAGGGTCTCGGCGGCGTGGGCGAAGGCGTTCTTCGCGTGGTGGTCGCCCGCGCCGTCGTAGACCAGCAGCTCTTCGCCGTTGGTGATGGCGATGGCGGGCGAGCCGAGCAGCTCGCGCAGGTAGCGCGAGGCCTTGAGCGCCCCGGCGGCGGTCAGCCCGGCCCGCAGCGGCGGCGCGGCGAGCGAGGCGGTGTGCAGGGTCTCGAAGGTGGCGCGCTCGGCGGGGCTGGTGCCGAGCTCGCGCCGGCCGCGCAGCACGCGCCAGAGCACCACGGCCGGCACCCCGACGAGGGCGAGGAGCACGGGCAGGGCGAGCAGGGGGTCCACGCCGCCGGAGCCTACTCCAGCGGGCCGCCGTCGAGGGCCTCGCGGATCCTGCCGGCGTACGACTCCGCCTCGGTGTCGCCGTCGTACTTCACCCTCGGCCAGAAGAAGCCGCGCAGGCCGTCCTTGCGCCGGCGGGGCACGACATGGGTGTGCAGGTGCGGGACGCTCTGGCTGATCCTGTTGTTCATCGCGACGAAGCTGCCGTCGGCCCCGAGGCCCTTCTCGACGGCCCGGGAGATCGCCTGGACCCGGGCGAAGTACGGCCCGACCGCCTCGCCGGGGAGGTCGGCGAGGGTCTCGACGTGCCTCGCGGGGATGACGAGCACGTGGCCCTTGAACACCGGGCGGGCGTCGAGGAAGGCCACGGCGACCTCGTCGGCGAGCACGACCTGGGCGGGGACGGCGCCCGCGGCGATCCGGCAGAACACGCACGCCGGGCCGGAGCCTCCGCCGGTCGCCGGGTTCTCGTTCGGCTGCGGGTCCATGCGGGCGTCCGATCGGTAGGGAGGCGGTCTCGGCCCATTCCAGCACGCTCCGCGCCCGGGCCGCGCGCCCCCTCGAAGATCGGGCCCGCCGAGACCGGCCCACCGGACATCCGCTCGCGGGGCAGGCCGCTCGGCGGGACGCCCGCCGGTGAGGCTCAGGCGGAGGCGCCCTCGGCGAGCCGGCTCAGGTAGAGGGTCACGATCGTCTGGCCGCCTTCGGCGTCGATGACGTCGAAGGCCCGCACGGTGCCATGCTGCACGGTGTCGGCCATGATCTGCTGGGGGTGGTCGATGGCGTGACGGGTCACCGGGTCGCCCTCGCGGTCTTCCAGGCCCACCGCGAACTGGTCGTCCTTGGGGTCGTACTCCAGGTAGGCCAGCGGTGACCGCTCGGCCTCGACGAGGTCGCCGAGTTCCCCGCTGACCACTTCGACCGTGACGTCCACGCCCTCGTAGTCGCGCGTCATCGCGTCGAAGAACTGCCGCCACTCCTCGCGCGGAAGATCCGGCCGCTGCTTCATGACATGGCTCCCTCCCCGGCCCGCGGGCCGCCGCGTCGTCACCATGCTGAGCGTCCCCGATTCCCGGCACATCACCCGATCGGGTAGAAATCACCGCGCCTCGGCAGGAATAGCCTGAAACTCCCCGCTCGGAGCGACAAATCATGTGCTATCACGTGAAAGACGACTTACATCGGCAATCATCAACGGGCAGTCATGATCGACAGTACGGCGCAGGGCCGTGTTCCCGGCGAAAGGACGACCTTGAGCAGCACCAGCACCGGCAGCGAATCCCCGCTCTCCGCCTACGGCCTCGACCAGCTGCGGGAACGCCGCAGCGCCAAGTGGCGGGAGTACCCACCGGACGTGCTGCCGGTGTGGGTCGCGGAGATGGACACCCCGCTCGCCGAGCCGATCGCCGCCGCGCTGGCCGCGGCCATCGAGCGCGGCGACACCGGGTACGCCGTCGCCGGGGGCCTGCCGGAGGCGTTCGCCCGGTTCGCGGCCCGCCGCTTCGGCTGGCACACCGACCCCTCGGCGATCCGCCTGGTACCCGACGTGATGGCCGGGATCGTCGAGGTTCTGCACGTGGTGACCGAGCCGGGAGACCGGATCGTGGTCAACACGCCCGCCTACCCGCCGTACTTCTACTGGCTGCCGCGCATCGGGCGGCAGGTCGTCGAGAGCCCGCTCACGCTCGGCCCGGAGGGCTTCCGGCTGGACCTTTCCGCTCTGGAGCGCGACTTCGCCGCCGGCGCCACCGCGTACCTGCTGTGCAGCCCGCACAACCCCACCGGGCTGGTGTTCACCGAGGAGGAGCTGCTGGCGGTCGCCCGCCTCGCCGAGCGGTACGGGGTCCGGGTCGTGGCGGACGAGATCCACGCCCCGCTGGTCTACGCCGAGGCACGGCACGTGCCGTTCGCGTCGCTGGACGCCTCCGCCTCGGCCCGCTCGATCACGCTCACCTCGGCCTCCAAGGCGTGGAACCTCGCCGGCCTGAAGGCCGCGCTCGCCGTGCCCGGGGCGGAGGCCGGCGCCGACCTCGCCGCCGTCGACCTCGAGGTCAGCGAGAGCGCCGGCCTGTTCGGCGTGATCGCCTCGGAGGTGGCGTTCACCGCCTGTGAGCCGTGGCTGGACGAACTGATGGCCGGTCTCACCGCCAACCGCGCCCTCCTGCGCGACCTGCTCGCCGAGCGGCTGCCCGAGGTCGGGTACCAGCCCCCGCAGGCGACCTACCTGGCCTGGCTGGACCTGCGCGCGCTCGGGCTCGGCGACGACCCCGCGGAGTGGTTCCTGCGGAAGGGCGGGGTGGCGCTGTACTCCGGCCACAAGTTCGGGACGCCGGGGCACGGCTTCGCGCGGTTCAACTTCGCCACCTCGCCCGAGCGGGTGGCCGACGCGGTCGGCCGCATGGCGGACTCGCTGGGAGGCGCCGCGCCGGCGCGCGGGTGAGGCCGTCGCCCCCGGGCGCGCGGCGCGATCAGGTGTCGACGAAGCTCGGGGGCACCATCACGCGCAGGCCGTTGGGGATCGCCCGGATCGTCATCGGCGTGCGCAGCAGCACCTCGCCGTCCACGTCGGCGGCCATCGGCGGCTCGGTCTCCAGCAGCATCTCCCTGCCGGTGACGAACGGCCCGCCGGCGAGGCTCCGCCAGCGCCCGCCGGCCGCGCGCACCAGGGTCTCGGCGAGCAGCCGCAGCCGCTTGCCGGAGCCGAGCTGGTAGGCCACCAGGTTGCGGTTGTCGATGCTGATGTCGCTGGCGATCTGCCAGCCGCCGTGGTAGCGCCCGTTGGCGATGTTGAGCTGGTGCGTCAGCAGCTCGTGGCGGCGGCCGTCCACCGTGATGTACGCGCGGAACGGCTCGTGCTTGGGCAGGATGGTGAGCGCGGTGAGCGGGTAGGCCGCCCGGCCGAGGATCCGCTTGAGCCACGGCCTGACCGTCCCCGCCACCTCGACCGACACCCCGAAGCTCGCCAGGTTGGCGAAGGGCCGGTCACCGGCCATGCCGAGGTCGATGTCGGCGACCTTGCCCCGGCTGAACACCTTGACCGCCTGGGCCAGGTCGAGCGGGAGCCCGAGGCTGCGCGCGAAGTTGTTGGTGGTGCCGAGGGGCAGCACGCCGAGGGCCACGTCGCGGTGGGCGACGTGCTTGACCGCCTCGCTGAGGGTGCCGTCGCCCCCGCCGACCGCGAGCAGGTCGGGCTGGAGGTCCAGGGCCTCCTCGATGATCTGCGGCAGCCGGGAGGGGTCCATGACGGCGTAGGTGCGCAGCGGCCGGAAGCCGCCGGCCTGGAGGAGCCGCAGCGTCTCGAAGTAGCGATGGCGGCCCCGCCGGGACCGGGTGTTGACCACCAGCACCATTCTGCGCAGATCGCGGATCGCCTTGGTGTGTTCCGCCTTGCTCCGCGGCTCGCTCACCGATCACCCATCCCGTAGAAGCTGTCCGGGACATGCTATGCACTCGCGGAAAACGAACGGGACGGGTACGGCGAGGCCGTACCCGTCCCGCGGCGGCCGACCGGCCGCCGGTTCCGCCTTACCTGTTCTCGTGGTGCTCTTACTTCTCCGGCGGGGTGAACTGCGCGATCACGCCCAGGTTGCCCGGGAGCGGCGCGACCAGCTTGATCTGCACGCCGAGCTGCTTGCCCTCGTCGCCGGGGTTACCGGAGCCGAGGGTGAAGCCGTTGATCGTCTCGCCGTACAGGTCGGTGGCCGGGCTGCCGTCGGCGTTGACCACCCGCACGGAGTACGGCTGGTCGCCCTTGGAGGGGACGACCACCGAGCCGTCACGGAAGCGGTAGAAGAGCCCGGTCTCGCGGCTCTCCAGACCCGGGTACCACGTCTTGGCGTCGGTGAAGGTCTTCACCCCCGCCTGCGGCGCGAACTGCGTGCAGTACTCGGTGAACGGCTCGCCCTCGAGGCACTCCTTGAAGGGGTACGTCTTGATGAAGCCGAACGCCGCGTTGGACGACTGCGGGCGCGAGGGGATGTTCTTCAGCGTGCCCGGGTCCAGCTCGGCCGCCTTGCCGGTGCGGCGCAGCGGGTCGAAGTGGGAGTCGACCAGGAGCAACTGGCCCTTGGCGCCCGCCGACGGCAGCGACCAGACGTTGGACGCGGCGTTGTTGTAGCCGAGCGAGGTGTCGCGCAGCCAGACGAGCATGCCCGGAGCGTTGTAGGGGACCTTCTCCACCTTCCAGGCGTTGTCGTGGCTCCAGGTGGTGTCGTAGGTGTAGCTCAGGCCCTTGTCGAACCCGTCCAGGTTGCGCCACTCGGCCAGGTAGTACTGCGCGCTCTGGAGGCTGCCACTGTGCTGCGTCCAGCCGGCGCCCTTGGTGTCGGTGAAGGTGCCGGCGGTGGCGGTCCAGCCGTTGGCGCCGGACTCCACGTCGTCGCTCCACACGGTGGTGCCGCCGCTGGTGACCGAGAGGTCGTCGACGAACCAGCCGCGCTCGTTGGCGGCGGCGTCGGTGGCGTACCGCAGGCGCAGCTTGACGTCCTTGCCCGCGAACGGCGCGAGATCGGCGTAGTAGTGCTGCCAGCCGCCGGAGTCGCCGGTCAGGCCGTACTTCTTGTTGCCGTAGTCGCGCAGGCGCTTGTTGGGGTCGGGGTAGTCGTCGCCGGTGGAGACCAGCGCGCCGTCCTCGCCGTAGACCTTCTGCTCGGCCCAGGTCGTGCCGCCGTCGGTGGAGACCTCGACGAAGCCGTAGTCCCAGTCCTGCTCGATGGTGAAGTCGTTCCAGAACCAGAACCTGCCGTCGGTTCCGGCCGGGACGGAGATGTCGCGGGTGATCCGCGTGTCGGCCCAGTCCTGGTCGTTGCTCGACCACCACACCTTGGCCCCGCTGTGCGGGGTGGTGAGCGTGACGGACTTGTCGGGCAGGTTGATCCGGACGCCGTCCTCGGTGAGCTTGGGCGTGCGCGAGGCCTGGCCGACGGTCACGAGCTTGGTGCCGTCACCGGGGTTGATGACCTTCGGGTTCGCCCAGCCGAGCACCCACTTGTCCCACAGGCCCATGTGGATCGGCATCGACTGGAAGATCGGCCCGGAGTGGGAGCCGGTCGACATCAGGTCCCAGAACTCCACGTCGCTGTCACCGGCGCCGGTGGCGTCGTACAGGTCGGGCAGGCCGAGGTCGTGGCCGTACTCGTGGGCGAACACGCCGACGCCGGAGTCCTCCGGCTGCACGATGTAGTTGGAGATCTTGACGCTGGTGCCGGGGACGGTGTAGCCGCCGGCGATCGCGCTGGAGTGGGCCCAGATGGCGAAGGTGCCCTGCGCGCCGCCGCCGCCGGACTTGTCCTCGCCCGCGTGGACGAGCACCAGGTGGTCCACCACGCCGTCGGGCTCGTTGTAGTTGCCGTCGCCGTCGGCGTCGCCGGTGTCCTCCTGGTCGTAGTCGGCCCAGGGGAAGCTCGGGTTCTGCTTGACCAGCTCGTTCACCGCGTCGATGCCGAGCTGCGACGCGCCGCGCGGGTTGTCCGGGTGGCCGGAGGTGTCCTGCACGGCGGCGTGGCAGGCGCCCGCGCCGTACCAGGCCTCGGAGTGCGGGACCTTGAGCCAGCCGATCGCCTCACCGGTGACGGTGTAGGCGCCCTTGGACATCTCCTCGTACATGTTCTTCATGGTGTAGCCGGAGATGTCGATGCCCGGCTTGCCGTCGCGCGGGTCCTTCAGGTCCGTGCGGACCCGCTTGGTGATGCCCTTGGTGGAGTAGAGCATGTCGTTGTAGTGGGCGTTGTTGAAATCCGCCACCCACATGGAGTTGTTGTCCTTACCGCCGCCGGCCGCGAGGGCGGGGTTCGGGATGGTGTTGTGCAGCGGGCCGTTGATCTTGGTGCCGGGAGGCTCCGTGATGCAGTCGTCCGCGTCGTCGATGGTCTTGGGGTGGCTGAAGCCCGAGAAGTCGTCGTTCGCGTTCTCGTTGAACTCGACCAGCAGCGTGAGCAGTTTCGCCTTCTGCGTGGTCGTGGCCTTCTTGTACAGGAACTCGTAGGGGTTCTTGCCGGTGCGGACGGCCGTGCGCTCATGCTTGGTGAGCTCGCGGGCGGCGACCGGGTTGCCCAGGGAGAACTTGTGGTCGAACTCCTCGGGGGTGGGCGCGGTGCCGTGCCGCTTGGCCGCCCCGGTGTCCACCTTCTCCGCGGCCTTCGAGGCCGTGTCGCTCTGCACCCTCGGAGGCGCGTAGTTGATGTAGTAGTCGCTCGCGCTGGGCTGGTACCTGGCGACCGTGGTGTCCCCCGGTGCCGCGGCACCTGTGACCGCGAGGCCCGCCGCCGCCAGCCCAAGGACCGGCAGTACCGCGGCGAGACGCCTGACTCTGCGTGACAACAGGGTTTCCTCCTCCGCCCGGAGTGTCCGGGCTCGGCCCGGGGTCTCCGGGCACACGTCAAGGCGCGCCGGGATGGACACGCCAGCCGTGGAGATCTGTGGCGTTTACCAATGGAACGCCCCAGAATCGGCAAAGCGGACGTTAGACGAAAAGGTAAAGGAGTAGTAAAGCCGACAGAGGATGTTGCGAAATCGTCATCCTCGACGGTCCAGCCGCCATGGGCTTTCCAGCCCGCACTACCGCCGGCCGCGGAATGTGATGCCCGATTCATGCCCTTTCGTGGTGAATTCGGATTCCGGCGGCCAGAACGTACAGTCACAGGCGTGAACCCCGTTGACGCCCTCATCGACGCGCTGCCCGCCGGAAGGGTTCTGACCGATCCGGACGTGGCGGGCTCCTACGCCCGCGACCAGACGTTCCTCCAACCCGGCAAGCCGCTGTGCGCCGTGGCGGCGCGGACGCGCGACGACGTGGTGGCCACGATGCGCTGGGCCTCCGAGCACCGCGTCCCGGTGGTCCCGCGCGGAGCGGGCACGGGGCTCGCCGGCGGAGCCGTCGCGGTCGAGGGCTGCGTGATGCTCTCGCTCGCGCGCATGACCGCGATCCGCGAGCTGTCCCCCGCCGACGAGATCGCCGTCGTCGAGCCCGGAGTCATCACGGCCGACCTCGACCGCGCCGCCCGGGAGCACGGCCTGATGTACGCCCCGGACCCCTCCTCCTACGAGATCTCCACCATCGGCGGCAACCTCGCCACCAACGCGGGCGGGCTGCGCTGCGTGAAGTACGGCGTCACCCGCGACTCCACGCTGGGCCTTGAGGTCGTGCTCGCCGACGGCAGGATCCTCGGCACCGGCCGCCGCACCATGAAGGGCGTGACCGGGTACGACCTCACCGGGCTCTTCGTCGGCTCGGAGGGCACGCTCGGAGTCATCACCGCGGCGACCCTGCGGCTGCGCCGGGCGCCCGCCGTGCCGCCGGTCACCATCGCCGCCGAGTTCCCCTCGCCGCGCGCGGCCGGGGACGCCGTCGCCGCGATCGTCGCCGCCGGATGCCGGCCCCTGCTGCTGGAGCTGATGGACCGCGGCACCCTGGAGGCGATCGACGCCTGGAAGAACATCGGCCTGGACCCCGGCGTGCGGGCCATGCTCCTCGCCCAGTCGGACGGGCGGTTGCCCGGCGACGCCGAGGAGATGGCCCGGCTCTGCGAGGCGAACGGCGCGAGCTTCGTCGCGGTGCCGGCGACTCCGGAGGAGACCGACGAGCTGATCGGCCTGCGCCGGCTGGCCTACAACGCCCAGGAGCGGCTGGGCGCGTGCCTGGTGGAGGACGTCTGCGTCCCCCGGTCGGTGCTGCCCGACATGATCACCATGATCGAGCGGGCCGCCGCCCGGCACGACGCCAAGATCTGCACGGTCGCGCACGCCGGGGACGGCAACCTGCACCCGGTCTTCATCTTCGACCGCGGGCTCCCCGAGCCGCCGGCGAACGTCTGGGCCGCCGCGGACGAGGTCTTCCGCGCGGCGCTCGACCTCGGGGGGACGCTGACCGGCGAGCACGGCGTCGGCCTGCTCAAGCGCCGCTGGCTCGCCCTGGAGAGCGGCCCGGTGGTGACCGAGGTGCAGCACGGGATCAAGGCGGTCTTCGATCCGCTGGGCATCATGAACCCGGGCAAGGCCATCTGACCCGGCCAGGCGGCGCCATCTCCGCCGATTTGCGCTGATCTCGGCTGATGTGCGGGGCCATCGGTACTTACCGGCCCCGGCACCAGCCGTCCCACTGGTACCGTTCATCACCAAAGTGGGGACGTATAGCGTTATCGGGGGTCGGGGTGGCACAGGGGCTCACGGATGAGGATCCGCGCCGGCTCGGCGCGTTCGAGATCCTCGGCCGGCTGGGAGAGGGCGGCCAGGGGGTCGTCTACCTCGGCCGTTCCGGCACAGGCGACCCGGTGGCGATCAAGCTGCTGCACGCCCGGCTCTCCGGCGACGCCGACGCGCGCGCCCGCTTCCTGCGCGAGGTCTCGGTCGCGCAGCGGGTCGCCCGGTTCTGCACCGCCTCGGTGCTCCACGCCGACCTGGCCGGCAACCAGCCCTACATCGTCAGCGAGTACGTCCCCGGGCCTTCGCTGCGCCAGCTCGTCGACCGGGAGGGACCGCGCCGCGGGGCCGCGCTGGACCGCCTCGCGGTCAGCACCGCCACCGCGCTCGCCGCCATCCACCGGGCCGGCATCCTGCACCGCGACTTCAAGCCCGCCAACGTGCTGATGGGTCCCGAAGGGCCCGTCGTGATCGACTTCGGCATCGCCCGGGCGCTGGACACGCCGGGGGCCACCGCCACCGGCGACACCCTCGGCACCCCCTCGTACCTGTCCCCCGAGCAGCTGGCCGGCGCGGCGGTCACCCCGGCGGTCGACGTGTTCGCCTGGGGCGTGACGATCGTCTTCGCCGCCACCGGCCGTCCGGCCTTCGGCTCGGACTCCATCCCGGCCGTGATCAACCGTATCCTCAACGAGGAACCGGACCTGACCGCCCTCGAGGGTCAGTTACGCCCCCTCGTCACCGCCTGCCTGGCCAAGGACCCGGCCCAGCGTCCCTCCGCCGAGGACCTGGTGGCCCATCTCATGGGCCGGCCCGCCGCCGCACCCGCAGCTGCGGGCGCCCCCATACCCGGGCCCGCGGGCGCGCCAGGACCGGGCCCCACCGGCGGCGGCCCCGGGAACGCCGAGGGCACCAGGCTCGGTGCCCCGGGACATTCCGCGGGCGCCACGCAGGGCACCGCCGGCCGCAAGTCGCGTGGCGGGCGGACGGTCGCCCTGTCGATCGCGGCGGGGCTCGCGGCCGCGGTCGTGACCGCGGGCACCGTCGTGCTGGCCCAGTCGGGGTCCGGCGGCCCGGCCGCCGGGAAGGTCGCCGCCGGCCAGGAGGCGACCGGCCAGGGCCCCAGCGAGGACCAGACGGGCACCTGGCCCACCGTGGACGCCACGGCCGGGGAGCCGGCGTCGCCGTCGGAACCCCCGGCCGCGTCGCCGTCCCGCACCGGGCAGGCCTCCAACAAGGGGAAGACCCAGGCCGGCGACTCCTCCGCGCCGCCGTCCGCCACCCCCCGGCGCTCCACCCCCGCGCCGTCGCGTACCCCGGCGCCGACGCGCCGGCCCACCCCGAAGGCGACGCCCACCCCCAAGCCGTCGGCCTCGCCGACCAGGAAGCCGACGCCGACCCCGGCGCCGACCCAGAAGCCGAGCTCCACTCCCAAGCCGACCACCTCCGCCAAGCCGACGCCCAAGCCCAACCCGTACACGGCGGCCGGGGTGTGCGGCTCCGGCTACAAGGCCATCGACTCCCATTCGCTGGGCGCCGCCACCGTGTACCTGCTCTACAGCGGTGCGGCGGGGAAGAACTGCGTGGTCACGATGTCGAGGTACGTCGTCCCGCAGAAGATCCGGATGGGCGTGGTGCTGCAGGTCCAGGGCGGCGCCACGGGGAACGACGCGGGCGCCTACACCACCTACGCGGGCCCGGTCCGGCTCGCCGCCAAGCAGGCGTGCGTCATCTGGGGCGGCACCTACGGCACGGCGACGTGGAAGAGCGGCTGGTCCCACTGCGGATGACCCCGCCCGCACGGCGCTCACGGGCCCGCTGATCGGGGTCACGGCGGCCGTCGACCTGTGGCCGATCAACCCGGCCGCTCGTGCGGCCGGCCGGTGTACTACGTTTTGCCAGGGCTGATCGCGCCGCCCAGGGCGGCGATCCCGGAGGAGGTGGCGGGTGAGCGTCTTGAGCAGTCGTCTGGACCCCGCGAGCGCCGATTACCAGGCCAGACGCGCGGCCATGCTCGCCAAGCTGGACGAGCTGTCGGCCGAGCAGGCCAAGGCGGTCGCGGGCGGTGGCCCGAAGTACGTCGAGCGCCACCACCGGCGCGGCAAGCTGTCGGCCAGGGAGCGGGTGGAGCTGCTGGTCGACCCCGACTCGCCGTTCCTGGAGCTCTCGCCGCTGGCGGCGTGGGGCACCGACTTCCCGGTGGGCGCGAGCGTGGTCACCGGCATCGGCGTGGTCGAGGGCGTCGAATGCGTGATCATCGCGAGCGACCCGACGGTGCGGGGTGGGGCGTCCAACCCCTGGACGCTGCGCAAGACCTTGCGCGCGATGGACATCGCGCTGGAGAACCGGCTGCCGCTGATCAACCTGGTGGAGTCGGGGGGCGCGGACCTGCCGACGCAGAAGGAGATCTTCATCCCGGGCGGCCGGATATTTCGTGATCTGACCCGCCTGTCGGCCGCAGGCATCCCGACCATCGCGCTCGTCTTCGGCAACTCCACGGCCGGAGGCGCGTACGTCCCCGGCATGAGCGACCACGTGGTCATGGTCAAGGAACGCGCCAAGGTCTTCCTCGGCGGGCCGCCACTGGTCAAGATGGCGACGGGTGAGGAGTCCGACGACGAGTCGCTGGGCGGCGCCGAGATGCACGCCCGCGTCTCCGGACTCGCCGACCACCTGGCCGCCGACGAGCACGACGCGCTCCGCATCGGCCGCCGCATCGTCAGGCGCCTCGACCGGCGCAAGCCCGGCGGGCCCCACCCGGGCGGCGTCCGCCCCCCGCTCCGCGACGAGGACGAGTTGCTCGGCATCGTGCCGGAGGATCTGAAGATCCCCTTCGACCCGCGCGAGGTCATCGTCCGCATCGTCGACGGCAGCGAGTTCGACGAGTTCAAGCCCCTGTACGGCGGGAGCCTGGTCACCGGGTGGGCCACCCTGCACGGGCACCCGATCGGCATCCTCGCCAACGCCCGCGGCGTGCTGTTCAGCGAGGAGGCGCAGAAGGCGGCCCAGTTCATCCAGCTCGCCGACCAGTCGCGCACTCCCCTGCTGTTCCTGCAGAACACCACCGGCTACATGGTCGGCAAGGACTACGAGCAGAACGGCATCATCAAGCACGGCGCCATGATGATCAACGCCGTGTCCAACTCCACGGTGCCCCACCTCACGGTCGTCATGGGCGCCTCCTACGGAGCCGGGAACTACGGCATGTGCGGGCGGGCGTACGACCCGCGCTTCCTGTTCTCCTGGCCGAGCGCCAAGTCCGCGGTCATGGGGCCGGCCCAGCTCGCCGGGGTGCTGTCCATCGTCGCGCGCGCCGCCGCCGAGGCGCGCGGCCAGGCGTACGACGAGGAGGCCGACGCGGCCATGCGGCAGATGGTCGAGGCCCAGATCGAGGCTGAGTCGCTGCCCTTCTTCCTGTCCGGGCGGCTGTACGACGACGGGGTCATCGACCCGCGCGACACCCGCACCGTCCTCGGGCTCTGCCTGTCCGCCATCGGCAACGCCCCCGCCCCTGCCCGAGCCGGTTTCGGCGTCTTCCGGATGTGAGCGCATGATCAGACGACTGCTGGTGGCCAACCGGGGGGAGATCGCCCGCCGGATCTTCCGCACCTGCCGTGACCTCGGCATCGAGACCGTGGCCGTGTTCTCCGACGCGGACGCCGCCGCGCCGCACGCCGCCGAGGCCGGCCAGGCGGTCCGGCTGCCCGGGGCGAGGCCCGCCGACACCTATCTCGACATCGCCGCCATCATCGGCGCCGCCGTGAAGGCCGGCGCGGACGCCGTCCATCCCGGGTACGGGTTCCTGTCGGAGAACCCCGCCTTCGCGCGAGCCGTACAGGACGCCGGGCTGACGTGGATCGGACCGGGCCCGGACGCCATCGCCGCGATGGGCTCCAAGATCGAGGCCAAGCGCCTGATGGCCCAGGCGGGAGTGCCCGTGCTGTCCTCGGTGCTCCCTGCGGGCGCCGGCGGCGGAGACAGCGCCGCGGAGCTGCCGTTCCCCGTCCTTGTGAAGGCGTCGGCGGGCGGCGGCGGGCGCGGGATGCGCGTCGTCCGCGACCCGGCCGGGCTGGCGGAGGCCGTCGAGGCTGCCGGCCGCGAGGCGCTGGCGGCGTTCGGGGACGGCACCGTGTTCGTCGAGCCGCTGCTGGAGAACGCCCGGCACATCGAGGTGCAGATCCTCGCCGACGCGCACGGCACCGTGTGGACGCTCGGCGAACGCGAGTGCTCCATCCAGCGCAGGCACCAGAAGGTCGTGGAGGAGACCCCCTCGCCCGGCCTCTCCCCCGGCGCGCGCGACGTCCTGCTCGAGGCCGCCGCCAGGGCCGCCAAGGCGATCGGCTACGTCGGCGCGGGGACGGTCGAGTTCCTCGTCGCGGGGAACACGATCGCGTTCCTGGAGATGAACACCCGGCTCCAGGTCGAGCACCCGGTCACCGAGTGCGTGTACGGCCTGGACCTCGTCCGCCTCCAGCTGGAGATCGCCGAGGGCGCCCGCCTGCCGGCCGCGCCGCCCGAGCCGCGCGGCCACGCCATCGAGGTCCGGCTGTACGCCGAGGACCCCGCCCAGGGCTGGCGCCCGCAGAACGGCACGCTGCACCTGTTCGAGGTGCCGGGCGTGACCGCCCGGTTCGAGGTGCCGCCGGGCATCGCCGCCGAGGGCCTGCGGCTGGACTCGGGGGTGGAGAGCGGGTCGCAGGTCGGCGTGCACTACGACGCCATGCTGGCCAAGGTCATCGCGTGCGGGCCCGGCCGGGCCGCGGTGGCGCGGCGGCTCGCCGCCGCGCTGGCCGGCGCCCGCATCCACGGCCTCACGACAAACCGCGACCTGCTCGTGCGCGTGCTGCGCCACGAGGCGTTCCTCGCCGGCGACACCCACACGGGGTTCCTCGACCAGCACGACCTGACCACGCCGGCGGCCGTCCCCGGGAGCGCGGCGTCCGCGACGTACGGCGTGGCCTCCACAGGCCTGCTCGCCCTGGCCGCCGCGCTCGCCGCGGCGGCCGGCAACCGGGCGGCGGCGCCAGTGCTGGGCGGCCTGCCGAGCGGCTGGCGCAACGTGCCCTCCGAGCCGCAGCGCGCCGCCTTCGACGGGCCGGACGGCCGCGTCGAGATCGCCTACCGGCTCACCCGCGACGGCCTGCGCGCGGAGGGCTTCCCGGACGTGGCGCTCGTCTCGGCGACCCCCGAGGAGGTCGTCCTGGACGTCGCGGGGGTGGTGAGCCGGTTCGCCGTGGCCCGCTACCCCGACGCGGTCCACGTGGACGCGCCGCTCGGCTCGGCGCGGCTCACGCCGCTGCCGAGGCTGCCGGAGCCGGTGGTGCGCATCGCCCCGGGCTCGTTGCTCGCCCCCATGCCGGGTACCGTTCTGCGGGTCGAGGTCGATCCCGGCGCACCCGTCACCGAGGGGCAGCCGATCCTCATCCTGGAGGCGATGAAGATGGAGCATCAGATCTCCGCTCCGGCGGCGGGCGTCGTCTCCGCCCTCAACGTCACACCGGGCCGCCAGGTCGAGGCGGGAGCCGTGCTGGCCGTCATCGACGCCGTCCACGAGGCCGTCACGGAGTCCGTCACCGAGGAGCGGCGATGACCACGCTGGTTCACCGCGAGGTGCGGGGCGGGATCGCGACGATCACGCTCGACTCGCCGGGCAACAGGAACGCCCTGTCCATCCGCCTCCTCGGCGACCTGGAGCGCGCTCTCGACCGCGCCATCGGCGACGCGGACGTCCGCGTCATCGTGCTCACCGGCACCGGCCCGGTGTTCTGCTCGGGCGCCGACCTGAAGGAACAGGCCCCCGCTCCCAACGCCATGCCGCACGACGCGCCCGTCACCGCGTCGTTCCCGGAGATCATGAGCCTGATCTGGGGAAGCCCCAAGCCGGTGATCTGCCGCCTCAACGGCACCGCCCGCGCGGGCGGCCTCGGCCTGGTCGCGGCCTGCGACTTCGCGATCGCCCCCGACTCGGCGACGTTCGCCTTCAGCGAGGTACGGCTCGGGGTGGTGCCCGCCATGATCTCGGTGACCGTGCTGCGGCGGCTCGACCCGCGCGCCGCCGCCGAGTACTTCCTCACCGGCGAGGTGTTCAGCGCCGCCCGCGCCGCCGAGATCGGCCTGCTGACCCGTGCCGTGCCGGCCGAGGAGCTCGACGCCACGGTCGCGCGCTATGCCGGCATGCTGCTGCGCGGCGGCCCCGAGGCCCTGGCGATCACCAAGCAGCTCGTGCGCACCGTCCCCGGCCTCTCGGTGGACGAGGGGATGCGGCAGATGGCGGAGCTCTCCGCCCAGCGCTTCACCTCCCGGGAAGGCCAGGAGGGCATCCGCGCCTTCATGGAGAAGCGCCCGGCGTCCTGGATCCCGGCGGCGGACCCCGGGCAGGACGCCTCCTGACGGGGCCACCCCGGTCGCGGGGGGCTTAATGGTTCGACAAGCGGGTCCCTTTCCAGCAGGCTGCCCCACATGACACGCACAGATATCCCCCCGTCATGGGACGAACGGGCCACGCTGACCACGTTCCTGGACTACGCCCGGGCCACCGTCCACGCCAAGTGCGAGGGGCTCTCGGAGGAGGACGCCAGGAAGGCCCCCCTGCCCGGCTCGCCCCTGATGACGATCAGCGGTCTGGTGAGCCACCTGCGCTGGGTGGAGTACTCCTGGATCCAGGTCCGGCTGCTCGGCGAGGAGGAGCACGCGCCGTGGACGGAGGAGGATCCCGACCGTGAGATGCGGATGGCCGTGGAGATCCCGCTGGCGCGGCTGCTGGAGGAGTACGAGGCGCAGTGCGCCCGGTACCGCGAACTGGTCGCCGGCCTGGACCTGGACACCGTGGCCAAGCAGCCGATCAGGGACGGCAGGCACGTCACGCTGCGCTGGATTTTGCACCATCTGGTCGAGGAGACCGCCCGGCACAACGGGCACCTGGACATCCTGCGGGAACTGGCGGACGGCACCACCGGCGACTGATGAGCCGGTCGCCCCGGGTCGGCGCGCGTCCAGGCCCGGCACGCCTGGGTCTTGCCCCCGGGCCTTCTGGGGCCGTCCCCGTGACATGAAGGACATAGGGGACAGAACCGTCGATCATGCTCTACAATTGCGCGCAATTGCGACCAGCTCGGCGTTTCGGGGAAGGATCGTCATGCGTCTGCGATTTCTCGGCTCAACTTCGGAGGCCGGCGCCTGCCCTTCGTTGTACGAGACCGACCGTGGCACGATCGTCGTCCAGGGGCTCACGCTGACCGACTCCGAGGCGTACGCCGATCTGCGGCACGTCCTCGACGGCGAGTCGGCCGTGGAGGTGCCGCGCGAGCTTCTCATCGAGGTCGCCCGCCAGGTGCTCGGCGTCTCCGGGCCCGCAGCAAGTGTCGCTGATCACGAATAGGGAGATCCCTATGGCATGATCGCCGCGCGCGGTCTAACCTCATGCGAGTCCGAGGCCGACTGGAGGTGAGCGTGAGCGGCTTCCAGCAGGCACGGATCGACCTGGGCACCCGGCTCCGCCAGTTGCGCGAGGCCGCGCAACTCTCCGGCAAGGACCTCGCGGCCCGCCTGAACTGGCAGGCCTCCAAGGTGTCCCGCATCGAGAACGCCCGGCAGAGCGCCACCGAGGACGACGTGGTGGTGTGGTGCCAGGCCGTCGAGGCGGCCCCCGAGGTCGTCGACGACCTGATCGGCAAGGCGGTGACGCTGCTGGAGCGCCAGGACTCCTGGCGCCAGCGGCACCGGAGCGGGCTGGCCGCGCTCCAGGAGGACGTCCGCGACCTCGAGGCGCGCACCACCTTGTTCCGCGTGTTCGAGCCGGGCGTCGTCATCGGCCTGCTGCAGACCGCCGAGTACGCGCGCAACATCTTCTCCAAGGTGCGCCGGCTCTACGGCGCCGCCGACGACATCGACTCGGCCATCCGGGTCCGGATGCGCCGGCAGGAGATCCTGTACGACCAGGGGCGGCATTTCCGTTTCGTGCTGCCGGAAGCGGTGCTGCGCTACCGGCTCGCGCCCGACGACGTCATGCGCGGCCAGCTCGACCGGCTGCTCGCCGTCACCACCCTGCCCAACGTCGAGTTCGGCGTGATCCCCTTCTCGGCCGAGCTGCCGTCCGCCCTGCTCAACGGGTTCTGGATCTACAACGAGTCCATGGTGGGCGTCCCGACCAGGACCAAGGACCTGGTGCTGCGCGACCCCGACGACGTGGCCTTCTACGCGAGCGCGTTCGAGGACCTGTGCGAGGTGGCGGCGTTCCGGGAGGAGGCCCGCGAGGTCATCGTTCGCGTTCTTGTCGATTTCGCCAAACAATCGACGTCTTGACGCCACAATTGCTTGCCGAACCCGGCAAGATCATGCAATCCTGACCTTCCCAGGGTGATGTGGAGGTGAGGCACATGCTGGACACCATGTCATGCCTTGAGCGGTTCGCGTGCGCGGCCCGCCTGCACATCGACCTCTCGGTGCAGCTCATCGACGGCAACCCGGCCGGTGTACGGGTCCGCAACCGCTTCAGCACCACCCTGATGGAGGTCGTCACCTGCAGCCCGCAGGGCGTCTTCCTCACCTCCTGGGGCTACCGGCTCGGCACCGCGGACGACATCGACAACGCCGCCGGCCGCCTCGCCTACCTCCTCGCCGCCCTCCCCGCCTGACGGGCTACAGCAGAACCGCGCAGCCGCGGTCGCGAAGGACGCGCAGGGCCTCGGGCTCGCGGTCCAGCTTGTTCCAGCGCAGGTCGAGCTTCTCCAGCCGGGGCAGCTCGGCGATGCGGTTGCCGTACATGAAGAGGGTCGACAGGCCGGTCAGCTCCAGCAGGGCCCGGGGGAGGCCTCCAGGGCGTTGCCGTCCAGGTGCAGCTCGCGGAGCGCGCCGAGCCGCCCGATCTCCTGGGGCAGGCCGGTGAGGCGGTTGCCGTCGAGCAGCAGCACGGCCAGCCGGCGCAGGCGGCCGATCGATGGCGGGACGTCGGTGATGCGGTTCCACGCCAGATCGATCCGCCGCAGATCCGGCAGATCGCCGATCGCCTCGGGCACCCGGTCCAGCCCCGCCCCGGAAGCCCGGAACTCCGCCGCGCGAGCAACCGCACCCGCACGAACCCCGGCAGTGGTCCGATCACCGTCGATGGAAGCCGGCCTCTAGGAGAGGGGAAAGGCGGAGCGCGGGACGCTCACCTCGCGGGCGGCGGCTATGCGAGCGTGCTCGAGGAGCCGCCCGCGCGAGAGCACCGAGGGGTGGAGCGTATAGCGGATGATCAGGCCGTCGAGCATGCTGTCGAGGCGCTCGGCAGCGCCATGCGGATCGTCGCAGGTGAACGCGCCCGAATCGACGCCGGCCTGGATCACCTGCTCGACCGCGCCGATCCAGGCCGTCTCCAGCTCCAGCAAGATGTCCCGCACGACGGTCTCGCGAAGGCCGGCCGCGAAGGCGTCGATCCACAGCAGCCAGCTCTGGTCGGTGCGCGACCGGGGGATGTAGTACCGCAGCACCCGGTCGAGGCGCTCGGCGGCCGGCCCCTCGGCCTGGACCAGCTCCTTGAGCCTCGCGACCTCGCCGTCGATGGTCACCCGGAGCATCGCGGTGATCAGCTCGTCCTTGGTGGCGAAGTGATAGTGGATCAGCCCGCCGCTGACGTTCGTCGCCTTGGCGATGTCGGCCACCCGGGTGTTGGAGATGCCGCGCTCGAGCACCACCCGGCGCGCGGCGTCCAGCAGCTCCGCCCGGCGCTGATCGGCCTGATCGGCCCGGCTGCCGCGTGTCCCCTCCGCACTTCGCACGGCCAGATCCTACCCCGGCCGCCTCCACTGCCGGTGTCTACCTGCCCAGGGCGCCCTGCAGGTCCATGACGTGGTCCTGGGTCTGCTGCAGGAGCGGGCGCAGGGCCTCGGCGACGTCGTGCAGGCCGAGCTCCATGGCCTGGCTGACCCGCTGGCGGTATCGCTCGAGCTGCGCCGCCTCCAGATCGAGGTCGAGGCGGAGGGCGTCGGCGCCATTGGGCACGTTGGGGATCCTCGGAACGGAGACCGACGGGACGCCGCCGAGGAAGGAGATCTGCGCGGCGAGCGTCGTAGCGTGCTCCAGTTCCTGGTGCAGGTGAGCCTTCAGCTCCTCGATGATGCTCTGGTACTCGGCCCCCTTGATCGTCGCGGTGTGCTGGGTGTACTGCACGATCGAGCGGTACTCGCTCTCCAGGTCCTCGTTGAGGAGGGCGACGAAGCTCTGCTGGTCCACGCGAGATCATCCCTTTCGTGAGCGGTCGAGGCCCCCTCCTACCCCCGATGCCGGCGACGATGCGCCACGACGCCCATGCGTTCAGACCGGCTCCGCACAGGACCGGCCGGCGCCGACCTCCTCGGGCGCATCGCCCGTATTGAGCCCTTCCGCGCAACGTGTTGATCACTGATTGTGGTACGCGGGTACCCCGCCGCGCGCGCTCCTCCGCCAGAAGCTCGGTCAGGAAGTCCACCGTCTCGTCGCGTACCGGCAGCACAGCGGTGTATGTGACACTCATCGTCGACGCGGAGCCCCGGGTGAAGCTGGTCTGTGGAAGGACCACCTTCATACCCGGGGCTCTGCGTCTTCTTGTTGCACCACAACGGATCCGGCGTGTCGCGGACCTAACTGCCGACCGGCTCGCGGCACAGGACCACAAGTGTCACAACGTCACGGCCGAGTACGGCTAGGCCTGCGCGGCGAGCAGCTTCTCCATCGCGTCGAAGTAGTCGCCGATTCAGCCGGACGCCGCGACCCCCGCTGCCCGCTCGGCCGAGCGGGCAGCGGGGGTGGCCGGGGTGACGGGCCGTCGGCGCCTCAGCGGGCGCGTCCGGCCTGAGGCCGGATGCCCGGCACGCCTGGGGTCAACTGGCGTCGCAGTAGCGGTTGCTGAGCGGGACGTTGTCGAACTTGATGGTCTTCCATGAAAGCGCCGGCGTGCTCATGTAGGCGGCCCTCACCCTGACCACCACACAGCCCCCGCGGTTGTAGGCGGCTTTCACGTTGCTGTTCGCGCTCCGGTAGTGGTAGCGGACCGCGAGGGTGCAGCCGGCTTTGGCGCCCACGTGCGGCAGGAGCCTGCACAGGCGTGACGCGGCCGTCTTCGCGGTCCAGCCGTAGGTGTCGAAGTTCCGCTTGATAGAGCGTGTCGTCGCCTTGCTGAAGTACCAGGAACACGTGGTGATGCCGCAGTTCCTCCGTACCCAGCTCGCCGCCTTGAGGGGGTCCGCGGACGTGCTCGCCGCCGTTGACAGATCGCCGCCCGTGAGCGATGGGGTGATGAGGCTGGAGCCGACCACGCCGGCATTCGCCTGGGGGCCCTGGGTGGCCGCCGACGCGCCCGAAGCTCCTCCGATGACCACGGTCGCGCCCAGGGCGAGACCGCCTACGAGGGTGGTGATGGTTTTGCGCATCCCTTTTCCTTTTCTAGCTAAATGTTCGTCTTTGAGGGTTTTGGTGGGGTTTGGTCGAATCTGTGGCTGCCTTTCTCCCCGTATGCCGCCACCCCTTGTCGCGAGCGGCGGACGGTGGTGACCCGCGCCGTTTTCGGGGGTGTGCATCCAGGTTTCGGGCGGGGAAGGTTGTTTGGCAGCCCCCATGACCAGGGCAAACAAAAAATCGGTGTGGCGCCCGACGGGGCGGCGGCCGGCGGCGCATCGATACAGTCGTCACGTGTGAGCGCTGACACCGTTGTGGATACCGCTTGACATGGGTAGTTTGGGGCTCTCTGAGCGATCTTGTCGTCCAACGAGCGGAGAGCCCGAACGATGGGTCGTCGTGAGAGCCCGCTGGACCCCGCGGCGGGACCGGTACAGCGCTTCGCCTACGAGCTGCGGAAGCTCCGTCAGGAAGCCGGCGGCATGACCTATCGGGCCATGGCAAAGCGCGCGGGCTATTCGGTCACCACGCTGTCGCAGGCCGCGGGAGGAGAGCGCCTGGCGTCGCTGCCCGTCGTCCTCGCCTACGTGGCGACGTGCGACGGCGACGCCTCCGAATGGGAGTCCCGTTGGCACCAGGCCGCCCAGGAATCGGCCCGTGAAATGCAAGGAGAGGACACCGCTCCCGCGCCCTACCTGGGGCTGGCCCCTTACGGCACGGCCGACTCCCATCGGTTCTTCGGCCGGGACCGGCTGGTCGGGGACCTGCTCGAACTGCTGGGACAGCGTCGTTTCGCGGCGGTGTTCGGCCCGTCGGGCAGCGGGAAGTCCTCACTGCTGAAAGCCGGGCTGGTGCCGGTCCTGCGCGAAGGGACCGCCTCGCCGGAGCACGCTTCGGAGGAGATCCGCGTGTTCACCCCCGGCGATCGGCCCATGCGTCATGCCGATCGGCTCGTCGCGGGCGAGGGCGGTTCCGGCGTCCTGGCCGTGGTCGACCAGTTCGAGGAGGTCTTCACGCTCTGCCGGGACCAGGCCGAGCGCGCCGCGTTCATCGACCTGCTGCTGACCGCGCGACGCCCGGAAAGCCGTGTGCGGGTGGTCATAGCCGTCCGAGCGGACTTCTACGGGCGATGCGCGGAGCACCGCGAGCTGGCCGAATCCCTGCGCGACGCCAACCTCCTGGTCGGACCGATGAGCAGGGAGGAACTCCGGGAAGCGATCATACGGCCGGCCATGGCGGAGGGCCTCACCGTTGAACGGGCGCTCACGGCCGAGATCATCGACGACGTCGCCGGCGAGTCAGGGGCGCTGCCGCTGATGTCGCACGCACTGCGCGAAGTCTGGCACCGCCGCAAGGCGAAGATGCTGACCTTGGAGTCCTACGAGAGCGTGGGCAGGGTCCAGGGGGCCATCAGCCACACCGCGGAGGGTCTGTACGCGAAGCTGTCGCCGGAGCAGGCGAGGATCGCCCGGCGGATCCTCCTGAGGTTGGTCAACCCAGGTGAGCAGAGCGAGGACACCCGCCGTCCCGCCGCCCGTGCCGAGCTGGACCCGCGAGGGGAGGCCGACACGGCGCTGGTCATCGAGCGTCTGGCCGGTTGCCGGCTCCTCACACTCCACCTGGACACCGTCGAGCTGGCCCACGAGGCGCTCATCGGCTCCTGGCCGCGCCTGCGCGCCTGGGTGGACGAGGACCGCGACCGCCTGCGCGCTCAGCGGCAGCTGACCGAGGCCGCGAGGACATGGGAGGAGCACGGCCGGGACACCGGGGTCCTGTACCGGGGCACGCGCTTAGCCGTCGTGGAGGGGCTGCTCACCGAGCCGGAACACCGCGACGACCTGACGCCCGTCGAGTCGGGCTTCCTCCTCGCCAGTGCGGCGCTGGCCCGGCGCGGAACCCGTATACGGGTTATCGTCTCCGCCGCGCTGGCGGTGCTGCTGGTCGTCGCCACGACGGCGGCGGGAGCGGCCTCCTGGCAGGCGAGATTGGCCGGAGACCGGCTGGAGGAGGCGCTCGGGCGGCTGGTCGCTAGACGTGCCGCCGCTTTGCGCGACACCGATCCAAAGCTCGCCCGCCAGATGAGCGCCGCGGCCTGGCGGATCGCCCGCGTCCCGGAGGCCCGTGACGAGCTGATCGACTCGATGACCGACCCGGCGGCCGACGTCTTCAGCGATCCGTACAGCGCCGCGGGAACGGTGCACGCGCTCAGCGCGGACGGCGCCAAGCTGGCCACCTACACCGCGGGCAGGCCCGGCGAGCCGGGCTGGTTGCGCGTCTACGACGTGGCCGCGAAGAAGCAGATCGCCAGTGCCATCTGGGCGAGCGGACAGCGGGTGAACGCCCTCGCGTGGAACCCCGACGGCCGCACCGTGGCGGTGGGCGACCCGTCAGGGGTTCGGCTGTGGACCGTCGCAGGCCCTCCGCCGAGCGGCCCGTCGTTCGGCCTCGCCCAGCAGGATCCTCCGTCCGGCGACGACCGGTTGGCGTTCAGTCCGAGCGGCCGCCTGCTCGTCATGGCCAACGGCGACGCCACCGAGACCTGGGACGTCGCGCTTCGCCGGCGCGTGCTCACGGAGCCGGTCAGAGCCGTCAGCGCGGACGACCGGCTGGCTCTCGTGATCCCTCCGGAGGCCGTGGAGGTCAGAGCTGTCGGGCAATGGTCCACCGATGGCTCTACGTGGCACGAGGAACCGTCGGGAAACAGGCTCGTGGAGGTCTGGGACCTCCAACGCCGAAAGCCGGTCCCGGCGCCATGGCTGCCGGCCGCCGCCATGGATGGCGTGTTCGGCCCGGACGGGCGGACGCTCGCCCTCACCACCCTTGAGGGGATCCGGGTGTTCGACGTCACCACCGGGCGGGAGATCTCGGACCCGCTGCTTCCGTTCACCGAGCACGTGCGGTTCAGCCCGGATGGGCGATACCTCACCGGGTCGGCGGCCACGGCGCGCGTGCACCTGTGGCGGGTGCGGGACGGCGTCGAGCTGATGAGCCACCCGCTCCCACCGGCCGTGGAGCTCCCGGCGGACGCTCCACGCATGTCTTCCGACGGCCGGTTCCTCAGGGTGTCCGGCCCGGACGGAACCGTACACGTCCTCGATGTCTCCGCCCACACCAGACCGACCGTCCTCGCCCGATCCGGCGACGAGAGGCGATTCAGCCCGGACGGCCGCTTCCTGGCGGTGGAGGGCGGTCACAAGGGAAAACGTCAAGTGTCGATCTGGGACATTGCCCTCCGAAAGCCCGTGGGCCGCCCGATCCTCCTCGACGATCCCTCGCGAGAGGCACTTATGCGCGGACCCGGAGGGTACTCCCCCCACTTCAGCCCGGACGGGCGAACGCTCGCCCTCACCCACCATGAATCCACGACGGTGACGTTGTGGAACATCGAGGCCGGTACCCGCGTCAGGGCAATCCGCCTTCGGAACCCGGAACCCGGCGGGGTCACGTCTCTGGCATTCTCTCCGGACGGCGCGACCATGGCGCTGAGCCTTCCCGACCGCCGAGGGGGCGAAGAGCTGGAACTGTGGGATGTCCGAAGCGGCGCGTGGATCAAGACCATCTCGGGTGCGGGTGGAGAGATCCTCACCTTCCTTCCCGGCGGACGCCGGCTGTACGCCGGGGACACATTGCAGGGGAACCTGGTGGATACCGCCGCGGGAACGGTGAGCAAGGACAGACCCGACGTCCGCGCCCAGGGAGAAACCCTCTTCTCCGGCGACGCGGCCGTGACGGTCGACAACTCAGGTCGCTTAACGTTCTGGGACCAAAGCTTGCGCGTACCGCTGGCTCCGCCGCAGAGCGCTGACGTGGCACCGATCAACGCCATCGTGCCCTTCCCGCCGGGCCACCTCTTCGCCACCGTCTCCGGGGACGAAGGGCTCGTCAGGCTGTGGGACTGGCGGGGATTCCAGCAGGTCGGCTCGCCGATCGAGTACTACCACCTTCCCCCGGGGCTAGGGTTCAGGGGGACGGCCGTGGGGTTCAGTAGGACGGCGCTGCTGATCTCCTTGCCCGACGGAGCATTGCTAGAGATCCCCGTCGATCCCGACGCTTCCAGCGCCTTGATCTGCGACCTGGACGGCGGCATGTCCCGTGCCGAGTGGGAAAGCCATATCCCCGAGCTGCCCTACTCGGACACCTGCGGCCGGCGGCGGTGAGTGCGCCTCCTGCGCCGTGTCGGTGTGAATGCACCGGTTCCCTGCCTCTGACGCATTGGGCGTGCTCGCCGGCTTACCCCTGCTGCGCCGTGGCGCCATGTCGAATTAGATGAATGTCACGAATTGTCGGAGGCTCTTCGTCTCAACTTGTCGGAGGCTCTTCGTCTCAACGGCTGCCGGCGGGTTCTGGCACGCGAGAAGCCGAGACGATGTCTCCGCGCTGCGACGGTACACCCGCGGCCATCCCTGCCCCTCACCCCACAGATACCGCTAATTCCGACATTTAACTTTGTCGCGACAATGGTGATTGATTTCTTGCTTCACACATTAATTATTGACGGAAGTCGGTTGCGAACGGGGTTGGTGTGTGAAATTATTCGTACAGGTTTTCGAATGGCGTTGGAGGTGTGGCGTGGCTGATTCTTCAAGGCGTGATCGGTCGCACCCGCCGGGGCGTGGTGTGCTGGGGCCGGCGTGGTGGGCGGCGATGGTCGCGCGTTCCAGCGGTTGCTCC
Source organism: Sphaerisporangium perillae (assembly GCF_023276435.1). Taxonomy (GTDB): domain Bacteria; phylum Actinomycetota; class Actinomycetes; order Streptosporangiales; family Streptosporangiaceae; genus Sphaerisporangium; species Sphaerisporangium perillae. Next base: position 107,599 of record NZ_JALLPO010000023.1, read on the forward strand.
ACTGAGGGCTCGGCTGCCCGCAACATCGATCCGCCGGTCGATCCGCTCGGTGACGCGCATGACGCCCAGGCTCGTGATGTCCCTCCGCGTCCTGGTCTCAAGCCTGCCGGTGCCGGTGTGAGTGGGGGTGCTGATAGCGCTGCTACCGGTGCGGGTGCCGGTGGCGGTGCTGATGGCCCTGCTACGGGCGCTGGTGCTGGTGGCCGGTCGTCGTGGGTGTTGGTGGGACGGGTGCGGGGGGCCGCCGAGGAGTTGGCGGTGGCCGGGGTGCCGGAGTCGGCGGCGGTTTGTGTGGCCGAGGTGGAGGCTCTGGTGCTCGCGCGTGATCGGCTGACCTCGGCGATTGCGGCGCGGGTGGGGCGGGTGCATGGGTCGGGTGAGGTCAAAACCCGTGGGCATGCCTCGACGAAGACCTGGTTGCGGTCGCAGTGCGGGATGAGTTCGGCGGGGGCGGGGCGTCTGGTCGGTTTGGCGGTGGAGCTGGCGCGTCTGCCGCTGGTGCGCGAGCGGTTCGCTTCCGGGGCCCTGGCCGAGGGGATGGTGTCGGCGATCTGCGGTGCCACCGCCTTGTTGACCGATGAGCAGACGGGGCCGGCCGAGTCGATCCTGGTCGCTCTGGCCGATGAGGCGAGCCCGGTGGAGGTGGCTCGGGCGGGTCGTTACCTGCGTGAGGTGCTCTGTCCTGATGAGGCGGGGCAGGAGGCCGAGGCCGACTACGCGGCGCGGTTTCTCATCGTGCGGCCGACCGCTTCGGGTGGGGTGGAGGGGGAGTTTCGGTTGCCGCGTGAGGCGGCCGGCCGGTTGAGGGCGCTGCTGGACGCCTACGCCAAGCCTCGGGCCGAGGGTGATGATCGTCCACTGCGGGTACGAAACGCTGATGCGTTGATCTCGCTGCTGGAGGAGAACATCACCACTGAGCTGCTGGTCCTGGTCAACGCCGCCTCCCTCCCCGACGACTCCACACCCGAGGCGCCCACCGATCCCGGCACGCGTACCGGACCCGCCAGACGTAACGAGGCGATCGACTCCGGCACACACTCCGCGCCGAGCAAACCCAGCGGACGTACCGGACCCGCCGGACGTAACGAGCCGATCGACTCCGGCACACACTCCGCGCCGAGCAAACCCAGCGGACGTACCGGACCCGCCGGACGTACCGGACCCGCCGGACGTACCGGACCCGCCGGACCCACCGAGTGCAAAGCTTGCGCGGCATCCACCGAGCCTGCGGGCGTACCTACCAGAGCGGAGGAGGGCGCCTGGGCTGCTGGCGATGTGTGCGGCAGGTGCGGGCATCGGGCCGATCGGTGGCTGCCCGGTCTGCTGGCTTCGACCGGGCAACTGTTGCCGGTGGGGGATGTCCACCGGCTGGCCCGCACCTCCACCCTGGTACGCATCGTGATGAACGCCGACCGGCAGGTACTGGACCTCGGCCGCAAGGTACGGCTCGCCACTCCCGCTCAACGGCGAGCCGTCATCGCCCGATACGCCACCTGCTGGGTGGAGGGATGCCCGCTCCCCGCCACCACGTGCCAGATCGACCACGCCGACGGCTGGGCAGAAGGCGGCCCCACCGACCTGGCCAACCTCGGACCCGCCTGCCAGTTCCACAACCGCGACCGCTACCGACACCCCGACCGCTACCAACGCCGCCGTACCGGCGAAGACCGCTGGACCTACACCTACCGGGGACGCACCCCCGGTCACCCACCCCCTCCTCGTGCGCAAGGAGTGCCGAGCCAAGACGGAAGGAGCGCTCAGCCGAGCTTGTAGAGGGGCTGGCCGGTGTCGGTTCCGCCGTACTCGGAGGGGTCCACGACCGTGCCGTTGGCCTGCACCCAGGTGGTGATCTCGTTGTCGCCACCTCGGTCGGGGCCGCCCATGCCTCCGCCGAGCAGGATGTACTTCAGCTGCCCGCTGGAGACGTACTGCTCGAGCTTGGCCACGGTCATGGCGGGGTCGCTGCCGGTGAAGCCGCCCATCGCGATGACGGGCTCGCCGCCGGTGGACAGGATGACGGACGAGGCGCTCTGGGCACTGCTCACGGCGAGCAGCCAGGTGGCGTCGCCCTGGTTCTTCTCCAGATAGGAGATCATCTCGCTGCCGACGTTCCCGCCGGGACCGCCGCCGAAGCCGCCGCGCCCTCGACCGTCCGCACCGGACGAGGTCTCTGAACCGGCGGGCGGCTCGGTGCCGGGCAGCATGTCAGCGCCGGACGGCTGGTCGGTTCCGGCCGACGGCTCGGCGCCCGCCGGCGGCGTGCCCGGGCCGTCCTGGCCGCCGGGGAACCGGCCACCGGGGAACTGGCCACCGGGGAACTGGCCGCGCATAGCCCCGGGCATGCCGCCCCGTCCTCCCATGCCGCCGAAGCCGCCGCTGCCCTCCGGACCGGCCGTGGGGTTGGTGCCGTTCACGCCGGAGGACAACGGGGTGAGCGCGTACGCGGCGGGAGCGGCCAGGCCACCCACGAGGCCGATGACCAGCGCGAGCGCGGCGAACCGGGCCCGGCCTTCGCCTCCGAGCCGCAGCACGATCAGGCCGACGGCGGCGATGGCGCACAGCCCGGCGACGGCGTAGGCGAGCCATGGCGTCCAGTCAGGGGTACGGCGCAGCACGGCGAACGCCCATGCGCCCGTGAGCGCGATGCCCGCGGGCAACACCCACGCCCATGCTCGCGTCCGCCGGTACGCCTGCCACATCAGCACTCCACCGAGACCGGTCAGAGCTGCGATGGCGGGCGCCAGCGCCGTCGTGTAGTACGGGTGGAAGGTCCCCGCCGAGAAGCTGAACACGATGAAGTGGACGGCCAGCCACCCACCCCAAAGCAGCAGGGCCGCGCGCGGGGCGGAACGACGGCCCGCCTGGAGCGGGCCCGGACGGCGGGCCGCCAGGAGCAGTCCCGCGGCCAGCGCGAGCACGGCGAAGGGGAGCAGCCAGGAGATCTGTCCGGCGATGACGTCGTTGAACATCCGGTCCGCGCCGGAAGCACCGCCGAAGCCGCCGCCTCCGCCGAACCCGCCACGGCCACCGCCGCCTCCGTTCCCGTCACCGCCGAAGATCCGGCCGAGGCCGTTGTAGCCGACGACCAGGTCCCAGACGGTGTTGTCGGTGCTGCCGCCGATGTACGGGCGGTCGGCGGCGGGCCACAGGTCGACGACGACCATCCACCAGGCGCTCGACACCACCAGAGCCGCACCGGCCGCCAGGAGATGCCCGACGCGCCGCGCGATCCGGCCCGGCGCGGCGTACAGGTACACCAGCGCGAAGGCGGGAAGCACGAGGTAGGCCTGCAGCATCTTGGTGTTGAAGCCCACTCCGACGAGGACCGCGCAGAACACCAGGGTCCGCATGCGCCCGGTCCTGATCGCCTCGGCGCAGCACCAGGCCGCGGCCACCAGGAGCAGGACGAGGATCGTGTCGGGGTTGTTGTCGCGGTTGATCGCCACGGTGATCGGGGTCAGTGTCATGACCAGGGCCGCGACGAGCCCGGCGGCGTGCCCTTGGACGCCGCCGAGCGCGCGCCGCACGGCGGAGTGGACCAGGCCCACGGCGGCGATGCCCGCGACGGCCTGCGGGAGCAGCATGCTCCAGGTGCCGAATCCGAAGATCCGGGCCGACAGTCCCATGACCCACAGCCCGAACGGCGGCTTGTCGACGGTGATGAACGACGCCGAGTCGATGGCGCCGAAGAAGAACGCCTTCCAGCTGTGCGTGCCCGACAGGACGGCGGCCGCGTAGTACTGGTTGGCGTACCCGTTGCGGCCGAGCGCCCAGGTGTACAGCACCGCCGCCAGCGCGAGCACGCCGATCAGCGCGGGACGGGCCCAGCGCGGATCTCCTGCGCCGCCCAGCACGACGGACGCGAGGCGGCTCCGCGGAGCGGTGCGGCGATGGCCGCTCGCGCCGTCTCGCCCCGGCACCTCCGCCGCCGGCCCGGTGTCGTGCCGTGCCGGTTCTCCGGGCGGCATCTGGCCGGCGCCGGGCCCCATCGGGGGCTCCCCCTGAGGCTGGCGATCGACGTCGATGGTCATGAACGGTTCTCCTTCCGGCGGCGAGGGCTGAAGACCCAGGCGCGGAGCAGCATGAAGCGGACCAGGGTGGCGAGGGCGTTCGCGACGATCACACCGGCGAGCTCGACCCACCGGGACGCCGCCTCCGGCAGGAGCGCCAGCACGCCGGTGGTCAGGGCGAGGCCGACCAGGAAGGCTGCGAGGCCCTCGACCTGGTGCCGTAATGCGCCCGCCGAACCCGTCACGCCGAACGTGAAGCGCCGGTTGGCGGCGGTGTTGGCCAGGGCGGTGACCAGCAGCGCGATCGCGTTGGCCAGCACGGCCGTCATGATCTCGCGCAGCGCCCAGAACAGCATGAGGTAGGCCAGGGTGCTGAATAAGCCGACGATCACGAAGCTCGGCAGCTGGCGGCCCATGCCCGAGGGCAGCCGGGCGGCGGCCACCCGGTCCGGTACGGGGATGCGCGCCGCGCCCGAGAGCGTCCTGCGGGCGACCCTGGCCATGCCCCTGAGGTCGTCGAGCGCGGTCCGCACGACGTCGACCCGGCTGTCGGGGTCGTCCACCCAGTCGACGGGCACCTCGTGGATGCGCAGGCCGTGGCGCTCGGCCAGGAGGAGCAACTCGGTGTCGAAGAACCACTCCTCGTCCTCGACGGCCGGCAGCAGAGCCTGGACGATCTCGGTGCGGGCGGCTTTGAACCCGCACTGGGCGTCTGAGAAGCGGGCGCCCAGCGTGGACCGCAGCAGCAGGTTGTAGGCGCGGGAGATGATCTCCCGCTTCGGCCCCCGCTCGACCCGGGACGTCCTGGCCAGGCGGGTCCCGATGGCGAGGTCGCTGTGGCCGGACAGCAAGGGGGCGATCAGCGGCAGGAAGGCGGTGAGGTCGGTGGACAGGTCGACGTCCATGTAGCTGACGACGTCGGCGTCGCTTCGCGCCCAGACCTTGCGCAGCGCGCGTCCCCGGCCCTTCTGGTCGAGGTGGACGGCCTGGACGTGCGGCAGCTCGCGGGTGAGCGCGGTGGCGATGTCCCAGGTGCCGTCGGTGCTGGCGTTGTCGGCGATCGTGATGCGGAAACCGTAGGGGAAGGTACGGGTCAGGTAGTCGTGGAGGCGGCGCACGCTCTGCGCGAGCACTTTGCGCTCGTTGTAGACGGGGACGACGATCTCGACGAGTCGGGTGCGGGTCGTGTGGCGCGCGTACGGCTCCTGCGTCAGGGAGGTCATGCGCGGCGACTATGGATCGGCTGGCTCATGCCCCAACCGTCGTGGAGCCGGATTGAACCACCCTTAGGCGTTCATTAACCCTGTCTGAGAACCGGCGCGGCAGGGGGTTCAGGCCTGCGCGGGAGTGGCCCGTCCCGGCAGGCGGAGCGTGGCGAGGGTGCCTCCGCCGGGCGGGTTGGACAGGGCGACGTCGCCGCCGGCGTCCCTGACCGCCTGGGCGACGATGGCCAGGCCGAGGCCGGAGCCGGGCATGCTCCTGGCCGTGGAGGACCGCCAGAAGCGCTCGAAGACCAGCGGAAGCTCGTCCTCGGGGATGCCGGGACCGTGGTCGCGGACGGTCAGCCCCCCCTCGCGCAGGCGCACGGTGACCGTGCCCGCGGCGGGGCTGAACTTCACGGCGTTGTCCAGCAGGTTGACCACGGCGCGTTCCAGCGCCCCCTCGCGGCCGTGGACGTACCATTCCGCCAGGCCGGCGTCGATGCGCACGTCGTTGGCGCGCAGGCGGGCGCGGGCGACGGCGGCCTCGACGACGTCGTGGAACGGCAGGTCGGCGATGGGTTCCTCGCCGCCGGACACGCGCGAGAGCTCCAGAAGGTCGCCGACGAGACCCGACAGCTCGGTCATCTGGGCCTTCACGCTCGTGAGCAGGCGCTTCCTGGCCTGCGGGTCCAGTTGCCTGCCGGTGTTCTCGCTGTGCAGGAGCAGGTCGATGTTGGCCCGCAGGCTGGTGAGCGGGGTGCGCAGCTCGTGGCCGGCGTCGGCGATGAGCTGCCGCTGGCGCTCGCGGGAGCCGGCCAGGGCGGCCGTCATGGCGTTGAAGGAGGCGCCCAGCCTGGCGATCTCGTCGTCGCCGTCGACGGGGATGCGGATCCGCAGGTCCTCGGTCCGCGCGATGTGCTCGACGGCGCCGGTCAGGCGTCCGACGGGGCGCAGCGCGGTACGGGAGACCAGCCGGCCGGCGGTCGCGGCGCCGAGGACGCCGAGCGCGGCGACCCCCGCGAGGAGCAGGGCGAGGCCGCGCAGCGTGGCGTCGGTGTCCGACAGGGAGCGCGAGACGCTGACGGCGATGCCGGGCCCGACGTTGACGGTGAGCACGCGTACCGGGTCTCCGCTGTCGGTGACGCCGTCGCGCAGCCGCCGCTCTCCGAGACGGAGGGCGACGCGCTGGTCGGCCGGGTCCACGACGACGGCGTCCCATCCTTGGGCGCAGCGGGTGCCGTCGGCCCGGACGATCTGCTGGAGGCGCAGGAACGGTCCCGGGGCCTCGGTGCCGGTCGGGTGCTCCGAGCAGTTGCCGAGGATCATCCCGACGGTCCTGCCCCCGACCGGGGGCTGGTTCAGCGACTCGCTCAGCTGCCGGGACAGCTCGTTCCTGACGAGGAACCAGCAGGCGGCGGCGCATACGGCGATCGCGGCGGCGACGGCGATCGCGACCAGCAGGGTGAGGCGGGACCCCATCGACCGGCGCCCGCCCCGTATCGGCCGGACGGACATCAGGACGGGATCCGCAGGACGTACCCGACGCCGCGTACGGTGTGGATCAGGCGGGGGGCGCCGCCGGCCTCGGTCTTGCGGCGCAGGTACATGATGTACACGTCGAGAGAGTTGGACGACGGCTCGAAGTCGAAGCCCCACACCTCGCTGAGGATCTGCTCGCGGGTGAGCACCTGCCGGGGGTGGGCGAGGAACAGCTCGAGCAGCAGGTGCTCGGTGCGGGTGAGCTCCAGCTGGCGATCGCCGCGGAGGACCTCGCGGCTGGTCGTGTCCATGCGCAGGTCGCCGTAGGCCAGCACGCCGTCGGGGTCGGCGGCGGGGACGTGCCGGGCGCCGCGCCGCAGGAGGGCGCGGACCCGCGCGAACAGCTCGTCCAGCTCGAACGGCTTGACCAGGTAGTCGTCGGCGCCGGCGTCCAGGCCGGACACCCGGTCGCCGACGGCGTCGCGGGCGGTGAGCATGAGGACGGGCACCTGGTTCCCGGCGGCGCGCAGCCGCCGGCAGGCGGTGAGCCCGTCGACCTTGGGCATCATGACGTCGAGGAGGACCAGGTCGTAGGGGTCACGCCCGAGCGCGTCCAGGGCCTCGGCGCCGTCCTTGGCGAGGCCGACGCCGTACCCCTCGAACTCCAGGCTGCTCTGCAGCGCCTCCCGCAGGGCCGGCTCGTCATCGACCACGAGGAGGCGCGCGCCGTCCTTGTCTCCCGTCATGCTCACGGGCCCACGGTAGCCGGACATTGTGAGAGCTCCATTAAGCGAGAGCGAGAGACCCGTCAGGAGCGTTCGCCCAGGACGGCCATGGCGGCGTTGTGGCCGGGGATGCCGCTGACCCCGCCGCCGCGCCGGGCTCCCGCGCCGCACAGCAGGATCCGCTCGTGCGGGGTCTCCACGCCCCACCTGCCGGTGTCGGCGGCGTCCTCGGCGTAGGGCCACGACAGGTCCCGGTGGAAGATGTGGCCGCCGGGGAGCCCGGCCTCGTTCTCCAGGTCCACCGGGCTCTTGGCCTCGACGCACAGGGAGCCGTCGGGGGCGCGGAGCAGGCAGTCTTCGAGGGGTTCCGCCAGGACGGCGTCGATGGAGGCCATGGTGGCCGCCAACGCCTCGTTTCGTGATTTTTCCGGATCTTTACGGAAAAGGCGGGCGGGCATGTGCAGGCCGAACAGCGTCATCGTGTGCGCGCCGGACCCCCGCAGCGACGGCCCGAGGATCGAAGGATCGGTCAGCGAGTGGCAGTACACCTCCGCCGGCGGAAGCGCCGGGATCACGCCGGCGGAGGCCTGCTCGTAGGCCAGCGCCAGCTGGTCGCGGCTCTCGTTGATGTGGAACGTGCCCGCGAACGCCTCCGCGGGGTCGACCGAGGTGTCCTTCAGGCGGGGCAGGCGGGACAGCACCATGTTGACCTTGAGCTGCGCCCCTTCCGGCGCCTCCGGCGGGGCCTCGCCGAGGAGCCGGGCCAGGACGGCGGGCGGGGTGTTGACCAGCACGTGGTCCCCGCTCACCGTGTGCTCGGCGCCATCGGCGTCGCGGAACGCGACCTCCCCTCCCGGGTCGATCGCGAGCACCTCCGCGCCAGTGCGGATCTCCGCGCCGCCGCGCCGCGCCGCGTCGGCGAGCGCGCCGCTGACCGCTCCCATGCCGCCGACCGGTACGTTCCAGTCTCCCGTGCCGTCGCCGATGACGTGGTACAGGAAGCAGCGGTTCGCGAGCAGGTCCCGGGCCGGGTCGGCGAAGGTGCCGATCAGGGCGTCGGTCAGCACCACTCCCCGCACGACGTCGTCGCCGAAGCGCTCGGCGGCCACCTCGCCGATCGGCCGCTCGAACAGGTCGCGCCAGGCGCCGGCGTCGGCGACCACGTCGCGCATGCCCGCGCGGTCGCGCAGCGGCTCCAGCAGGGTGGGGGCGACGCGCCGGGCGACCCCGGCCGTCATCGCGTAGAACCGGTTCCACTGCTCGTGGTCGCCGGTCCCGCCGGTCACCCGGGCGAAGGAGGCGGCGGTGCGCTCGGCGTCGCCGCCGTCCACGAGCAGCCCGGTCGCGCCGAGGGGGGTGTAGGAGGCGAAGCGCCGCCGCCGCAGGTCCAGCCGCAGGCCGAGGTCGGCGACGATCCTGCTCGGCAGCAGGCTGACCAGGTAGGAGTAGCGCGAGAGGCGGGCCTCGACCCCCGGGAAGGCCTGCGTGGAGATCGCGAGCCCGCCCACGTGGGGCAGCCGTTCCAGCACCAGCACGCGGCGCCCTGCCCGCGTCAGGTAGGAGGCCGCGACCAGGCCGTTGTGCCCCCCGCCCACGATGACGGCGTCGTAATGGGACCGGTGCATGCCAAAGACTCCTAACCCGGACAGTACGGTAAGACAGCGCGTCAGGGGAACAAACCCCCTGGAGAGAACCGAGCGTACAGACGGAGAGGACCGAGAGCGAGCATGCACATGACCGGCCCCGGCGAGGCGATCATCACGACATCCGAGGAGGTCACCGAGGCCCTCGCCGCGGGGACCCCCGTGGTGGCGCTCGAGACCACGATCATCTCGCACGGCCTGCCGCAGCCCCGCAACCTGCAGGTCGCCATCGAGCTGGAGGGGCTGGTCAGGGAGGCCGGAGCCGTGCCGGCGACCATCGCCGTGCTCGACGGGGTGGCCCGCGTGGGCCTGGACAAGGGCATGCTGGAGCGGGTCGCCACCGAGCCCGGGCTGCGCAAGCTCGGGTTCCGCGACCTCCCCCTCGCCGCCGCGCTGAAGGAGAGCGGCGCCACGACCGTCTCCGCCACGGCGTTCCTCGCGGCGCGCGCCGGGATCCGGGTGTTCGCGACCGGCGGCCTCGGCGGCGTGCACCGCGGGTGGACGGCCGACCAGGACGAGTCCGCCGACCTGGACATGCTCGCCAAGACCAGGATCACGGTCGTCTGCGCGGGCGTGAAGTCGATCCTCGACGTGCCCGCCACCCTCCAGCGGCTGGAGACGCGCGGCGTCAGCGTGGCGGGGTACCGCACGGACGCCTTCCCCGGCTTCTACCTGCACACCTCCGGGCTGCCCGTGGACTGGCGCCTGGAGGCCCCGGAGCAGGCCGCCGCCGTCATGCGGGCGCAGGACCGGCTGGGCGGGCCCGAGACGGCGCTGATCGTGGCCAACCCGGTGCCGGTCGCCGAGCAGCTCGACCCGGAGCTGCACGACCGCGTGCTGGCCGAGGCACTGGCCGCCGCCGACCGGGAGGGGATCACCGGCCAGGCGATCACCCCGTTCCTGCTGGACTTCCTCGTCCGGGGCACCGGCGGCGCCTCCCTGGAGGCGAACCTGGCCGCCGTGCGCGGCAACACCCGCCTGGCCGGCCGCATCGCGGCCTCCTGGGCCGCCCCCGAGGCCCTGGAGAACTGAGTGTCGGGCCTGCTCGTCATCGGCGACGCGGTCACCGACGTGGTGGCGCTGCACGAGGCTCCGGTCGCGACCGGCACCGACACCGCCGCCGACATCGTCGTACGGCCGGGCGGCTCGGGCGCGAACACCGCGTCCTGGGCCGCTCACCTGGGCGCGGACGCGCGGATCCTGACGCGGGTCGGGTACGACACCGGGGCGTGGCACATCGCCGAGCTGCGCAGGTCGGGCGTGCGGCCGCACGTGCTGCTCGATCCGGCGCACCCTACCGCCGTGGTCATCGCGATGGTGGACATGAGCGGCGAACGTTCCATGCTCACCAACCGGGGCGCGGGCGCGCACATCGGTCCGGCCGACTGGGACGACGGCCTGCTCGACGGCGTCGGGCGCCTGCACATCTCCGGGTACACGCTGTTCGCCGCGCCGGGCCTCGCGCTGGTGCGGCTGGCCGTGGCGGCCGCGCTGGCCCGTGACGTGCGGATCAGCGTGGACCCGGCGTCGACCGGGCCGCTGCGGGCCTTCGGGCCCGAGAGGTTCCTGCGCGAGACCGCGGGAGCGACCACGATCATCCCGAACAGGGATGAGGCTCTGCTCCTCACCGGCGAGTCCGACCCTGCCACCGCGGCGAAGGCGCTCAGCGCCCGCTATGGCATGGCGGCGGTCAAGCTCGGCGCCTCCGGGGCGCTGCTCGCCGTGGCCGGCCGCGTGGTGCACCGGGCGCCCGCCGCGGCCACGCGCGCCGTGGACTCCACCGGCGCCGGGGACGCCTTCGCGGCCGGTTTCCTCACCGCGCTGCTCGATGGCAATTCGCCGGCATCGGCGCTGGAAGCGGGCTGTCTGGCGGGCGCCGAGGCGGTCGCCAGGCTGGGCGGGCGCCCCCTGCCGGGCGGCGGCCTTGCGGAGGTGGCGAACTCAGGGACGGGGGAGCCGCTATGTTCTCCCTAGATGGCGCTAATTGATAGCCTCCGGCGTAAGCTGCACCATTAGCAACATGCGTCACACTCGGGAGGATGCGGTCAGCCGATGGACGCCGATTCAATGATCTGCCTGAGTGATCTCGTCCCCGCTCTGCGCTGGAGCCGTCCTCAGCAGATCGCCGAAGTGCTCGCCGATCCCCGGCTGCCGGGGGGCTGGTGGGCTTCGGTCGCCCTCAGCCGTGCCCTCGGCACCACCGGTGTCGAGTGGCTCTGCGACCGCCTCTCGCGGCTCGCCGTCAGCCGGTGGGACCACCTGGCACTGATGGACGTGCTGCCGGCGCTCCAGGTCCACGTGGTGGATCCGGGGCTGCCCGGCTGGCCCGAGCCCGCGCGATCGGCCATCAGCGGCATGGGCGGGATCCAGCGCCTGCGCAGGCTCACCGCCGCCGACCTGCGGATGCCCGCGGTCCCCGCGTCCCCCGAAGTGATCATCACCGCCGTCTTCCGGGAGATCCTCGGCCGGGTGCCCGCCATCGCCCCGCAGGTTCCCCCGCCCGCCGGGACGCCCACCGGGCCGCATCCCGCCCAGCGCACCGGGCCCCATCCGGTCCAGCCGGCCGGGCCCCTTCCCGCGCAGCCGACCGGCCCCCATCCGGCGCAGCCCACGGGCCCCTATCCGGGACAACCCACCGGCCCGCACCCGGCGGTACGCCAGCCCGGCCCGGGCATCCCCGTGCCGAACGGGATGCCGGCGAACGGGACCCCGCCGAACGGAGTCCCGCCGAACGGGATCCCGGCGAACGGGGTCCCGGCGAACGGGGTCCCGCGGGTGCCGTCGCCGTACCCCGAGGCACCGGCCCCGGCCGCCTCCGCGGCGCCTCCCCCGCCGCCGGTCTCGGACAACCCACTGGTCAGGCTCGTCGACGCGGTCTTTCGCGAGTGGACGCCCCTGGAGCGGGCCGTCGCCATAGAGCGGCTGTTCGCCGAGGAGCCGGTCAGCCTGCGCACGCTGGCCCACGAGCTGCACGTCGACCGCGACGTGCTCTCCCAGGCGCAGCGGGCGGCCGAGGAGCGGGTGATCCAGTGGCTGCGCTCTCCGGAGTCCACCGCCGTGACCGGGCACCTGTTCCGGCTCACCGAATGGCTCGGCGTCGCCGCCACCGAGGACCAGCTGATCGGGGCCGACCCGGCGCACCCGATCCAGGTCCCCTCGCTCGGCACGCCGTTGTGGCGCGTGCTCGTGGCGCTCATGCCCGACCGGCGCCTGCAGGACCGCTGGCTGGTCGTCGGCGACCTCACCAGGCTCCGTGAGCGGACGGCGCAGCTGCTGGGCGACAAGACCTCCGGCGAGGACGCGGCCGAGCTGCTCGCCCAGGCGGGCATCCGCGCGCACTCGGCGCAGGCCTGGATCGACGCGCTGCCGAGGGCGATGACGCGTCCGCCGGAGCCGGCGACGACGACCAACGGGTTCGCGCCGCTCCCCCGCCGTACTCCGGGGACGAACGCCCACCAGATGCGCGGCGGCCTGCCGGTCCCGAACGTCGCCGACAACCTGCCCGACGCCCAGACGGCCCTGGCCGCCCTCACGGCGCTCTCCGGCCCTCCCCGGCCCCATCTGGTGCCCGAGCCGCGCGCGGCGACCCACGCGCCGCCGCTGCCCGGCCCCGCGTCCGACCCCCGGCGCTGGCAGCGCATCGACGTCACCAGCGAGCACCTGCGGGGCGAGCCCGTGCCCGTGCCCGAGGGGTACGCCACGCAGCTCGGCATGCGCCCCGGCACGCTGCTGTCGGTCACCGGGCCCGGGGACAACGCGGTGGTGCTGGTCTGGCGCGACCGCCAGCCGGTGTTCGACTCGCTCCAGCCGGTGCTGATGCGCCTGAACGCCCGGCCCGGCGACGCGATCTACGTAACGGTGGACGGCTACCGCCTGGACGCCCAGCTCACCTCCTGAGCCGGGCGGCCCGGGCGGGACGGCGGGGCGCCGGCGATCAGGCCTGGCGGTCGGTCTTGAGCACCTTGCGGTAGAAGTTGCCGGCGGACTCGTACTCAAGGGCCTGGTAGAACTCCGGCGCGCGCCGGGTGGCCAGCGCGATGTACCCGGCGTCCCGGGAGCGGGCCCAGGTCTCGAACTCCTCCAGCAGCGTCCGGCCGAGGCCGCGCCGGCGGAAGCCGTGCTGGGTCATGGCCTCCTCGACCCAGGCGACGTGGCCGTTGGCGAACAGGGTGAGGTGCACGAAGCCGAGCAGGTAACCGCGTACGACGCCGCCGACGGTGGCGACCAGGAGCAGGGCGTCGGGGTTCTCCAGCAGGAGCGGGAAGGCCGAGTCGAACGCCGACCGCTGGGGGCGGAAGGAGAGAGCGAACTCGCGGGCCAGTCCGAAGATCTCCTCGGTGTCCCTCTTCTCGGCCCTTCGCACCAGGAGATCATCAGAAGTCATGAAAAGGACTTTAAGGAGTGCACGGCCTGTTCGTCCATTCGATCAACAGGGCCGTGAGATGGGGGGCGCGCGGCAGGCCGGCGATCAGAACGCCCGGTCTCCGCCCGGCATGGGATAGCCGAGCTGCGCGGCCAGCTCCAGCTGGTCGTAGTAGAGGCGGTGGCTGGCGACGGCCCCGTCCTCCATCGTGCAGACCGAGCAGCAGCGGAGGGCGATGGGGCGGCCGGTGGCCTCCGCCACCACCCCATCGGCCAGGACCAGCGGCCCCTTGTGGGTGCCGGTGACCATGAACTCCAGCACGCCCGTGTCCTCGGAGACGACGAGCAGCGAGGGTGTCGCCACCGAGTCGGGGAAGGCCCCGACCCACTCGGCGTAGTAGGAGTAGATCTCCTCCCGGCCCTCGGCGACGCCGCCCGGCGTGACGGTGACGGCTCGCGGGCCGTAGCACCGCGTGATCGCATCGACGTCATGACTGTTGTACGCCTCTGTCAGCCGATCCATGATCTCACTGGCCTCGTACATGGAGACGGCCCTTTCTCGCGACAGGATCGGCGAAGGAGGCACGCGTCACCCGGCCGGCCGGCGCACCGGCCGGGCGCACTGCCGGCGCCCCCATGTTTGCACGATAGCGCAGGTCACCCGGCACCTATCCCCTCGCGAGCCTGCGCGCCCGCGAGCCACGCCCACGCCGGCATGCCGAGCCGGCGGGCGATCAGCATGCGCTGGACCTCGCTTGGTGCCCTCGCCGATCTCCAGGTTCTCCGGCACCGCATCTGGCGACCTGGGGCAACATCAGCCCTATGGCGCTGAGCAGGCGTTTCGCCTTCTGGCGTCTTTCGCCTCAGAACACGACAACCTTCCCGCGAGAGCCCAATAAGAGTCTCCTCGAGCATGACGTCATAGCCCGCTACTTGAATTGTCAGGGTCCACGCCCCCGCGCGCCCGGGTCGAGGGGGTGCTGGAGATCCCGCTGGACGAGCTCCGCGTCGCCTACCAGAACACCCTCCCCGCGATCTTGGCCGGCTGAGCGGAGGCCCGGAAGGCGTCGCCAGACGGCACAGAACGACAAGAGGCGGCGGCCCCCCCCCCGGGGGCGCCCCCCCCCGGGGGCCCCCCCGCCTCCGCGTTCACCGCCCCGCCCGACCCCGGACGGTCACGTCCACGCCCCGCTCGGCCGGCGAGACGGCCGGAGGCCGTTGGTCGCCCGGCCGACGCGGAGGCCGGGTCGGGTGCGCGCCCGGCGTCTGTCCGCCGCGGATCCGCCGCACCGGCCCGGGCCACGCGCCAGGAGAAGGGTGATCAGGCCTTCTTGGCGCAGATGGCGAAGACGTCGCCGGACGTGGAAGCCTGGCCGCTGGACTGCTTCTCCAGCTTCACCGTCCAGCTGTTGCCGTACGGGGCGCTCGCCAGCACGCCGAAGTTCTTGCTGGAGGTGAGCCAATACCCGCCGCCGGTGACGACCTCGTCGGACTCGCAGTTCGCCGAGAAGCTGCCGCCTTGGGAGGTGCTGAAGCCCTCGCTGACGACACGGGCGCTCGTGCCAGAGGAGCCGTTCTTACCGTCCTCGCCGTCCTCGCCGTCCTTGCCGTCCTCGCCTTTGGCGCCCTGCGGGCCACGCGGCCCCTCCGGACCCTGAGGGCCGCGCTCCCCGTCCTTGCCATCCTTGCCGTCGGCGCCCTTCGTGCCCTGCGGCCCGGCCTCGCCTTGCGGGCCCCGCGCGCCGCCGTCACCCTTGAGGCCCTGCGAACCCGTGTCGCCCTTGGCCCCCTGCGCACCGTCCTTTGCCGTCGGCGCCCTTGGGCCCCTGCAGGCCGCGCGGGCCGGTGGCACCGGTGGTGCCGGGAGAGCCTGCCGGCCCCTCCGGACCCTGCCGGTTCCACGAGGTCTTCACCTCGGTGGTCTTGCACTTGGTCGTGACGCCCACGATGCGGACCAGGTGCGAGCTCTTGTCGACGCAGGCGTACACGGGGCTGTTCGCCCCCGCCGCGTAGGCGAAACCGCCTGCGATGATCGAGCCGGCCAATACCCCGACGCCGGCGGCGGCGAGCAGTCGCCCGCCGGGAAGCTTGACAGCCACTTCTCTCCCAGAATCCGGACACTCCGGTCTTCTGGCGGGAAAACTTTATTAGAACGGTCCATCAACGCCCCACAGTTCCCATGACTCATTTCTGTCACAATGGCACCATCGCGCGAAACGTGCGCCCGGCTCGCCGCGCAAGTCAACGCGCAATCGATTCCCGGCTATCTAACTGGATGTGCCCACTCCCAGCTCGCGGGCGATCAGCATGCGCTGGACCTCGCTGGTGCCCTCGCCGATCTCCAGGATCTTGGCGTCCCGGTAGAAGCGCCCCACCGGGTACTCGTTCATGAAGCCGTAGCCGCCGAAGATCTGGGTGGCGTCGCGGGCGTTGTCCATCGCCGCGTTGGAGCTCACCAGCTTGGCGATGGCGGCCTCCTTCTTGAACGGCTCGCCCGCCAGCATCTTCTCGGCGGCGTGGTAGTAGGCCAGGCGCGCCGTGTGGGCGCGGACCTCCATGTCGGCGACCTTGAACTGGATGGCCTGGTAGCGCCCGATGGGCCCGCCGAAGGCGTGCCGTTCCCGCACGTACCGCAGGCACTCGTCGACGCAGCCCTGCGCGAGGCCGACCGACAGCGCCGCGATCGCGACGCGCCCCTCGTCCAGGGTCTGCAGGAACTGGGCGTACCCCCGGCCCCGCTCGCCGAGCAGGTTGGCGGCGGGCACCCGGCAGTCGGTGAACGACAGCTCCCGGGTGTCGGAGGCCGACCAGCCGACCTTGGAGTACTTCTTGGAGACCGTGAACCCGGGCGTGCCGGAGGGGACGATGATGGTGCTGATCTCGGGCGCGGCGCGCCCCTCGCCGTCGGCCCGCTCGCGCCGGCCGGTGATGGCGGCGACCGCGACGAACCCGGTGATGTCGGTCCCGGAGTTGGTGATGAACGCCTTCGAGCCGTTGATCACCCACTCGCCGCCGTCCAGCGCCGCCGTCGTGCGCATGCCGCCCGGCACGTCGGAGCCGCCTCCGGGCTCGGTCAGGCCGAAGGCGCCGAGCATCTCCCCCGAGCTCAGCCGGGGAAGCCAGTCGGCCTTCTGCTCCGCCGTGCCGAACCGGTAGAGCGGCATGGCGCCGAGGGACACCGCGGCCTCCAGGGTGATGGCCACCGAGGAGTCGACGCGGGCCAGCTCCTCCAGGGCCAAGCACAGGGCGAAGTAGTCACCGCCCATGCCGCCGTACTCCTCCGGGATCGGCAGCCCGAACAGCCCCATCTTCCCCATCTGCGAGACGATGTCGTAAGGGAAGGCGCAGCGCTCGTAGTAGTCGCCGATGACCGGGGCGACGACGTCCCGGGCGAACTTCTCGACGCTCGCGCGCAGTGCCTCGTACTCGTCGTTGAGCCGGTGCATGCTCTTCACTCCTCTTCTTCGGCCGGGGGCTTGCCTGCCAGGGCCTGGACGACGCGGGACGGGCTCGGGCGGCCCAGCTCTCCGGCGAGCCAGACGCTGGTCCCGACCAGGGATTCAAGGTCGACGCCGGTCTCCACGCCGAGCCCGGACAGCATCCAGACCAGGTCCTCGGTGGCGAGGTTGCCGGTGGCGCTCTGGGCGTACGGGCAGCCGCCGATGCCTCCGGCGGAGGCGTCCACGACGGTCACCCCGGCTCTCAGGGCGCTGAGCGTGTTGGCCAGGGCCTGGCCGTAGGTGTCGTGGAAGTGCACGGCGAGCCGCTCGGGACCCACGCCGGCCTCGGCGAACGCCCGCAGGAGGGCGGTGACGTGCCCGGGGGTGCCGACGCCGATGGTGTCGCCGAGGGACAACTGCGAGCAGCCGAGGTCGAGCAGCCGCCTGCCGTGCCGCACCACCTGCTCGACCGGCACCGGCCCCTCCCACGGGTCGCCGAAGCACATCGACAGGTACGCCCGGACGGCCAGCCCGGCGTCGAGGGCGCGCTCGACGACCGGGGTGAACATCTCGATCGAGCCGTCCACGCTGCGGTTGAGGTTGCGCCGGGCGAACGTCTCGGTGGCGCTGCCGAAGATCGCGATGTCGGTGACGCCGAGGCCGAGCGCGCGGTCCAGGCCCCGCTCGTTGGGGACCAGCACCGGGTAGCGCACGCCCGGGACCCGGTCCAGGCGCCCCAGCAGCTCCTCGGCGTCCGCGAGCTGCGGCACCCATTTGGGGTGGACGAAGCTGGTCGCCTCGATGGTGGCCAGGCCGGCCCGCGCGAGCCGGGCGACGAGCTCGGCCTTGACCTCCACGGGCAGGATCGCCGACTCGTTCTGCAGGCCGTCCCTGGGCCCGACCTCGTAGATCGTCACCCGGTCCGGCAGGCCCTCCATCGGCGCCTGGAACGGTGCGCGCATCATGATCCTCCCGTCTCCGCCGCCGTGACCGCGCCGGCGCCGGTGTCCGGGGGCTCGTCGCGGACGACCGCGAGCACGGCGTCCATGTCGACCGGCTGCCCCGCCCGCACGGCGAGTTCGGCGACGACCCCGTCCGCGGGGGCGGTCACGGTGTGCTCCATCTTCATCGCCTCGACGATCATCAGCGGCTGCCCCTCGGTGACCCGTTCGCCGGGGACGACCTTGACCAGCAGCACGGTGCCGGGCATCGGGCTGCGCACCACCCCGTCGCCCGCGCCGCCCGCGCCGGCGTGGTCGCCGCGATCCCCGGCCTCGTGCGGGATGATCGCGTACGACCTGCCGTCCCGGCCGAGCCAGACGGCGGCGCCGTCCCTCGCGCAGGAGAAGCGGGTCGTGAGCCCGTCGAGCGTCACGATCACCTCGCCGTCGCCGCGCGCGAGCCGGGCCTGGACGGCGGGGGCGTCGCCCACGGCGACCTCGCACCCTCGCGCCGGGAGGCCGCGCACCTTGACCGGGACCGTCTCTCCACGCGCCGTCGCGAGCAGCCAGGTGGTCCAGGCCGGCTCGCCGACGCGCCACCCGTCCGGCACCTGCCACGGGTCCTCACCGGCGCGGGCCGCCAGCTCGTCGTGCAGGACCAGCGCCGCGGTGGCGGGCACCTCGGCGGGCGGCGCCCCGCCGGTGCCGTAGGCGGCGGCGAGCAGCGCGTCGAGCCGCTGGTCGATCAGCCCGGTGCCGAGCCTTCCCGCCGTGACGTCGGGGTCGGCCAGCAGCGCGCGCAGGAACGCGATGTTGGTCGTCACGCCGAGCACGGTCGTCGCGCGCAGCGCCGCGTCCAGCCGCCGCAGCGCGCCCGCCCGGTCCGGGGCCCAGGCGATGACCTTGGACAGCATCGGGTCGTAGTCGCTGCCGACGACCGTGCCGGCCTGGATGCCGGAGTCGACCCGCACGCCGGGGTCCCCGGGCTCGGCGAGGGCGAGCACCTTGCCTCCCGTGGGCAGGAAGTCCCTGGAGGGGTCCTCGGCGTACACGCGCGCCTCGACCGCGTGGCCGCGCAGCCGCACGTCGTCCTGCGACAACGGCAGCGGCTCCCCGGCCGCGACGCGCAGCTGGAGCTCCACCAGGTCGAGCCCGGTGACCAGCTCGGTGACCGGGTGCTCGACCTGCAGCCGGGTGTTCATCTCGATGAAGTAGCCCGGGTGGCCCGGCTCGTCCCCGGCGACGATGAACTCGACCGTTCCCGCGCCGACGTACCCGACCGACCGAGCGGCCCGCACGGCGTCGGCGCCCATCCTGCGCCGCGTCTCCTCGTCCAGCAGCGGAGAGGGCGCCTCCTCGATGATCTTCTGGTGGCGGCGCTGCAGGCTGCACTCGCGCTCGCCGAGGTGGATCACGTTGCCGTGCGCGTCGGCGAGCACCTGGATCTCGATGTGCCGGGGGTCGGCGATGAACCGCTCCAGCAGCAGCGTCGGGTCGCCGAACGCGGCGGCGGCCGTGCGGCGGGCCGACTCCAGGACCTGCGGCAGCTCCTCCGCCGACCGGGCCACCAGCATGCCCTTGCCGCCGCCGCCCGCCGACGGCTTGACCAGCACCGGGAAGCCGATGCGCAGTGCCGCCTCCAGCAGGTCGCCGGGCTCCGCGCCGCCCGGCACGACCGGGACGCCCGCGGCGGCGACGGTGGCCTTGGCCCGGATCTTGTCGCCCATCGCCTCGACCGCCTCGGCCGGCGGCCCGACGAAGACCAGCCCCTCCTCGGCGCACCGGCGGGCGAACGCGGTGCTCTCGGCGAGGAACCCGTAGCCGGGGTGCACCGCCTGCGCGCCGGAGCGCTTGGCGGCCTGGAGGACCTCCTCGACGGCGAGGTATCCCGACTCCAGCCGCACGGCGGCGTCGGCCTCGCGGACGTGCCGCGCGCCCGCGTCGGCGTCGCTGTACACGGCGACGGACCGCACGCCGAGCCGGCGCAGCGTCCGGATGACGCGGAGCGCGATCTCTCCCCGGTTGGCGACGAGAACCGTGTCGAACGTCAACATCATGGTCACATCCGGAAGACGCCGTAGCCGATGGGGTCGAGGGGGGCGTTCGCCGCCGCGGAGAGGGCGAGGCCGAGGACGGTGCGGGTGTCGAGAGGGTCGACCACGCCGTCGTCCCAGATCCGCGCCGTGGAGTAGTAGGGGTTGCCCTGCTCCTCGTACCGCTCGCGGATCGCGCGCTTGAACTCCGCCTCGTCGTCGCCGCCGGGACGCACGGTGGCCAGCACGTTGGCCGCCTGCTCGCCGCCCATGACCGAGATGCGGGCGTTCGGCCACATCCACAGGAAGCGCGGCGAGTACGCCCGTCCGGCCATCGCGTAGTTGCCGGCGCCGAAGGACCCGCCGATGACCACGGTGAGCTTGGGCACCCGGGCGCAGGAGACGGCGGTGACCATCTTGGCGCCGTGCTTGGCGATGCCGCCGGACTCGTAGGCGCGGCCGACCATGAACCCGCTGATGTTCTGCAGGAAGAGCAGCGGGATCCCGCGCTGGTCGCACAGCTCGATGAAGTGGGCGCCCTTCAGCGCCGACTCGCTGAACAGGATGCCGTTGTTGGCGATGACGCCGACCGGGTGGCCGTGGATGTGCGCGAAGCCGGTCACCAGCGTGGGGCCGTACTCGGCCTTGAACTCCAGGAACCGGCTGCCGTCGACGATGCGGCCGATGACCTCGCGGACGTCGTAGGGCGTGCGGGTGTCGGCGGGCACGATGCCGTACAGGTCACGGGGGTCGTGCAGCGGCTCCTCCGTCCGTCCCCGCTCCCAGGGGCTCGGCGCCCTGGGCGCGAGCGTGGCGACGATGTCGCGGACGATCGACAGCGCGTGGGCGTCGTCCTCGGCGAGGTGGTCGGTAACCCCGCTGACCCGGGCGTGCACGTCGCCGCCGCCGAGCTCCTCGGCGGTGACCTCCTCGCCGGTGGCGGCCTTCACCAGCGGCGGGCCGCCCAGGAAGATCGTGCCCTGGTTCCTGACGATGACGGCCTCGTCGCTCATGGCCGGCACGTACGCGCCGCCGGCGGTGCAGGAGCCGAGCACGGCGGCGATCTGCGGGATGCCGCGCCGCGACATGGTGGCCTGGTTGTAGAAGATCCGCCCGAAGTGCTCGCGGTCGGGGAAGACCTCGTCCTGCAGGGGCAGGAACGCGCCGCCGGAGTCCACCAGGTACACGCACGGCAGGTGGTTGTGGAGGGCGACCTCCTGGGCGCGCAGGTGCTTCTTGACGGTGATCGGGTAGTAGGTGCCGCCCTTGACGGTCGCGTCGTTGGCGACGATCACGCATTCCCTGCCGCTCACCCGTCCGACCCCGGTGATGATCCCGGCGGCGGGCGCCTCGTCGCCGTACAGCCCGGTGGCGGCCAGCGGCGAGAGCTCCAGGAAGCGGGAAGCGGGGTCGAGGAGGGTGCCGACGCGGTCGCGGGGCAGGAGCTTGCCGCGCTCGACGTGCCGCGCACGGGACCGCTCGGGCCCGCCGAGGGCCGCGACGGCCAGGCGCTCGCGCAGCTCGGCGGCCAGATTCTCGTTGACCTCCGCGTTGCGCTTGAACTCCTCGCCGTCCGGGCCCACCGCCGTCCGGAGGACAGGGGCCATGGTGCGCACCTCCCAGGGGTTAACGTCCACTAACACCGCCTCGGATGTTAGTCATCATTAACCGATTCGTCTACCATTGCCGGTCATGACCGTTGTGCGGAGTCCTACCCGCGTTCCGAGTCCTCGCCGCAGGGAGATCCTGGACGCCGCGGCGACCCTGTTCGCCGCCAGGGGCTTCCACGGGGTATCCATCGAGGAGATCGGCGGAGCGGTCGGCATCTCGGGCCCCGCGCTCTATCGCCACTTCAGCGGCAAGGAGTCCCTGCTCTCGGAGATGCTGCTGGACATCAGCGAGCGGCTGCGCACCTCGGCGGTGGAACGCGCCACCCGGGCCGCCGACGGGGAGCAGGCCCTGGACGCTCTGCTGGCCGGGCAGATCGACTTCGCGCTCGACCATCCCGCGCTGATCACGGTGCACGACCGCGAGCTCGGCAACGTCCCCGAGCCGGCCCGGCGGCGGATCCGGCGGCTCCAGCGGCTCTACGTCGAGGAATGGGTCACCGTGCTGACCGAGCTGTACCCGGACGCGCCCCCGCCGAGGCTGCGGGCGGCGACCCATGCCATCTTCGGGCTGTTGAACTCCACCCCGCACAGCGCCGGGGAGCTTCCCCGGGACGCCATGGCCGCACTCCTGCACCGCATGGCCCGCGCCGCGCTCGCCGATCTCGTTAACGACCACTAACGCCCGTGGGGGCCGCGCCCCGATCTACATGGACCGCCGGCCGGTCGGGCCCCGTCCCGGCCGGCCGCGCCTTTCCGTGGCGGCATACGACTCTTCCGCGGCATACGCCCTCCCTACACGGTGAGCCGTAATCTCCCCCATGTCCGAATTGGGGCTTGTCTTGCCAACTATCTAGATATATCGTCAACGTATCTAGATAGTTGGAAGATCGGTGATATGGACGCTTCGA
The DNA here is from genome assembly GCF_023276435.1 of Sphaerisporangium perillae. Taxonomy (GTDB): domain Bacteria; phylum Actinomycetota; class Actinomycetes; order Streptosporangiales; family Streptosporangiaceae; genus Sphaerisporangium; species Sphaerisporangium perillae. The sequence goes on from NZ_JALLPO010000023.1 coordinate 129,952, forward strand.
ACTTCACGGGGCCGCCGGGCGCCTCGCACGGGCCGCACTTCGCGCCGCGGGTGCGGCGGGGGGAAGTCCGAGCGGCCCTGCTGTCTCTGCTGAACGAGGGATCCCGCAACGGGTACCAGATGATCCAGGAGATCCAGCACCGCAGCCACGGCGTCTGGCGGCCCAGCCCCGGGTCGGTGTACCCGGCGCTCCAGCAGTTGGAGGACGAGGGGCTGGTCACGGGCGAGGAGTCCGGCGGCAGCCGCACCTACGCCCTCACCGACCAGGGCCGGCGGTACGTCACCACCCGCTCGCTCGGCGACCCCTGGTCGGAGGTGGCGCGGACGCTGCCCGAGGACATGATGGAACTGCGGATGCTGTGGGGTCAGCTGAGCGAGGCCTTCGGCCAGCTCACCCAGGTCGCCAACCCCAGGCAGGTGGCGGCGGCGCGCAAGCTGCTCAAGAACACCAGAAGGTCCGTCTTCGCGATCCTCGCCGACGACGCCGACGACAGGGACGAGGAGGAAAAGGAACAATGACGACAAGCGAGGAGCCCGCCGTCGCCGTACGGGGGCTGAAGAAGAACTACGGCGACGTCGAGGCCGTGAAAGGCATCGACTTCGAGGTCCGGCCCGGGGAGGTCTTCGGGTTCCTCGGGCCGAACGGCGCCGGCAAGACCACCACGATCAGCATGCTGTGCACGCTCTCCAGGCCGACGGGCGGGAGCGCGTCCGTCGCCGGGCACGACGTGGTCAAGGAGCGGGACGAGGTCCGGCGCAACATCGGCCTGGTGTTCCAGGATCCGACCCTGGACGGCTACCTGTCGGCCGAGCAGAACCTGCGCTTCCACGCCGAACTGTACGGCGTGCCGAAGGAGGTGGTCGGCGAGCGCATCAGGCAGGTCATGGAGATGGTCGCGCTGTGGGACCGCAAGGACGCCAAGGTGATGACGTTCTCCGGAGGCATGAAGCGCCGGCTGGAGATCGCCCGCGGCCTCCTCCACTCGCCGAGGGTGCTGTTCCTGGACGAGCCCACGGTCGGCCTGGACCCGCAGACCCGGTCCGCCATCTGGGGATATATCAACAAGTTGCGTCACACCGAGGACATCACGATCTTCATGACGACGCACTACATGGATGAGGCCGAGTACTGCGACCGCATCGCGATCATCGACCACGGCGAGATCGTCGTCATCGACTCCCCCGAGGCCCTGAAGGCCAGCGTCGGCAAGGACCGCGTGCAGATCCAGACCGCTGACGACCAGACGGCGATCACCGCGCTCGCGGAGCGGTTCGGCCTCGACGCGGCCGTCCGGGAGGGCGTGGTGACCTTCGCCGTCGCCTCCGGGGAGGAGTTCGTGCCCCGCCTGTTCGCCGATCTGGGCGTGCCGATCCGCTCGGTGCACGTGTCGCGGCCGTCGCTCGACGACGTCTTCATGAACTACACCGGTTCCACCATCCGCGACGCCGAGGGCGAGAGCGGCGCGTCGGCGTGGATGCGCGCCAGGGCGAGGAGGTAGACGATGACCACTGGCATCACCGCTCCCGGCGTGGTCGGGGTGCGCGTCCCCGGACGCAGCGTGCGGCACGACATCCGGGCGATCAAGATAGTGCTCCACCGCGAGATGCTGCGGTTCGTCAACGACCGCACCCGCATGGTCTCCACGCTGGTGCAGCCCGTGCTGTGGCTGTTCGTCATGGGCACCGGCCTCAGCACGCTGGTGTCACGCGGGCCGAGCCAGGGCGTGGACTTCCGCACCTTCATGTACCCCGGCGTGATCGCCATGACGGTGATCACGACGGCGATGTTCTCGGCGGGCTCGATCGTGTGGGACCGGGAGTTCGGGTTCCTGCGCGAGATGCTGGTCGCCCCGGTCGGCCGCGCATCGATCGTGATCGGCAAGTGCCTGGGCGGCGGCATCGTGGCGACGGCGCAGGGGATCATCATCCTGGCCCTCGCGGGCCTGGTCCACGTGCCCTACTCCCCCACCCTGATCATCACGCTGCTCGGCGAGATGTTCCTCGCGTCGTTCGCCATCACCGCGTTCGGCGTGAGCCTGGCCGCCCGGATGAAGAACATGCAGACCTTCTTCGGCATCATGCAGATGGCGATCATGCCGATGATCTTCCTCTCCGGCGCGATGTTCCCGCTGTCGAACCTGCCCGCGTGGCTGTCCTTCCTGACGAAGATCAACCCTCTGACGTACGCGGTCGACCCGATGCGGCACGCGGTCTTCACCCACCTGGACGTCAGCCCGCAGGCCGTCGAGGCGCTCAACCCCGGCGTCCACTGGTACGCCTGGCACGTCCCGGTCGCCGCCGAACTCGGCATCGTGGCACTCATGGGCATCGCCCTGCTCGGCGTCGCGATCGCCCAGTTCCGCCGCACCGACTAGACCGGCGCCGGCGAGCGAACGGCCCGGGAGCGTCCGCTCCCGGGCCGTCGTAACCTCGCGGCTCGTCACCTCGCGGCGGTCACCGCTCGTGCTCTCGCTACCTCTTCACGCGGACGTAGTCGACCCGGCTGGACGAGGCGTTGGTCTCGTCGTCGCCCTTGAAGGTGATCTTCCAGTAGCCCGAGTGCCAGGCCTTGACCTTCGCGTAGAACGCGCCGGCGCTGCTGGTCTTCACCGTCTTGACGTACTCCCACTTGGAGTGGCCGGCCTGCTTGAAGTACAGGGCCACCTTCACGTGGTCGTAGGCGACCCAGTGATCGCCGTCCCAGACCTGCAGCTTGCCCTTGCTCTTGACGTACTTGCCGTACTTCACGGGCTCGGGGTAGGCGTTGTACCTGATGATGCGGGTGTCGGCGGGTTCCACGACCTCCTGCACCGTGACGTGCACGGCGCGGCTGCTGGTGCCCTCGACCCCGGGCTCGCCGCGGAACACGGCCCGGAACCAGCCGGACTGCTCCGCCTCGGTGCCGATGTAGAACCGGCCGCCGCGGTCGGTCCAGTCGTGTCCGACGACGTGCCACGAGCTCGAACCGTCGGCCTTGAACAGCAGGTCGACCTTCTTGCCCCCGGAGCCGTCCCAGCCGTGGGAGGTGTCCACGTCCAGGCGCCCGCGCGCCGACAGCCTGTCACCCTGGTCGGCCGGGTCGGGAGTCACGTCGAAGCCGGTGATCCGGCTGACGGTGGTTCGCGTGCGCACGTCCACCTGGTCGCTGTCGCTGACCGACTTCAGGGCCACGCTGGAACCGTCGTACTCGGCCCGCCACCAGCCGCTGCGCTCGGCCTTGACGCCGACCGAGAACCGGCCTCTCCAGTCGGTGTGATCCGAGGCCACCCGCTCGTAACCCGAGCTGCCCTCGGCACGGAAGGCGATGAAGATCTTCTGGCCCCTGTACGCCTTCCACCCGCCGGTGCTGTTGATCAGCAGCCGGCCCTGGAGGGTCAGCGTGTCACCCTTGTCGATCGGCTCCGGCGAGGCGCCGAACCCGGCGAGGTCGGTCTCCCAGACCTGCTTGACCAGGAAGTCCTTGTCGGCCTTACCGGTACCGACGGCGCTGCTCGCCTTCGCGGTGACGTTCCACCTGCCCGGGGCGTCGGAGCGGGTGAAGGTGCGCGTGCCCTGCCACTGCTGCTTGCCGTCGGCGTCGCCGACCTTCTTGGCCTCGACGTCGACCGTCGAACCGTCGGGGCGCTTGAGCGTGAACCCTCCGGTGGTCGCCCCGTCGACGGCGAACTTCAGCGTGACCTGCTTGCCGTCCTTGCCGTCGACGACGACCGGGCTCGGGCTCACCTCCACCGATGAGACGGTGGGTGCCGCTTGCGCTACCGCCGTCGCCGAGGCGGGCGTGGCGACCAGAGCCAAGGCTCCGGTCCCCATCGCCATCGCCATGACGACAGCGCGGATGCGTTGTAACACGGGTATCCGTCCTTCCCGATGCTTAAACGCGGCTTGAGGGTGCCACGTCCATTCCTTTGTAGTAGACGGCTCCCGGTGGCCAGTGGTTGGTGTGTCTGACAAACCGTCATTGAACTCAGTCAAATAGAACGGTCCAGCCGGACAGTGAGGCAGTCTCGGCAAGCCACAGGACGCGACCCGGTTCATGGCGACATAATCGGCCTTGTGGCCCGCGACACAGTAGAGACGCACTTCACCGACTCGGTCGCCGCGATGATCCCGGGGAGCCGCCGTGATCCCGGCCTTCCCGTGCGACCCGGCACGACCCTGACCGGTGCCCGATGTCGCGAGCTCTTCGAGATCCAGCTCGCCAGCCGGCTGCTCGACATCGCCGCCCGCTGGCTGCGCGAGCAGGGCGAGGGCTTCTACACGATCGGCTCGGCGGGCCACGAGGGCAACGCGGCGGTGGCCGCGGCCCTGCGCGTCACCGATCCCGCGCTCCTGCACTACCGGTCGGGGGCGTTCTACCTGGCCCGCTCGGCACAGGCCGGCCGGCTCGCCGAAGAGGGTCTGCGCGACGTGCTGCTCGGCCTCACGGCCGCGGCCGAGGAGCCCATCGCCGGCGGGCGCCACAAGGTCTTCGGCCACCCCGACCTGGCGATCATCCCGCAGACCTCCACGATCGCGAGCCACCTGCCGAGGGCGGTCGGCGTGGCGTTCGCCATCGAGCGGGCCCGCAAGCTCGGCGTCTCAGGCGCCGCCTGGCCGGAGGGCTCGATCGCGGTGTGCAGCTTCGGCGACGCGTCGGCCAACCACGCCAGCGCCCTCACCGGGTTCAACACGGCCGCCTACTGCGCCTACCAGGGTCTGCCCCTGCCCATCCTGTTCGTCTGCGAGGACAACGGCATCGGCATCAGCGTGCGCACGCCTCCGGGGTGGATCGAGGCCTCCGGCCACCCCCTCATCCCGAGGTTCCGCGCCGACGGCTGCGACCTGCCCGAGGCGTACGACGCGGCGTGCCAGGCCGTAGAGCACGTGCGCACCCGGCGGTCACCGGCGTTCCTGCACCTGCGCACCGTCCGCCTGATGGGACACGCCGGCTCCGACGTCGAGTCGGCGTACCGCGCTCCGCGGGAGATCGCCGCCGACCTGGAACGCGATCCGCTGCTCGCCACGGCGAGGTCGCTGGTGGAGGCCGGGCTGGTGATGCCCGACGAGCTGCTCGGGCGCTACGAGACGATCCGCGAGCACGTGCTGAAGCTCGCGCTGGAGTCCACCCGGCGGCCCAGGCTGCGCTCGGCGCGCGAGATCATGGAGCCCCTCGCCCCCCGCCGTCCCGCCCAGGTCGCTGCGCAGGTGGCGCGGCAGGCGGCCGACCGGGGCGAGCTGTTCGGCGACACCCCGCCCGAGCGGGAAGGGTCCCTCACGCTCGCCCAGTCGATCAACCGCACGCTCGCCGACCTCATGGGCGCCCACCCCGAGATGATGCTGTTCGGCGAGGACGTGGCCCGCAAGGGCGGGGTGTACGGCGTGACGCGCGGGCTGCTCAAGCGCTTCGGCGCCGGCCGGGTGTTCGACACCCTCCTCGACGAGCAGGCGCTGCTCGGCCTCGCCCTCGGCTCGGCGAACTCCGGCCTGCTGCCGGTCCCCGAGATCCAGTACCTGGCCTACCTGCACAACGCGCTGGACCAGCTCCGCGGCGAGGCGGCGACACTGCGGTTCTTCTCCCAGGGGGCCTACCGCAACCCGATGGTCGTGCGGGTGCCCGGGTACGCCTACCAGAAGGGCTTCGGCGGCCATTTCCACAACGACAACTCCGTCGCGGCCCTGCGCGACATCCCGGGGCTGGTGGTCGCCTCGCCCGCCCGGCCCGACGACGCCGCCGCGATGCTGCGCACCTGCGTCGCCGCCGCCAAGGCCGACGGCGAGGTCTGCGTGTTCCTGGAGCCGATAGCGCTCTACAACACCCGCGACCTGATGGACGACGGCGACAACGGCTGGCTCACCCCGTACGTGCCGCCTTCGCGGTGGGCGGAGACCCACGTCCCGATCGGCAAAGCTCGCGCCTACGGCGACGGCCGGGACCTCACCATCGTGACGTTCGGCAACGGCCTGCGCATGAGCCTGCGGGCGGCGATCAGGCTCACCGCCGAGGGGCACGGCTGCCGCGTCCTCGACCTGCGCTGGCTGTCGCCGCTCCCCGTGGACGATCTGCTCCGCGCGGCCGACCTGACCGGCAAGGTCCTGATCGCGGACGAGACCCGCGGCACGGGAGGCGTGTCGGAGGGGGTGATCGCGGCGCTGGCCGACAGCGGGTTCGCCGGCCGGGTCGCGCGGGTCACCTCCCGGGACAGTTTCGTCCCACTGGGCGACGCCGCCGCGCACGTCCTGCTCTCCGAGGCCGACATCGAGGAGGCCGCCCGCAAGCTCCTCGGCTGAGCCCGCCGCGGCGCGGCGGTCACGGGTACCGGGCCGTCACGGGTGGCCGGGCCGTCACGGGTGGCGGCCGGTGAGGGCCAGCGTGCGGGTCTGGGAGTCGGCGTCGTCCGGCACGGGGACGGGCTCGGCGAACATGCCGCTTCCCGCGAGCGCCTCCTTCATCGGGGACAGGTAGTCGTACACCGCGCTCATCAGCCCCGGGTCGATGCGGTCGTCGACGCCGAGGCCGCGGGCCAGGTCCCAGGCGTGGACGGCGAGGTCGCTGGTCATCTCCATGCAGTAGCGCCGGGCGCCGACCGTGCCGTAGGAGAGGTGGACGTCCCGGTCGAGCGCTCCCGGCGCTGCCAGCGCCCGCTGGGCCGCGACGCCGGCCTCCGTCCAGCTGCGCACGGGGTCGTCGCCGAGCCGGTCCCCGTCGAAGCGGTCGCCGACGCTCTCCACCGTCTCCCCGGCGAGCAGCGGCGGCACCCACAGTTGCTCGACGACCAGGTGGTTGACCAGATCGCGGACGCTCCAGTCCGAGCACGGCGTCCGGGCGTCCCACCGGTCGTCATCGATCATCGCCACCCGGAGACCGAACTCGTCCATCGCGATGGCGTGCAGTTCCAGCACACGATCCTCCATACGCCGGACGTACCCGAAATGCCGGGCTCATCCCGCCGGATGGGATCAGAGCCAGTCGCGGCGCTTGAAGATCAGGTACAGCGTGCCGCAGACCGCCGCCATGAGCGCCACGGCGAACGGATAGCCGTAGATCCAGCCCAGCTCGGGCATGTGGGTGAAGTTCATCCCGTAGATCGTGCCGACGAGGGTGGGGGCGAACAGGATGGCCGCCCAGGAGGAGATCTTCTTGACCTCCTCGCTCTGGGCGTAGCTCGCCTGGGTGACGTTCTTCATCTCCTCGTTCTGCGCCTGGCTCACCAGCGTCGAGTTCACGATGAGGATGTCCTGGAGCATCTGGCGGAAGTTGTCCACCCGCTCCACCACCGTGATGGCGTGGTCGGCCACGTCGCGCAGGTAGCGCTGGAGCTCCCCGTCGACGCCGTACTTCAAGGAGCCCGCGATCAGGTTGTTCAGCATCTCGAGCAGCGGCCGGGTCGCCCGCTGGAACTCGATCACCTCGCGCGACAGCGCGTAGATACGCCGCGGCGCCGCCGGGTCGCCACCGAAGACCTGCACCTCGATCTCGTCGATGTCCTTCTGCAGGCCGGCGACGACCGGCGCGTAGCCGTCGACCACGGCGTCCAAGATGGCGTAGAGCACCGCCTGCGGCCCCTGGCGCAGCAGGTCGGGGTCGTTCTCCATCCGGCGCCGGACCTTGCTCAGATCCGGCGCCTCGCTGTGACGCACGGTCAGCACGAAGTCGGGACCGACGAAGACGTGCAACTCGCCGAACTCCACCTTCTCCGGCGAGTCGAGATACTGCGCGGCCCGCAGGACCAGGAACAGCGTCTCGCCGTACCGGTCGGCCTTCGGCCGCTGGTGGGCGACGATGGCGTCCTCGACGGCCAGCTCGTGCAGGCCGAACTCCTCGGCGACCTTGAGGATCTCCGACTCCGCCGGGCGGTACAGGCCGATCCACGCCATGCTCCCCTGCCGGGAGCGCAGGGCCGCCACGGCCTCGGCCAGCGACGGCGGAGTGTCGACGCGCCGGCCGTCCACGTAGACGGCGTTGTCGATCACGCTCTGCCGCCGCAAGGAGGAATCGGCCTCCTGGGAACGGGGATCCATGGAGTGCTCAGGGGCGACCTCCCGATCGCCCGCCCGCGCCGGCACGCGCATCAGATCTCTCAGCCCTCGCACACGACGATCGGACACCGGACACCTCCCCTGGACGATCGGAGCGGCCGCGGATACGACCCGATAGTCCCGCCCGTGTCAGACCCTAACCCGATATGGGGGAATCGCTCCGCAGGTACTCGTCCAACTGGCGGCGCGCCCGATCGCGGACCCTCCGGCGCAGGGCCGGCGTCCAGCCCACCAGCACTCCCGTGGGCCTGCCCAGCGCCATCTTCGACCAGTGACGGAAATCGAAGTCGTCGTGGTGGCGGATGATCAGCCCGTCCTCGAAACGGAACTGCGCGTCGACCTCGCTCACCACCCGCCTGCCGTTGTGCTGCAGGACGTACCGGGCCGTCCAGTGGGCCGCGCCCGAATGGTTGTCCGCCGTGATGTCACGCGCCGCCACCTGCAGTTCCGCGCTGGACTCCAGCAGCATGCGCCACATGCCCACCACGCGCTCGCGGCCTTCCAGCTCCAGGTAGACGGGATCGCCGAAGCTGATCTCGGGGTGATAGCACCGCGCGAGGGCTTCGATGTCACCACGTGCGAGAGCGTCGAAGAACTCGCGGATCACCTGCTGATGCTCGCCGCCCCGTGACGCCGATGTACGGGAGTTTGGCACTCCCCCAGCTTAGGGCCGTTTTCCCAGAACACGGGCCCCGTTGTGCCAGCAGACCGCCCGAAGCCAGTCGGCGCCGAGGTCCAGTCGCGCCAGGCCGTGCAACTGGTGGGCGTACGGGTAGGGGATCGTCGGGAAGTCCGAACCCAGCACGACCTTGCCGGCCAGCCCGAGGTCGCGCAGCAGCGGCTTGTGCCGCGCCGGGAACGGCGCCACGGCGTCGGCGAAATCGGTGAACGCCATCGTTGTGTCCAGGCTCACGTTGGGATAGCGGACGGCCAGGTCGAGGAACTCGTCGTACTCCGGCATGCCGAGATGGGCCACCACCACGGCGAGCCGCGGGTGGGCCTTCAGGACGCCGGCGATGGGCTCGGGACCGGTACACCTGCCCGGCACCGGCATCGAGGAGGCGTGCACCACCACCGCCACCCCGGCCTCGGCCAGCAGGCCCCAGACCGCGTCGATCTCCGGATCGCGCGGGTCGAACGCCCCGACCTGCAGATGCACCTTGAACACGCGCGCGCCCGCGTCGAGCGCGGAGCGGACGTAGTCCAGCACGCCGGGCTCGGGGAAGAACGTGGCCGAGGGCGCGCACTCCGGGGTCACGCGGGCGAAGTCCAGCGTCCAGTCGTTGAGGCTCTGCGCCATGCCGGGTTTGTGGGCGTAGGCGAGGGCCGTGAAGTGCCGCACGCCGATCTCGCGCAGCCGCTCGACCCGTTCCTCTCGGGGCAGGCGGTAGCGGATGTCCCAGCCCGGGCCGACCAGTGGCCCGCCGTTGTCGAAGTGATGCCAGACGCGCCGCTCCATCCTGTCCGGGAGGAAGTGCACGTGCACGTCCACCAGGCCCGGCAGCCCGAGCGCCTCGGTCCAGCCCCGGACGTCGGCATCCTCCCTCGGAACCTGGCCCGGGCGATCCACCCCCACCGACCCGGCGCCGTCAGTCCGCACAGAACTCACCCCATCAACCCCCATCGATCCCACCCGATCGCCTCTCACCGGCACGACCCCCCACGACGGGTGCGGGAGGACTGCATCCGGGACGGCGTCCTTCATACACCTGCGACCGCTGAGCGGTCGAGAACGCCTCCCGCGGCCCTCCGTCGCGGGACACGTCCCGCCGCCGCTCAGGGTACGGAAATTCCACGTAGCATCGAATCGAATCTTGTTCTGGCCGGACACGGCACACCCTGCTCACCGGTCGTGCGACGCTAGGTCCGCGCGTTCTCGCCCGCGCGCCCGCCCGATGCGCACCCGACGGAGGTGGACCCTGCAGACGCTCAGCGGTCTCTGGGCACGGCTGACCACCGTGCAACCGGAGCCGCCCACGTGGATCACGGCCCTGGCCGCGCTCATCGCCCTCGGCGTGGTCGTCTACCCCAGGTCCTGGCACATTTCCCGAGGCCTGATCACGGTCGCGCACGAAGGAGGCCACGCGCTCGTCGCGCTGCTCACCCGGCGCAAGCTCCAGGGCATTCGCCTGCACTCCGACACCTCCGGCGTCACCCTGACCCGAGGACGCCCCACCGGGCCCGGCATGATCTTCACGGCGGCCGCCGGGTACGTCGCGCCCTCACTGCTCGGGCTCGGCGCCGCCTGGCTCACCGCCCTCGGCTACGTCACGATCCTGCTCTGGACGATCCTGCTGCTGCTCGCCTGCATGCTGCTGATGATCCGCAACGTGTTCGGCGTGATCTCGCTGCTCACCATCGGCGGGGCCGTGTTCGTGCTGTCGGGGTTCGCCCCGGCGGACGTGCAGGCCGTGGGCGCGCAGCTCGCCGCCTGGTTCCTGCTCCTCGGAGGCGTCCGGCCGATCCTGGAGCTGCGCGGCAAGCGCCGGCGCGGCAGAGCCCCCGACTCCGACGCCGACCAGCTCGCGCGACTGACCCCGTTCCCTGGCGGCTTCTTCGTCTTCCTCTTCCTACTGATCTCCGGCGCCGCCCTGATCATCGGCGGCTACCTGCTAACCCCCACGGAAGTACTGGACCTGTTCCACCCCGCCTGACCCCGACTCACCACCGTGAAGGCGACCAGGACGTCCCGACGGGGACGCCGTTCAGGCTGGACGCCGCCCCAGGCGCGGACGCCGTACAGACGGGAACGCCGTTTAGGCGAGACGCCGCCCAGACCGGGGACGCCGTTCAGGCGAGACGCCGCCCAGACCGGGGACGCCGCTCAGGCGGGGACGGCCACGGACAGGCTCGAGCCGAAGCGCTGCTTGACCACTTTGAGCTGCGCGGGAACGCGGGCGCGCAGCTCCCCCACATGGCTGACGATGCCGACGGCCCGGCCGCCGTCCCGCAGCTCGTCGAGGATGTCCAGCACGCCGTCGAGGGTGTCCTCGTCCAGGGTGCCGAAGCCCTCGTCGATGAAGAGCGTGCCGAGCTCCACCCCGCCGGCCTCGGCGGTCACCACGTCGGCCAGCGCCAGCGCGAGAGCCAGCGACGCCATGAACGCCTCCCCGCCCGACAGCGTCACCGGATCGCGGTCGGCGCCGGTCCAGCCGTCGAGCACGCGCAGCCCGAGGCCGCCGCCGGAGCGCTTACGGTCGGCCGCCGACTTGCGCACGTCGTACAGCAGGCTGTAGCGACCCGCCGACATGTGGTCGAGCCGCTGGTTGGCCGCGTCCACGACCTGCCGCAACCGCTCTCCGAGCACGTACGACGACAGCCGCATGTCGAGCGTGTTGTCCGGGGAGGTGCCGACGGCGAGCTCCGCGAGCCGCTTGGCCAGGCGGTAGCGGTCCTCCGCCGGCCGCCACTCCGCCAGGGCCGCTTCGAGATCGGTGGCGAGCCCGCGCAGCTGGTCACGCCGGGCCGCGGCCTGGTCGCGCGCGGAGCCCCGTACGGCATGCCCCCGCTCGGCCCTCTCGAAGGCCTCGGCCAGCGCCGCCAGATCGGGAACGGACATGGCCGCCGCCGCGACCAGCTGCGGATCGGCCAGCAGCGCGGCCACGGCGGCACGCTCGGCGTCCAGCTCGCGCAGCCGCTCGGCCATGGAGTCGCGAGCCGCCGCGGTCCGCGTGGCCGCCCGTACATCGGCCATGCCGGAGAACCCGGCGTCCACCGCGGCGCTCTCGGCCCGGGCCAGGGCGGCGTTCCGCTCCGCGCCAGCAGCCCGCGCGAGCCTCGCGGTCTCGGCGGCTTCACGCAGGAGCCCCGCCTCATCTGTAAGTCGCTCGAGGCGGGCGGCGAGCGTGGCGTCCGGGCCTCTGGCCTCGTCCAGGCGTGCCGCCAGCTGCTCGGCGTCGGCGGCGAGGCCCGTCTGCCCGGCCCGCTCAGCGGCGATCTCCAGCCCGATGCGCGTGGCCCGCTCGCCGAGCTCGGCGATCTCGCTGTCGATGCGCCCGGCCGCCTCCACCAGAGCGGCCTCCCCACCCGCGACCTCCCGCAGCTCCGCCAGAGCCACCTCCGCCCCCCGAAGAGCCTCCTCAGCCTCCGCAAGGCTCAGCTCGATCTCGTCCCGGCCCTCCCCGACCCCCTCCGAGATCAGCCCACCCCTACCGACTCCCTCAGCACCTTCCGCGATCGCCCCGACCCCACCCGCTTCTCCCCCGGCAAGTCCTTCTGCCGGACCGGCGTCACCGAGATCTCCATGGGGGTTCTGGACGACCGGCCCAGACGCGGTGGCCGGCCCTTCGGTGTGCGGCGCGTGGGTGCGCCGGGCGGCGGCGCGGGACTCCTCGTAGGCGGCGGCCGCCTCACCGGTGCGCGTGGCCGCCTGGAGGGCGGCCACCAGGAGCCCCGCCTCCTCTGTGAGGCGGTCATGACGAGCGGTCACGCTGTCATCGCCATCGCGGGCCGCGTCGAGGACGGCCGCGAGATGGTCCAGTTCCTCCCGCAGCCCGGTGTGCTGGGCACGGTGCTCCGCGGTCAGCAGGTCGAGCTCGTGCGCCTGGCCCGCCAGGGCTTCGAGAGCGTCCTGGGCGCGCCGGGCCTCCTCCTCCAGGCCGGGTGCCCGCGCGGCCACTTCGCGAAGGCGGGCCAGCTCGGCCTCCGCCTCATCGTGCCCGGCCAGCGCGGCCTCGACCGGCAGGCCCTCAGCCCGGACGGTCGCCTCTTCCAGCTGGGAGGAGAGCACCGCGACCCTGCCCTCGGCGGCCTGGCGCGCCTCCTGCGCCGCGTCCGACAGCGCCTGCGCCGCCTGCTCGTCGTCGACCGCGGGCGTGGAGCTCGCGGGCGACGCGGGCGCGGGATGGTCGGCGGAACCGCACACCGCGCACGGCTCTCCGGGGACCAGGCCCCGGGCCAGCTCGGCCGCCATGCCGTCGATGCGGGCCTGCCTGATCGACTGGAGACGGTCACGCAGTTCCTGCGCCTCGTCGACGGCTCGGCGGCGCTCGCCGTCGGCGGCCTCCAGCTCCACGGTCAGGGCGTCCCGGCGCCGCGCCTGATCCAGCAGTACGACGGCCGCCTGGCAGGCGGCCTCGGCCGCCGGGATCAGCCCCGCCTCCGCCTTCACCTCCGCGAGCCGCCCCAGGGTCTCCTCCAGGCGGCCGGGCAGCTCCGCCCGCGTGTCCGCCAGGGCCGCCTCGCGCTGGGCCAGATCTGTCAGCCGGTCGTCGAGGGCATCGAGTTTCTCGCGGAGCTCGGCGAACCGTGCCTCGTCGGCCCTGCGCAGCTCCAGCCCGGCCAGCTCGTCGCGATGCGCGCGTTCGAGCCCGGCGAGCCGGTCGCGTACCTCCCGCACGACCTTCTGGACCTCGGCTGCGGACCGGCCCGGCGACGCGTCCCCCTCCATGAACGGGGACAGCGCACGGGCCAGGCGGACACTCAGAGACGCGGAAGCCTCGGGGAACCCCGCCCCGGACGAACCGGCAGGCGAGAGCGAGGGCAGGAGCTGGGGCGCGGAGGCATCCAAGGATGCGGGGGCGGAGAGGGCTGCGGATAGGGAGGCGGGGAGGTCGGCGACAGTGCGGAGCAGGTCGCGCCCGGCCGTCGCGAGTTTGTCCGCGAGGGCGTCGCGACGGCGTACCGCGCCGAGATCGCGGGTGGCGTTCGCCACGGCGGCCCGCGCGGCGGGCAGGCCGGAGGCGGCCAGGCGTGCCCGCGCCAGGCGCTCGCCGGTCTGCCGGCGCAGTTCGGGCAGCACGGCGAGCCTTTCGCCGGCCTGCGCCTCCTGCGCGGTGAGGGCCGCGAGACGCTTCCCCGACAGCGCGAGCCGCTCGCGTACGCGCGCCAGCCGCGTCTCTTCGGGACGGAGCTGCTCCAGCCGGACGATCTCGTCGCGGCGGTCACGCTCCAGCTCCGCCAACCGCTCGGCATCGGCCTCGCCCGCCGACCGCGCGGCACCGCCCTCTCCCGACCACTCGAGACGAGGCTCCCCCGGGCTGGCTTCTCCCGCCGCCCGCTCGGGACCGGGCTCGCCTGTCGGTCGGTCGGGGCCGGATGCCTCCGGAGTCCCCTCCGGGGTGGGCCGGTGGGGGCCCGGTGACCGGGCCGGCAGGTTGGAGGGGGACGCGCGCCGCGAGCCGGTGGGTTGGCCGATGAACGGGAGCGCCCGGGCCATGGCGTCGGCGGCGAGACGCTCGTCCTTGGCGGCGGCCTCCGCGCGCTGCTCGGCCTGCTGGACGAGCGGCAGCACCCGGTCGGCGCGGGCCGCTTCGGCGAGGATTGCCTCCAGGTCGGACCGCTCGTCGGCGGTCCTGTCGAGAGCGTCGCGGCGTGCCGCCGCCTCGGCGTGGGCGCGCTGCCGCTGAGCCAGCTCGCGGGCGCTCTCGAGCTCCACCCGGGCCGATCGGAGCGTCACCTCGCTCGCCGCCTGGGCCTCCGCCTCCGCGGCGAACGCCTGGCCGGCGACCGCGAGCAGAGCACGTGCCCACTCCAGCGGCTCCTCCCGCGGGTCAGGGGCGGAAGGCCCCGGGCCGGGCGCATCGCGGCCGGGAGTGCCGAGGTCGCCCCGGCCGGAGGTACCCAGGTAACCCCCACCGGGAGTGCCGAGATCGCCCTCGGCCGGGGTGACGAGGTTGTCCCGGCCGGCGGTGCCAGGGGCGTCCTGGCCTGGTGCGTCGGCGTTGTCGCCGGGGGGTGACAGGGAAGTGAGGAGGGTCGGGCCGGCGGCGCCGCGCATGTGGTCGACAACGGAGTCGACCCGGTGGCGGAGCTCCTGGCGCTCCTGCCCGGCGCCGGTGCGGTGCTCGGACAGCCAGCGTTCGACATCGCTGTAGATCTTGACGGAGAAGAGCTTCTCCAGCAGCTTGCGGCGCTCGTCGCCGTCGGCCCGCAGGAAACGCGCGAAGTCGCCCTGGGGAAGCATCGCGACCTGGCAGAACTGGTCGGCGTTCATGCCGAGCAGCCCGCCGACGAGGTCGCCGGTCTCGTCGGCCCTGCCGGACAGGAACACCGGGTCCCCGGAGGGAGGAAGCTCCTCCAGCAGGACCTTGGCCTTCTCCTCGATGAGGCCCTCGCCCCTGAGCTTGGGCCGGTGCCAGACGGGCGATCGGGTGATGCGCAGCCGCCTGCCGCGCAGGGTGACCTCGAGGACGACGACGGGCCCGCGGCCGGCCGGGGCGTGGTCGCAGCGCAGGCGTCGGGCGCTGTTGCGCTGGCCTGGCACCTGGCCGTAGAGGGCGTAGCACACGGCGTCGAGCACGGTGGTCTTCCCCGCGCCCGTCGGCCCGTGGACAAGGAAGAGACCCGCCTCGCCGAGGACGTCGAAGTCGACCTCCTCGTCCCCGGGAAAGGATCCGAACGCCGTCAGCCGCAGCCGGTGCAACCTCATCTGGGGCGCCCTCCGCTCGTCCCGCGATCACGACCACCACTCTGGCAGGAGGCCATCAGGCGAGGGCCTCCTTCGCCCTGCAGGCTTCGACGGCCTCCCGCAGGAGGCGCCTCTCGTCGTCGTCCGCCGGCTCGCCACGCACCTCGCGGATGAAGTCGAGCGCCACCTCGATCTCGGGGCGGCCCGACAGCCGCGGCGCCCGGGGGGCGTCCTGTGCGGTGAGCTCGGGCGCGAAGGCGAGGGCGAGGGTGTGGGGGAAACGCCGGCGCAGGCTCTCCATCGCGCCCTTCGGCCGCACGGGGTCGGTGAGGGTCACCTGGAGCCAGTGGTCCTCGAACCCCGCCCACCGCTCGGAGGAAAGGAGATCGGCGAGCCGCCCGCTGACGCGGGCGATCGGGCGGGGCACGGGGGCCGGCACGAACTCGGCCCCGTCGTGCCCGCCGGGGCCGATGTCGACGAGCCAGGAGCCCTTCACGTGGTTCGCCTCGGAGAAGGAGTACGCGATCGGCGACCCGGAGTAGCGCACGGACTCGCTCATGCGCTGCCGGCCGTGCAGGTGGCCGAGGGCCGCGTAGTCGACGCCGGCGAAGGCGGTGAGCGGCACGTGGGCGACGCCTCCCACGCTGATGTCGCGCTCGCTGTCGCTGCCCTGCCCTCCGGTGACGAAGGCGTGGGCGAGCACGACCGATCGCGTGCCGCGGCCCGCCAGGTCGTCGCGGATCAGGGTCATGGCGTGCTCGATCGCGGCCGAGTGGCTGCGCTCGGGCAGCTCCCACGGCGCGCGGACGACCTCGGGCTCGAGATACGGGATGCCGTAGAAGGCGACGTCGTCGACGACGACCGGCTCGGCGACGCGCGCGGGGTCGGTGCGCAGGTGGACGCCGGCCGCGTCGATCAGGTCGGCGCCGAAGCCCAGCCTGCGCGGGGAGTCGTGGTTGCCGCTGATCAGGATGGTGCGGACCCGCTCGGCGACGAGCCGGCGCAGCGTCTCGTTGCACAGCGCCACCGCGTCGACCGGGGGAAGCGCGCGATCGTAGACGTCACCGGCGACGACCACGACGTCGACGCGCTCCGACCGGATCGTCTCGACCAGGTGGTCGACGAAGGCGGCCTGGGCGTCGATCAGGCTCTCGCGGTGGAAGGCCCGGCCCAGGTGCCAGTCGGAGGTGTGCATCACACGCATGTCGCAGGAAGCTAACAGGTCTCACCGACAAACATGGCCCCACCCGCACCATCGTTCCTCCCACGTGACTTAACCTGATGCTCGGACGTCGTATTCAGGGCGGAAAGCCCGCGTATCAATGGACATGCGCGCCGGGAGCGAAGCGCTGTGCACGGTCACAGGGCGACGGCCCGCGACGAGCCGCCCGACGAGGAGGTGGCGTGAGCGACCGGAGCCGGCTGAGCGTGGCGACCGGGGTCCTGCTCGGGGTCCTGGCGATGGTGGGCTATGTGCTGTCCCCGCCGTCCTTCGATCCCCCGCGGCTGAGCGAGAGCGCGAGCGTCCAGGCGCTGCCCGCGCAGACCGCGGCCGAGTACCGCCCGGTCCCGCACAACGCCGCCATCGACGTCCAGGACGTCTCCGTCCCGGTCAAGGGCACCACGCTGACGGCGACGATCAGGTCGCCGCGCACGCCCGGCCGTCACCCCGCGCTGGTCTTCGTCCAGGGCTCGGGCAGCGGCGACCGGGGCGAGTTCACCACGCAGGCCACCTGGCTGGCCAGGGCCGGGGTGGTGACGCTCACCTACGACAAGCGCACCGTCGGGTACGACTTCCGCCACCGTGACTTCGGCCTGCTCGCCGACGACGCGCTGCGCATGATCCAGGCGCTTCGGCAGCGCGCCGACGTCGATCCGCTGCGCGCGGGCCTGTGGGGCGTGAGCGAGGGCACCTGGGTGACTCCCATCGCGGCGGCCAGGAGCCTGGACGTCGGGTTCGCCGTGCTGGTCTCCGCCCCCGTCGTCACGCCGTTACGGCAGGTCGCGTGGGCGCTGAACGAGCAGCTGGAACGCCTGCACGCCCCGACCGGCGTCCGCCAGCTGCTGACCAAGGCGATGGGCGGTGTCGGCTTCGACTTCCTGCGCTATGACAGCGTCCCCGAGCTGAGGCAGGTCAGGCAGCCGGTCCTGGCGCTGTACGGCACGATGGACCCCTCCATCCCGTTCGTGGAGAGCACCCAGAAGCTCACCTCCGCGCTGGACGCCGCGCACAACACCGACTACACGATCCGCTTCCTCGGCGGGGCCGACCATGCGATGCGGGTCAACGGCGGGCCGTTCGCCCACGGGTATCTCGAGACGCTCGCCAACTGGGTGCTCGGGCTGCCGGGCACGGCTCGCCCGCCGGCCGGGGCGCAGATCGCGGGCGCGACGCCAGTGCAGCGGTACGAGGCGGCCGACGTGCCGAAGGCCCCCTGGTACGCGCGCACCGCGATCCTGGGCTTCGCGCTGACGCTCACAGCCGTCGGTTACGTCGCGGCCCCGGTCACCGAGATGGTCGTACGGCTGCGCGGCCGTGACGTGATCGCCTCGATGCGGCCGGACCTGTGGCCGGGGATCCGCCGCCGCCTGCGCCGGATGGCCTGGACGGGCGTGGGGCTGCTCGCCGCCGTGCTGGCGTTCATCACGCTCATCGTGCTGTTCTCGGTGAACCAGGCGGGAGCGTGGCCCGCGGTGCTCTCCGGATGGCTCGTGGTCCGGGTGCTCGCCATCCTCATGCTGGTGCAGGAGGTCACGACCGTGGCGGCCGTCGCCACCGCCCTGCGGGACGGCTGGAAGCCGGGGCGCTGGCAGAGCTTCACGGTGGCCGCCGTACTGGGCGGCACGGGCCTGCTCATGATCACCGCGGCGTACTACGGGCTGTTCGGCATTCCGTGGTGACCGCCGGCACCTAACCGTACATATCCGTACGACTCGGCGTCCGTTCCCGGTGCGTTCACGTCCCCGTCGGCCGCGGGGAATACATTGCCCCTTTTAGTGAGGTGGAACGGGGAATGGGGCGGCGTTGCCGGACACGAGCAAGCCACAGAGCACGGCCGCGGTCATCGGCTGGACGGCTCTGTCCGCCCTCCTGCCGGGCTCCGCGCACCTGCGCGCCGGTCACCGCCGCACCGGATTCCTGCTGCTCGGCGGGTACGTCCTGGCGGCCGCGGCCCTCGGCGTCGTGGCGCTCACGGCGGACGCCGGTCTCGCCGGGCGCCTGCTCGACCCCGCCTGGTTGCGCGGGATCGTGGTCGTGGCGATCCTCACGGGCCTCGCCTGGTTCGCCCTGCTGGTCCGCTCGTATGTGATCCTGCGGCCCGGCCGGCTGTCCCAGGCGGGCCAGATCGTCTCCGGCGTCCTCACCGGGGCGCTGGCGGTCATCGTGGCGGCGCCGTTCGTCGTCGTCGCCCAGTACGCGATGGTGTCGGGGGCGACGCTGGACAGCGTCTTCGACGCCCCGGTCGCCGTGGCGGCCGCCCCCACCGCCGGAGCCGCGCCCGCCGACCCGTGGGCGGGCAGGCCCCGGGTGAACGTCCTGCTCCTCGGGGGCGACTGGCAGCCCGACCGCGTCGGCGTGCGCACCGACAGCATCAACGTGGCCAGCGTGGACGTGCACACGGGCGACACCGTGCTGCTCAGCCTGCCGCGCAATCTGGAGAACGTCCGCTTCCCGCCGGGGAGCCCGCTGCGCCGCAGGTTCCCGGCCGGGTTCCGCCTGCCGGCCAACCCCGACGGGTCCCGCGAGGACCTGCTGTTCGCGGTGTGGGAGTACGCCGAGAGCCACCCGGAGCTGTTCGGAGGGCGCACCGGCATGGGGCCGGAGACGCTGAAGCAGACCATCGGCTACACGCTGGGCCTGGAGATCGACTGGTACGCCCTGGTCAACATGTGGGGACTGGCCCGGATCATCGACGCTCTCGGCGGTCTCACCCTCACCGTGCCGACCGACGTGGTGTTCGGCAAGCGCAACGAGGGCCTCGTCAAGGCGGGCACCCGCAAGCTGCGCGGAGCGGACGCGATGTGGTTCGCCCGCTCGCGCACCTTCAGCGACGACTACACCCGCATGGGCCGCCAGCGGTGCGTGCTCGACGCCCTCCTGCACCAGGCGGACCCGGCCACCGTGCTGGTGAGGTTCAACCAGCTGGCCAGGGCGTCCAAGGGCATGTTCCGCACCGACATCCCCCGGCCCATGCTGGAGCACCTGGTCCCGCTCGCCCTCAAGGTGCGCGATGCTCACGTGACCGGGGTGCAGTTCGTGCCACCCCTGATCAGCACCGGGAACCCGGACTGGGCGCGGATCCGCGTGCTCAGCGCCAAGGCCGTCCGCGACTCCGCCTCCGGCCCCGCGGCCACGCCGTCGGCGTCATCCCCGGCCACGGCGGCGTCCCCATCGGCCACGCCGACCGCGACGTCATCCTCTCAGGCCTCGCCCGCCAAGTCCGGCTCGCGCGGCGAGGGCATCTGCGGCGCCTGACCGTCGGGCGGGTGGGCGGCAGGGGGCTGTCCCCTCGCCCGCTCACGGTTTGGTAACGGTAGCGCTTCAGTTACATGACGTAGTCGAGTGACTACGGTAAGTCTTTCACGTGTGTCTGCCCCCCGTGACGCGGTCGTGCTGAGAGCCGTCTGCGACGATGCGTCCTTCCCGTTCCCTCATCCGCGCTCCGGGTGGCCTGTTAAGAGCGTTGTTCCGGCAGCCTGTGCGGATCCCGCCACCGGGCACCGCCGGGCTCTGGACGGCCCCACAGGGCCCGCCGGGCCCGTCCACCGGCATGGATCACTCCACCTCAGGACGCCTCACCGGCAACGCCGACAATCCCGACAAGGAGAGCGCAGTGTCCAACGCGGAAGCCAGTTCGGGCATCACCGTAACGGGTATCGACGACAGGTACGGCGCGCTGTGCCAAGGGTTCAACCAGCGCTGGACCTCCCATCCCGACTACATCAAGGTCGTGCGTTCGACCTCTGAGGTCGTCGGAGCCCTGAACGAAGCGTTGAACAGCGGCCGTACCCGCGTCACCGTCCGCTCGGGCGGCCACTGCTACGAGAACTTCGTGGCCAACCCCGGCGTCCAGGTGATCATCGATATGGGCCAGATGGACCGCGTCCACCACGACCCCGCCATGGGGGCGTACTGCGTGGAGGCCGGGTCGACCAACTGGCACAACTACACCCGCCTTTACCGCGAGTCCGGCCGCACCCTGCCCGCCGGGTCCTGCTACTCGATCGGCGCGGGCGGCCACATCTGCGGCGGCGGGTACGGCCTGCTGTCCCGCCGGCACGGCCTCACGGTCGACTACCTGTACGCCGTCGAGGTCGTCGTGGTGCGCCGCGAGCCGCGCGGCGACTACCAGGCCGAAGCGGTGATCGCGCGCAGGGACGACGACGGGGACCTTCGCGACCTGTGGTGGGCGCACACCGGTGGCGGCGGCGGCAACTTCGGGGTGGTCACCCGCTACTGGTTCAAGGATCTGCCGCGGCCTCCCATGAACGTGTGGCTGAGCGCCATCGCCTGGCCCTGGGAGGACATGACCTACGACCGTTTCGCCCGGCTCACCGGGAACTTCGCACGGTTCTGCGCCGAGAACAGCCATCCGGGCAGCGAATACGCCGGCCTGTTCTCCCTGCTGAAGCTCACCCACCGGGCCGCCGGCAAGATCGGGCTCATCACCCAGATCGACGCCACCAACCCCGCGGCCGGGCGCGACCGGCTCGACGCGTTCCTCGCTCAGGTGGAGGACGGCGTCGGCCTCCCGCGCACCACGCTCGACGTGCGGATGGGCGAGCATCCCCAGATGGGTGAGATGCACGCCGAACCACGCCTGGTGCCCTGGATCCAGGCGACGCAGACGCTCAACGGCTCGGGCGCCAACCAGCGCGGCAAGTACAAATCCGCCTATATGCGCAAACCGTTCCCTGACGACCAGATCAAGGCCATATGGAACTTCCTGTCCGGCACGCGCGACGGCACCGACGTCCCAGGCAACGACTACGACAACACCGAGTACGCAAACCCTGAGGCGCTGATCCAGGTCGACACCTACGGATGCCGGATCAACGCCGTGGGGGCGCACGAGACGGCCGTGGCGCAACGCGACTCGATCATGAAGCTGCAGTACCAGACCTACTGGACCGACCCCGCCGAGGACGACGTCCACGAGCGCTGGATACGCGAGCTCTACCGCAGGGTCTACCACGCGTCCGGCGGCGTCCCCGTGCCCGCCGCGACCGACGGCGCGGTCGACCCCGACGCGGTCACGGACGGCTGCTACATCAACTACCCCGACCGCGACCTCGGCAGCGACGAGTGGAACACCTCCAAGGTGCCCTGGTACCGCCTCTACTACGGCGACAACTACGAGCGCCTGCTGAAGGCCAAGCGCACCTGGGACCCGCACAACATCTTCCAGCACGACCAGTCGATCCGGTGAGGTCCCGCCTCCCGCCCGCTCGCGCCTCGAGCGGATCCGATCCGCTCAGAGGCGGAACGAATCGCCGGCCAGCCGCCGGACACGGTCCTCGTCGACGAGGTGGCCGAGGCCTGGCTGGGTGAGGGGGACGGCGACGACGCCGCCGGAGGCTCCGACCGGCGGCGTCACGATCTGGGCGCTGCGCGGCGGCTCGGTGACATCGCTGGGCAGCGTGCACCCCGGCAGGCTGGCGACCGCCACCGTGGCGGCGCGCGCGAGGCCGGTGCCCCTCCCCCCGGCGGCGGTGATGTCCCATCCCGCCGCCATCGCCCGGTCGTGCGCGGTCCGTACGGCGCGAAGCGAGCCGAACCGGGACGGGCGGAGCAGCAGCGCCCTCCCCGCCCGCGCCGCGATGGCCTCCTCCAGTGCCGCCACCGAGTGGACCTCGATCGCCACCCGCGACGAGATCCGCTCCTGCAGCTCAGCGTGCAGATCGAGGTCGGCGGGGGTGTACGGGCCGCCGAAAGGCCGCTCGATGGCGGTCACGTCGTAGGCGTCCAGCGCCTCCAGCGCCGTGAGGTCGGTGTAGGCGCCCCGGCCGTCCACCGAGAGCGCCAGGGCCGGGTACGCCTGCCGCACCGCGCGCACCGGCTCGACGTCCCACCCGGGGTGCACGTCGAGGGTCACGTGGGCGTACCCGGCGCACACGTGCCGGTTGACCCGGGCGACCATCGCCTCCAGGGACCGCTCCGCGGCCAGCCGCACGGTGGCCATCAGGGACGTGCGGCTGCCGCCGAGCGCGTGGGCCAGCGGTACGCCCTGCATCCGCGCCCACAGGTCCCAGCAGGCCAGGTCCACCGCGGTGCCGCCGGGGACGGTGCCCAGCTCGTCGGGGTGCTCCCAGTCGACGCCGAGGAGGGCCGGGCCCAGCGACTCCTCCAGCGTCGTCCACGTCTTCGCGAGCAGATCCTCGCGGTCGCCCTCCCCCCGCTCGTGCACCGCCCTCCCGTGGAGGTCCTCCTCGGTCTCGCCCTCCTCGCGAGCGGTCCCTCCGGCGTCGTCACCGGAGATCGCCGGTGCGGCGGCGGCCGCGTGCGGCCGTTCATGGTGGGGGCGTGCCGTGTCCTGGACCGCCCGGCCCGCGGTCGCCCCCCGGACCGGCCGGCGTTCGGCGGACTGCACGACCTCGCCCCAGCCGGTCATGCCGCCATAGTCGGTGAGCTTGACCAGGATGCTCTCCGGACGCCTGCCGTAGGGCAGCACCAGCCGGAAGACCTCGAGCTCACGAACACGCGGCATGGAACCCCCTCGTCGAACACCTATCCCTTCCATGGTGCCCGTTGCGCGGACGCGCACCAAACGCGGCCCGTCCGCGCGGAAACCTTCCGCTGGTCGCCGAGGGGTTCCCGCCAGCGATGATCGTCCCGCCGGCGCACGACGTTCGGCCGCGCGGGCGGCCGTGGAGACGCCGCCGGAAGGACGGCCGTGGACGGCGCGCCAGAGGTACGGCCGTGGACGACGCGCCGCCGTGAGGATGTCCGTGGACGGAGGTACGGCCGTGGACGGAGGTACGGCCGTGGAGAGGTACGGCCGCGGCCCCGCCGGATGGGGGGGACCTTCAGCGCTGGACCCGGCCCGCGATCAGCGGGCCCATCGCCGCCTGGCCGACGATCAGCCCGAAGCAGGCCAGGTACACCCACCAGGCCGCGCCGAACCCGGCGAACACCGCGCCGGTGACGGCGATGACCACGACCGAGAAGACGGACTCGCCGATCTGCAGCGAGGAGCTGTTCCTGCCCTCCTCCCCCGCGTCGGAGAGCTCCAGGGTGAGGACCGACAGCGTCGGGTACACAAGGCCGATGCCGAACCCGGCGCACAGCCAGGCGGCCAGGCCGGCGAGCAGCGGAACCGCGTCGAAGGCCAGGAGCGCCGTGCCGGCGATGCCCGCGGTGAGCAGCGAGGTGCCGACGCGCAGCAGCAGCTTCCGGTCGTACCGCCCGCGCCCCTGGATCCACGACGCCAGCGACCAGGTGAGCGCCGACCCGGTGAGGAAGAGACCCGCCTGCGTCGGACTGAGCCCCCGTTCCGCCGTCAGCATGAGCGGCACGAACACGTCGGCGGCGAACGACGCTCCGGCCGCCAGGCCGCGCAGGAGGACCACGGTGGGGAACCCCCGTGCCGCGCGCATCGTGCCGCGCGGCAGCAGCCGGGGAAGGGCGACGGCGAGGACGACCAGCCCCGCCACGAGCAGCACGTACCCGCCTCCGCCGAGACCGCTGCCGTACTGGAGCAGCGCGGCGCCGACGGCCACCACGGCGCCCCATGCCAGCAGGGGTCCGAACCCGGCGCGGGAGGGCGCCGGCTGCGGCCCGTCCTGCGGCGGGGCGGCCGTCGCCCGCCCGGCCATCCCTCGCCAGAGCACCACGGCGGCCGGGGCGACGAACAGCGGGATGCCGAGGAAGATCCATCGCCATCCGATGTGCTCCACGACGGCGCCCGTGATCGCCGGGCCGACGATGGAGGGGAGCACCCACGCCGCCGCCAGCAGGGAGAAGACCCTCGGGTGCATCACCGAGGGGTACACCTGCGCCACGACGACGTACAGCGCCACCGAGAACAGCCCGCCGCCGATGCCCTGCACGAAACGGCCGATGATCAGAACGTGCATCGTGGGCGCCAGCCCGGCGATGAGCAACCCGGCGGTGAACCCGCCGACCCCCGCCCACAGCGGCGCGACCGGTCCCCGGACGTCGCTCCACCGGCCGCCGGCCACGGTGGCGATCACGCTCGCCGCCATCGACCCGCTGAAGGCGAGCCCGTAGAGCGGTAACCCGTCCAGCGACCGGGCGACCACCGGCATGGCCGTCGCCACCGCGAGGTATTCGAACGCGATGAGGAGCACGAGGGCGACCATCCCGGCGCTCAGCCCCCGGTAGGGACGGCTGAGCACACCGGGAGGCGCGCTGACGGGAGGATCGATCACAGCTGAGGACACCTGTCCAACGTAGGGGCCATCCTCACCGGCCACATCCGCCCCCTCCCTCGGACTTTCGTCCTAAGCCGCCCCACGGTCCTAAGCCGTCCACAATCTTGAGCCGTCCCCCAGTCTTGAACCGTCCCCAGCGGTACGACCGGCCCCTCGTGCCCGGCAGCTCCGGCCCCTCACATCCCGGCAGGATCGACTCCTCGCGTCCTGGTACGGCCGGGCTCCTCACGTCGCGGCGCGGACGGCGAGGGTGCGTTCTGCCCACTGGGCGATGTCGCGACGCTCGATGGCGGCGGCCATGAGGCCGGGGAAGGCGTCCGGCGTGCAGGCGAAAGCGGGGACGCCCAGGGCGGCCAGCGCCTCGGCGTTGTCACGGTCGTAGTGCGGCTGGCCCTCGTCGGAGAGGGCGAGCAGCACGATCACCTGAACGCCGGCCGCCGTCATGGCCGCGACCCTGCGCAGCATCTCCTCCCGGACCCCGCCCTCGTACAGGTCGCTGATGAGGATGAAGATGGAGTTCGCGGGACGGGTGATCAGGCCCTGGCAGTAGGCGATGGCGCGGTTGATGTCGGTGCCACCGCCGAGCTGCGTCCCGAACAGCAGCTCCACGGGATCGTGCAACTGGTCGGTGAGGTCCACCACGCTGGTGTCGAACACCACAAGGGAGGTGCGGAGCGAGCGCATCGACGCGAGCACCGCCCCGAAGACGCTGGAGTACACCACCGACGCCGCCATCGAGCCGCTCTGGTCGATGCAGAGCGTGACCTCGCGGATCACCGCGCGCTGCCTGCGGGCGTACCCGACCAGCCGGGACGGCACGACGGTGTTCTTCTCCGGCAGGTAGTTCTTGAGGTTGGCGCGGATCGTACGGTCCCAGTCGATGTCGGCGGCCCGGCGCGGCCGGTGGGTGCGGGCCGACCGGTCGAGCGCCCCGGTGACGGCGGTCCTCGTGCGCTGCGCCAGCCGGCGTTCCAGATCACTGACCACCTTCCTGACGACCGCGCGTGCCGACCGCCGCGCGGTCTCGGGCATCACCCGGTTGAGCGACAGCAGCGTGCCGACGAGGTGGACGTCGGGTTCGACGGCCTCGAGCATCTCGGGTTCGAGCAGCAGGCGGGTGAGGTTGAGCCGCTCGATGGCGTCCTTCTGCATCACCTGGACGACCGTCGAGGGGAAGTACGAGCGGATGTCCCCGAGCCACCGCGCGACCCGGGGCGCCGATGCGCCGAGACCCGCACCGCGCTCGGCGTCGCCGCCCCCGCGCCCTCCCTCGCCGGTGCCCCGGCCGCCGTTGTACAGCGCGGCGAGCGCCGCGTCCATCTGGGCGTCCCTGCCGCCGAGGGCGCAGCCCGTGCCGTCGGCCTCGCCGCCCAGCACCAGCCGCCACCGCCGCAACCGCTCGTCCATCAGCCGATCCCTCCACTCGTCCCGCGCCCGAACGGTTCCCCCGGACACTTCCTCCACCTGGCACGCCGGCGCATCAGCCGCTCCCCAAGATCGTGAGTACGGTGCGCACGGCCGGGGCCGCGCGGTTTTCGTCGGCTTCGGGGGCGGTGGCCCTGCCGGTCTCACCGGAGGAGACCCTTCCGCCGATGGCCCGGCGTTCGGGTGGCGCGAAGGCCCCGAAGGTCCGGCGGAGCAGGGGAAGCACGTCGACGAACGCCTCCTCCGTCAGGCCGGTCAGCCACGTGTCGATGAGGCCGAGCAGGCCCGCGTCGTGGACGAGCAGAAGGCCGCTGCCCGAAAGGAACCCCTCCACCCAGGCCGCTGCCCGCGCGGGAGGATTGCCCGCCGACATCGACCGGGACATACGCCGCGCGACCTCCTCGGCGGGGATCGTGCCCGCGTCGAGCAGGATGCGGGTGAGCCTGCCGCCGATCAACCCGTGCAGGTCGCGCCGCTCGGCGACTCCCCGCAGCGCCGCCAGCCAGCCCTCCCTGCGGGACTCCAGCAGGCCGATCGACGCGTGGACGGCGTCGACGTGCCCCAGCAACTCGCGGGCCGAGTCGTCGTCCAGCCCGGTCACCGCCGCCGAGAGCCCCGCGCAGATGCGGCTCAGCAGCGACTCCACGATCACCGACAGGCCTTCGGCCGGGGTGCCGCGCACGTCGCCGTACCGCTGCGCGCGTACCAGCGCGGGCAGGGCCGCCATCAAGTGGGTGACGTCGCTGTCGAGCGCCGCCCTGGTCGCGATCGACGACAGGACCTCGGGCAGGGCCTCCGGCAGGTCGGCGAGCAGGCAGCGCTCCGCCACCCCGGTGAGCTCCGCCAGCGATCTCGGAGGGGAGGCGGCGGCAGGCCCGTGCCCCGCGTGCCGGGCCGTCCGCGCGGAGCCGAGATCGACGAGCTCGCGCACCCGGGCGGCGGCCGCGGCCGGGACGGTGGTGCCGTACCCGCTCGCCTCGATGAGGTCGATGTCGAACTCGGGACGCCATTCGAGCGTCCAGGACTCACGGAAGGTGCCCTTGCCCCGCGCCTCACGCGGCGAGCCCCATTCGACCCCGATCAGGCCGAGCCGGTGCAGGAGGCGGCTGCGATCGAGATCGAGGGGCTTGCGCAGATCGAGATCGAGGTCGCGTTCGAGGGCGTCGGGCCGGAGCTTCAGGCGTCGCTGCCGGTCGCGCAGATCGCGCTGGAGCGGGACCATGGGCGTGCCGTCCGGGACGCGGCCCAGACGCTCCCCCACGACCATGCGCCGCTGGATCAACTCCACCGGCAGCTCGTCGCCCTCGCAGAGCACCGCCCGGACCGCCTCGGTCACCTCGCTCAGCCCGGCCAGCGGGCGTCCCCGGACGATCGCGAGGCCGTCCGCCAGCCGCACGGCCTCGATGACGTGGGCGGAGGAGACCGGCAGGTCCTCCTCACGCAGCACGCCGGCGGCCGCGGTGAGCCACCGCTCGATCGGGCGGTCGGGCGCGGTGAACAGGTGGTCGTACCAGCCCGGCGAGGTGATGCCGGCGCCGTAGCCGCTCCAGGAGGCGAGGCGCCCGTAGGTCCAGGGAACCCAGGTCATCTCGACCTTCACCTTGGGAAGCCCGCGCAGCAGGCGGTCATCCGGCGCGGCCGGGCCGAGCTCACGCAGGGCGGGCACGTGCCAGGCGCCGCAGACCACCGCGACGCGTTCGTACCCCTCCTTGAAGGCGGTGCGCATGGTCTTGCGCATGTACGCCTCGCGCCGCGCCTCGTGCTCGTGCGGGAGGTACCCCTCCCTGACCGCCGCCATCGCCTCGGCGATCACCTCGAAGGGCGTGTCCCCGCGATGCTCGACGGCGTCCTCCCACCACCGTTCCGGATCGTCGTGCCCGGCCGCCCGCGCGAGCTCCCCGATCGGATCACGATGCACAACGGGGCGCCCCTCACCCGCATCCCCACCATCCCCCGGCGCCCCCCGCCCGCCCAAGCCATCCCCCGACGCCCCCGGCCCACCCGAACCACCGCCGGGCGC